>NZ_JBLIET010000011.1:0-79437 GCF_047633235.1 Psychroserpens sp. | reverse complement strand
AGTTTTTAAATAAAAAATATCTTTTTGAACATATATAAAGCTTCCTTTCTGTTGGAGATATAACAGCCAAAAGTCTTTTTCAGAAATCACCTTCTCTATGTTAGCAGAAGGGATTTTAGTTTCATTTCCACTTCTTTCAAAATAAAGATTGGAATTATCAAATGACATGTTCATGGTCTCAAAAAGCGTATCATGATTTTTAGATCTTGACCAATAGTAAAGATATAAGAAGCATTAAAAGATAAAGCCACCAAGATTTTTTAAACCTTTTTTTAACAATAATATTTGTGTATTCTTCTTTTGTTAAATTGTAAGGTTTCGTTTTTATCATAAATAGAAATTGTGTTCTGCTGCTGTAAAACAACGCTTAGTGTGACTATTTCTTAAACTGATCAGCAACATGCTCCGCCTTTCTGCTTTCAGAATAATCATAGAACCCTTCGCCAGATTTAGATCCTAATTTACCAGCTCTTACCATATTTACTAAAAGCGGACAAGGAGCGTATTTTGGGTTTTTGAATCCGTCGTACATCACATTTAAAATCGAAAGACACACATCAAGACCAATAAAATCTGCTAATTGCAAAGGTCCCATAGGGTGTGCCATTCCTAATTTCATAACGGTGTCAATTTCTTCAACTCCAGCAACGCCATTGTATAGCGTTTCAATAGCCTCATTGATCATTGGCATTAAAATACGATTCGCTACAAATCCAGGATAATCATTAACCTCTGTTGGGATTTTGCCTAATGTTTTAGATAACTCCATAATAGTATTTGTCACTTCGTCACTTGTGCTATAACCACGAATAATCTCAACCAATTTCATAATGGGTACAGGATTCATAAAGTGCATACCAATGACCTTATCTGGTCTTGAGGTCACAGCACCAATTTGCGTAATTGAGATAGAAGAGGTGTTTGATGCCAATATGGTATCTTCACTACAAGCGTCGTCTAATTGTTTAAATATTTTAAGCTTTAAATCAATGTTTTCTGTAGCAGCTTCAACAACTAAACTCGCATATTCAACACCAGCAGTAATATCTGTATATGTTGTAATATTGTCAAGTGTTGCTTTTTTATCATCTTCGGAAATTTTCTCCTTAGACACCATTCTATCCAAATTTTTAGCAATAGTATCCATGCCTCGTTTAAGAGAAGCTTCACTAATGTCTATTAATTGTACTTTAAATCCAGATTGAGCGAAGGTGTGGGCAATTCCGTTTCCCATTGTTCCTGCTCCTATAACAGCTATGTTTTTCATAAAAAATTTTAATTTTTTGTTCCCATGATGATGGGAGTCTTTTATTCCAATTAATCCTGTCCATAGGAAAGTGGAATTTTAATTTGTTTTATTTCTATTTCGAATTGTTAGTAGCATTGCTAATATCAATAGGACACCAGATAAAGTTTGCATCCAAAAGCCATTATCGAATTCATCGGTTGTTGCAGCATTGAGTGCTATTAATAGGATACTAGCAGTAATTAAAACAGCTGGTACATTATTTTTTTTCATTAATTAAGTTTCACATCCGATTTTCATTCCCGTCTCTATAGGAATCTATTGTTTAATTTTTCATTCCCTTAAAAAAAGTGAATTTCACTAGTAATTATTAGTTTTCAGGATTTTTGTTTTTATCCTTCCGTATTGAAAAGACATAAATTAAACCTAAAACTAATATTGATAGTGCTGTAATTAGTTGCATCATAATGTAAGTGTTTAAAATTGATTAATAATCATAGTCGCCACACGCAAAGCTTCTGTACCATCATGAAGTGTTACAATTGGTGTCGTGTTATTATTTATGGCATCGGCAAACGTTTCTAGTTCATCTAGAATAGCATTGTTATTAGCGACTTCTGGGTTGTCAAAATAGATTTGCTTTTTAATGCCTTCTGCATTTTGAAGAATCATATCAAAATCACCAGGACTTGTAGGTGCATCTTTCATTTTAACCACTTCGCATTTTTTTTCTAAAAAATCTACAGAGATGTAAGCATCCTTTTGAAAGAAACGTGTTTTTCTCATATTCTTTAATGAAATGCGACTAGCAGTAAGATTCGCGACACAACCATTTTCAAATTCTATACGAGCATTTGCAATATCTGGTGTATCACTAATAACCGACACACCACTTGCAGAGACATTTTTAACTTTAGATGTAACGACACTAAGGATAATATCAATATCGTGAATCATTAAGTCCAAAACGACAGGCACGTCTGTGCCACGAGGGTTAAATTCTGCTAAACGATGAGTTTCAATAAACATGGGATTTTTGATTTGTTCTCTCACCGCTATAAACGCTGGATTAAAACGCTCTACATGTCCTACTTGTCCGCGAATATCATGTTCAGCTAATAATTCTCTAATGTGCTCAGCTTCTTCAACGGTATTTGTAATTGGCTTTTCTATAAAAATATGTTTACCAAAGGAAATGGCCTTTTTAGCACACTCATAATGTGATAACGTTGGTGTTACGATATCAACCATATCAACGGCTTCAATGAGTGCATCCATGGTTTTGAAATAGTTGTAACCAAATTCTTCTTCCACCTTTTTTCCGTTAATTTCATCTGCATCATAAAACCCAACAAGGTCATATTTATCAGATTGATTTAGCAGTCTTAAATGAATTTTCCCTAGATGACCAGCACCAAGTACACCAGCTTTTAGCATTGTTTTATGATTTTTATCAAAAATAAGATTTTCATAGTGTAATTATGTGAAATTAATGATAAAAATATACCTAATATACTTAGTTGATAATTCGATTACATTTAACTTTCAGTATAAAAATGTTTCAGTTATTTTTACATGGTGTTTGTGACCAGACACTATAAAGCAAACCTAACTACTTTGAAAGACACATTAAAACATCAAGGCCTAAGACAAAAATTGGTTGATATTCTAAAAACGAAAGGAATAACGGACGAGAGAGTATTGCTTGCTATTGGTAAAATTCCGAGGCATTTATTTATGGATTCTAGCTTTTTAGACCATGCATATCAAGATAAAGCTTTTCCTATTGCTGCCGACCAAACCATATCACAACCCTATACAGTGGCATTTCAAACAGAATTAATGCAAATTAAACAAGGAGATACCGTTCTAGAGATCGGTACAGGAAGCGGGTATCAAACCGCCGTATTATGTTTGTTAGGAGCAAAGGTATTCAGTATAGAACGTCAAAACGAACTCTATAAAAAAACAAGTAAGTTTTTGCCTAAATTGGGTTATCGTGCTAAGAGACTTGTTTTTGGGGATGGATATATAGGGTTAGAGACCGAAGCACCTTTTGATAGTATCATTGTTACCGCTGGAGCACCTTTTGTGCCTAAGCCTTTATTAAGTCAGTTGAAAGTTGGTGGTCGCTTGGTTATTCCTGTTGGTGGTGATGTGCAAATGATGACCCTCTTTATTAGAAAAGGACCAAAGGATTTTGAACAACATGAGTTTGGTGAGTTTAGGTTTGTACCATTGTTAGAGGATAAGAATTAGGGTTCTAGAAGAGCTGCAAAGACGCAATCTGTTTTGTGAATACTCTTATTCAAAATAAACTCATTGCTATTTTTAAATAAAATATAGCAATGAGTTGAACATATGAGTAAACCTATATATCTCTGATACTTTGAGAGAAAAATAAAAATATAATGAAAAAAATCACACTACTATTTACACTGTTCACACAACTACTAGTTGCACAAAACTATACAGAATACGCAACAGGAAGTGCGACAGATATCACAACAAATCATCAATTTGGAGTTTGTATGATGGGTGGAGCTAGTGAAAATGATGATGCTATGATTTGGTTTTTAGAAAAAGCTAATGGAGGCGACGTTGTTGTTTTAAGAGCTTCTGGAAGTGATGGATATAATAATTATATGTATTCAGGATTAGGCGTAAGTATCAACTCTGTGACGACTTTTGTTTTTAATAATGAAGCAGGAGCATTAGATCCTTATGTGCTTCAAAAAGTAGAAAATGCCGAAGCTATTTGGTTTGCTGGAGGTGATCAATATGATTATGTGAGCTACTTTAAAGACAATGCCATGGAAGATGCGCTTAATGCATTCATCAACACAAAACAAGGTGTGATTGGAGGAACGAGCGCTGGAATGGCCATTTTAGGAGGAGGTTATTTTTCTGCAGAAAATGGAACAGTTACAAACGCACAAGCCTTATCAAACCCTTATCATAATCGGATGACTTTGGGCTATAATGATTTTTTAGATATTCCTTTTTTAGAACATGTGATTACAGATACACATTATGATGATCCAGATAGACGTGCAAGACACGCCGCTTTTTTAGCGCGTTATTCAACCGATAATAATATGCGTGCTTTTGGGATTGCTTGTAACGAATACACAGCAGTTTGTATCAACGACGCAGGACGTGCTTATGTTTTTGGAGAATATCCAGATTATCCAGAATTTGCGTTCTTCTTACAAGCTAATTGTGTTGGCGATTTTATGCCAGAAACTTGTATTGACGGTCAGCCATTAGTATGGGACCAAGGGGGCGAAGCGATTAAAGTAGCTAAAATTCCGGGACTCTACAGTGCTGAAAATTATATCGACTTAACAGATTGGTCAAATTCTCAAGGTGTTATTTGGGAAAATTGGACGGTTATTAATGGTTCGTTTTCTGCATCATCAACGGGGAATCCAGAATGTGATTTGCTCAGTGTTACCGAAAATGAAATGTTAGACCTTGCTGTAGGTCCAAACCCGTTTAAAGACGTCATTAGGATTGACTTTCAGTTAGCCAGTTTTGAAGTTAGAGTTTATAATCTCTTCGGAAAGCAGGTGGCTCACTATACTAATCAATCTCAAATAGAAACGTCTAAGCTTGCCTCAGGACTGTATTTTGTTAAGGTATCTTCGGAAAGGTTACAGGAAACTTTTAAGTTGATAAAAAAATAATATACCATTCAAAAATCTATTTTGAAATATCTAAAATGGATTGTCCTTCCGAAGAAAATTTGATTCGTATGAAATTGGATGGGATTACTAATATTAAAAATCTCGAATTTGATATCGCGAATGGAAGATTGTATGTATTTCATATTGGCAATATTGATACCATCTAAAATTCACTTACCGAGTTAAAGTTAGGCTCCAAAAAAACCTCAACAGAGGACACAAATCAAACCTATTTTGAGGAGGATACCAATCAAAGAGAATTACTTTGGACAGTTCTCATTATAAACTTCGTGTTCTTTATCATAGAAATGACAAAAACCCCATTAAAAAATCCATGAGATTGTTTGCAGATAGTCTTGATATGCTAGCAGATTATTTTGTGTATGCGATAAGTCTTTTAGCAGTTGGAGGAACAGTAATCAAGAAAAAGAAAATTGCTAAGCTTGCAGATGTTTTTCAAATTATATTGGCTGTTTTTGGTTTTATGGAAGTCTTAAGGCGCTTTTTTGGTGCTGAAGAATTACCAAACTTTTCTACAACGATTGTGATTTCAGTTTTAGCGTTCATAGCAAATGGTGTTTGTCTCTACATTTTACAGAAATCTAAAAGTAATAATGAAGCGCACATGAAAGCAAGTATGGTTTTTACTTCTAATGACGTTATTATTAAATGCGGAGTTATTTTAGTTGGAATTCTAGTACAAGTATTAGACTCCAACAAACCAGATTTAATCATAGGAACTGTTGTTTTTGCTTTAGTTGTTCAAGGTGCTTTGAGAATGTTAAAATTGAGTAAATAATCTTAAAAAAACTTCAACCCAAACAAAATGGCGTCGCTTTGAAACCCACTTTGATACGAACGCACATAATCTAATCTTAAGAATCTAAATTTTCCCCAGCCAATATTATCTAAACCAATCGTGTATTCTTGATAAGGAGTGTTATCTGGAGTTGCTAATGTATGAGCGCCAAGGACCAAATTAAAGTTGAGCTTTTTTAATAAGGGCACTTTTCCGAGGAGAAAACCATTAAAATCATGTTCTGCATGTATCTCTAAATAAGAATCATTAGTACTCGCTGAATAGTAAGGCAAATTATTAAAAACGTCGAGGTATGAACCTTGACCAATTTGTGTTTGATTACCATTAAAATGCTGGTAATCCACAAAAGCAATATCATCTCCATTAAAGAATTTACCGGCTTTAATATTGTAGTCAAAACGACCTTTATCTGCAATATTCAAACCTTGAGAGATACGAATTTTTACTTGATCAAAATTATAATCATCAACTGTTGACGAAAAACCTTTTTCATACCCAACTCTTAGTGTTGGATGTTTTCCGCTTGAAACATTATATTTTCCGTCAGGATAGCTCAAGTAATCTTGTGCAAAATTAATACGAGCATCTACTGCAAATTTCATGATGTTATGTGTTGCAAAAGGAGCAATCCCAAAAGCAGATTCATCTAGTGGATTATTGCTGGTATATGCTCTATCGTCTTTTGGATACCAAGCTTGATCTGTGGTATTGAATAAGGCTTGTCGACGCTGATAACTCAAGCTAGTATTGAGTCTAAAACCATTAAAAAACTCATTGGAGTAGGAGGCTTGGACGTAACTGTTTTCATGAATTTTCATGAAATTCTGTTCAGAAAATAAAGAAAAGGAAGTGTTAATCAGTTTAGAAATGGGCTCACTAGAATTAAATTGCTGAGTTGTCACACCACCTGCAAGTGTTAAATAGGGTTTGCTTTTGTTGTTAAATTTATATTGCGCATAAAGTGTTCCTCTTAAACGGTCATCACTAAAGCCGTAATTTAGATTTCCACCAATAGATAAATAACGTTCGTTATCGTTAAAGCTTTTTGTGTAATAGGTGCCTAAATTAGCATTCCAACCCTGTACTGTATTAAAACTGATGGCTTCAATAGGAGAATTAATTCCTGCACTCCAGTTTTTAAATGTATTGGTATAATTATAGCCTCCAATAATATCTCCTAGCTTAAATTTATTTTTAACCGTATCTACCGAATCTTTATAGACTTTAGAATCTTTTACAATTTGAATGCTATCTTTTTTGATATAATCTGTGATTTCTTCCGTGGTCAAAGGAACGGGTCTAATAGTGTTCCAAAATGTAGAATCTTTTTTGTTAGCTTCATCTGCAAAGGATACGATTTCTCTAGAAAAATCTTTCCTAGTTAAGCCAGGATTAAATTCATAATTACTAAAAACAGCAGTGAAACGACCATCTCCTTTGATTCCGAAGAGCCCATATTTAAAATCTATATTTTGAGATATTTTAGCCCATATATTATCGTTTTCTGAGAACGTATAGTTTTGAGTAATTGTGATTTTTTCTACTGCAGGAAGTCTGGATTGCGTTCCTGAGATATCTAATTCTGCAGCATAAATGGTCCATTGATCTTCAACTATATAAATAAATCCTTCAAAAACCGGATCGTTTTTTCTTTTAGGTGTTGCTTTGATTTTGTTGATGAGGTTGCCTCTATCATCATAAAAAACACCTTCTAGTTTATAACGATAATACCCAAAAGCATTATTGGCAATAGGAGAGATGATTTGGTTGCCCAGTTCAATCGTATTCTCATACAAATCAAATTCTACATCAATAGCATTATTAAAACTAAAGCCTTTGCTGTCGCCACTAACTTTAGAAGCCAATATTTTTTCTTTAAGTTTATTGGGACGTAAATATTCTAATTTAGAAACCGTTTCTGAAAGATAGATGACACCACTTCTTGTAGAATCTAGACCATCAATTTCGATTTCCTGTCCTAATATTTTTTCTGGTGCTTCCTTAATTCTAATTAATCCACGAGAATAGAAATCAGCTTTATAACTATTAATCTTCTCAAGATTCTCTTTTCGTTTGGCAATAGCTGCACGAATTATTTTATTAGCTGGATTTTCTTCGGAATTTATGACAACCTCATCAAGAGACACTTCTTCTTCTAAAAGAACAGCATCTAACCTAAATGGAAAGGCTTGAATGTCTACATTTTTCTTAACGGTCTTATAACCTAAATACTGAAATACAACGGTATGATTTTTAATGTCGGTGACATTGAGTTCATAATAGCCATCTTCGTTACTGGTTGTTCCAGTGTAGGTGTTTTCGAGATAAATATTTACGAAGGGTAACGGTTGATTTTTGTCATCTGTAACGGTTCCTTTAATTTGAGCAAATGAAGCGAATGCGCACAAAAGTGTAAGTGTAGAGAGTAGTTTGTTTTTCATGTGGTGGTGTGTTTATTCTTGTTTATAGGTCACATGCTGTTCGCTGGGATTCGTTTTTTAAAACGATAACGATTTTTAGCATACTCTTTTTATTTATGTTGATTGATGGTTTTAATATGTTTGGTCGCACTTTTTTTGCAAAAAGGTTGCCTAGCGTTGTCAAACTTAGACATTTAATTAAATGTCAATTGTTAAACAATCATAAATAAAACGAATAGTTTTGTTAAATGTTTCTCTACAACAATTTTAATATCAACTCATAAACTAATCGTAGATTTTCTTTATACGATCTAAATCTCGCTTGTTGTCACGGTCTTTTATACTGTCGCGTTTATCGAAGAGTTTTTTACCTTTCCCTAAAGCAATATCAAGCTTTGCCAATCCTTTCTCATTGACAAATAGTCGAAGCGGAATGATAGAATTACCCTTGATATTGACCTCTTTTTCTAGTTTTTTAAGTTCCCTTTTATTGAGTAGCAGTTTGCGTTCTGCTTTAGGTTTGTGATTGTAGTAATTACCAAACACATACTCTTGTATGGTCATATTGATGACAAATAACTCACTACGATCGTTAAACTCACAAAAACCTTCGGCTATAGAAGCTTTACTGTCTCTAATTGATTTAATTTCAGTTCCAGTTAATACAATGCCAGCAGTGTAAGTATCGAGAATCTCATACTCAAACTTTGCTTTTTTATTCTTTATGTTTACTGGTTTTTGCATAGGTTACAAAGTTATAGAATTTTGATAGAATAATAGCTATGGTTTGAATCAATCGTCAATTTAAAGAATATTAAATAGCGATTCTCGTAATTTTGTAAAATCACAAGTGTCGACAATTTAAATTATTAAATTATTCTTGAATACATGAAAGTAAAAACCATAACTTCCGACATAGATTTCGTGTTATAAGGACTTATAAATTATAAATAAAAATGAAATATGCCATACTCGCATTAGGTGCTTTTTTTCTTCTAAATTGTAAAGATGTGAAGCAAGATGTTTCCGCAGAAACTCAGAAAGTGCAATCCATTATTGATAAAACGATTGAGGTTTCAGGAGGGAAGAAGTTTGATGAATCAGTCATAGAATTTACTTTTAGAGCGACTAAATATACTTCTATTCGTGATTTTGATGGCCGAGTTCTAAGTCGGCATATGATAAATAAAAACAATGACTCTGTGAAGGATGTTTTAAGTAGCGTTGATTTTCAACGTTTTATAAACGACTTTCCAATATCGGTTCCTGATTCTATGGCTGTGAAATATTCAGCTTCTGTGAATTCTGTACATTATTTTGCAGTGTTGCCATACGGACTAAATGACCTTGCAGTTAAAAAGACGTTATTGGAAGATGTTTTATTAAAAAACAATAGCTATTATGCCGTTAAAGTGACGTTTAATCAATATGGTGGAGGAGAAGATTTTGAGGATGTTTTTATGTATTGGATAAATAAAGAAACGAATAAGGTTGATTATTTAGCCTACTCTTACAAGGAAAGCGATGGTAAAGGAATTCGTTTTAGGGAAGCTTATAATGAACGATATGTAAACGGACTACGATTTGTAGATTATAATAATTATAAGCCAGTAGACAGCTCTATTTCACTGATAAGTTTACCTCAATTATTTGAAAAAGGAAAACTAAAAATGATCTCTAAAATAGAATTAGAGAATATCGCAGTGCAGCTTAATTAATCGTAAGCACTTTATCTGTGATTTTTTCTCCAGAAATAGTAACAAGAAATAATTTGCTATTATCATTATCATCAATATCCTTGTGTTTTTTATTTCCTAAAATTATATTTACAAATGCTGGTGTTGTGTTGCTGTGACCAACAACTAGTACTCTTTTTCCTTTAGTGGCTTTAATAAATTCTTCTGAATATAAAGCTCTAGGATCATAATCTGAAACTTCTAGTTTTTTATTTTTTGCTATGGGTTGAGCGGTTTGCTGAGTGCGGTTGTAATGGGTAGAATAAATAGCATCAATGTTGATTTTGTTAAAATATTTGGCCCATTTCTTAGCTCGTTTTTTTCCTAATTTATTAAGATCTGGGTTTCTATTGGTTTTATCGCTTCTGTCTTTTTCTGCGTGACGAATAAAGTAATATGTTGTTGTTTCATTAGTGCTCGTGTCTTCTTGTGACCAACTAGGTAAGCAAAACGTAATGATTAGTAGTACTGTGAAAAGAGACTTCATAATTTGATAATTTAATGTTACCAAATATAAAAACTCTTTGTTAGAATAGCATTAAAGACTGGCTAAATTTAGTGGTCTGCATGTGATAATTCTCCATTAGAAATAGCAACTCCTTTTGAGGTTCCTATGCGATCCACACCAATATCAATATATTTTCTAGCAGTTTCATAGTCCATAATGCCTCCAGAGGCTTTAATTTTACAATTTTTTCTAACTGTCTTTCTCATGATTTTCACAGCGGTAAGTGTGGACCCGCTTTTGGTAAACCCAGTAGAAGTCTTAATGAAATCTACTTTTGCGTCTAAACAAATTTCTGAGGCTTTTACAATTCCATTTTTTGATAACTCACTTATCTCGAGAATAACTTTTAGTGGAGTTTTGCCTATGGCGGATTTTACGTCTTGAATATCTTTAAAAACTTCAACATAATTTTTACTTTTAAAAAGGCCCAAGTTCATGACCATATCTATCTCGTGAGCACCCTCACTTATAGCTTGTTTAGCTTCAAAAACTTTAGAGGAAGTTGCTGTTGCCCCGAGCGGAAAACCAACCACAGTGCATATTTTTACATGCGAGCCTTTGAGTAATTGTTTTGCAAGAGGTATGTAGCAACTATTAATACAAACGGAATAAAATTGATGTTTCTTAGCTTGATTACAAAGATCAATAATGTCTCGTTCGGTAGCTGTGGCGCTTAAAAGCGTGTGGTCAATATGCGAATTAATATTCATGTTCAAGTAGGTGTAATTAGTATTGATTCTTGATTTGAAGAAGAATCAACGGTATTGTAATGTTTGTAAGTTTGGGAACTAATAGCAAAACAAAGTTAGTCATTAAATCTAATATTCATAACCATAATGACTAAAGTTTTATTGTGTGAGTCTTGGATTAAAATATATTTTAAACAAAAAACACTCTCAATGAAAGGGTTAAGTGTCTTTTTTAACTAGTACTATAAAACTGCTTTAACAGTAAAACCAGCTTTTCTAAGTAGTTTTATTACCCCATTGTCTCCAGCAAGATGCGCAGCACCAACACCAAAAAAGGTTGGTTGTTTTTTTGCGTGATCACTAATTTTAGAGATCCAATTTTTATTCCTATTGTTTAGCATCTTATCTATATGCTTTGATGTGCTTAGATTTTTGTCTTCTTCCATCATTGTAATCATACCTTCAATGTCTTTATCATTATAATACTGCATAAGTTTGTCAAATGATGCTTTATCATAAGCCAGTTCGTCTTTAGCAGAGCGTAACAAATCTATTGCTTGATCCTTGTAAGGAATCTCATCAAACACATTTAGTTGCTCCTCAACGGTCTCTAAGCCTAAGACTTCTTCGCCTTGTTCATGAGCTATTTTCATCAACGCCTCTTCATAGGATTGTACAGGACATCCTAATAATTTAGGGTAAAACATGGCAGTTAAGAAAAAGGGTTTCATATTAGCAAGTGCCTCTAGAGGCATTCCCATTTGTTCATTTATAAATTTTGAAATCAATACATATTCTTCATTAGTTACTAAATCTTTTAGGCTTGTATTGTCTTTCATATACATCCCTTTCATCATAGATGCTTGCATAGAAGGATCATCCATATCTATTTCTAAAACAAGAAGTTGAGTCTCTTCTAACGCGCTTTGTACATTTGCATCTAAGGACGCATCACAAGTTATGTGTATGGTTCCATAGAGATATGATGTTTCTGTTAAGTCATTACCTGAGATTTTCCAAAGCAGTGATTTTTCGAGGTCTTGAGCATGTAAACTACAGACAGTACTCAGTGTGATAATAAAAGTAAAAATAGATGTTTTCATGGTTTTTTAATTTTAGTCATTAGTACTATTTTAATTTTAAATGTTACAAAAACTTAATCAAATTCTGTAAAATTATTTTTATGAATACGTCATCTATCCATATTAAAAAGGACTGCGATATAATTTGTATTGGTGCTGGTATTATGAGTGCGACCTTAGCCTTGATGGCAAAACTTTTTGATCCAAAGATTAAGATTTTAATATAAGAGCAATTAGATGATGTTGCATCAGAGAGTCTTGCAGCTTGGAATAACGCTGGAACAGGTCATTCTGCGTTGTGTGAGTTGAATTATTGCACTACGAAATAGAATGGAGATGTATCCATAAAAAATGCTACTGATATTTGTAATCAGTTTGAAATGTCTAAGCAATTTTGGTCCTACTTAGTTGCTCAAGGTTTAATCGAATCTCCAGAAGATTTTATAAAATATGTACCAGATCATAGCTGTGTATTTGGTGACGATAATGTCAAGTACCTTAAGAAACGTTTTGAGGTAATGAAAAACATACGTTATGTTTGGTTCTATAGCATACACAGAGAGTATTTAAAAAAGGAAAGATTGGTTCCCTTTAATTGCTAACGTTAGAACTTCTGAATAAAAATAGTACCTAGCAGAATAAATAGAGGTACTGAGGTAAACTTCGGAAATTTCATAAAGACGCAAAAAGTGATGAATGGGGGATTTTGGTCGCGGGATAAGGTGTTCAGATTATAAATAAAAATGATTTTGAATAACGTGAACTTCAATTTGGCACAGAGGACGTGAGTAGTAAAAATGTAAGTATAACTTGTCTGTTAGGTGTCTCAACATTAGCATCAACAGTAATTCACGTAATGTTAAGCGTCTTGGATAAAGAATTTCCAGAACTATTAAATTCTGAAAAGGGTAAGGCTCTATTTATAGATATTGCTCCAACATCTAATATTGAAATTAATATAAAGTGATTTAAAACACAACTTAAAATTTCTGTAGAGCGATTAAAACTATACTTAATTCTTAAGACTATTTCACGAAATTTTGTTTGTTGTACATCAGACACTTTTACTCTAATTCTTGTAAATATTTTGATTTGCTTCGTTAATTGTATTGATTTTTTTTGCTATAAAATAAACCTGAACAAAACAAAAAATAGACTATGATTTTTGTCATGATTTTCCTTGTGATATAGTTCTAAGTTTGTGTAAGTATTAAACGAAGTATTATGAAAAAATTAATTTTTGGATGACTAATGACCCGTCTTTTTTCTTTAACTAATGTTAACGCACAAGACGCAAACACAACAGATGATGCAACTTATAGTAAATGGCAGGCTCGCTTTAGAGTAATAGCTGTAGTACCTTCTCCTGAGGATGATATTGATGGTGCCAACGTAGATATCTCGACAACTTTTGTTCCTGAAGTAGACTTTACCTATTTTTTTAATAAAAATCTAGCAGCCGAATTAATTTTAGCAACGACCAAGCATGAAGTTCAAATATAAAATGGAGCAGATTTAGGGTATGTTTGGTTATTACCCCCATCACTTAACTTACAATACCATTTCTACGCAGATGAATGTAAACCTTATGCAGGAGCTGTTATAAACTATACAATTTTTTATGGTGAAGACGCCGGAGATATTGATGATATTGACTATGATAACGCTTTTGATTTTTCATTTCAGGCTGGAGTGGATTACAACTTAAATGATAAATGGTTTTTAAACTTTGACATTAAGAAATTATTCTTAAAAACAGATGTAACTCTTAATAATGATTCGGTAAATAAAGCAGAGGTAGAAATTAACCCATTCATAGTAGGTTTTGGGGCAGGTTTTAAGTTATAATTAAATTATACTTTTGAAATTAAAAGGTCATAGCGTTGTGGCCTTTTTTTGTTTCACTATTTTAGTATTGATGGCTACATAGTTTTAATATTCAATTCGCTATTTTCTCTTTCTATAATTTTATGGACCCATTGAATAGCGTCACTTAAGTTTTTGAAAATTCCAAATGGACCGTCATAAAACTGACTTTCATATTTAGCACTAGGATGTGTTTTTTCATTACTAGGAATAATAGCTATAGCAACTAAATTGGGTATTTTATCGGCTTCTTTGTAAACCAAAGGATTTACGGCATAGGAAAAAACTCTATTTGAAATATAGGCCATGTTTTTACCTTTAAAATGCTCATTTAAAATAACTTTAAATTCTAGTGTCTCTTCTTTGTCCACTAATTCTCCTTCTCGAACTTGTTTAATTAAAAAGTCATCGAAAATAAAAACTTCTGCGTGACCAATATCATAATAGTGAAACATTCCCATAGATTGTTAAGTTTGGTTATTATGTATAATATACAAAACTAGTCGATACAAAACAAGCATTTAAAACAGAAAAGCAACGCTCATTTTATTTCTAAAATTCACGTTGCTTTTCAACTAACCAACCACTTAAAAGACTGTAATATTCTAAAAATGTTACAGCATTATTTTAATATTCTTCAGCAACAACACTTGTTTCATTTCTAAATACTAATGTATCATCAAAAGCATCGAGCAGAATAATACTATCTGTTGTTATTGTAGCTGATAATATTTCTTTACTTAATTCATTGAGTACTTCTTTTTGAATGACTCGCTTTACTGGTCTCGCTCCATATTCTGGGTCGTAGCCTTTTTCGGCTAAATAAGAAATAGCCTCTGGTGTTGCGTCAAAAGTGATCCCTTGTTTTGCCAGCATTTTTTGTAGACCTTTTAATTGTAAACCAACAATATCTTTAATATTACTTTTTGTTAAAAGTGTAAACATAATGGTATCATCAATTCTATTTAAAAACTCGGGACGAACACTTTGTTTTAATAAGCCTAGAACATCCACTTTTGCAGCTTCAATTGCTGACAGAACATCTTTTGTTGCTTCAAAACGCTCCTGTATGATTTGACTTCCTAAATTTGAGGTCATAATAATTATGGTATTTCTGAAATCGGCGACACGTCCTTTATTGTCTGTCAATCGACCTTCATCTAATACTTGTAATAAAATATTAAAAGTATCTTGATGCGCTTTTTCAATCTCATCTAGTAACACTACAGAATAGGGTTTACGTCTAACTGCTTCGGTTAATTGTCCGCCTTCATCATAACCAACATACCCTGGAGGGGCTCCGACTAAACGACTTACACTATGGCTTTCTTGATACTCACTCATATCTATTCTAGTCATCGCATTTTCGTCATCAAATAGATATTCTGCCAAAGCTTTGGCAAGTTCTGTTTTACCAACACCTGTCGTCCCTAAGAAAAGAAAGGTTCCTACTGGTTTTGCTGGATTTTGTAAGCCTGCTCGAGAGCGTCTCACAGCATCACTTACAGCGGTAATTGCTTCTTCTTGGCCAACCACACGTTTATGGAGTTCGTCTTCTAGTTTTAGGAGTTTCTCGCGATCACTCTGTAGCATTTTGGTCACAGGTATACCTGTCCATTTCGCGACAACTTCAGCAATATCTTCGTAAGTAACTTCCTCTTTAATAAGAGAATTTTCACTTTTATTTTCTTTTAATTCATTCTGGTATTTCTCAAGGGCTTCTTGAGATTCTTTAATTTTTCCGTAGCGTATTTCTGCAACTTTTCCATAGTCACCTTCACGCTCAGCACGTTCTGCTTCTAGCTTATAGTCTTCGATATCTGCTTTTATTGATTGAATATTGTCAACGACTTCTTTTTCACTTTTCCATTTTGCATTTAACTCATTACGTTCCTCTTTAAGATTTGCCAAATCGGCACGTAAAGATTTTAATTTCGATTCATCCTTCTCGCGTTTAATAGCCTCAATCTCAATTTCTAGTTGCATAACTTTACGATCCAAAACATCGAGTTCTTCTGGTTTGGAGTTGATCTCCATACGCAATTTAGCAGCAGCTTCATCCATTAAATCGATAGCTTTATCTGGTAGGAAGCGGTTGGTGATATAACGCTCAGATAATTCTACAGCACCAATAATTGCTTCGTCTTTAATGCGAACTTTGTGGTGTGTTTCATATTTTTCTTTAATGCCACGGAGAATAGAAATAGCACTTTCAGTATCTGGTTCATTAACCATCACTTTTTGGAAACGACGCTCTAGAGCTTTGTCCTTTTCAAAATATTTTTGATATTCGTCTAAAGTCGTTGCACCAATAGCACGTAATTCGCCACGAGCTAAAGCTGGTTTTAAAATGTTCGCTGCATCCATGGCGCCTTGACCGCCACCTGCGCCAACAAGAGTATGTATTTCATCAATAAAGAGAACGATGTCTCCATCACTGTCTGTGACTTCTTTTATGACCGCTTTTAGGCGTTCTTCAAACTCACCCTTAAATTTTGCGCCTGCAATCAGTGCTCCCAGATCAAGTGCAAAGATTTGCTTATCTACCAAATTCTCTGGAATATCGCCATCTACAATTCTATGAGCTAAACCTTCAGCAATAGCAGTTTTACCAGTTCCAGGTTCTCCCACTAAAATTGGATTGTTTTTGGTTCTACGAGATAAAATTTGAAGAATTCGTCGAATCTCTTCATCGCGACCAATCACAGGATCTAGTTTTCCGTCTTTTGCTAACTGATTTAAATTTTTTGCATATTTATTAAGTGAATTGTAAGTCTCTTCTTGGCTTTGAGAGATAACGCGATCACCTTTTCGCAGTTCTTCAATTGCTGCATTTAGGTGTTTCTCGGTAACACCTTGATCTTTTAACATTTGTGCAATCTTACTCTTAGACTTAAAAATAGCCAATATTAGGTGTTCTATGGAAACATAATCATCATTCATTTTTTTAGCGATGATTGATGCTTCGTTAAGTGTATTACTGGCCTCTCTGGAGATATTTAATTCACCTCTTGAAACTTTTGAAAAACTTTCTATTTGTTTGTCTAAAGCTAATTTTAAAATTTCAATATTGACATTCAGTTTTTTAAGAATGAAGGGTAATACATTTTCGTCAACTTCAAAAATGGCTTTTATAATGTGCTCGTTTTCTATTTGTTGTTGTCCTAAGCTTTGAGTAAGCTGTTGGGCTTGCTGTATAGCCTCTTGCGATTTTATGGTATAATTATTAAAGTTCATTATATATGTGGTTTTTAGTGACTATCATTTCGTCTTAATTTAGGAATCTAAATTAAGACTCTTAGTTATGATTAGGAATGATATTAATCATTTATTTCAGTTTTATAATTTCTTCAGGTCAATAATCTTACCAATAGTGAAATGTAAGATTTAAGAGACAAAAAGTCATTTAAACTATTGAATTGCAGGACATTTTGTCTGTTGGATTGTTTTTTAACATAATATGCTCATTATGTATAGGTTTTGTATGGTTAGAATATTGATGAATTTAAAACGTTAGTAATATTTTTGAAAAAAAGTAATTATGCGTTATTTCTACCTTCTATTTATAGTCTTTACGATCCAAGTTAATGCTCAAGTTGTTGAAGATGACTTTGAAGGTTCTGGAACCATTTCATCATGGTATGGTGATAATTGTAATATCAATGTCAATTTTTCAAATTTGTACCAACAAGGAATTAATATGTCTAGTACTGTCTTAGAATATCATGATATTGGTGGACAATATGCTAATGTGCAGTTTGATGTAAATACGAATTTTGATTTATCAACTAAAAACAGTTTCAGTTTAAAAGTATATGTGCCTTCAAATGGTTTAACAGGAAATCAAATTAATCAAATTTCTCTAAAGCTTCAAGATGAAAATCAAGGAGCACCATGGATGACTCAAAGTGAAATTATAAAGCCCCTACTTTTAAATCAATGGCAAGAGGTTACTTTTGACTTTGAAAACGATAATTATCTAAATCTAGATCCTAACGCGCTTCCACCAATTCAAAGAACCGACTTTAATAGGGTCGTCATTCAAGTTAATGGAGAAAACAATAACGATTATGTTCTAGCTTATTTAGATGATGTACTCCATTTTGATACTGTATCTAATGACCCTGTTTATGATAACTTAGTATGGTCTGATGAATTTGATGGAACTGGGGCTATTGACGGTTCTAAATGGTTTCAGCAGACTCAATTAATTGCTGGCGATAGTTGGGCAAATGGTGAACAACAACATTATACGAATAGATTAGATAATTCGTTTGTGGATAATGGTAGTTTGAAAGTTTTAGCAAAAGGTGAAGCATTTAATGATCAAGGTATTACGAAACAATATACGTCTGCCAGATTAAATTCTAAATTTTCTTTTCAGTACGGTCGTGTTGAAGTGCGCGCTAAATTACCCTCAATTGCTGGTACTTGGCCAGCTATTTGGTTGTTAGGAAAAAATATAAATGAAGATGGTGGTCATTGGGATAATGAAGGTTTTGGAGATACGTCATGGCCTTCGTGTGGGGAAATTGATATTATGGAGCCTAATGTTCCAAAGACTCAAATTTTAGCAACATGGCATTGGGACAATGGTAATGGCTACGAGTACAATAGTAGCAGCATAGCTTCAACAAATACAGATACCTCTCAAAATTGGCATGTTTATGCTTTAGAATGGAATGAAGATAATATGAAGATTTATATGGATGATGTTTTGGTGAACCAAATGGATTCGGTAAATCCATTTAATCAGGAGTTTTATATTTTACTCAATGTTGCGATGGGAGGTAGTTTAGGAGGCGATATACAACCTGGCTTTAATCAAGATGCTATGGAAATAGATTACGTTAGAATATATCAAGAAACAACATTAACTATATCAGATATTGAGGATAATAAAGTGAGTTTCTATCCAAATCCAGTTCAAGATAATGTACATATTCAAACTAGTCAATTTACAAACACAAAAACCAATTTGCAGGTGGCAGATATAAGTGGTCGCATTATTTTTAAAACACAGTATTTAATAGATAATGAAAATCTTATTTACGATGCTTCATCTCTCAATACAGGTGTTTATTTTATAACTTTGTCTTTTGGTAACGGAATTAGCCAAACCTTTAAATTTATAAAGCATTAATTTTGTAATTTAAAAGTTATAAAACGACGGCTTGTAAGATTCGAGATTGGGTACGACTTATAGTAATAGAATTAATAATGAGCTTCCCGTTTTTACGGGAATTATAAACTAGTTATAGATGGGGTTATTTAAAAATGTATTTGGTTCTTCAGAGCCTAAAGAAGAAAAAGTATTGCCTTGGCAAGCGTTAACTGAAGTTGCGCAGTTGGCAGAAATAGAAAAGCAATCACAAACGAAGACGCAAGTGATTTTTAAACATTCAACAACTTGTGGAATTAGTAAGATGGCAATGAAACAATTTGTTAGTGCTTATAATTTGGATGTTAATTTAGACCTCTATTATTTAGACTTGTTGAGTTACAGAGAGGTGTCTAATGAAGTTGGTTACAAATTTCAAGTGCTACATCAATCTCCTCAATTAGTTATCATAAAAAACGGAACTACGGTTGGACATGCTTCTCATGGTGCGATTGGTGAATTGGATTTAGAGACCTTTGTTTAGACTTTTTTAATGACGACCTTGTAACATGGTTAAGAACTGTGATACTAACTAGTTAATGATACGAAATATTTTATTTCAAATTAAGCACACATTTTCAAAGATTTCGTTTAAACGAAAGGACAAAGTTGATGTTAGATTAAATAATTCTTTTGGACAACTGAAAGAGGATTCCTTTGATTTTGAACTAATTGGTAAATATTTTAGAAATAAAGACAATTCTAAAGCACATCAGGTGTTATCTGATAAAACATGTAATGATTTAGATTTTGAAGATTTATACACGTTTTTAGATCGAACACATTCAAAAATTGGTCAGCAATATCTTTATAATAAACTTCGTACTATTGAGCGTAATGAAGAACAGACTAAATTAGATGAGATTATAATTGATGTTTTATCTAGAGATTCTGGCTTTAGAATTTCAGTTCAAAAAAAGATCGAAAAACTAAATTACAAGGATGCGAATCATGTGATTTCGCTTTTTCAAGACCCACACGTAAAACCACCAAAGTGGTTTTTTATAATGAAACTCCTCTCGTTTACCAGTTTCATATCCTTGATTTTGTCATTTATAAATCCATTATTTTTTATTGTTTTACTTGGTGTGTTTTGTGTGAATTGTGTCATTCACTTTTGGAATAAAAACAGCTTATTTCAATATGTAAGTTCTATTCCCCAATTATTAAATCTTAATAAAGTAGCAACTTCGTTATATAGTCTTCCTTTATTTAAAGGTTTAAATACAAAATTACCGACGTCAATTAAATTAATAGATCAAGTAAAAAGTAGGATGTCTCTCTTTCAACTTGAAGCAAAATTACAAGGAGATTTTCAAATCATATTTTGGTTTCTCTTTGAAATATTTAAAACATTATTTCTAATAGAACCTTTGTTTTTATTTGGAGTTTTGAGACGATTGGATACCAAGAGAGATGATATAGAAGACGTTTTTAAATTTGTTGGTCATATTGATATGCTCATTTCTATTGCTTCTTTGAGAGCAGGTATTGATGTGTCTTGTAAACCCACTGTTATAAGTGGTAACGGAATTATAGCTCATAAAATGAGACACCCGTTAATTTATGACTGCACTCCCAATAGCATTACAATGACTGATAAGTCCGTGTTGCTCACAGGTTCTAATATGTCTGGTAAGACCTCTTTTATTCGTGCTGTTGGACTTAATGTCATTACAGGATTAACAATCAACACTTGTTTTGCAGAATTCATGAGTTTTCCATTGCTTAGAGTATTTTCAGCAATTCGAATAAGTGATGATTTATTGAATGATAAAAGTTATTATTTTGAAGAAGTACTAACCATAAAAGAAATGATCATAGAGGGAGAAAAGAACGAGAAAAATATTTTTCTTCTGGACGAGTTATTTAAAGGAACAAATACAGTAGAGCGTATTTCTGCTGGAAAAGCTGTGTTGTCTGCACTCACAAAGAATAATAATATAGTTGTAGTGTCTACTCACGATATTGAACTTACTGATTTTCTTGCGGAGGCATATGAACTCTATCACTTTAGTGAAATAATAAATAAAAATAAAATAGACTTTGACTATAAGCTTAAAGGGGGCAGGCTTCAAAATCGAAATGCCATTAGAATCCTTGATATTAATGATTACCCTAAAGAAATTGTGAACGAAGCTATGGCTATTTCAAGAGTATTAGATAAGGTGTACCAATTAACTAAAGATGAATAATTAATAAAATGATACTTTAACAGTTCAATCAGTTTATAGTTAAATTGAAGACTTTGATTTTACGAAGCTTAGTTAATTTACATTTTGTTATAGCAACGTTAAAGGATTTTTTTTCAAATAGTTAATGAGTTAATTTCGTTATATGATTTATTAGTTAGAAGATTTAGAATGAAAAAAACAACGTACTTTACTTTTTTTACAATAATGCTGCTAGCGTCTTTCAACTCATATGCTCAAGACCGTGAAGCTAAACATACGTATACTTATAAAAAAGATAATCCCAATGGTATTGGTAAATGGTATATGGGACGAGAAATCGCCTATGTTATGGGTTATCAGGGAATCGGATGGTTGGAGCGTACAGAGCGCGAAGAGGAAGAAAAGACTGCAAAATTACTAAGTAATCTGAACATTTATTCTACAGATGTTATTGCAGATATTGGCGCTGGCTCTGGTTATCACGTTTTTAAAATGGCGCAAATGGCTTCTAAAGGATTGATCTATGCTGTTGATATTCAACCAGAAATGTTAGTTGCTATGGATTATAAAATAAATGCTGACAACATTAAAAATGTGGAAACTATAAAAGGTGGTGAGCAAAGTGAAAATCTTCCAGAAAATTCTATCGATAAAGTACTCATGGTAGACGTGTATCATGAGTTTAATTATCCTGCAGAAATGTTGGCATCCATCAAAAAAGCATTAAAACCCAATGGTAGAATATTTTTAATCGAGTATCGTGGCGAAGATGGTAACGTTCCCATTAAACCCATTCATAAAATGACAGAAAAACAAGCTATAAGAGAGTTTGCAGTTGCTGGGTTTGTCTTAGAAAACAATATTGATAACTTACCATGGCAACATTGTATGATTTTTAAAGTAAAGTGATCACTAGAAAATGTGCCAATTCTAGTACCTTTTTTAACCTTTAAAATTATATCTAGTAATAATTTCTTTTAGTCTGATTTTTAAATCTTCACCTGTATCAAAAATCATTTGTTCTGTATTTGGAAACGGTACAACTCGATTAGTAATATAATCTAAATACACACCGTCTATGGCTCTTTTGTCCCCTTGATATGTAGCGAAAAAATGTTCAAATAAAAATGTACTTTCTATAGGAAAGCGGTCTATCAGTTGCTTCGTTTTTGTATCTGTATATTCTGCAGTTGCGACTATAGTCGATGTTTTAAATTGACGAGTCTCTAGATACTCACAGGTGACTTTTGTGAATTTATCTTCTTTTATATCATCACCCAAAGAATCTTTTTTTACGTTGCCATTGCTGTCTAATACATATTTAAAACCGTCTTTCACGAGTTTTTCTTGAATAATTTGTCGCTCTTTTATGTGTTCTGGGGACATTATAATATCTTTAAAAATTAAAGATAAAGTATAGTCATAATTTAAATCGGCTACTTTTTCATTGTGATAAATAGTCCATAAATCATTTAATCCATATGTGCTTATGTTTAGTAAATCTGTTTCTAATCGTTGGGGTATTATTTGCTCTGTATTATTTTTGAGAGTTATAAGTATAATATCCTGACCTTTGTATAACGCATCATTTGTGAGTGCATTTACATCTTTATAATTAGGGTTTATTTTATCTATATATTTAAAATCATTATAAGCTTGTCTTGCATTCAACTTATCATCAGTCTCTAGTAAAATTATAGCTTTACCATATAGGTAATTAGTCGTTTCCTCTTTGTATTTAATAATTTGTGCGGTGTAATCACTAAATTGAAACTTAACCTCTTTACCACTATAATAGAGTGGAAGTATAGGTTTAATCTGTTCCTGACGGTTATTTAATTTTTGGAATAGACCATAAATATCTTCAAAATTCTCTGGGTTTGCATCTTTTTTTAAATATGAAATTCGATCTAAATCTCTCTTAGTTGCTTTATTGAATGCGTTTTTTAATAATAATATAGAGGCTTGTTTGCTTTTTTTAGACTTGTTGTTACTCAATTTTCTCAAGGCATCATTTATGGCAATATCGTAGTTGCCATTATTAACTTGTTTTTCAATGCTCTTGGTCGTATTACAGGCCACTATTACAATTGCCATCGTAATTAAAAGTAGATATTTTTTCATTTAGAATCGGGTTTAGTTCAGTATTTAGGGTAAAAATATAATAACCTTTAATACTTTAAAATTGTTTAGCACTTATTTTGAGATTTAATCTCTTTAATCTTTAGATTGTTATTCTTACAAAAAGACTCCCAAAGCAATTACTTTGAGAGTTTGTTATAATAATTTTAGCCTCTTTTTATTCTATAAGAGCTAATAATATCTTTCAATTTTAACTTGATGTCTTCACCAGTGTCATATACCATTTGTGCATCGCTAGGAAAGAGGAGTCTTCTGTTTCTAGTTAATTCATGTTCTTGTCTGTTCAACGTTCTTTGGTCACCTCTAACAGTTGCATAGAAATGTTCAAATACAAACTCACTATCAATAGCAAAAGCTTCTAAAGCTTGGTTTGTTCTTAAATCTGTATACACCACATCGGCAATAACTTGTGTTGATTTAAATTGATTAACCTCAAAGTATCGCGCTCTAATAGTAACAATCTTATCAATCTTTATGTTGTTGCCTAGACTATCCACCATCACATCGCCATGAGTATCTGTTTGGTATTCCCAACCATCAACTATGTTTTTTTGCTTTAATACTTGTCTAGAGTTTACTTGCTCTGGCGAAATATTAATACGCTTTAATTGCAATTGCATTTCAAAATCATAATTGACTTCGGAAATGTGCTGAGCGTGATAAACCGTCCAAAATTCATTTAATCCGTATGTATCAAAGTTCAATAAATCGGCCTCTAATTGCTGCGGAATGATTTGTGTTGTTTGGTTTTCAATAGAAACCATAACATAATCGGTGCCTTTATTGTGAGCTTCGGTTATAAGATTTCTAGTGTCCTCAAAATTCGGATTGATACGTTCTACATAATTAAAGATATCGTATGCTTGTCTAGCATTGTACTTATCTTCAGAATCTAAAAGCGTGATCCCTTGGCCAATTAAATAATCTGATGTCCTATACCTGTAGTCGACGATTTCCGAGGTGTAATCATTGAATTTTAAATCAAGATTTCTACCACTTATTTGTAAAGGCATGACGCGCTTAATCGCATTTTGTCTTGCTTCTAGATCTAAATAAGTTTCGTAAATCGCTTTGTATTGCTCAGGATTTCCATCTTTTTTTAAATGTACGACATCTCGTAAATCTTCCTTTAAAACTTTGTGGTAAGCATCTTCAAGCATTACGATATAGTCCTGCTTACGCTTATTGTCTTTGTTGTTTTCGAGTTTTATTAACACATCATTGATTGCTTGGTCATAGTTGCCCTGATTAATAGCGCTTTCCACTAGTTTTCTTCCGTTACATGATGTTAGTACCAGAAAAAGTACTGTTGTGAGTAGTAATTGCCTCATAATTCTAGATTTTAGTGAAACTCTATGTTACAAATCCTATAGGATTTAGCAACATGGTTAGCTGAACTGATCCCGAACTCGTTTCGGGATCTTCAACTAGTAATTCCAAATTACGTGCCATACTAAAAACGAAACATTTATATTTTATAAATTCCGAAGAACATATAAAACAAAAAGCTTGAAATTAAAAGGGGTATCCTTCTAAGTTCAAGCTTCCATGTTCTAGTTTTGTATTTTTTATACTACTTCTTTTTCTTCGGATTAAAAACCGGTAATAATTCTGTTTTTACAGATCCAAATCCAATACGTGTACCATCGTTTTCACAGTACCCTCTCATAATTACTGTATCATGATCATTTATGAATTTACGCTCACTACCATCTTTCATTGTTACTGGTTTTGTGCCCTTCCATGATAACTCTAACATAGATCCGTAAGAATCTGGCGTAGGTCCAGAAATTGTACCACTTCCCATCATATCTCCAGAGTTCACAGGACACCCATTTACAGTGTGATGTGCTAACTGCTGTGACATATTCCAGTACATGTACTTAAAGTTTGATTTAGTAACAGTCGTTTCCTTAGCACCTTTTGGTCTGATACCAACTTCTAAGTTGATATCGAAACTCTTTTTACCTTTGGTTTGCAAATACTCAAGTGGTTTAGGATTTTGTTTTGGGCTCTCAACTCTAAACGGTTCTAGAGCATCAAGTGTTACAATCCATGGCGACATTGAAGAGGCAAAACTCTTACCTAAAAATGGTCCTAATGGTACATATTCCCATTTTTGAATATCACGTGCAGACCAGTCATTAAATAACACTAGTCCAAAGATGTATTCTTCCGCTTCAGCGATAGGAATTGGTTCACCTAAATCATTTGCATCTGTTGTAATGAAGGCCATTTCTAATTCAAAATCAACTAATTTAGAGGGGCCAAAAACAGGCGTTTTTGCACCTTCTGGCATCGTTTGCCCTTGCGGACGATGAATAGGAATTCCAGATGGAATAATAGATGAACTGCGACCATGATAACCAACAGGCATGTGGACCCAATTTGGTAATAATGCATTGTCGGGATCTCTAAACATGGTGCCTACATTGGTTGCATGTTCTTTACTAGCATAAAAATCGGTATAATCTCCAACTTGAACAGGTAATTGCATTTCAATTTCATCTAAACGAAATAACACAATTTCTTTATGTGGATTGTTGTTTTTAAGTGTTTCGTTTTCATCATCAAAAATTTTAGCGATGCGGTTACGAACTAAACGCCAGGTTTTTCTGCCATCTGCAATGAAGTCATTTAAGGTGTCTTGAAGAAAAATATCATCTGTTAGAGGAATTCCTTCAAAATAACCAAGTTGATGTAAAGCACCAAGGTCAATGGCTGTATCTCCTATTCTAGTTCCAATAGTAATGATGTCATCACGAGTTAGGAATACTCCAAACGGAATATTTTGAATTGGGAAATCGGAGTTTTTTCCAACGTGCAACCACGAAGAACGATCAGGATTATTTGCAGATAATGGCATGTATAACAGTTTTATTATATTTTATTTTCTATTCAAACCTACATAATTTTTTTATTTTAATCTCATAAAAGCATAAAAAATAGGGATAATTTAACTGTTAATAACATGCTCATAAAAGTTTGTTATAAATCTGTTTATTTGAACTCTTTTAAGAGCATGATTTCTTACTTTTGTAAAACTTAATTTAAACTTTAGATATGCAACGTGATTCACAGATTTTTGAACTTATAGATGCTGAGAAAAGCAGACAAATAAACGGTTTAGAGCTTATTGCTTCAGAGAATTTTGCAAGCGACCAAGTCATGGAAGCTGCGGGTTCTGTGCTAACGAACAAATATGCCGAAGGCTATCCAGGTAAACGTTATTATGGAGGTTGTGAAATCGTTGATGAGGTTGAGCAACTTGCTATTGATAGAGCCAAAACTTTATTTGGTGCTGTGTATGCTAATGTACAACCACACTCTGGAAGTCAAGCGAATACTGCTGTTTTTTCAGCTTGTTTAAATCCTGGTGATAAGATTTTAGGTTTTGATTTGTCGCATGGTGGGCATTTAACTCATGGGTCTCCGGTTAACTTTTCTGGTAAATTATATAACCCAACATTTTACGGAGTAGAAGAGGAGACAGGTGTTTTAAACTATGATAAAATTCAAGAGATTGCATCTCGTGAAAAACCTCAAATGATTATTGCAGGAGCTTCTGCTTATTCTCGTGATATTGATTTTAAGCGTTTTCGTGTTATTGCAGATAGTGTTGGTGCATTATTGTTAGGAGATATTTCGCATCCATCAGGTTTAATAGCTAAAGGCATTTTAAACGATCCATTACCGCATTGTCATATTGTAACGACTACCACTCACAAAACATTAAGAGGACCAAGAGGTGGCTTAATAATGATGGGACAAGATTTTGATAATCCATTTGGTTTAAAACTGAAAAACGGAAATCTTAAAAAAATGTCTTCATTGTTAAATTCGGCTGTATTTCCTGGTAATCAAGGTGGACCATTGATGCATATCATTGCTGCTAAAGCAATCGCATTTGGTGAAGCGCTTACTGATGAATTTATGCATTACATGTTGCAAGTGAAAAATAATGCGGCAGCCATGGCAAAAGCATTTGTAGATAGAGATTATCATATTATTTCAGGAGGTACAGATAACCATATGATGCTTATCGATTTAAGAAATAAAGATATCACAGGTAAGGCTGCAGAAGAAGCTCTAGGGAAAGCAGATATTACAGTGAATAAAAACATGGTGCCATTTGATGATAAGAGTCCGTTCGTGACCTCAGGAATTAGAGTAGGTACAGCAGCAATTACTACTAGAGGCCTAAAGGAAGAGGATATGGAAGCGATAGTTGGTTTTATTGATCAAGCGATTACTCATAACGAAGATGATACAAAGCTAGAAGCGATTGCATTACAAGTGAATGAGATGATGGGTGGGAAGCCATTGTTTGCTTAAAACAACAGAAACAACCTTTAAGGTTTAAAGTAGATATTTATAATTGAACCTCATAGGTTTTTAAAACCTATGAGGTCCTTTTGTATTATGCCATTTCGACGAAAGGAGAAATCTCATTATTTGATGTATTAAGGACTTCTTATATACTTCTAAAATTTTAAGTTATAACAGTAGTATAGAGTAGTTCTAGCCTTATCGGTGGAAAACACCAACAAAGAATAAGTCGATTCTTTGTAGTCATAAATTTTAATGAATCAATCCTCAGTAAAAGGAGCACTCTTGTAAGCACCAAGATCTGGAGGTGATGGTCTTGGTTCACCTAAAATATCATTAGTTATTTCAAAACTCGTGCTTCCAGCGCCATTAGCTGCAGAATTCTCACCAATCATCAGCATGTTTTTAAACGGGAGTTTAAAATCTGGATCGCTATTAAAAATACAGTCCTCGTATAAATCTGTATTACTTATACCGTAGTTGGCATTACTCGAGAAGTTACCACTAGTATCCTGAAAACGGATTAAGCAATTGGTGAACTTGAAATTGAAAAGGTTGTCAGAAATATTATCAAAACCAATTTCTGGATTGTCATTTCCAAAGATGATACAGTTGTTGAAATTAGCTTCCATTAAATCATTACCAATATTCATATTGTTTGTATCGGTAATATAATTGTTTAAAAACACTGCTGGAAACTGTCTAAAACTATTATTCCAATAATTAGCGATTGTACAATGTGTGAAATTATATTTTCCGCCAAGAGTTCCAGCAAAAGAGGATTGTCCGCTAGCATTAATTACCACGTTTTCTGCAGAAATTGAACTCGCACGACCCAATATTCCAAAGTTACTAGAATTATAAATCTGAGAGTTGGTAATCGTTAATTTATCTTCTATGGCATTTTGGTTGCCTTCACTTAAAATCCCAACCGTACCATTTTTAATAGTCGCATAATTAATATCATTATCAACACTACCATTAAACAACCATATCGTTCCCCATTGTCCAGGAATATTTTCATACAAAGGCTCAAGTCTATCGCCTTGAAAGATGACTTCATTTTCTAAGAGTTCTTGGTCATCACTTAATCCGCCATTTACTTTTAATGACGCATTATTAGTCACCAATAAACCAGAATTAGCATGGAAATGCACACGTGCTCCTGCTTCAATAGTTAAAACATCTCCATCACCGATCGCTGCGTAGCCATAAATAACATAGGGTTTTTCGTTTGTGAATGTGAGTTCGTTATTTTCTAGAAACCGACCTTGAAGTGTCGTTTCATCTTGCGTACCGTCACCATCCACATCAAAAGTTAAGGTTTCAACGATACCAGTAGTATTATCTCTATCTGGATAGATAAACACTGCGTCTTTTATAAGGGTTACCAATTCTACTTTTTGGGAATTAGTACCAGTATCAAACTCAATAGCATCGGTATACAGAAACTCTAAACTGTTTAGCGCGAGCGCTTGAATATCGGCTGTAGTTTCTACAAAAATAAACAGACTATCATTGGCTAAAAGCTCTACGTTTTCAAATTCTTTTCCAGGGAGACCATCAACATTTAATCTGTAATTTGAACTTACACCTTGGCTTAAACGTACTGTAGGAATAGAAATATCATCATTACTACGGTTATAGACTTTTAGGTTATAGGTACTTGATCCTATATTTGAAAAAATGGTATCTAAGTAGATGGTGTCTTTAGAAAATTCTAGATTACCTGTACTTGGCGCAAAATCAAAATCTTTTCTGCACGAGCTCCAGAACATTAATATGCCAATTGTAAATAGAAAGTATATAATTCGCTTCATAAAAAAATAATCTAAACCTAGTGCGCTTGAGTAAATAATCAAACGTGCCTTAGGCACCTCAAATATAACTTTTGTAGTTAACTTTTATTATGGTTGTCTACAAAATGTTTTAAATCTAATTCTTAGTATGAGCTTCAAGTATTTTTTTAAAGGCTTCACTGTGGGTTAAAAGTACGTCAACCAACATAAACTCATTTTCTTTTTTAAGTATTGTAGCATTCAATTGTTGCGCGCTGCAATAATCAAAAAATAATTGTTGATATGGTTTTGGGATATCTAATTGAATAGTTAAATACTTCTGATTGAAGTAGGTATTCGTTTCAAAAAGAATAATTAAGTCCTCTGGAGCTAAATAAACCACATCAGGTTCACTTTTTTTCTTTTTAAAGAGGTTTCCTATTAATTTAGCAACTGCAATAAGGTCTAAAGTAGGTTGGAGGTTTTCTCCACTTCCAAAGGTTCGTTTTTTGAATGCTATTTGTCCTTGCCTTGCCGTATTCGTGCTTAATCCAATTGAATCAAACATTTTTTCTTTAATCTGATTAACTTCAACTGGATCTAATTCATTCGTAATTTTTTTCAGCTCGATAACCATATCTTCTTTAAAATGAGAGGCATTAATACTTATAAATTCTTGACTATGAAAATAAGAGTTAATTACGAGTACATCATTAACCTGAGCCTCAATTTGGAAAACGCCTTTATCATCAGAATAGCTTAAGATGTTTTGTGTTCTATTAATGATTTTAGCACCTGTTATCGGTGCTTCGTTGTCATAGATAAAACCTTTTATAGATTGCGCTCCAGTAAATAATGGTAAAAGAAGCACAATAAGTAATTTTAGATGTTTCAAAACCGTGGTTATAAATTGAATCTTAAAATTAAGAAATTTTAGAGGAATAAAAATAGATATTAAGAGAATTTAACGACCTTACTATATGTAATGTTGCTGATTTAATCGTCTACTTAGCTGTCTAAAAGTAAGTTGAGTGCTTCGCTAGAAATAATTAAATAGTCTAATAATTCAATCTCTCGATGTTCTATAATAAGGGTCTTATTTATGTTTTGAACACTACAATATTAAAAAAAAACAAATATTGTAATTCTGCCTTTATTTTTAATTCTGAGATGAGCAAAGATTGATTAAAAAGTCTATTGTTTTTAAATAAGGTGATCAAATCTTGTGTTTGGACATAAACGATTTCAGGAGTTTTGATTTTCTTTTCCAAAATTTTAGTAACTTTTGATTCATCCAATGCGTTAGCGATTTTTTGAAGTTCGATAATGATTTCCTTTTTAAAATAGTTCTGCGATATTATGATGGTTTGTTGCGAATGAAAATAAGAATTGATAATGAGTGTGTCCTTAAGCCTCGCTTTTATTTTAAACTGACCTTTGTCGTCAGAATAGGCTAAGATATTTTGAGTTGTATTTAAGAGTTTTACGCCTTTAACAGTTGTTTCATGATCGTAGATAAAACCATTAATGGTTTGAGCATTGGACACCAACGGAATGATAAAAAGTAGAACGATTAAATATTTCAATGAAATTACTAATTGGTTTATATCTCAAATTAAGACATTTTCGAAGAGAATAAAATTAGGTTTAAGAGAATTTAACAGCCCTTTTAGAGTTTATTTAACTGAATAATGTAGCGAGGTCTTCCGGGATTCTTGCTGGACGATTTGTCTCATGAGACATAAAACACCAGATCGTTTCTGAGGTTGTCAATAACTTATCTGTATTTTTATTATAGATGTCTACAGTTCTTGTAGATCTCACGCCTCCAGATTTTACGACATATGTTTTTAAGAGCAACATCTCGCCCAAAAGTGCTTCGGCTTTGTATTGAATGTGATGACTAAGTAAAACCCAATAATAGGTGTTTCTTATCTTTTCTGTAGTTTTAAAATTCCAATGTGCTGCTGCAATATCTTGAACCCAACGCACATACTCTATGTTATTCACGTGGTTTAATGCGTCTAAATGGCCTTTTGTAACAGTGAGTTCTTGCTCGTAGATTTGCATACTTTTTAATTTCTAGAATAAAAATTTAAAAGTATGGATTATTCTTTCTTTCTGAAAATATTAGTCATGTTATATAGTAGTTTTTCAATTAAAGTGCGCTCTAGTTCTTTGTTTCCAATTTTTTTACGTCTTTCTTTTCTTTCCTTGTTCTTTAAGCAATTATTTAGTCGAGCATAGTTTGCTACTCCTGCGTAAATGTTGTGTTCTCCACAGTCATCTGGGGCTTCTTCAAGTTCTAACTTGTAATTGTTATTTTGATTTATTGCCAGATTGTATTCAGAAAGACCAGCAAATGTCATGTGTAGTGTGTCGCCAGTCTTTACTTTTAATGTATAGTAACCATCAAAATCTGATTGGATTTCAGCTTTGGACCTCACATTGACAACTATAACACCAGGTATTGGTAACCTGTCAATTTTGGTAGTAATGAAGCCTTTTATTAGTCGCTCGTTTAATAAAGAAATACCTATTTTTCCATTGACTATTGTCGTGTTTAAAGTGTCTATTTTAGCAATTATAGGCTTTCCTTGCGCTTCAATATTTTGTGTTCCAAAACTTAAAAAAGTAAATAGGGTTGAAGCGACGAAACTCAAATAGTTGTTCTTGTCGTTTCTGCTTAATACGAGTTCTCTCTTAAGCTGGGTTGATTTAAATCGTCCACAAATTTCACCTTCATCCAAAAAGGTTTTTACAAGGTGTTCATCTGTGGATGCTGTGAAATCATAAACAGTTTTCTCGCAAGATGAACAATGACGACCTTTTTTTTCTGGTGTCATTGTGTTCCAGTCCTCATGACAAGGCTTTGGAATATTTATGGTTAAGGTCGTTCTCATGATTCAAAGAACCAAAAGAAAGTCTTCTTTTAAATGTAAGAATGAGTGAACGGTACTTTTGATTGAGTGAAGTAAACCTTTGGTTTATTTCTCAAAAACCTCCACCTCAAATAATTTATCCCAACGTTTTCCTGTGACGAAAAGTGTTTTTGTATCAGGATTGTAAGCAATACCATTGAGTACATCTAAACCTGCATGTTGCTGCACTAGATTATGCAATGGAGAAAAATCAATAACACCTTCGATAGCCCCATTTTTAGGGTTTATAATGGCCACTCCATTTTTTTGATAACGATTGGCATAAATTTTACCGTTAACATATTCTAACTCATTCATGCCAATTATTTTTCCTTTATTGGTGTACACTTGAAGTTTAGAATCTTCGACTAAAGTTTCAGGATTTAGTAACCAGATTTGTTCAGTACCATCAGATTTGTAAATGTTTATCCCATCGTTACAAATCCCCCAACCTTCTTTACTTTTTCCGTAGGTAAAACTACTTTTCTTTTCAAACGTATTGACATCGTACACAAAGCCAATATTTTCTTGCCACGTTAATTGGTAAATATGATCATTCATGATGGTTAGGCCTTCTCCAAAATATTGATTTCCTATAGCTTTATTTTGAAGGACTTCACCCGTTTTATAATCTACTTTTCTCAATTTGGATTCACCATATTGTCCAGTGCTCTCGTACAGTTCTCCATTATGAAATTCTAAACCCTGCGTGTAAGAGCTGATATCATGCGGATACTCGTTTATAATTTTATAACCGTAAACCTTAGGAGATTGGTTGTTTAAAATGGTAATCTTAGTTTCTATAACTTCGGAAGCATCTCCTATGCTAACCGTAGCCTTGACTGTTTGAATTCCTAAAAGGACATTATCCAATTTTAAAGACGCATCAACCGGTTCACCATTTAAGGTGTAGCTAATTGCTGAGATTTCGATCCCTTTTGGGTTTTTAATTGAAAGATTTATGGTTTCTCCTAGTATTGTAATATTACTCTTAGCGTCTGTTGTAATGGAAAGACTCGGTTTTTGAGGTGTAGAATTTCCGCAGGAAATAATAGTAACACTTAAGATTGTGATTATGAAAGCTTTAATTGAATACATTTTTGTAGATATTTAGGTGCAAGTTATTTAATAAAATTCAGTTTAAAAAATCAAATAAAATTCAGTTTAAAATCATTGCAAAAGAATTAAAAGATTGTATCTTTGCTGCTGGCAAGTCCTACACAACTAGCTCCTGTTGAATCCTCCAGGTCGGGAACGAAGCAAAGGTAAATGGTCGTAGCAGTGTGATGTAGGTAGCTTGCCTTTTTTTGTACCATAAACTCAAATCTTGAAAGCCTTGGCGAATCAGGGTTTTTTAGTTTTTAATACTCCCAGCGGTCATCGGGATCTCATTATGAAATACGGTCTTTTGAAATGTTGTATTTTGGTATTTGAAATTTATAAATAATATGTCTAAAGTTGTTTTAATTACAGGAGGATCTTCAGGAATTGGTAAATCAATTGGCGAGTTTCTATCTCAAAAAGGATTTACGGTTTATGGAACAAGTAGGTCACCTGAACGCTATCCAGATTCTAAAATCAAATTGGTAGCATTGGATGTGGCAGATGTACTTTCTGTAGAAAAAGCAATTGCAACTGTAGCTCATGAAGCTGGACGTATAGATGTGGTCATTAATAATGCAGGAGCAGGAATTACTGGGCCTATTGAAGATATTCCTAACGAAGAGATCAAGCGTAATTTTGAGACTAATCTCTTTGGACCTATCAATGTTATAAAAGCAGTGTTACCTCAAATGCGTAAACAAAACTACGGGCTTATAATAAACGTCACATCGATTGCTGGTTATATGGGACTACCATATCGCGGAATTTACAGCGCTAGTAAAGGTGCTCTAGAGTTGATTACAGAGGCATTTAGAATGGAAATTAAAGATTTTAATATCCATATGACGAATGTGGCTCCTGGTGATTTTGCGACTAATATTGCAGCGGGTCGTTTTCATGCTCCTGTGATTAAGGGTTCGCCTTATGAAGAAAAATATGGTCAAGTTTTGAAAGCTATTGACGAAGATGTCAATAAAGGCAATGATCCCATCATGGTGTCTCATATGATTCATAAAATTATTAAAACTCCAAATCCTAGAATACATTATAAAGTAGGTGCATTTATGCAAAAGTTTTCTATTATTTTGAAAAGAGTTTTATCTGATAAGATGTATGAAAAAATGTTGCTGAATCATTATAAATTATAGGTGTTTTTGTCAAAACATAAAACCTCTTTAATTGTTTGTTCGTTTTTTGCAATATTATCTCCAATCACTCAAATACTCGTTAGTTCCGGTGGAGGTTCTTTAGCTTATTTGATATCGTCAAATGATTTTAATGCTCATAATATAGTTGGGGCCTGGCATGGCTGTCTTAGCTGTGCTTTTTTTGATTGGTTTTGGTTGTCCTAAATCAAAATTATTAAAAATAATTAGTTCTTTTATAGCTACTTTGTTTCTCTGTAATCTTATTGTTTTTAGTCATTTAGATTTTACAAACAGTGATTTTTTGTGTTTCCAGGGCAGTATATTTTAGGTTCAATACTTTCATTTAGTGTGTTGTATATTATTTCCGAAGTAAAAGAAAAACACCTTTAATGTATCTTGTTAATATCATTTAATAATATGTTCTGCCAAAAGCGTCATAAAATCGTAAATTTGTAACATAATTTTAATCGCAACTATAACATTACAACACATGAAATTTTTTATTGATACAGCAAACCTTGAACAGATAAAAGAAGCTCAGGATCTTGGTATTTTAGATGGGGTAACTACCAACCCTTCATTAATGGCTAAAGAAGGTATTACAGGTCATGATAATATTATGAAACATTATGTCAACATCTGTAATATTGTAGATGGAGATGTGTCTGCAGAGGTGATTTCTACAGATTTTGAAGGTATGGTAAGGGAAGGTGAGGCGCTTGCTGATTTACACGAACAAATTGTTGTGAAGTTACCAATAATTAAAGATGGTATTAAGGCCTGTAAGTATTTTACGGATAAGGGTATTAAAACAAATCTAACTTTAGTGTTTTCTGCTGGTCAAGCATTATTGGCAGCAAAAGCAGGTGCAACTTATGTGTCTCCGTTTATTGGTCGTTTAGATGATATTTCTACAGATGGTTTAAACCTTATTGCAGAGATTAGAATGATCTACGATAACTACGGTTTTGAAACTGAAATTCTTGCAGCTTCAGTTCGTCACACCATGCATGTTATAGATTGTGCGAAATTAGGAGCAGATGTTATGACAGGTCCTTTAAGTTCTATTACAGGATTATTAAAACATCCGTTAACAGATATCGGTTTAGAGAAATTCCTAGCAGATTACAACAAAGGGAACTAAATACTATTTTAAAATTCCTAAACGCAAAAAAACTCCTGAATAGATATTCAGGAGTTTTTTTGCGTTTAGGGAATTTAAGTTTAGTTTATTTAATGCGTGTGGGCTAAAGTGGACTCAATAAGCTCGTCAATATCGGTACTAAATAAATCGGTGTTAGATTCAATGATATAGCCATTATTATCCACTATTAATACCTTTTGTGAATTAGCTATAGCAAACTTTTGGATGGCTTCATTAGGATTTTTAAACATATATTCATTCTCAGTAGGATACTTTAATAAATTTAATGTCTTTTTCCAGGAACTCGTATTCATGTCATTAATATTGATGGCAATAAAATTCATGTTAGGATATTTAACTTTTAAATTTTTCATCATATAATGATTGTTCGTATAACTAAATTTAAAATTTGATGACCAGCAGTAAATTACTGTTGGTGCTTTAATAACGTCATGTAGATCTATAATATTACTATTAAAATCTACAATATCAATATTAGGCACCTTATTTCCTGGATACAAGCTTAAAGTAGAATTAACCAAATTTTTAATGTAGGTTTTGTCAAATTCATTGGTGCTCTTTTTTAGGTAAGAGTCGAGCATACTTTTAGATTGCTCTGCGCTAGAACTATTATATACAAATACTCTAGTCGCATGTTTTAGCACATAGTCTTTTATTGTTTTATTATCAATAACACTATCAATTAATCTTAATTTTTCTAGATTATAATCTAGAGCTTGTCTATCAAATTTATGATGACTTCCATCATGATAATATTCTTTTAAGGCAGTATTATGAAAATACCAATCCATAAACTTATTATATGAATAAACACCACTTAGAGACACATCATTAAAATCAATATTTGTCCTATAATCATAAAAACCGTCAGGAAGATCCTTGTAATGTATCAACTTATTATTTCCGAAGTAACCAAAAGGATATTTTTCTTTATACGTATAGTAGCTGTAATTGATTCCAGCCTCAGCAATTTTCTTAAATAATAATGACGTTTCTTGTTTAATTACAAAACGCTCTAAATTTTCTAATCGCTGCTGCCTTGCTTTATTGATGTGTTTTTCAAATTCTTCTGGTTCTAAATGTTGTAGTTCATAGAACTCCTTGCTAACTACTTCATCATTTAAAAATGCCTTTATGAGAAAATTATTCTTTTTGGAACCAATTCCAGTATAGACTAAAGACTCATCAAAATCACTAGTGTTTAATCTAAGCATGATGCTATCATTAGGCTCAATAAGAAGCGTTTGATATTCACCTCCATGGGTAAAATAATATAAACCAGCCTTCAAATCATTAATTTTATAGACAAACCTATTTTGTACGTCTAGACGAATAGTATCACGCTCAGTTTCGTTATTATAGATGGTGATATAATTATTATTAGGATTGACAATTTCTCCGCCAAAATAAGCTGTATCAGCGGTTTTGGGTTCAGAATTGCAACATGTACATAAGAAACTTGTTAATATACTAGCTATAATTAGTTTCATAGAAAATTTAAGTCGTGGGTAATTATTCCTAACAAAAATAAAGGTTGCGAACTCTAACTGATGTTAATAGGTTGTTAAATGTTGATTTTACTAAGATAAGAGGTTATTTTGGAGCTAAAAATAAGCCGTTTAGTTTCATACAATCGTAAGAATTTTTTACTTTTGCATCCTGAAACTTTGGGTGCTTATGTTTCTTCGGAAATTCTAAAGCGGTAAAAGTTGTAACTTAAATAAATACAGTATGTTATCAGTATCAAATCTTTCGGTACAATTCGGAAAAAGAATCCTTTTTGACGAAGTAAATACAACCTTTAATAATGGAAATATTTATGGAATCATTGGGGCAAATGGCGCAGGAAAATCTACATTTCTAAATATTATTGCAGGAAAACAAGATCCTACTTCGGGACATGTCCATTTAGAGCCAGGTAAACGTATGTCGGTTTTAGAACAAAATCATAACTTATATGATGAGCACACTGTTTTAGAAACCATCATTATGGGTAACAAACCTTTATTTAAGTTGAAGTCTGAAATTGATGCACTTTACGCTGATTATACAGATGAAAATGCTGAAAAAATAGGAGAACTTCAAGTGCAGTTTGAAGAAATGAATGGTTGGAATGCAGATAGTGATGCAGCAGCTATGCTATCAAACCTTGGCATCAAAGAAGAATATCATTATACATTAATGAGAGACTTAGATGGTAAACAAAAAGTACGTGTCTTATTAGCACAAGCCCTTTTTGGAAGTCCAGATTTGTTAATTATGGATGAGCCTACAAATGATTTAGATTACGAAACGATTTCTTGGTTAGAAAACTTTTTAGCTAACTATGATAATTGTGTTATTGTGGTATCTCACGATAGACACTTTTTAGATGCCGTTTGTACACATATTTCGGATATTGATTTTAGTAAAATCAACCATTTTTCTGGAAACTATACGTTTTGGTATGAGTCTTCACAATTAGCAGCAAGACAGCATGCACAACAAAATAAAAAAGCAGAAGACAAGAAAAAAGAACTAGAAGAATTTATTAGACGTTTCTCTGCTAATGTTGCAAAATCAAAGCAAGCAACAAGTCGAAAGAAAATGATTGAAAAATTAAATATAGGAGATATTAGACGCTCTAGTCGTCGCTATCCTGCTATTATTTTTGACCGTGACCGTGAGGCAGGAGACCAAATTTTAAATATTGAAGGATTATCAAAATCATTAGAAGGCGAAGTCTTATTTAGTAATATAGATATTAATCTTAATAAAGGAGAAAAAGTAGTACTGTTCTCTAAAGATTCTCGAGCAACATCAGCTTTCTATCAAATTATAAATAGTAAGGAAGCAGCAGATTCAGGTAAGTTTGCTTGGGGAGTTACTACGACACAGTCTTATTTACCTTTAGATAATAGCGAGTATTTTGATAATAACCTTTCACTTGTAGACTGGTTGCGTCAATGGGCAACAACAGAAGAGGAACGAGAAGAAGTTTTTATTAGAGGCTTCCTTGGTAAAATGATTTTTAGTGGAGAAGAAGCTTTAAAAACTTCAAATGTACTTTCTGGAGGAGAAAAAGTACGTTGTATGTTAAGTCGTATGATGATGGTAAGAGCAAATGTATTAATGCTTGATGAACCAACAAATCATTTAGATTTAGAGAGTATTACTGCATTCAATAATTCGCTTAAAAATTTCAAAGGGACAATCATGTTTACAACTCATGATCACGAATTTGCTCAAACAGTGGCTAATCGCGTTATCGAATTAACACCAAGTGGCGTTATAGATCGTTACATGACATTTGATGACTATATGAGCGATAAAAATATTAAAGAGATGAGAGAAAAAATGTATGCAGTAACAGTATAGTCTCCTATATTTTTTTCTCTTCGGAAATAGAAAAACTCTAAGACTCTAACTCGTCCTGAACACTTGATATAATTGTTTTTGCTTCTAATAGTTCTTCATTACTCACGTAAAGTTCTTGGTACCCTTGTATAGAGGCTCCAAAACCTGCAAGTCTTCCAGATTCAGATTCGTCTTTGATAATAGCGTTTATTCCTGCGCTTTTAAGCCTATCTAAAGCCAATTGAACAATGATGAAACTTCCTGAGAATATTTTAGTGTATGCGTTATCTGACATCGTTTTAAATTTAAGATTAACAAGTAATGTATAGGTATTAATAATGGACTATAAGTTACAAAAAATGCGCCACTTTTTTTGTTGTTTTATAAAATCTATAGGAATGTTAAAATTTTTATAATAAGTCAAAATAATGTTTAATCATTTTGTACTTTCGTTAAACAAATAAAGTAATTATCTGTTAAGGGTAATATTTTGATTGATTTAGTTAGGTTGTTGAAAAGCCATATTCGTAAGAATATGGCTTTTTGCTTTTATATCCAGTTTGTAAGGAACAGACCCTAATACTTAACTTTTCTGTCTGAAATAATGATACATCTATAGATTTCTTCAATCTTAATATAATTTATAATAATAAATATCTATAGTGTTAAAGTGTTTAATTTTTCTAACTTTAAACGATCAATAAAATAAAACATTTACCATGGATAATAAAAACACTGAAGCCTTCGGAATTAATAATTCTTCCGCATCAAATTGCCCTTTTTTAAGTGGAACAAATAATAAGACCTCAGGAGGTGGAACTACAAATCGCGATTGGTGGCCAAATGAACTTCGCCTTAATATTTTGAGACAACACGCTCCAGAATCTAGTCCAATGGATAAAGATTTTGATTATTCAAAAGCATTTCAAAAGTTAGATTTTAGTGCGTTGAAAAGAGAAGTTTTAAATTTGATGACAGATTCTCAAGATTGGTGGCCTGCAGATTACGGTCACTATGGTGGCCTTATGATTCGTTTAGCATGGCATAGCGCAGGAACGTATAGAATTGGTGATGGTCGAGGAGGAGCAGGTGGAGCAAACCAAAGGTTTGCGCCAATAAACAGTTGGCCAGATAATGGAAACCTTGATAAAGCGCGATTATTATTATGGCCTATTAAGCAAAAATACGGACAAAGTATTTCTTGGGCAGATTTAATGATACTCGCAGGTAATTGTGCTTTAGAATCGATGGGTTTTAGAACCTTTGGATTTGCTGGAGGTCGAGAAGATATCTTTGAGCCAGAACAAGATGTATATTGGGGAAGCGAGACGGAATGGGGTGCAAATGATGAACGCTATGAAAATGGAGAACTAGAAGATCCATTAGGAGCAGTAATGATGGGGTGGATTTATGTCAATCCAGAAGGACCAAATGGTAATCCAGACCCAATGGGTTCTGCTAAGAATGTTAGAGAGACCTTTGGTCGCATGGCCATGAATGATGAAGAAACCGTTGCCTTAGTCGCTGGCGGTCATACTTTTGGGAAAGCTCACGGTGCTGCAGATCCCGATAAGTATGTCAGTACAGAACCAGCTGGTGCAACAATACAAGAGATGAGTACGGGTTGGAAAAATAGTTTTGGTACCGGAGTTTTAGAGGATACAATTACAAGTGGTATTGAAGGTGCATGGACGCCTAACCCAACCCAATGGGATCATGATTATTTTGAAGTGTTATTGAATTATGATTGGGAATTAACGAAAAGTCCAGCAGGTGCACACCAATGGACTCCAACAGCAGCATCAAATGCGAGAATGGCCCCAAGAGCTGGAGATGCTAATGGCAAGCAAGCATTGATGATGACAACCGCAGATATAGCACTAAAGATAGATCCAGACTATTTGAAAATTTCTAAGCATTTTCATAAAGATCACAAAGCTTTTGAAGATGCTTTTGCACGCGCGTGGTATAAATTAACGCATCGTGACATGGGACCAATTGACCGTTACTTAGGTCCAGAAGTTCCTAAAGAAGAATTATTATGGCAAGACCCAGTACCAAAAGTTGATTATACTTTAAGTGATGGAGATATGAGTTCACTAAAACAACTCATAAGAGATTCGGGTCTTTCAATATCACAAATGGTAACGACTGCTTGGGCGTCTGCTTCTACTTACAGAGGTTCAGATAAACGTGGTGGAGCAAATGGTGCACGTATACGATTAGAACCCCAAAAAAATTGGGAGGTTAATAATCCTATGGCTCTGCAAATTGTTCTCCATAAATTGGAAGACATCCAAACCCAATTCAATGGCGATATTTCCATGGCAGATTTAATTGTTTTATCAGGAAATGTAGGTGTTGAATTAGCTGCTAAAAAGGCGGGACATACAGTTGTATTAGATTTTAATCAGGGTAGAGGAGATGCTACTCAAGAGCAAACAGATATCGATTCATTTTGTTATTTAGAGCCTTTGGCAGACGGTTTTAGAAATTACATCAAACCTAATGTCAAATTAGCTGCGGAAGATCTATTAATTGATCGTGCTAATTTATTGACATTAACTATTCCTGAAATGACAGTTTTAGCTGGTGGTTTAAAAGTTTTAGGAGCTAATTATGATGGTTCTAATCATGGTGTTTTTACTGAAAGTGTTGGGGCATTAAGCAACGACTTTTTTAAAGCTATTTTAGATTTAAATTATACTTGGAAAGCCACTTCGGACGATGACAAATACTTTGAAGGTAGTAATCGCAAAACAGGTGACGTTAAATTTCATGGAACGCGTGCTGATTTGATTTTTGGTTCAAACTCTGAATTACGTGCTATTTGTGAAGTTTATGGTGCTAATGATGGTGAGGATATGTTTATTAATCACTTCGTTAAAGCATGGACAAAAGTAATGAATTTAGATCGTTTTGATTTGAAGTGATTTTCAGAAGAAAACAGAAAACAGGGAAGGAGCGAGTGTATTAAACTCGCTTCTTTCTACTTTAAATTGGAAGATTTACAAATGATGATTGGTTGAACATCCAATCAAAATAATAATATGTTTATGAAAGAGGTTGAATTATTCTTCGAAGCTATTCGTACAAAAGACCATGATACCCTAAAAAGACTTTTAGTTGCTAATCCAAAATTAGTAAACACGAAAGATTCTAGAGGTTTTACACCCTTAATTTTTGCAACTTATTTTGATAATGAAAGGGCGAGTGCTCTTTTAATTGATCATAAGGCAAACATAGATACTAAAGATGGTACTGGAAATACGGCATTAATTGGAGTTTGTTTTAAAGGCAACGAAAAGTTAGCAAGGCTATTAATTGAGAACGGAGCACATATTAATGCTCAAAATAATTTAGGAACAACACCCTTGATTTTTGCAACGATGTATAATCAAGAAAAGAGTGTTAGGCTGCTTTTAGAAAAAGGAGCAGATACAACCATTCAGGATAACGAAAGTAAAACAGCATTAAATTATGCTTCAGAAAAAGGCTTCCAATCAATTGTTGACCTTTTGAAATAGTTTTTATATGTTCGTTTAACATGATGTGTATGTTTAGTTGCATTGGCTAGCAACTAAATTAGTAAAGAGAAACGAAACAGAATAAAATAAGTAGAATTTTAGAGTACACGCACGTAACAAGCAATTGGCTATGCACGTTGTTGTTAATAGTTTTTATTCACAGATAAGATTATAATTTTCAACTATTTGAGTAACATTTTTTTTTCATAAATATCATCTTCAATAAAAGAAACAACATCTTCACAGTCAGAGACGTAATTTTTTATGGAGTTTTTAAATGATCGAAGATCAGCGTTGTATAGGACTTGAGTTGCAGTAAGTTTGTTTTCACGTATTAAAAAGTATTGTTTTACTTTTATGTCCTTTGTACTATATAATCCATTTTGATTTGAAAAATCTCTACGTACATGTCTTTTAATTGTTCTGGTGTAAAGTTTTACTTTTCCATTTCTTATTAATTTAAATATTAACATTTTATTGCTAGTTATTGGTATATGTTCATAATAGTCAAGATTTGGATTAGAAGTTCCAAAATACACCTTGTCAACTTGTGTTTGGTCAAATTTTTTCATCCTACTTCTTAATTCAGGTCTATATTTTAGTTCAGATTTCCCAAAGGAAATAGGTGTTATAGGAATTGAAGTTGTTGGGATTTTGATATACCCTATTAAAATTTCTTCACGTTTTAAATATAGTTTACCACGAGTCCAGTCTTATTGAGCAAAGCTGGTTTAAAAAGTTAATATTGTAATTATTAAAATAATATATTTTCTCATTTTTTATTTTAAATTGTTTGCAATCCAATGCAAAGATACAGTTCCATTTCAATGAATTTTATTAGTTGTAAACTAAGGTAGTAGAAAATTCGTGTAACGTTAAGTTTTGATTTAAACAAAAAAATCACCTTGCTTTCGCAAAGTGACTTTTAAATACTACTATTTTTTCTTCTTTCTAAGTATCAATAGAACCCATAACACGTTTCATAAAAGTATTCAACGCCTCTTTTTTGGGTGTTCCCGTCTTGATCATCTTTTGAACTTCTAAAGCACCATACATGTTAGAGATTAGTTCTCCAATAACATCTAGTTCTTCATCTTTCAAAGAAGGCACTTCAGTAAGATTCTCAAGTGTTTCGATGGTTTCAACAACATAATCTTCGTCGTTGTCTTCAATAAATTGAGATAAATGTTTAATTACAGGTAACTTCATGGAAAATTTATTTTTAATGTCCGCGACAGCGGAAAACTCTTAAAGATTATACAATTTACTTTACGCCTTCAACCAATTCCTTCAAAACATCAAACTTGTTGGTTTGCGTTTGATTGACAAAAGTTCCGTTTTTAAATGTCGCAAATGTTGGTAAATTATCAACAGTCGCTAATTTTCTAGATTCTGGAAATTGTTCTGCATCAGCCATTACGAATGTGATATTTTCATTTTCAGAAGCTAACTTTTTGAATTTTGGCTTCATGATTCTACAGTTGCCACACCAAGTAGCAGAATATTGTACAATTACCGTTTCGTTTTCTGAAATGAATTCAGATAAATTATCGTGTTCTAATTCCTTGACCATAATTTTGATTAATATTAATATTCCAATATCTAAACCAAACGATTTAAACATTGGAATTTAGAATTTGAATGTTATGTTTAGTTCATTTGTGCTTTTAAATACGCTGCAGTACCTTTAGCATTCGCCTGCATGGCATCTTTTCCTTCTTCCCAGTTTGCAGGACAAACTTCTCCTTTTTCTTGAACGTGCGTTAAAGCATCAATGATTCTTAAATATTCATTTACGTTTCTACCTAATGGCATGTTGTTAACGCTTTCGTGTTGGATGGTTCCTTCTTCGTCAATGATGTAAGTCGCTCTATACGTTACATTATCACCTTCAACAGTATATAATCCAGTTTCTTCGTTAAAATTACCTTCAGAAATATCTAAAATATCAAGAGCAGTTGCTAGGTTTCTATTTGAATCTGCTAATATTGGATACGTTACACCTTCAATCCCTCCGTTGTCTTTAGCTGTGCTTAACCAAGCAAAATGCACTTCTGCAGTATCACAAGACGCTCCGATCACGATTGTATTTCTTTTTTCAAATTCTGCTTGTGCAGCTTGAAATGCATGTAATTCAGTTGGACATACAAAAGTAAAATCTTTAGGGTACCAAAATAAAACTACTTTTTTGTTGTTGTTTTTTGCTTCTTCAAGAACGTTGAGTTTGAAAGTATCACCCATATCATTCATTGCATTTACGTTTAAATCTGGAAATTTTTTTCCTACTAAAGCCATATCTATATTTTTAATTTGTTGTTATATCTTAGTGCAAAACTAAAGAATAGAATAGGTAATTAATATAGATATTAATTATAAGAAACTATGAAATAATAGTATTTGATTATAGTTTAATTAAAGTAGGTAAAAATGTATTAATTTGATAAATAATGAATGTTAAAACTGTCAAGTATGCAATTATGAGCTCATAATAATAAAATATTATTTTTACTTATTTTTTAATTCTCGAATTTTTATTGAGAAAGCAGCAAATACTAGGGTTGTAAAAGGACTTAGCCAATTAAAAATAGCATATATAAAATACTCGCTAACACCAACACCTAGCACACCAGATTGGTATGCTCCACAAGTATTCCAAGGAATTAACACAGATGTAACAGTTCCAGAGTCCTCTAAAGTTCTAGATAAGTTTTCTGGAGCAAGGCCTCTATCTTGGTAAGCTTTCTTGAACATCTTTCCTGGGATTACTAAGGCGAGATATTGGTCTGAGGCAATAATATTTAGTCCTAAGCAACTTACAACTGTACTCGCAAACAATCCAAAAACTGTCGTGGCAATAGAGAGTAGTGCTTTGGTAATTCTAGATAAGGCACCTATAGCATCCATAATACCCCCAAAAACCATTGCACACATTATGAGATAAATAGTCCATAGCATTCCGTTCATTCCTCCAGCACCAAAAAGTTGTTTGAGTTTATCAATAGTCAAGAGTCTACTTAGGCTTTCTGTTTTTAGGTCTAATGTGTTTTTATCATAGTTGGCATTGTCAAAAATGTGTTGTAATTCTTCATTTGAAAAGTTTTTTTCAATTCCCCCATCAGCGAATAGAGGTTCTAGATTTTCGTTATTATTTATGGCTTTTATATCCTGTGTATTGAGGTTTGCCATGTAAGTCGAATCATCAATAGGGATATTAGTATCTGTAAATATTGAATTTACTATAGTTTCAGTTTTTGATCCTGTGACATTTTCTAAGACATTAGGTTGGAAAATAACTGCGAAAATAATAGCTAAAATAACTCCAGTCCCTAAGGCGACTAATGGTTTTGTTTTTAATAAAATTAAACCAACAACGGCAACAGGTACTGCAAATAACCAAGGGGTGATATTAAAAGTAGCATCAATAGTTTCGAGTATTTGAGAAATATCTGCATTTCCTGTGGTGTCTATTGTGGCACTTATGATAGCAAAGACAATCAAAGTTACAATTATGGTTGGTACGGTTGTATATGCCATGTATTTGATATGGGTAAATAAATCGGTTCCAGCCATTGCAGGAGCAAGGTTTGTGGTATCGCTTAAAGGTGACATTTTATCTCCAAAATAAGCTCCCGAAATTACGGCGCCAGCAATCATCCCAGGATTGATGCCTAAAGCTGTACCAATACCAACCAAGGCAATCCCAACGGTGGCAGAGGTGGTCCACGAGCTTCCAGTAGCAATAGAAATAACTGCAGCAATAATCACAGACGCTGGTAAAAATATCTCTGGACTCAAAACTTGTAATCCGTAATAAACCATAGCAGGAATCACGCCACTAACCAACCAAGTACCAGCAAGCGCACCAACCAAAAATAAAATCATTATCGGCACAAAAACACTTCTAAGATTCTCCCAAATCTCTCTAAGCATTAATCCCAAAGAGACTTTATTAAAAAAGCCTACAATGGCAGATACGATACCTCCAAGTAATAGTATGATTTGATTAGTATAACTTCCAAACCACTCTTGATCGTCAACAAAAAAGATATTATAAGCTAACATTCCCATTAAAATAATGACAGGAATTAACGCTTCAAAGAAATTAAGTTCCTTATTATCAACTATGTTTTGATCTTTAGCTTTAAATTTTGAAATGTTATTGTCTTCGCTCATGTGATTATTTTGACTGTTTTCTATGGTAATGTTACAATAATGTTGGCTATTCTGCAAATCAAAATTGTTGCGTACTTTTACATTTCAATTTTAAAAATAGTAATGGATTCCTTAACTCAAATTATTTTAGGTGCTGCTTGTGGTGAAGCTGTTCTAGGAAGAAAAATAGGTAATAAAGCGTTATTATTTGGAGCTATGGGAGGAACGATTCCTGATTTAGATGTGTTCTTCGGAAGATTAATTTATACAAATGAAATTGATATTATGTTGTTTCATAGAGGGTTTATGCACTCTATTTTATTTTCCGTTTTGGCTGGTTTTTTATTCGGTTGGTTGGCATTCAAATTATAAAATACTGGAAAGCGATTACATACAACCACACAAAAAGACTGGATTCAATTGTTTTTCTGGTCTTTGTTTACACATCCTTTACTAGACTGTTTCACACCATATGGAACACAATTGTTTGCACCATTTTCTAGTTATCGTGTGGCTTTTAATAATATTGCAGTTGCAGATCCTCTATATACTGTGCCTTTTTTGTTAAGTATGATTGTGTTGCTATTTTATAAAAGACAGAGTAATAAGCGTCGATTATGGTTGAAAATTGGCGTAGGGGTAAGTTCGGTATATATGATGTTTACTGTATTTAATAAAGTACATATCGATCAGGTTTTTAAGAATTATTTAGCTCAAAAAGGCCTCAATTACAATCGGTTTAGTACACAACCTTCAATACTAAACAACTTATTATGGTATGGTATTGCCGAAACTGATAGCACGTATCAAGTTGCTTACTATTCATTATTTGATGAATCCCATAAATTTTCTGAGTGGAAGATATTTCCGAAGAAAAGAGGTTTACAAATAGACGACTATAAAGATCTTAGATGTTTAGCTTGGTTTAGCAATAATTATTATAATATTGAAAGTCTAGGGAATGGAGATTATACGTATAAAGACTTGCGCAATCCCTTAGTTGAGACACGAGACGGTTATCAAGCACTTTTTAGTCTAGAACTTTATACATTAGATAAGCGTTTGGATATGAAGCCATTTGCGCCTCAAATAGATGATTTAAAGTTCACGATGAGTGCACTTTGGGCACGTCTAAAGGGGATTAATTAATCTCTAATATCAAGATTGTAGTTTACCAATAAGCTTTACTTCATTTTTGATGGTATTGTAGTTTGGTGAATGCATAGTCACACGCTCCATTAATTTCTCATATTGTTCTTGTGTACCGTTTCCTTCGACGTAGAAAATAAATTTTAGCTCTGGAAAACCAGGATTAACATCAGGATTTAGACCTAAGAACCCTCGTAAATCTAATTCGCCATCAATTTCAAGTTGTAATTGATTAATTTCAATATTCATAGCTGTTGCACCAGCCATAAATGTCACAGCCATACAACCAGCCATACCACCAAGCATGTATTCCGCAGGATTTGGTGCACAGTTAACTCCCAATAATTCGTTAGGCTCATCAATAGTGAACTTAAAATCACGAATAAGTTTATGTTCTCCAAGTACCATGTTTTTTGTTGATACTGTTGTTTTTGTTCCGCTTTCCCAGTTGAGTTTTACACCATAAGATGCTTTGCCTTCGATGTTTTGTTCTTTTACCTCGTTTGCATATTCGCTTAAGCCTGCAATATTTATATTATTAAGCATAGTTAGGTTGTTTTTTAAAAATGTAATGTAATGCTTGTTCAAAATCTGATGTTAAATCTTCAATATCTTCTACACCAACAGAAAGACGTATAAGCCCGTCATTAATACCAATGGTTTTTTGTTGTTCTTTGGTTAGTGATGCTTGTGATGTATTGTAGGGTAAAGAAATAAGACTTTCTACACCACCAAGACTTGTTGCTTCTTTAGGTAATTTTAATAGCTTTAAAAGGGAATGCGCATTTTTGTCACCACCTTTAATTTCAAAACTTATCATCCCAGAGTTTTTTCCTTTTAATTGAGTTTTAGCTAATGCATGCTGATTATGGGATGCTAATCCAGGATAGTATACTTTTTTGATATTGGGATGATTTTCTAGATACGTAGCTAATTCTAGAGCATTGCTATTATGTGTGCGCATGCGTAAAGCAAACGTTTTTAGACTGCGTTCTAATAAAAAGCAGACATGTGGATCCATTGAGCCACCATTTTTTAGCATTTGGGGCCATAAACGGTCTACTAGTTTTCTAGACCCAGAAACTGTTCCTCCAATTAAATCTGAATGACCATTCAAGTATTTTGTGGCAGAATTTACAACCAAATCCACACCTAAATCTAAAGGTTTAACATTGTAAGGCGTTAAGAATGTATTGTCAATAATAACTCTCAAATCATATTTTTTACCTAGGGCGACAATCGCTTCAATTGGTACGATTTTTAATAAGGGATTCGTCAGGGATTCAAAATATAATATTTTGGTATTATCTTGAATTGCTGATTCGATATCTTCAATATCTGTAGGGGATGTGAAAGTTACAGACATGCCATATTTATCTAAATCTTCATATAGAAAATTATAAGTCCCACCATAAATATCTCTAGAAGATACCACATGACTTCCTTTATCTAGCATGCCAAGAATAGCTGTGGAGATGGCAGCCATTCCAGAAGAAAATACAATAGAGCTCTCTGCATTTTCTAAAGCAGATAACTTTTCTTGAACGCTCCATTGCGACGGGTTCCCGTAACGCGTATAAATCATTTCATCGCGTCCACGTCCTTCTTCAATAGCTTCATAAGAAGATTCATTCAGGTAAAACGTTGAACATTGAAAAATTGGAGTTCCCAATGCTCCAGTTGTTGGATCGTCATATTGTCCAGCGTGAATGGATTTAGTGGACTCCTTGTAATTTTCGTATCTATTGGTGCTCAATGTAGGACCTTGAGATCGCTTGCGTTTAAGATCATTAAACCAAACATCACCATTGGCTCTTTTTTGTTCAATACCTTGATAACTTTTTTTCATTTATTAAAGGAGTAAGACCAAATAAACTTAAAATTCATTTGGCATGGATTATGCAAATTGTTTTTTTAAAATCATATTAGAGTAAGCAGGTTCTTCTTTTGATTTTTCAATATAATCACTTAAAAATTTAGCATCTTTTTTTACACCACCCAAGGTTGCAGAGCCTCTAGTGAATAACCAGGGAAGCCCTAAAAAGTAGAGCCCTTCTAAAGCACTAACACCTCTATAGTTTTTTGGGTATTTATAATCGTTTAGAGTGACCCCTTCAATCCATTCAAAATTAGGTTTGAAACCCGTTGCCCAAACAATATTTTTTATGTTTTGATAATGTCCTTCTTCAAAATATAATTCGGTTTCATTGGCATCTAAAGTTCGCCCAACACAAATTACATTGTCTTTTTTTAAGAGTGATTTTACATCTGTTCCAATAACAGGTTGACCACCTTTACTTAGTTTTTTTCCTATATAAGAAAACTTACTAACCGATAGAAATCCAATCTTCTTAAACCACCACCATATTGTTTTTCCCAATATTTCTTGAGGAATTGAAGTAATATTAGTATCTCCAGAAAAATAGACATTGCGATCAGTGTTCGAAATTTCATTGAGAATTTGAACTCCAGAATCCCCTGCACCAACGACTAATGTGTCTCCTTTTTGAAGTTGGTCGGGATTTTTATAGTGTTCACTATGTATTTGGATAATGTCTTTTGAAATTTTAGAGTGGAAAGGTGGCGTAAACGGTTTGTGAAACGGACCTGTTGCCACTACAACATTTTTCGCTTTAAAGGTTTTTGATTCACTTTTTAAAACAAAATGATCATCTTCCTTTTTTAAACCTTTAATCTTTTGATTAAAAGTAATTGGTATTTTGAATTTCGTAACATAGGATTTCAAATAAGCTGCAACCTCATATTTATCTGGATAATAGCCTCTTTTTGTAGGGAAGTCCATTCCTGGTAAATGGTTAAACTCTGTTGGTGTAAATAGTTTTAATGAATCCCAACGTTTGAGCCATGGTGCTCCAGTTTCACTGTTAGCATCAAGAATTAAGAAATCTTTTTTTAATTTAGTAAGTTGGTAAGCCATTGATAACCCTGCCTGTCCAGCTCCAATAATTATAAAGTCTGTCATGCTTCAAATTTCAGCTTATTTAGATTATAAAACAAACATTTGTAGTTTATTTAGAAAATAAAACTATATAATAATGAATTTATAGTTATATTTGTTTTAAATATTAGTATTCAATATCATAAACTGAAAATCTTTCAAACTCATGATTCAACGAGATGCCATAGATAAAAAATTACTTCATTTTCTCCAAATAGATAGTAAGCAAACAAATAAAGAACTCTCTGGTAAATTAAATCTTTCTGTGACAGCAGTTTATGAGCGTATTAAAAAATTAGAACGTGAAGGTATTATTTCAAAGTATGTGGCTCTAGTTGATAAGAAATCTGTAGACAGATCTTTCGTGACGTTTTGTAGTATTAAATTAATGCAGCACACCAATGATTATGTGGTCCAATTTGAAAAGGAGGTGAAGGAGATAGAAGAGGTTTTAGAATGTTACCATATAAGTGGAGATTATGATTATCTGCTTAAAGTTATTGTTGCAGATATGGACGAGTTTAGAGAATTTATGGTTAAAAAATTAACGTCAATCAGTCATATTGCAAGTACCCACAGTGCTTTCATGATTAGTGAAGTAAAACATACCACGGCGATTAGTGTTTAGCATTAATTGGCTACCTTTAACTTATGCAATCATCCGCTTATAAATTATCAGAATTCTTTATCGTCTTCATTTTAGTGCCAGTCAGTTTTGCAATTGAGTATCCTATTTGGATTAAAATAATTATTGGATTATTGGGGTTTTTATACATCCTTTTTGTGCTTTTACGAGTTGAGAAAAATAAGTTCAGAATTGCTCAAAACCTAGATTGGTCATCTTTTATTAAACGAACATTTCTGCAATTGATCGGTATTGCTCTTTTAACAACCAGCTATGTATGGTTTGTAGATTCATCTAACCTCTATGTTGTCGTTTTGAATAAGCCATTACTCTGGTTGACGATTTTATTTCTTTACAGTTTTTTCTCAGTATATCCTCAAGAGTTGATTTATAGAACCTTCTTTTTTCAGCGTTATCTATCGCTGTTTAAAAACAAAACACTTTTTATTATTGTCAATGCAGCCTTATTTTCATTAGCTCATATTTTCTTCAAAAATGGGCTTGTCATGATTATAACGTTCTTTGGAGGAATTCTTTTTGCTCTAACCTATAGAAATACAAAATCAACATTGTTAGTAACCATTGAGCATGCTATTTATGGCTGTTGGTTGTTTACAGTTGGAATGGGAGAAATGTTAGGATTTCCACATTAGTATTTTTTTTTAATTTAGCATAAAGAAAATTGTCATTCTATGAAATACTACCAGATTAAGGATTTGTATATGTCTATTTTTAAGTCTTACGAGAAACCTTCCTTAGAAACACACATCAAAAAAATTATGGACTTGGATAGTTATTTGCCTTATAGCTCCACATTTTTTTGTATTACGAATACACAAAGCTTAGAATTTGAGTATATAAGCAAAAATTTTAAAGCCTGTCTTGGATTGGATTCTAATGAATTAAAAACTCAAGGTATGCGTTATTTTTGGAGTAGAATTCATCCTGGTGATCTTGAGAAATGGCTTAAAGCACTAAATGAATTAATGAAATTTACTTTGGGGAATATTAATGAAGAAGACCGTTACAAAGCAAACTACACATGGAATTATAGGTTTAAAAATGCTGAAAATGTTTATGTGAATTTAATTCAAAATACAACGCCTTTAGCTTTTGATAGCCAAGGGAAACCTATTATTGGGCTTGCACATTACACGGTTCTTCATTCTAAAATAAAAATGGACATAACTGCATCTGCTAAATTATTAAATAATCAGAATGAATATGAGACGCTTTATTTTAATAATTACGGAAAAAAATTATTAAGTGAAGGGATTAGTAACAGAGAAAGAGATGTCATTAGATTATTAGTTTTAGATTTTAGTAGTAAAGAGATTTCTAAAAAGCTCAATATAAGCCCTCATACGGTAGATACGCATCGTAGAAACATATTAAAAAAACTTAATATATCTTCTACAGGCGAACTTATTGGTATGCTGAAAATGAATCAAAATTTGATTTAAATACAAACTGTTAAAATTACTCAATTTGAGTATTGCAACGTATTTCTTTTTATAAGACATTTGTATTATGCTATTAATTAATTCATAGGGAATTAAGATAAAGTGTCTACAAAAGAATTTTTATCGATTCGAGTAGGCACTTTTCTTTTTTTGATTATCTCAATTAACGTCATTCAAGAATTTCTGTATAAGGACAAAAAACGTTAATCTTCACTCGGAATTAGTCAATCAAAATCGTACTTTTGTAAACGTCTTTTAACTAGATAAAATTAAACTTATGAAATCATACGATGTAGCAATAATAGGTTCTGGACCTGGTGGATATGTAGCGGCAATTCGTTGTGCACAATTAGGTATGAAAACCGCAATCATAGAGAAATATGCCACCCTTGGAGGAACTTGCTTAAATGTGGGATGTATTCCAAGTAAAGCATTATTGGCATCTTCTCACCATTATGAAGAAGCGACAAAGCATTTTGAAGAACATGGAATCGAAATTCCTGGAGAAATCAAAGTGAATTTAGAAAAAATGATTGGTCGCAAACAAGCCGTTGTTGATCAAACTACAGGAGGAATTGATTTCTTAATGAAGAAAAATAGTATTGATGTTTTTGAAGGTCTTGGGAGTTTTAAAGATGCCACACATATTAAAATTGATGGTAAAGACGCCCAAGAGATTGAAGCGAAAAATATTATTATTGCCACCGGTTCAAAACCTGGAAATCTGCCTTTCATTACCTTAGATAAAGAACGTGTTATCACGTCTACAGAAGCTTTAAAACTTAAAGAAATTCCTAAACACATGATTGTGATTGGAGGAGGGGTTATTGGTTTAGAACTTGGTCAAGTTTACAGACGTTTAGGCGCTGAGGTAACTGTGATAGAATATATGGATAGAATCTTGCCTACAATGGATGCAGGATTATCTAAAGAATTAAATAAGGTTTTTAAGAAGGCCAAGTTTAACATGATGACGTCTCATAAAGTACAATCTGTTGAGCGCAAAGGTGACGAGGTTACTGTAAAAGCTGAAAACAAGAAAGGTGAGATTGTAGAATTTAAAGGTGATTACTGTTTAGTTTCGGTAGGAAGAAAACCGAATACAGCAGGCTTAAATGCAGATGCAGCAGGTTTGAAAATAAGCGATAGAGGACAAGTTGAAGTCAATGAGCATTTACAAACAAACGTGAAGAATATTTACGCGATTGGTGATGTTGTAAGAGGTGCTATGTTGGCTCATAAAGCTGAAGAAGAAGGTGTTTTTGTTGCTGAAACGTTAGCAGGTCAGAAACCGCATATTAATTATAATTTAATTCCAGGCGTTGTTTACACTTGGCCAGAAGTTGCTGCTGTAGGAAAAACAGAAGAAGAATTAAAAGAAGCAGGAGTCGAGTATAAAGCAGGACAATTTCCGTTTAGAGCATTAGGTCGTGCAAGAGCAGGAGGGGATTTGGACGGATTTGTAAAAATCCTAGCAGATAAAAAAACAGATGAAGTTTTAGGAATTCATATGATTGGAGCACGTTGTGCCGATTTAATTGCTGAAGCAGTGGTTGCCATGGAATATAGAGCATCTGCTGAAGATATCTCTCGCATGTCTCATGCGCACCCAACGTATGCTGAAGCGATGAAAGAAGCGGCATTGGCTGCGACTGAAGATCGGGCTTTACATGTGTAAATAGACTCCTGCGTTCTCAGAATACCGAAGATTCAGCGAAGTTAATCTCATAATAATTAAAAAGCGAACCACACTTTGAATATACTCAGTGAACAGGTTCGCTTTTTTAGTTTTGTAATTTCCATGCAGTCAGGAATCTATAAAAGGTATGTATTTCAGAATTAATATATAGCATTAGTAATCCTTTAAATCATAGACGCTTGCTGCGATATTGGATGCAGTAAAAATGCTGCCGAAGTATTCTGTTTTTATGTTGTAGTATTATAAAGGTAACAATTTAATATCTTTAAACGCATGTAGTTAACTAGCCTCAACTACAACCACTAATTTGATTTGCTTTCATTAGAAATTAAATGGTTACACTTTTTCGCCGATTTAGGCATCGATTCCTTTTAGAAAGTATATTTCCGAAATACCTTATCTACACTATTACGGCTATCATTAATAACTCTCAGGCAATGACTGATTAAATATTTTGTCACATCCCCAAATCATATCCCATGGAAAATACAACCTCTGCAAAAGCCGAGAATAGCTCTAGAAATCTTTAAAAACTTGCGATATGCCATTGGTCAAACTGTTCTTGAGGGTATGCGCCTTTTATTGTGTTGCAGAGGAGTAACTAGAATACCATAAGAATTAGTAATGCTGCCATTGTGGCCTTGTTCTAAAAAAAATAGTATTAGAAATGGTGGTCGTATAGCATTACAAATTATGGAAGCTTAAATAGAAGTACCATATACTTTATAAAATAAAGTAAATTAGTTCACAATGATAATAAGTTATAAATTACAATCGATACACTACATTTAATACAAACTAAAACAGGTAGAAATCATGGGGATGTTTTGGGATTTAATCCAACAAGACGAATTACAAAAGCAAGAAGAGAAAGCCAATAGTTTAGAAGAGAGGGTTGAACGACTTGAATCTGAATTAGCAGCAACACGAATATTACTTAACAAAACATTAGTTGCGCTTGAAACCCATTTGGTGAAAGATATCGATGGCGATGGTGAAATGGGATAAACCTTAATTGAATTAATACATAACATTAAGACTATTAAAATGAAAAAACTACTATTATTGTTAATGCTTGCTAGTGTTTTTGAGGTAACAGCGCAAACCGAAATTGAAAAAGTAAAAGAGACAATAAGTAAATCAGATATTGAAGGTCATATCTATTTTTTGGCTGACGATATTTTAAAAGGACGAGCAACAGGTTCTCCTGAACTTAAAATTGCAGCGTCTTATTTAGCCAATACCTTTCGTCGTTATGGTGTAAAACCAAATCCAAAAACAGGAACCTACTATCAAGCGGTAACGCTTAAAAGTGTATCTCCTCCTAAGCATGCATCTATTGAAATAAATAGCCAAGTTATTACAGATTATGCATTGCTTAACGCTGCTGCAATGACATCAAATCAAGACGCTATCTTTTTAAATTATGGGTTAGCTGACGATTATATGGGTAAGGATGTAAAGGGTAAAGTTATTATTGTAAAAGCCGGAAGTCCAGAAACCAGTGATACAAGGGCTGCATTTGAATTACGAGGTTCTAAGGAAAAATTAGCCAAAGACAATGGTGTAATGGCTATTATTGAGTTATTAAAAACAGACGATAATATGTGGAGTTTTATTGATCATAATTTTAATGAACCAAGCCTAACGGTAGACTTAGGAGAAGAGGATAAAAGTGATGGTAGCGATATAACTTATGTTTGGGTTTTAGATAGAGAAGGAAAAATAGCAGAGCAACTAAGTGTTGTCACAACGATAAGTTCTAAAATAGCTATTGGAGATAAACAAGAAGAAGCTGTGATTTCACAAAATGTTATTGGTGTTGTTGAAGGCACAGACGAAACGCTTAAAAATGAATATATTATTTATTCTGCACATTATGACCATGTTGGTATTGGTGAACCAGACGAGACAGGAGATACCATTTATAATGGAGCAAGAGACAATGCCGTTGGCACAACTACGGTATTGAGTATGGCTAAAAACTTAGCAAAATATCCAACAAAACGTTCTGCATTATTTATTCTCTTTACTGGAGAAGAAAAAGGTTTGTTAGGAAGTAGTTATTATGTTGATAATCCGGTATTACCATTAAACCAAATGGTGTATTGTTTTAATAGTGATAATGCAGGTTATAATGATACCTCTTTGATCTCAATTATAGGGTTGACTAGAACGACTGCTGAAAATAATATTTTTAGTGCAGCCGAAACGTTTGGGTTAAAAGCTATTGAAGATCTAGCTAAAGAACAAGGTTTATTTGACCGAAGTGATAACGTAAACTTTGCTAAAAAAGGAATTCCTGCTCCAACATTCTCTTTAGGCTTTACATCTTTTGATGGTGATGTTACTAAATATTACCACAGACCAGGAGACGAATCACACACGTTAGATTATGATTATTTATTAAATTTTTTTAAAGCTTATGTACTAGCAGGGCGTAAAATTGCTAATGATCCTGTAACTCCTGTTTGGAACTCTGGCGACAAATATGAAGAAGCCTCTAAAGGTCTTTATGGCGTAAAAGCAATTAAAAACTAACTTCTAAAAGCTATTATATTATTAAGTTTTATGGAAACAACAACCATTATTTATTTAGTTGCAGCAGTTTTAATATTGAGAATCGGTATTAAGTTTACAGCACGTTATTTGAAAGAACAAAAAAACGAAAAAAATGTTGAATAGTTTTGATTAGGTATTTTCTAAAAACCTGCCAAAACCTAATTATAGAAAACAAAAAAAGTAAACTTGCCTTGCTGTGAGACAGGTACTTTAAATATATCATTGGCGAAATTATCTTTTTGGGTACAAGTATTCTAATTGTGATGCAAATTAATAATTGGAACTTAAATCGTTTGGATAAAAAAAGAGAAGACTATTTTGATTGGTTTGGAAGTCGAGTTTGATGGAAACCTTAGTCTGATTTTAAATTCTGAATAACGAAATTTAAGTACTGTTTGGCTAGGTGTTTTAAATGACCTCAAAGATGAAGATATGTAGCATTAAACTATTCACAAAAGGTGGTTTTGCCCTTCTGGGCCTCTATTTATTTGATGACCAATTTAGAGTGTTATAATTTCAGCTTTCATCCAAAATTTTATAAAAATGTAACTTTTGATAATACAGAATCTAATTTTAAGGCATATGATGTAGAATGATTCTTACTAAAATGAATACTATTAAATCCTGTGTCATTGTCTTATGTTTTGTGACATCTTTTAGTACTGTTGTTCAAGGTCAATAAAAAGCACAGCTAATAGACTTGTTTTATCAGGCAATAATTAAAGAAGATGACACTAGAAATGACGATGCTAGTAAATTTACAGAAATTAGCTTAGTAAATTATGAGGGAGACATAATAAACCCCATAGTGCTTTTAGAACGCTATCCAGATACTAAGAAGTACATGCTAAACGATTCTATAATGACCATTAATTCTGGCGTAGTAATTCAGGGTTTTATAGAAGACCTATCGAAACTAGATAGTCGTATGATAATTGAAAATTTTCATTTTAAAAAATATGTACTCTTAAATTTATCGCTTTATGGAGAGCTTGAAAGTGAAATTTTTAACGCATCCGTTTTGAGAATTAGACATTGCGTGTTTGATGATTCATTTCTGACGTGGTTTTGTAATTTTAATCTTGATTTTAGAGACAACAGCTTCAACGAGCTTATTACTATTAACGAAACGGAGACATCCCCTAGAGTCGTTATTGAAAATAATACGATAGGGTATTTGCATTTTTGGACGGCAACACTAGGTATCGTAACCATTGCTGAAAATCAAATAGGCTATGTGGAAATTGACCTATCCTCTTTTAGAAACTTAAAACTTCTAAAAATTAGAATTTATGGTTTGGGCACTTCTAACTATTCTCAAGAAGAAATAATTGGGAGGAAATATTGGAAATCTTATATTAATTTACGAAGGGCTCAGCGCTTAGTTGCACTCGATAAACTTTCAGAAGATTCTTTATATTCATATAATGATATTAGTGGTAAGGTTCTATTTCAAATGAATAGTTTAAATCGGGTGGTTTCAGAATTAGAAATTATTGGGAACTCTTTTTTAGATCCAACACATTCAAAACGTTATGAATATCTTTAACGAACAGAGGTAGGAACGACAAATTTCTTTCAGTTGTACCTAAATAAACTATTAAAGATCTATACACGTCACTGGACAGATCCTGCTCAGGCTGGGACTTACTCCCTTTGGATAATAATATTTTTTAGCCTTATTTATTTCTTTTTTCCATCCGATGGGGATGTCTCTTCAAAATCGAAGCTTATTAAAAATTTTAAAGCGTTTACCGAAAAAAATGAGAAAGGTTATTTCAGACTATTTTTATTCCTTGTTAAGGGGTTGCTTTACAGCTTTTTTAAGGCCATTACTTTAACTGTCAATAGTTTGTAACACTAAGATTTGGAATGATACCCACGAAAGGACTTGCTAAATATATTTGTATTTTTCAAGGTTTCTTAGGTTGGTTTTTATTGTGGCCTTAATCAATCAAATTCTTATTTAAATGATTAAATTTTTTTGAGACAGAGTAGAAAAGATCTTATGGAACAAAATAAAAAATCTAAACCTGTCTTGCCTGCAGTGAAGTACTTCAAATATGCCATTAGGGATATTGTCCTTGTGGTACTTGGGATTCTCATTGCATTACAAATTAATAATTGGAATCAGAATAGAAAAGCTAAAATTGGTGAACAAAACGTATTATATACACTTCATAAAGATTTAAATATGGCTTTAGTTAATGGTCAAAATTATTTAGAGAATGAATCTATGCAAGTTAAAATCTTAAACGATTATATTATTTCTAGTGTCAAAAGAGACTCTTTATTATCTTTAGATAACGGTGAGTATTTAATTATGAAAGGATTATGGACAGTTGAATTTCAAACACCTGTTGTAAGTGTCTTTGAGGATATGAAGAACTCTGGTACAACGGCTATTATATCCAATCAGGAGATCAGAAAAAATTTAGCAGCATTACATGTGTCTTTATAAAAAATTAAGTTTCAATCGGAAGATAGGATGTGCATTCAACGCACCTATATAGATCCTTTTATTCTAAATAAACTTAATTATACAGCCTATGAATTTAGAAACTCAGAGACCGATATAAGTAATTTAGAGTATACTGATTATAATGACACTGTATCAAATTTAGAGATAAAAAACAAACTTACTGCAAAGTTGTTTTTAGGAAAAAATGCCATTGATATGAGAAGAGATTTACAGAAAAAAATAAGTAATATCATTTTAAGTGTTGAAGAAGAGTTATATAATCAATGATTAAATTCTTCAGGCCTACTAAAAAAAAAATCTGGAACAAAAAAGGTAAATATGTCAAACAAGGTCTGCGCTAAAGCATAGCTTTTAATAGATTTTTTTAATGAAAGTTATAACTTTTTAATGACCTTAAAGCCTAAATGATGTTTTTCTTGGTGGAGCAATTTACCCTTACAACACCAGTCCTTTTGTTTTCTGCTATTTCTTTAATTATGTTGGCCTACACCAATAAGTATTTGGTGCAACGCTTATTTTATTAATGGTATCATGAGCATTATTAATTAGAGAAACACAGATTTATGCGAGAGCATTGAGTTTACATATTGATGATATAAAAAAGCCTTTGAAAAAATAAATAGTGGTTCATAACTCCTTAATCAAATCAAAAATTCTTAAACGATTACTATAATCATTGGCATTAACATCTCTGACAAAGCAATACGCACTAATAGCTTCTTTTTTTACTTTATTAGATAACTCTTCTACAGTAAATGGTCCAAACTCTTTTGATTTTTCAATGTAGTAAAATTCATGATCGTAAATTAAGTTTGTGACTTTTTGCTTGTACTTTTCTTTTAGAAATAGCTTTATATCTTCTACAGTTTCTAAGTCTTGCGTATAATTTGTAGTATTGATAAAAAGAGCGAATTCCTCTTTGTTTTGATGATTAAGGACTAAGATATCATCGTCTTTAAAATAGACTTTTACGGTAATGATGCCGTCCTCTGTTTCAATAGAGAATATGTTTTGAATGTCTATTGACCAAAAGGTTTTAATGGTCTGCTCTTTCCTTGAGATTTCTAAAATATTATCATCTTTAAATGTGTATGTTGATTTTTTTTTAGAAAGACCATTAACCAAAACCCAATCTTTATTTATGAATAAGGTGTCATAATGAAGCGTATGGTTAAAAGGTTTTAAATTAGGAATAGTGTCATGTAGGTATTCGTCCATCGATAAGCAGGCTTTTTTACAAAAATAGTGATTAATGAAACAACGAGTAAAATATCTTTCTATTGACTAATGCTCAAAATTTTTCAAGTTGTTTTAGCACCTCTTTTTTATAAGACCTACTTATTGGTAAAGCCTGCCTGTTTATTGTGATATACTCATTTGTAAAGGATTGAATGAAATGTATTGAAATAATATATGAACGATGAATTCTTAAAAATTGCTGTTTAGGCATTTTTGCTTCAATTGCAGTTATAGTCTCTCTGGTTATGATTGTGTCGTTCTCTGTATGTATTTTGAGGTAATCACTATAACTTTCAATATAGCATATAGCACTATATTCTATCTTTATCATTTTTCGTTCTGAACGTACAAACATAAAGACTGAAACCTCATGGACTGAAGTATCTGTTTCTGTTACATTTCTGTAGATATCAAAATAGGTATCTAATGCTTTTTGTAATCTTTCAAGTGAAATAGGTTTGAGTAGGTAATCTACAGCTTTAAGCTCAAAACCTTCCACAGCGTAATCTCTATAGGCTGTTGTAAAAATAACTTTGACGCTATCGTTTATAGACTTTGCGAATGATATTCCAGAAATCCCAGGCATATTAATATCCAAAAACACCAAGTCAATATCTTGATTGCTAATGTAATGAAAAGCTTCAATGGCATTACTACAACTCGCTATAACATGAATGTTTTCAATTTTAGATAAATGTGTTTCAATAATTTCTCGCGCAATGGCTTCATCATCTACAATTAAGCAAGATATTGTCTTTGTTTTATGCATTGCCAGTCGTATTTAGTTTTAATTCTACTTCAAAAGTATCTGTTTTGTCATCTATTGCTAATTCATGTTTATTAGGATACAATAACTCTAGTCGCTTTTTAATGTTTTCAAGACCAATTCCATGATGAGTGGGTGTGCTTTCAGAATTTGAATTTTTTATTCGGAAATGGATATGATCCAAACTAGCGGTCAGTTGAATGTCAATTTTTAGAGTACCCTTTTGAATACTGCCATGTTTGAAGCTATTTTCAATAAAAGGAATCAATAGCATTGGAGCAATCGTAATAGCTTCTGAAGTTTTAGAAATGTTTATTTGAACCTTGAGTGTGTTATTAAATCGCATTTTTTCAAGCGCTATATAATCGTTGACGTGCCCAATTTCTTCAGATAGTAAAACAATAGGTTTTTCAACTTGATATAAAAGATAGTCCAATAAATTAGATAGTTTTAATATCATATCTGGCGTTTCATCTGCCTTTTTTAAAGCAAATCCATACATGGTATTAAGCGTATTAAATAAAAAATGAGGATGTATCTGCATCTTCAAGTAATTAAGCTCCTGCTCTTTAAGTTTTAGTTGTGCATCTAGTATTTTAGTTTCTAATAACTTTGTTTTTGAGGCTTGCTCTAAATTTAGTTTTAGTAATTTAAAAGCACTAACAATAATAACAACTAAATAAACAGCAGTGCTTATAAAAATTATATTCTTGGTGGCAGGATTCATGGCGTCATATTCAAAATTTGAAATATAAATGAGGCTAAAAAAAATAGAAACCATTAATAAATAGACAGACACGATAAGCGTATATATGCTGTAAAGTACAAATTGCCAATATTGTTTGGTGATTAAATAATCTGGAATTAATTTATAAGTCGATACATAAGTGGTCGCAATAGTTGAAGGCATTAAACAAAGAGAAAAGAGTAAGGTGTCATTAAACTCAGCGTTATTTACACCAAAAAAATAGGTAAAGAAAGCCAGTACAGCAGTCCAAAACAGAAGGTGTAAAATTATTTGACTTATTTTTTTTATAAAAAATGACTTTGTAAACATATTCGGTGTCCTCAATACAATGATAATATTTTTTTTTACTGATAAACGTGAAATAGAGACGAACTACCAATTTAGTTAGGGTTTTGACAAGGAGGTCATATCCCAGATAAAAACGGTTGTTAGTCGCAATAAAAGAAAACTAATGTTCTTAATTTTTAAGTTTGAGCATGTTTAACTAAATTTATAACTATGAATACAGTAATAATTACATTAAATGGTTTTTACAGTCAAACCATAGCCGCAAACATTTTTACAGATGGCGGAACACTATTCATGTCTCTTATTTTAATGTGTTTATTAGCCGCTTTGCTTTTTATTATAAGAGGTTTTATAAATGTAAAAAAATCGGTTGCTATAGCAAACAAATCTTTAAAATTAGCAACAGACTTTAGCTTGCTTGGCTTAGTTACGGGGTTTTTAGCCTCTATTCTTGGATTGATTTCTGCATTTGACTCTTTAGAAGCTATGGGTAATGTTGATCCCGCAGTTTTTGCTGGTGGACTTAAGATTTCATTGCTTACAGCAACTTTTGGGCTATTTACATTTGTTGCCGCTAGAATAGGAATACTCGTATTGAGGATGATGATCTCTAATACAAATAGCACAAAATAAATCTAACACAGATGAAAAAAGTATTTCGAATTTTTGCTATAGTCGTATTTGTAGGTTTTAATGTATCCATTTATGCGCAAGCTAACCAAAAAGTACTGCAACAAATAAGCACAGAAATTACAGATAGCATTTATTCAGAAACCTTAGACAGTTATCGTCATTTTTGGGTAAAACTACCAGATAATTATAATCCAAAAAGTAACGCCAAATATCCTGTAGTCTATCTTTTAGATGGGTTTTCTCTTGAATCTAGCTTAGAAACGGTGTACGATAATTATTGGGGACATTATATGCCACATATGATTTTAGTTGGTATTTCTAACAGAGAAAATAGAACTCGTGATTTGACTATTTCTAAAATTAAATCCCGTCATGGTACAGCTATGCAGTCAGAGACAGGAGGTGCAGAGCAGTTTACTTCATTTATTGAGAATGAGTTAATGATATATATTGATAAAACGTATCCTACTACAAATTATAGAACGTTGATTGGGCATTCGTATGCTGGCTTATTTACAATTCATGTTTTATTGTATCATACCCACCTTTTTACAAATTATATAGCTATTGATCCAAGTCTAGAATGGGATAACCAAAAATTATTAATCGAAGCTAAAAGGACACTAAAGACAAAGAACTTTGAAGGCAAAGGATTGTTTGTTGCTTTAGCCGCAGAACAATTACATATGCAAGATGCCTCAGTGACTATAGATAATTTAATGGAGGATACATCAGAGTTTAGTTTGTTTTCGCGTTCTATTATGGAATTTTCTCTATTGGCAGCAGCACACAAAGAAAATGGATTAAATTTTATATGGACGGTTTATCCAGAAGATTTGCATGGTACTGTTCCTTTGCCAGCGATTAGAGACGGACTTGTATCACTATTTGAGTGGTATCAGTTTAAGTCGCCACAAAAATATAATAATCCAGAAACCTCAATAGATGAATTGCAGATTTTGCTAAATAATCAAGAAGTGATTTACAATCAAAACTTTGGTTATAAAACACCTCCAATGATTGAGGAACTGTTGAATGGTTATGGGTATATGAACTTGCAAATGGAGCAACCAGAAAAAGCATTTCTGTTTTTTTATATGGCTATAAAATATTATCCAGAAAGTGCTAATGCTTATGATGCTATGGCAGATTATTATAGTGCCCAAAATAATAAAGCTAAAGCCATTGAATATGTTGAAAAAGCATACATGTTAAGCGGTAATGATTACCACAAAGAAAAACGAGCGACTCTTAAAAAATATTAGGAAAACAAATAAAAAAAAGCGAACTCAGATGAGTTTGCTTTTTTTATCAATTTATATTTCTAGCAATTATTCCATTTTATATTTTTAACTTTTTGATATGTAATTAATGTGATTTATCCATAATTTGAGTGTCCTAATAAACAATTAAACAAACTTTTATTATTTGCAACCCTCTGGTGACCTTTTAAAATTATCAGATGGAGATCCGTTGAGTGCTATTGTAAAAGATAACAATACGATACTTTTAAAGTATTTTATAATCGTTTTTCCTCATTGGTATATAATATATACTATGGATTTGTCTGGAGGTGAAATGTTAAGACAAATCATATTTTTCTAATTAATCCTATTTATTTCTATTACAGTATTAAATCAAACTGGAGTAAATACAGATATTATCACCAGTAATATTAGCTCTCTTTTGGGTTAGGAACTATAGAACTCATTGGAGATTTATTGAAAACGTTTTATAAAATAAAAACATTTGAAGTAGGAAATAAAAAAGAGTTTGCTGGCAACGCGTCTGAAATAGAGGCGATTAATAATATCTCTAAGATATTAAAAAATACGGAAGCAAAACTCGTCATACCAATTAAGGATATAGTCGAAAGCCATATTAAAGTGTTGGCCTAGACGTAATTATAAGGACATAGATTATTAAGTATAACGACTTAGTTCACTCGAGGTTTCCTATAAGCCCTTCTCATTAATTTGAGAAGGGATTTTTCTACGGAAATAGTATAATTTGAAACACAGTGCTTGCTATTTATAAGATATCATTTAAAACGGTAGCCAATCTAATCCCAGCTTTTTGCATCTGTGATCTAGCAATATTTAGATATTTATAAGAATATCTACCACGTAAGTTTTCTCCTTGTTCTGCCGATTTGTAGATGTCATTTGTCAAGATATGAGTTTCTGTAATCCAATCTACAACAGTCCCTTCTTCAATGGTCTTAACCTCTTTTTTAGATAGGAAAGCAGCATTGTCTGCTAGCTCAGAAAAACTCATCCCAAAAGATTCAATCATTTGTGTATCCCAAACTCTATGCATATTAGTGTCTTTGTAATTCCATTGTAATTTGAAGTCATTACCGCCACGATCTTCTTGTAATCCCAAGTGCATAGGTTGGTGTAAGTCCCCAATAAGATGAATAAGCATTTTTAGATAAAACGCTTTGTCGTCATCAGTTGTGTTATCGTTCATAATCATGACCTTACAGTAAGCGATTCCTGTAACTAAATCACCTTCAGGGTTTTTCTCAGACGTTTCATAAGTCTCATCCAAACTCATGTTGAGATAGTGCCAAGTTTTAAATTTGTTATATCGAGCATCTGATTTAATTTCATCAGCAAATGTAGAAGCTAGAGCAAGTGATTCATAGTTTAAGAGCTTTTTAATTTTACGCTTGGTGCTACTCTTTAAATAATTATCGGCGATAGCTCCAACCACGCGATGACCAGTTTGTCCCCAAATAGGAGGCGTTTCTGCATTTAAACTGAAAGTGGATAACAAGAGCAGTAGGAATAAAAAAGAATACTTCATGATAGTAAGTTGAAAGATTTAATATGATTTTTAAAAGGGTGAATACTGAAAATTGAAGTTGTTATTAGAGTCATAATTAAAAACGGATACTGAAGACTTTTTTTACCGCAACAGTAAGTGTTGCGAACTTTTTTCACCATCAGAGTAAGCATTGCAAATTGACGACTGTCAACTTATTTCTTATTCCGTTTATTATAATTCTTATCACCTCTAGTTTTAGGCTTTTTATATTTTGCAGCAATTTTAAATTTGTAAGAACCACCTAGATTTTCCTTTTTGTTCTTGTCTTTCTTTTCGTGAAAAGCAGGTCCAGGAGCATCTAAGTCTCGTTGTTTGATTGGATTGTTATGTTCTCTTATTTGTGGTCTTTCCTCTTCAATTAACTCTTGAGAACGCGTTACATCTTCAGGGAAATCAAGCAATGTTATTTTCATATCCATGTAAGCTTCAATGTCTACAATGGATTCTTGCTCTTTTTCTGTAGAAAAAGAAATAGCATGACCTGGTTGCTCTGCACGACCTGTTCTACCAATTCTATGCATGTAATTTTCAGCATATTTAGGCGTGTCAAAATTAATCACCTGACTTATATTCTCGATGTCTAATCCACGAGCCATGACATCTGTAGCAATTAAAATTCTATTCTCACCAGCTCTAAATTGCTCAATACTACGCAATCTGTAATTCTGAGTTTTATTAGAATGAATCACACAAGATTGTTCAGGGAACAGTTCTTCTAGTTGTTCAAATAATAAATCTGCCATACGTTTAAAAGCAACAAAAATGAGCACTTTATGATACGTTTGTTTGTCATTAAGCAACTGTTCTAATAAATTTACTTTCGTATAAAAATTAGCAACGTCATAGCGTTCTTGCTCAATATTATCTAAAGGAGTTCCAGAAACAGCAATCGTTACTTTTTCTGGTTTGGTGAAAAAATCTATAATTAAATCGTCAACATCTTGAGTCATTGTTGCAGAAAACATGATATTTTGACGACGCGGTGGTAAAATATCAAAAATGTTTAATAGTTGATGTCTAAACCCTAAATCTAGCATCACATCAACTTCATCAATCACTAATTTTTGTATGGATTTTAAGTGGAGCACATGACTAACCGCTAAATCAAAAAGACGACCTGGAGTCGCAACAATAATATCCTGACCTGCGGCGACTGCTTGTTTTTGGGTGTTGATATTCGTACCTCCATAAACCCCTAAAACTCTAACATTAGTGTACGCCGCTAATTTTTCTATTTCGTCAACAACCTGCACAACCAGTTCCCGGGTAGGCACTAAAACTAAAACTCTAGGATTCTCCTGAGTAGAAAATTTTAAATGACGCAAAATTGGCAGCATATAAGCAAACGTCTTACCAGTACCGGTTTGAGCAATACCAACCACATCCTTTCCAGAAGATACAATGTTAAATGCTTGTTCTTGAATAGGTGTTGGGTACTCAAAACCTAAATCGCCTAAGGCATTGTATAAAGGCGTATTTAAATTTAAATCTGTAAAAGTCGTTCTTTGATCCATGGTGCAAAGATAATTTTTTACTTCGGAATAATATACTTGTCAGTGACCACATTAATTCGGAAATTTGTTTTTTATAAAAATCGATATTGAGACAGGTAAAAACCCAACACATTTCTAATCCCGGAGCGTTTAAAAAACAACTCCTTAATTGGAGCCAACAATTTGATGAAGTCATTTGGTTAGATAGTAATGACTATGCACAAAAAGAGTCTTCTTATGATGCGGTTTTAGCGGTTGAGGCCTTTACCGTTTTTCAAACCGATGCTTTTGATGCTTTTAACCAGCTCAAAGAATATCAAACGACTACCAAAGATTGGCTTTTTGGATATCTATCTTATGACCTTAAAAATGACGTGGAACGCTTGTCATCAAAAAATCATGACGAATTAGGATTTCCAGATCTTTTGTTTTTTCAACCCAAAAAAATATTTTTATTAAAAGGAAATGTGCTAGAAACGCACTATTTGAATCTTGTTGATGACGAGTTAGAACAAGATTTAAGGGACATTAAATCAACGGTCACTTCGAGCGGAGTTGAGAAGTATGACAAGGACATTAAAATAAAACTGAGAATCCATAAAGACGAATACTTTAAGAAACTCAATAATTTATTGTCACGCATTCACAGAGGCGATATTTATGAAGCTAATTTTTGTCAGGAGTTTTATGCAGAAGACACTATAATTAATCCTCTAGAGACATACCAGCAGCTCAATGCGATTTCAAAACCGCCTTTCGCTACGTTTTTAAAGATCTACGACAAATACTTGTTATCGGCTTCACCAGAACGCTATATTAAAAAAGAAGGTTTAAAAATAACGTCCCAGCCTATAAAAGGAACTGCTAAACGCTCTAAAAATAAAACAGAAGATGAGGCTTTGATTAAGAACCTTTCCGAAGATAGTAAAGAGCGCAGTGAAAATGTGATGATTGTAGATTTGGTACGAAATGATCTTTCAAAAACAGCTATTAAAGGCAGCGTAATCGTAGAAGAACTCTGTAAAGTTTATACGTTTGATCAAGTACACCATATGATTTCTACGGTAACCTCACAAGTTAGTGATGCAACACATCCCATAGAAATTATTAGAACAACGTTCCCAATGGGAAGCATGACAGGTGCACCAAAAATTTCGGCAATGAAAATTATCGAAGTGCTGGAGGAGACCAAACGCGGACTCTACTCAGGTGCTGTCGGTTATTTTACGCCAGATAATGATTTTGATTTTAACGTAGTGATACGAAGTATTTTGTACAATGAGACTAATAAATACGTGTCGTATTCTGTAGGCGGTGCCATTACTGCTAAAAGTGATCCTTTAAAAGAGTACGAAGAATGTTTAGTTAAGGCTAAGGCAATGCGAACTGTATTGGAAAATTAAAATAAAGTGCGACAGGTGACGCAACCATTCTGTTATTTCTTCATCTAGAAATAAATACAAAAAAATAAAAATATGAAAAGTAATCTCAAATTTCTTCTGCTCGCACCATTATTTATGGCAATTCTATGTGAAGACGATGACTACATATGTGGCTTAGAGCAACCAGAAGCTTACATTGTAAATGTTGAAAATAATGCAGAAACGTATGCAGTAAACGAAATGATTTTTATCAATTCTCAAATATCTTCAAATCTAGTTAATTCATGTACGCCTGAAACCGAACCAGAATTAATTGTTGACAATACCGTTTTTATTGATGGCGTCTTTGTCTTAAAATTGAACAATTCATTGTCGGGTTTAAATGCCGAATTATCACAAGGTTTTGAAGTAACTTATAATCTTGGAGAAGCTTTTAATGGTGATTTTTGTTCAAATGCAATTAGATGTCTTCCAGAGTTGTCTAATGATAATTTGACCTATAATTATAGATTGGGAATCTCGATAAATATTCCAGGAGACTATTGTATCGTAAATGTGTACAACAATACGTTTAATACAGAACAGGAAAATAATGCTCAAATTTTTGAGGTTTACAATACGCTTGGTGATGTTATTAAGTTTTCTAACTGTGGTGATGTTTATACCCGAAATGGAACAGAAGACTTCTATTTTTTCTCAGTCCAATAGTTTAGATATATAATTTTTTGAACTAGTTAGTGGCACACACTTTAAATTTCAATAACTTTGGTGTGTGCTTAAAAATTTTACAAATCATATCGAAAATCAATTACCGTTTCTAAAAGAAGCACGACTTCTTATTGCCATTTCTGGAGGATTAGATAGTGTCGTATTGACGCATTTATGTCACGAATTGAAGCTTGATATCACGCTAGCACACTGCAACTTTAATTTACGAGGAGCAGAAAGCGACGGTGATGAAGCGTTTGTATTAGAACTGGCAGACAACTTAGATTTAGAAGTATTTATAGAACACTTTTCGACCAACGAATTTGCCAAAGACCAAAAGCTCTCAACGCAAATGGCAGCCAGAGACTTACGCTACAATTGGTTTTCTGAGTTAGCTGAAAGTTTACACTTCGATTATATAGTAACCGCACATCATGCCGATGATAATCTCGAAACCTTTTTAATAAATCTCTCGAGAGGCACAGGCTTAAGCGGACTGACAGGAATTCCAGAAATTAACGAGCATATCGTGAGACCCTTATTGCCTTTTTCTAGAGAGGCGCTAGAGACGTATGCTAACACTACTAATTTAAAATGGAGAGAAGATAGCAGCAATGCCTCAGATACATACCTCAGGAATAAATTACGTCATCATGTTATTCCTGTGTTGAAAGAGACGAATGCCAACCTGCTTCAAAACTTTAAAACGACTTTAGGTCATTTAAAGGATACCTCAGACATTGTGGAAGAAAGTTTGAGAGCAGTCGCTAAACGCGCCATAATCGATATAGATGAACATAAGATGGTATTGGATATACTGCCATTTAAAAAGGCAAACAATCCCAAGGCCTACCTGTATGAGATGTTTAAAGATTACGGATTCACAGCATGGGATGATATGGTTGATTTATTAGAGGCACAATCTGGAAAGCAAATACTGTCAGACAAGTATCGACTTGTAAAAGATAGAGCGCATCTAATTTTAACACATCGAAATACTCAAGAAGACGAGGAGCACACTGAGCACACTGAGCGCAGTCGAAGTGCTTTAAAAGACACCTTTATAATACATACATTAGAACATGAAATCCAAACACCAGCAGGCACCTTATCTTTTGATGAAGCAGCTGCTGTTGTGGGCCACCAGAGCCATGTGATTTTTGTAGATCAATCCAAATTAAAATTCCCTTTAACTTTGCGACAATGGGAGGAAGGCGATGTGTTTCACCCCTTGGGAATGAATGGGAAAAAGAAACTCAGTAAATATTTTAAGGACGAGAAATTATCGTTGATAGATAAAGAAAACGTCTGGTTGCTCATTTCTGAAGAAAACATTGTTTGGGTGCTGAATAGAAGAGCTGATGAGCGCTTTAAAGTGACCGATAAAACCAGCACTATTGTAAAGATTGAATTCAATTAGAAGGGCTTCGCTACGCGCTTAATAACATGAGCATTGACAGGCAGAAGGCGTTCAGATACGTATCAGATAACTCAAGCATCTTATTACTAATTACACATGAAAATACTACAAGGTCAAATAGTCGATATCAAAAATAAACGCATTTTTAGTGGCGAAGTCACCATTTCTAAAGGTAAAATTTTCAACATAGAGGAGAAGGCACACAACGTCAATCAGTACATCCTTCCAGGATTTATAGATGCACACATTCACATAGAAAGTTCCATGTTGGTGCCCACAGAGTTTGCAAAAATTGCGGTGACTCATGGTACAGTGGCAACCGTCTCTGATCCTCATGAAATCGCTAATGTGCTCGGGATAGAAGGTGTCAATTTTATGATAGACAACGGGAAACAAACCCCTTTTAAGTTCAATTTTGGCGCACCATCTTGCGTGCCTGCAACCAGTTTTGAATCTGCTGGAGCGGTTATCGATGCCGATGGGATTAAGGAGCTTATGGCAAACCCAGAGATCAAGTATTTGGCTGAGATGATGAATTATCCTGGTGTGTTATTTGATGATCCAGAAGTACTCCAAAAATTAGAATGGGCAAAACACTATAAGAAACCTATTGATGGTCATGCACCAGGCGTTGTTGGTGAAGACATTACCAAATATATCAATGCAGGAATTTCTACAGATCACGAATGTTTTACCTATGAAGAAGGGCTAGAGAAACTACAAAAAGGCATGAAAATTCTCATTAGAGAGGGGAGTGCTGCTAAAAACTTTGAAGCGCTCATTGATTTGCTACCACAGCATTATGAGAATATGATGTTTTGCAGCGATGACAAGCATCCCGATGATTTAATCGTCAATCATATCAATAGATTGTGTGCGAGAGCTGTGGCTAAAGGCATGGATGTGTTTAAAGTATTGCAAGCGGCTTGTGTAAATCCCATTGCCCATTATAATTTAGAGGTTGGATTACTCCATGTTGGTGATGCTGCAGATTGTATTATAGTCAAAGATTTAATAAACTTTGAAGTGATGAAAACATTCATTGATGGTGAGTTGGTGAGTGAAAACGGGGTGTCTAAACTAAAGTCTGTACCGTTTAAAAACCTTAATAATTTCAATACGAATAAGAAGCAGGTATCCGATTTTAGAGTGGCTTCAAGCAGTACTTCGGACATATTAAACATTCGAGTCATAGAAGCTTTAGAAGGGCAGTTAGTCACTAACGAAATCATAAAAGAAGCGACGCTTCATAACGGAAACTTGGTGTCTAACATTGAAACAGATATTCTTAAAATGACCGTTGTTAATCGCTATAATAATGACCAACCAGCAATGGCATTTATTAAAAGTTTCGGACTCCAAGAAGGTGCCATAGCCTCTTCCGTAGGTCATGATTCTCACAATATAATTGCAGTAGGCGTGAGTGACGAGATGATTTGCAAAGCGGTTAATCTCATCATTGAAAATAAAGGTGGTATTTGCGCAGTGACAGCTTTTGAAGACAAAATTGTTCCGCTTCCTGTGGCAGGAATTATGAGTGATCAAGATGGCGACACTATTGGTAAGGCCTATGCAGCGCTTGATAATATGGCAAAGCAAATGGGAAGTCCATTAAACGCACCTTACATGACCTTGTCGTTTATGGCACTGTTGGTTATACCATCGTTAAAATTGAGTGATAAAGGCTTGTTTAACGGAAAAGATTTTAAATTTACAGACGTTATCGTTAATGAATAAGAAAACGGACTGAAAACGAAATTGAAATTAAAGTTTAAAGGTATTACAAAGAATGATCAGTTAAATGCTAAAAAAACAGCCGAGTAAACACATATTTGTTTCCCTCCTTGGGAGGACTACAAGAGTAAACACGACCGAGTAAATACAACTAAACAAAAAACAACTTTACAACCAATATCAATAAATGCCAATCCTACAATCCACCTACAAACCTTCATTTCAATTCAAAAACGGATTTATAGCCACTGTATATTCAGGGATTATCCGTAGCGTGACATTAGAACAACAGCGAGAACGCATAGCGACTCGCGATACAGATTTTTTGGATCTGGATTGGAGTTATGCTCAAAATAAATCGACCTCCGTAATTATTTTACTCCACGGTTTAGAAGGTCACGCACAGCGACCGTATGTTACAGGAACAGCAAAACTGTTCAATCAAAATGGAATGGACGCGGTGTGTATGAATTTTAGAGGCTGTAGTGGTGAGGACAATCGGCTTTATAAGAGTTATCATTCTGGTGCAACCAATGATTTAGATGATGTTGTGCAACATTGTATTAAGCAAAAAAAGTATTCTAAAATTTATTTACAAGGCGTTAGTTTGGGGGGTAACGTCGTTCTCAAATATTTGGGTGAGGATAGGATTTTACCATTAGAAATACGAGCAGCCATTGGTGTTTCTGTACCCATGCATTTGGACGGTTCCTCAACGGAATTGCAGAAACTTAAAAACAGACCCTTTGCCATTAGGTTTAGAAAACATCTCTTGGATAAACTACGCATAAAACAAAAGCAATTTCCAGATCTACTCAGTGATGACAACTTAAGCCATATTAAAACCTTAAGAGAATTTGATGATTTTTACACTTCAAAAGCCCATGGTTTTGAAGATGCTATGGATTATTACACACAATGCAGTAGCCTGCAATTCGCACAGAGTATTGAGGTTCCAACTTTAGTCATTAATGCTTTAAACGATTCTTTTTTATCTGCAAAATGTTACCCCGTAAAAGAAGCTAAACAAAATAACAACCTGTATTTAGAAATGCCAAACTTTGGAGGTCATGTAGGGTTTATTCAAAAAGGAGGGTTTTATTATAATGAAAAGAGGGCTTTGGAGTTTGTGAATACACATAATAATAGCTAGTAAGTTTTATTACAACAGGTTAATACTCATTACAGAGACTACTGCGCATATTTTGAAATCGCCCTGATTTTTAATAGGGACCAGACATAGCATTTAATGGCTATTTATTGCGGTTATCCGTAATATTTTATAACAAACAATGTATACTATTGTAAGGTTCATATTTAATACTTATAAACTAAAATATAAGTAGAACTACGTATTGATTGCTTTACAAAAAAACAATTAATTTTGTCTAACTTCGGATTTCGACAATTGAAACAGGAGATAGCTTTGCATATTCTTGTGACCATCTTTAAGAAAATAAAGACGCTTTAGTTGGTTAAGACTATAATTGAGATATATATAACATATGTGATATATACTATTGTTGGCAACAAGCTGAGAAAACAGAAACCTATGATACATTTAATTTGGTCAATAATAAACGGAATGATTGTTTTGTACTTTCTATATCTGATTGTCGGATTTATAGCAAAAGGAAAACGAATTTTCAAACCTCAATTTAAAGTTGTTTCAATTTTCATAATGGTAATCGGAATTGTTCAAATAATTTCTGCTTCAAACTCGGAAAAAAGCACAAATCGAATAACAATGAATGACGATTATAACAAAAAAAATAACTCAAAAGTTAAAAAAGTAACACTCGAAGATAATTTGACTTTCGACATAAATATGCACGTAAAATATTCAGTTGACAAAAACGAATTTATCCCAATTGAAAGCAATAGTTTTTTGACTGGATTTGTTAGTGGTTACGTTTGGGAATTTAAGTCGATACAAACGAACAACTACAAACCGAATGAAAAATCGGAATATATTGCTGATGGAATTTTGAAATGGAATCTATTCGGAATAACAGTTTACAGCGAATCAAAAACATTTAACGGAATTATAAAATAATAAAGCCAGTTGCCAACACCGTGTATAATTAATTGCTTTGGCAAGTGCTTATTTCGAAAATTCCTTCGGAATTTTCTCTGGTACGTATTTGTTTACTAAATTAGTTGCTTAACCACGCAACTAACCATACACAACAACGTTACCAAATATTAGAGAAATGAAAAACATACAATTAAAATCATTCGCAAACGGAGAAATAAATCTAAAAGAGAAATCGATTGAATTAGATGATAAAAGTAGCAGAATGAATAAAGGAATGTTTAAAATATATCCTTTTATATTTCTGTTTTTTGGAATTTATCAAATCTACTCTGGAATTATATCGGAAAGAGAGATTCAAATAATTTTAAGAATAATATCTGGAATTCTTTTGATCTCAATTCCTGCAATGGTTTATCATTCAATTTTCTTAAGAACGAATAAAAGGGAAATCGAATTGAATGAAATTAAGAATGTGAAAATGAAAAAAATATTTGGAGAAATTTTAATTGACTTTAAGTTAAAAGACAATTCTACAAGACGAGTGTATAATATTAGAAATATAACTGAATGGAATATAATAAAAGACTATTTGACTGAGAGAAAAGTTGAATGTTTGAATTAAAAAACATTTGGTAACACCGGATATAATTTATTGCTTGGTCACTGCCGTCTTACGAACATTCCTGCGGAATATTCTATCTGTGATTTGTTTGCTAACTTTAAGGCTTAACCACGCAACTAACCATACACAATCATGTTAATCCGCTGTGCTTAAAATATTTTATTCATGTTTTGAAAAAAGAAAAAGAAAAAGGATAAAAGATATATTGATTACTGGGACAACTATACTGATAAAATTGGTGATAGTATTATTGGAGGACTGGTTATTATGGGGCTTTAAGGTCTATGTGTAAATGCTGCCACCAACTTTTGAAAGCGAAAATGATTGTAAAAAAGGGTGTGGGGTCTTAATTTTCTAAAACCAGTTAAGATTTTTAATTTTTTCTCTTTAATGTGTGTTTAGGTATCACTTTATCAGAAATATCCTTAAATATAAATTGCAGCTTTTGGGATGTTCTAGCAAAAGGTGAGAAGAAGCCTTAATAACTTATAAAATATTTAATTTTTAGGCTGTTAATGTTAAAGTGACTTGCTTTTGTCAAGTCAAATTTCAGTTAACTTTCATTATTTAAATGTATTCTTTTTACTTTCTGTACAGTACTTAAACTTATGTTAGATATTTTAGCGATATTTCTTAATGAGTAATTCAGATCTTAATGAGTAATTCAGATTCAATAATTTTATTGTCTCTTTATGTTTTAGCAACAACTGTTTATTTGGTTCAATACTTCCCTTTGCTCTTCCTTTGTTTACAGCAATGAACTTAAGCGAAAGAAGATCGCAATAAGTATGACAGAAGATAATCATTGCTACGAAAATGCACTGGCAGAACGTGTAAATGGAATACAAAAAGATGAATTTCATATCGACCAAACCTTTGCCTGTGTGGAAGAAGTAAAAAAAGCAACCAAATTATATAACTTTAAAAGATTACATTTATCTTTAGAATATAAAAGACTTAATCACATGCACCAAAATACAGTTTAATTATAATGAATAACCTTTAGACGTATTTTAGGACGAAACAAAACAAAGATGGCAGAAATACAACTACAGATTCTGTTTTTCTTCTTTTGAGTCTGCCATCAATTTTCTTGTATATCTTATTTCTATAATACAACAAGCCGAATTTTACCTAAATATCATACAATCATTTTTTTAAATTTTTAGTTTACAGTGGGTTTATTTTATTCTCAAGTATTTTTTAGATTGATCTCTAGGTCTTCTCAGATTTTTATTTTTAAATCAATTTCTTAATTGTTGGATACTATTATGCAGTATCATCTTTACAATATTAAATATGTTCTTTAAAATAGTAGAATTTTCTTTGAATAGGATTCATGAAACACGAGATTAACTATTAATAAATTACAGACCTTTTAAGAATATATTCCTAAAAGTTATTGGTCATAACATGACGAGTTATAGCTGTTAGGATATTACAAAAACCGATTATATGCAGGGTTTTAAGGTTTATTGACAAGAAGCATATGTCTTATGATGAGACTTATAATGTGGAATACATAGTGCTTTTTTTTTTTTTTTTCTGAATATTTTGTCTTTCATAAGGATAAAAACGAATTAGGACGACTATTCGTCTTTTATGTCTTTTAGCAAAGTAATTCGGGTTACCGTTGCTTGATACTTGTGCAACATAGACTCTGAAAAGTCGGAAAACACTGTAGTATTCAAAAAAACGATTATATACATTTATTTTTAGACTTTAATTGTCTACAGCAAAACACTAATAGTTAATACCCTTTTACAAAATGAAACAGAATTACATTTGGCAAATTAAAAACAGATTTACTCTATTTTTATTGTTAGTTTCTTTAATGCCTGTTTGGGCAGCTAGTGATAGCTCTAATTATAAAATTAGAGATTTAATTTCTTTAGAGGTTTCTTCGGAGAATTTAAAAGAATCAAAGAAATATTCACCACAAAGTTTTACTGCCACATTTGTTAATGACGGTAATGTGGATAGAGTTCTTTGGAGATTCTTAGGAGGAAACGATTGGGATAAAGAAACGTCTATAGATTCTGGTGACTCTGTAGATATGAATGTTACTGATGGCGAAATATGGGAAATTTGGGACACAGGTGATGATAATTTAATTACGCAATGGACAATCAATTATTCTGGAGGAAATCCTGAATATAGTTTTGGGTCGGGTGATACAGGTCCACCTGAGGATTGCGATGTGTGCCAATCCCATGGAGATCACGATCATGTTAGTGCCTTTTATTTGCGTTATGTAGGTCCAGTGAGTCCAGCAAGTATTCAATTTAATACTGATGGTTATAGTAATACGACGTATAGTGGTACGCATTCGTCAGGTGATTACATTCTTATACAGGCAGCTGATAGATTTGGAACAAATTCAGATTTCACTGTTGACGGTGTTAATTTTGATAGTCATACGTCATGTTCACAACCAACTAATGTTGGTATGGGTATTAGTACAAATGGTAATTTTATTACAAATCCAAACCCTAATGCTTCTGATATAATGTTTATTATAGAAGGAATAGCAACGGCGGAAGATGGACAGTGTGGTATATTTACACCACCAACACCGCCAACAACATCACTAGGAGACACTGTTTTTCTAGATGCAAACCAAAATGGTATTCAAAATTCAGGAGAAGCTGGCGTATCAGGTGTTACAGTAAATTTATTAAATTGTAACGGTAATCAGTTAGCAACTACAACTACAAATGCAAATGGTAATTATCTGTTTTCAGATTTAAATTCAGATATTAATTATCTTGTTGAGTTTATAACACCAACAGGTTACGAATTTTCACCATCTAATCAAGGTGGTAATGATTCTACTGATTCAGATGCAGGCACAAACGGTAGAACAGCATGTATAGATTTAGCTCCAAATGAGTACAATGCAACGGTTGACGCTGGTGTTTTTAATCCAAGTTCACCACCTGAGGATTGCGATGTGTGCCAATCCCATGGAGATCACGATCATGTTAGTGCCTTTTATTTGCGTTATGTAGGTCCAGTGAGTCCAGCAAGTATTCAATTTAATACTGATGGTTATAGTAATACGACGTATAGTGGTACGCATTCGTCAGGTGATTACATTCTTATACAGGCAGCTGATAGATTTGGAACAAATTCAGATTTCACTGTTGACGGTGTTAATTTTGATAGTCATACGTCATGTTCACAACCAACTAATGTTGGTATGGGTATTAGTACAAATGGTAATTTTATTACAAATCCAAACCCTAATGCTTCTGATATAATGTTCATTATAGAAGGAATAGCAACGGCGGAAGATGGACAGTGTGGTATATTTACGCCGCCGACAGCATCCTTAGGAGATACAGTTTTCCTTGATTTAGATGAAGATGGTATTCAGGATTCAGGAGAAGCAGGGTTATCAGGTGTTACAGTAAATTTATTAAATTGTAGCGGTAACCAATTAGCGACTACAACTACAAACGCAAATGGTAATTACAGTTTCGCAAATTTAGATCCAAACGTAAATTATATTGTAGAATTTGAAACACCAACAGATTACGAATTATCGCCAGCTAATCAAGGTGGAGATGATTCTATTGATTCAGATGCAGGTACAAATG
>NZ_JBLIET010000010.1:0-89469 GCF_047633235.1 Psychroserpens sp. | reverse complement strand
TCTCATGGTAACTTACCGTTAAACTGGGATCGCCTCCTGTGATTTCATTATCCATACTCCCTAAATCAAATACCCCAAAACCATCACTGTCTGGATCACAATCCTCTAATGGTGACGGTGTATTGGCTGCTACTGGCTCTGTTCCTGAGATCTCCCAAGTACAAGTGAAATCATTAAAAGTTGTTGATTCCCAACATTCAAGACCAGTTGGCTCTAATGGTTGTGTTCCTGTCACATCCCAAATACACGTTGTGTTATTAAAAGTTGTTGATTCCCAACATTCAAGGCCAGTTGGCTCTAATGGTTGTGTTCCTGTCACATCCCAAATACACGTTGTGTTATTAAAAGTGGCAGTTTTATAACACTCTAATATTGGTTGAGTTAGTTGCGTTCCTGTGACATCCCAACTACAAGTCGTTGTATTAAAACTCGTTACTTCCCAGCACTCAAGTCCTGCTGGCTGGGTTGGCTGGGCACCTGTAACTTCCCATAAACAGATTGCAGTATTAAATGTTGCTATTTCCCAACATTCTATCGTTGGTTGACTTGGCTGAGTCCCTGTGATTTCCCAATCGCACGTGACATCATTAATCGTTGCAATTTCCCAACAGTCTATAGCAGGTTGTGTTGATGCTTGAGTAATAATAATTTCAAAAACATTTGAAAACGTATTACAATCGTTATTATTCAAATTAGAGGCAAACTCTGCCACTTTAGCCCTGTAATAAGTTGTTGTTGTAACACCCGAAACAGTTAAATTTTCATTTGTTTCACCTGGGAGATCCGACCAAGAAAGAGTATCAAAACTTTCTTGCCATTGGTAAAAATGACTACTAAATACTGTGTTATCTGGCGTCGCTGTTAATATTGTATCGTATGGTGTAGAACTACTGCATAACGAAACAGAATCAGTAGAATCCGTGTTTAGTACGTCAATAAAATCACCACAACTTTTAAAAATAATGTCATCTATGGCTAAATCATTCCCACAACCACCAGAACCATTATTAATCATTTTTAAAATTACTGCTGTTTGTCCTGGTAAGGTTTGAAAAACCAATCCGTATTGCTGCCAATTAGGAGTCCCTGAACTAAAAATATTTCCTGTATCACCAGTTGCTAATAAGTTGGTGTCTGTTATGTCCCAAATTTGAAATCTAACATTTACAGGAATTCCATTACCTCCACAGCCAGAACTAGGTAATATATTTAGTAGCCAAGACGAGAATTCATAAGTTGTGTTTTCACATAGGCCATTGATCGAAATGGTATAAAATTCACCAGTAGTAAAGCTTGCATTAACTATTAGTGCTTTTCCATTAGTATCTCCCGGTGTATGATCACTTGGCATATTCCAACCATAAGCAAAGGTATTGCTACCAACTGTATATTCGCCGTCTTGTGGGCCATTAAACCCCACAAAAGTATATGTCGAAATACCAGCAGGTAATTGAGGTCCATAACCTGTTCCTGTTCCAAAGTTCTCAACAAAAATTGGGTCACCAGAATTTCCTTGACAAAATTCTAATTGAGCATTAACATTTTCCGAAGAAAAAAAAATGCTAAAAATTATAATAACTTTAAGATAAATTAAATGTTTATTCACGTCGTATAACTATGGTAAAATGCTTAAATTAAGTATATTTATTGTAACTATTTTTAATAAACACTCTTGTATAGTTCATGTATAGTTTTTTTCAATTAATAAAGCGACATAAAAAGAAATCTGTAGTGTTTGCTATACTATTAATTGTGTATTACTTCTGCTTACCAAATGATTTATTCAAGGATCCTACAGCAACCGTAATTACGAGTCAAAAGGATGAACTTTTAGGAGCACAGATTGCATCTGACGGACAATGGCGTTTCCCGCACAATGATAGTCTTCCCGATAAATTTAAAATCTGTATAGTACAATTTGAAGACGCGTATTTTTATGAACACCCTGGTTTTAATCCCATCTCCATTTTTAAAGCACTTAAAGATAATGTGAGTTCTGGAGAAGTAAAGCGTGGCGGAAGCACCCTAACTCAGCAAGTCATTAGACTATCTCGAAAAGGACAAGCTAGAACCTATCTTGAAAAAGCAAAAGAAATCATTTTAGCAACGCGATTAGAATTTAGAGATTCTAAAGAAGAGATTCTAGCTTATTACAGCAGTAACGCCCCATTTGGAGGCAATGTTATTGGCCTAGATGCTGCAGCTTGGCGTTATTTTAATAGAGATGCGCACCAACTCTCTTGGGCAGAAAGCGCAACATTAGCCATTTTACCAAACGCACCAAGTTTAATTTATCCAGGCAAGAATCAAAAACGTCTTTTACAAAAACGTGATGGATTACTAAAAAAGCTTCTTGAAAATGAGATCATAGATTCATTAACTTACAATTTATCAATCGCTGAAGGTTTGCCTCAAAAACCATATACATTGCCGCACATCGCTCCTCATTTACTTCAAAAAGTAGCGACCACTAATCGTGGAGAACGGACACAAACAACTATCGACAGTAAACTACAAGAACGTGTCAATTACATTGTAAAAAACCAATACAACATCTTCAAACAAAATCAAATCTATAATGCATCCGTTTTGGTTTTAGACGTTCACACTAGAAAAGTTCTCGCATACGTTGGAAATACACCAACAGATAGAGCACATCAAAAAGATGTGGATATTATTGATAAGCCCCGAAGTACTGGTAGTATTTTAAAACCCTTCTTGTATGCTGCTATGCTCGATGCCGGAGATTTATTACCCAACACGCTAGTGACTGATATCCCAACTCAATTCGGGAGTTATAATCCTGAGAATTTCAATAAAGAATATGATGGTGTTGTGCCTGCAAGTCGCGCTTTATCTCGCTCTTTAAATGTACCTGCAGTACGTATGCTTCAGAGTTTTGGACTAGATCGCTTCCATCAATATCTAAAACAACTACAACTCAAAGACTTAAAATATAATGCCAATCATTATGGGTTGTCACTGATACTTGGGGGAGCAGAGAGCAACCTATGGGATTTATGTAAAAGTTATGCATCACTATCTTCAACCTTAAATCATTTTTCTGAAACGTCTAGCGCGTATTATACTAATGAGTTTGTCGAACCTACTTTTTTTGCTTCGGAAACGATAAACTTTGGAGAAAAGGCTGCAGAAAAAACACTTTTTGATGCTGCATCCATCTACCTCACATATGAAAGTATGAAAAAAGTGAATCGCCCCCAAGGTGACGAAAGCTGGGAGTTTTTTGACGACTCTAAACAAATTGCTTGGAAAACAGGAACTAGTTTTGGATTTAGAGATGCTTGGGCCATTGGCACAACAAAAGATTATGTGGTTGGTGTTTGGGTTGGAAATGCAGATGGTGAAGGTCGTCCAGGATTAGTTGGTGTACAAACTGCAGCTCCAATTCTATTTGATGTATTTGATATTTTGCCTAACAGCGATTGGTTCGCTAAACCTTATGATGAAATGCGAGAGGTTACGATTTGTTCTAAAAGCGGTCATCGTGCCTCAACAAATTGTGATATTACCGAACAAAATTATGTCCAAAATAGCGGATTAAAAACGGAACCATGTCCATACCATATTTTAGCTCATGTCGATGCAACAGAAACATATCAAGTTAATTCCTCTTGTGAAAACATGAGTAATATCAAACATAAATCTTGGTTTGTATTACCGCCTTTAAAAGCCCATTATTATAAGACTAAAAACCCATTTTATAAACCACTTCCTAAACTGCGTTTAGATTGTATGGGAGAAAATCAGGTGACCATGGATTTTATTTATCCCAAGAAAAACAATACGATTTTTCTTCCTAAGGATTTCGATGGTAAAACCAATGAGCTCATTCTAAAAATCACCCATTCTAAACCAGAATCTAGTGTGTATTGGTATTTAGACACAACCTATGTAGGCACGACCAAAGACATTCACGAATTAGCAATTCTACCGAAGAAAGGAAAACACACAATAACCGTTGTAGACGATTTTGGGAATGAAGTGAATCGGTTGATTTCAATTTCAGAATAAAATATCGTTTAAATTATTACCTTTGCGTTCATAATTTTAAAACCGCCAACGATGTACAATGTTGTTAAAATGATTCACTCTTATTGGGCTTATCTCGTATTTATTATGCTAGTTATAGCCACAATTAATGCATTGATAAAGTTTTTTGGGAAAAAAGAATTTCATGCCGTAGATTTTAGAATTTCTCTATTTACATTAATTGTAACACATATTCAATTACTTATAGGAATCGTACTTTTCTTTGCGTCCAATTATCTATCAACCATTAGCGATATGGGAATGGGTGAGGTTATGAAAAACAAAGCTTTACGCTCAAACATTATTGAGCATCCAATTGCTATGATTCTTGCTGTTGTATTCATCACAATGGGTTACTCTAAGCATAAGAAAAAATTAACATCTAACTCAAAATTCAAAATGTTAGCTATTTTTTATACACTAGCATTGATATTAGTATTGGCTAAAATTCCATGGAATGTATGGTTCTAAGACTTGTTAACATAAAAAAAATGCGCTATTAAATTAATAGCGCATTTTTTTGTTCTTAAACTTATGATTACTCCTTAACTTCTTTAATTAAGTAAACATAGACAGGGAAGTGATCACTAAAACCTCCAGTAAAGCCACTTGAGAAACTTCTAAATGGGTAGCCTTTATAACGACCTCTTTTATTTGTCAAATATTGTTTATTATAAATACCTGCTTTGTAAAATCTAAATGAAGTATAATCATCTTTTTTTATCAACTCTTTAGTGAACATGATTTGATCAAACAAACTCCAAGCGTCTCTATAGGCTGTTGTCCCATAACCGCTCTTTTTAAACATATCCTCGTAAGGGTTATATATATCCTTCAAATCAACATCTTCTTTATCACTTTTTGCATTTAAAACACCCTTTACACTTTCATTAGTTGGATCATCATTTAAATCTCCCATAATAAAAATCTTTGCATAAGGATCTTTGACCTGTAAAGAATCTTTGATGTGTTTACTTACTTTTGCAGCAGCAATACGTTTTGTTCTACTCCTTGCTTCGCCTCCACTTCTCGAAGGCCAATGGTTAACTATAACATGAATAAGATCACCATCCAACTCACCTGTTACTAATAATTGATCTCTTGTTTGTGTGCGCTTTCTTGTTTTATCGTCATAAATTTTAACCTCATAAGACCCGTGACTTATTGGTTTAAAAAGGTCTTTTTGATACAATAAAGCAACATCAATTCCTCTGGCATCAGGAGAATCATAATGAATAATCCCATAATCTTTAGCCAATAATAGAGGATCGTTAACAAGATCCACTAATACTTGTCTGTTTTCTACTTCACAGACACCAATAATAGCAGGTGTGTTACCTGTTACATCTGCGCCAATATCTGCAATAACACGCGCCATATTCTTTACTTTTTTCACATAAATCGCTTCTCTATCTGCCTTGATTTCCATTATTGGACTTTTCTCATCAAACTTAGTGGTGTCATTAATAGTATCAAATAAATTTTCTAAATTATAGAAGGCTACCGTATGAATTTTGAATCGTTTTTCTTGTTTCTCATCCTGGGAAAAACCAGTAAATGTGATTAGAAAACAAATTAATGCTAATAAAAAATAATTTAGTCTCATAGTAAGGTATTATATTATCGTTTTGATGCGAGCAAAACTTGAGCCAAAAGTATGTATTTATTATAAAAAATGTAAATTTGTAGGCCTTAAATGACTATTATTTAATGCGCAACCAAATTATTAACTAAAGATTAGGCATGAAAAAAAGTTTTTTTATTTTATTATTAGGGGTGTTCTCCGTGCTCGCATCATTTGCACAGGAGACTATCATAAAAGGTAGCGTGCTTGATGGGACTACTGGTGAACCAATTCCTGATGTAACTATTACCATTGAAGAAACTGGCCAGGTTGTGCGAACAGACGCCAATGGTGAGTTTCAATTCCCTGGTATTATTCCTTTGGGAGAACAGGTTTTGAAAATTGAGAAAATAGATTACGAAACCAAGCGATATCCTATCGTTGTCAACGAAGGTAAAACTGTAGACATTAGTGGCATGACACTTGACTATGATTCAAGTGACAAAAAAGATTTATTCATTATTTCAATTTCTGATGATAACTTAAATAGTGAAGATGACGGTCTTACAGATAACATCTCTGGCCTACTGCAAGCCTCTAGAGACGTATTCTTAAATGCAGCTGCTTTTGATTTTAGCGCAACATTTTTTAGACCTAGAGGTTTAGATAATGCGAACGGAAAGATTCTTATCAATGGTATTGAAATGAACAAACAATTTAGTGGCCGACCACAATGGGGAAATTGGGGTGGACTAAATGATATTCAACGAAACCAGGAATTTACTATGGGTATGTCTGCAAACGACTACACCTTTGGTGATTTGGCAGGATCAAATAACATCATAATGAGAGCTTCTAAATACAGAAAAGGAGGAAGAATTTCTTTCGCATCTGCTAATAGGAGTTATACAGGACGTGTTATGGCAAGTTATAATTCAGGAATACTTGAAGGTGGCTGGTCTTATTCTATTTTAGCATCTCGTCGTTCTGGAGATGAAGGCTTTGTAGATGGCACATTATATGACTCTAATTCTTTCTTTGCAGCTGTTGAAAAAAAGATCAACGAAAAACACAGTATTAACCTTACTAGCATTTATGCTCAAAATAGAAGAGGACGTTCTACAGCAATCACTCAAGAAGTCTTTAATTTAAAGGGGAATACATACAATCCACTTTGGGGAGAACAAGATGGTGAAATTAGAAACTCTAGAGTTAGAGAAATTAATGAACCAATTTTAATGTTAAACCACTTTTGGGACATCTCATCAAAAATCAAACTTAATACCAATGTCGCCTATCAATTTGGTACAATTGGAAATACTAGAGTAGATAATGGTGGAACACGACTAGTCGATTTTAATGGGCAAAACTCATACATTGGTGGTGCAAGGAATCCAGATCCAGCATATTATCAAAATCTACCTAGCTATCACTTACGTTTTCCGAACTTAAGTCCTTACAACTATCAACAAGCTTATTTGGCAGAACAAGATTTTAGAAATGATGGTCAATTTGATTGGAACGCATTGTATCTTGGAAACGATATTGCAAGAAATCAAGGTGGAAACTCTATTTATGCTATTCAAGAAGATAGAAATGATGATTCTCAATTTAGTATTAATACCATATTAGACACTGACCTATCCGATCGTATTAGATTAAACGCAAACCTAAGCTACCGAAATCTTAAAAGTGAAAACTTTGCAGAGCTAAAAGATCTTTTAGGCGGTACCGGATTTTTAGACGTTGATTTCTTTGCTGAGGAAACCGCAGGAGGAACCGCTGTTTCATTAGAAGATTTAGCGCAAAGTGATACAAACAACCCAAATAGAATTGTACAAGAAGGCGATCGTTATAAATATAATTATGACATAAATGCAGATGTCATTAGCGCATTTGCTCAAGCGCAGTTTAAATATAATAAAGTAGACTTCTATCTTGGTGCCAATTTTTCACAAACATCGTATCAAAGAAATGGACTGTACGAAAACGGAAACTTCCTAAACAATTCATTTGGAAAAGGTGAACAACTTGATTTTTCAAATTATGGTGTTAAAGCAGGAGCAACTTACAAGATAACAGGACGTCATTTAATAGACGTGAATACAAGTTATTTTACGAAAGCGCCAACAATACGAAACTCATATAGCAACGCGAGACAAAATAACAACACTGTCACTGGCCTTGAAAGCGAAAGTGCACAAGCTATAGATCTAAGTTACATTTATAGAAGCCCAATTGTAAAAGCAAGACTAACCGCTTTCTATTCTGGATTTGAAAACGGTACAGATGTAGGTTTTTATTTTACTGAAGATTTAGCAGGATTGGGAATTGATAATGGTGACGCCTTTGTACAAGAAGTCACGACTAATATTGGAAGACGTAATATTGGAGCAGAATTAGGAATTGAAGCTCAAATAACACCTACTATTAAATTAAAAGGAGCTGCTTCTTTTGGTCAATACACCTTTTCAAACAATCCAAACTTATATTTAACTAGTGATAACTTTGATGGAGAAGTTCGCTTTGGAGATGGAACAACTAATTTAAAAGACTTACATGTTGCTGGAGGTCCAGAGCGCGCATACCAAATAGGATTTGAATATCGTGATCCAGATTATTGGTGGGTTGGAGCAACTTCAAACTTTTTCTCAAATGCTTATGTAGATGCGAGTGGCTTAAGACGATCTGCTAATTTTACAACAGATTATGACGGTCAACCCATCGTAGGTTATGATGATGATGTGGCAAGAGGCTTATTACAGCAGGAGCAATTTGATGATTATATGTTAGTAAATATTGTAGGTGGTAAATCGTGGAGAATTGACGGGTACTATTTAGGATTTTTCGCAACCATAAATAATGTATTTAATGAATCTTTTAGAACTGGAGGATTTGAGCAATCAAGGTTAGGAACTTATGATCGTGTTTTAGAAGATACTTCTCGACCTAATGGAGAAGTTTTTGGTTCTCGTTATTTCTTCGGAAATGGGACAACTTACTACTTAAACGTATATGTTAGATTTTAAAAAAGAAAAAAACAACGTCCTTATCACTAAGGAAAAGAAAAGAAATAAGATGAAAACAATGAATTTAAACAAAATTTTACTACTTCTTATAAGTTTAGTAGTATTCAGTGCCTGCGTGCAAGACGATGACTTTGAAACACCAAATGTAACCATCGTAGAACCAACACTAGATGGTCCTATAGTATCTATGAGTTCAGTAGCTGGACAAGTAGCACAATCTGGAGGATTACACCTCTTTGATTTTGATGGTGCAAGTAATTACATGGAAGGCTATGTAATCTCCACAGATGAAGGTGGAAATTGGTTTGAAGAACTAATTATTCAAGATAAATTAGAAAACCCAACTGTAGGTATCAAAATTCTACTTGATGTAAATCCATTATTTACAAGATACGATATAGGTAGAAAAATATATGTAAGACTTCAAGGTTTGAGTGTTGGCGATATTGATGGTGTACTGACAATGGGTATCATTTCAAACATAGGTAATGCGGAAAAAATTCCTGCTTTTTTAGAAGAAGAAACTATTAAAAGATCTTCAGAATCTGGAACAGTAGTGCCACTAAATCTTACATTCAACGAATTTTCAAATGACAAAACCAACTTATTTGTTAAGTTAGAGGATGTACAATTTAATAGAGATGAGGTTTTAGGAGCTGAACCTAAAACATTCGCTTCAGAAATGTCTGATAGTTTTGATGGTGAACGTTTGTTAGAAAGTTGCACCACAGAAGGTAGTGTTATTTTTAGCACGAGTACTTTTGCCGATTTTAAATCTTTAAATTTACCTACAACACGTGTATCTATGAATGTGATTTTATCAAAAAACTTCTTTGGTGATGCATTTAATGTCGTAGTTAACTCTCCAGAAGACATCACGTTTTCAAGTTCTGAAAGGTGTGATCCAATTGAATTAGAATGTGGAATAGCAACAACAACTGGAACCAATAATTTATTTGAGGATGATTTTGAAGGACAATCTACAAACTCATTAATTTCTGGGAACGGTTGGACAAATTTCATCGAAGCTGGATCTGAAGGTTGGGAAGCATTTACCGCTGGAGGAACAAATGCTTCGCAAGGAGTCTCTGCTAGGGTTGGATCGTTTAATTCTGGTGATGCTAGTACTATTGCTTGGTTAATTACACCCCAAATTGATTTAGATACAAATGCAGGAGTAACATTAAACTTTGAAACCTCTAGTAGTTTCTCAGATGGCAGTGAAATGGAGATCGTATTCTCAAATGATTGGGATGGCACTGAAGCTGGAGTAACATCTGCAACTTGGGGACTTGTTTCAGATGCTTATGTAACTCAAGACAGTGATTTCTTTGGAGATTGGTTCGAGTCTGGTAATGTAGACTTATCTTGTGGCTCTGGTCAAATATATATCGCTTTCAAATATATTGGTAGTGGTCAATCTGATTTTGACGGAACTTATGAATTAGACTTTGTGAGTATAGACGCTCAATAAAATAAAAAAAATAATTAGAAAGCCACATCTTCTAGATGTGGCTTTTCTTTTACAATACAATCAACTATGAATATTTTCGACACACTCTTCTTTAATGTTTTTCAACATTACAAACCTACACATAAGAAAAAGGCAAATACAATAGCATTATATTACATTACCTCTTTACAATGTTCGTTACTGTTATTATCTGGTCTATTTGTATCCGCATTTTTAAATGAAATGAATTCTGGAACCATGTCTTCTGGGAATGCTTGGGCCTTATTTATTATGGCTAGTATATTCTTGATGTTCAAAAACTGGATTCAGTACAGCGGAAAAAAAAGAAAGGTTTTAAATGCAAAATTAAACAGTAAACAAAAACCCGAATCTTATAATATCTGGTTACTATGGGCTCTATTATTTGCTAGTATTTTACTATCCATTATTATATTAATTGCTTTATAAAAAAGCCCAACATAGTAAACATAAAAAAACCTCTAACGAATTCACGTTAGAGGTTTTTAGTAATCTGAAATTTTGGTTGATTATTAGTTTTCTCTTTGAATATAAACCCAGCCCGTTTCACTTTCTTTATCCTCAAATTCTACGGAGTAGAAATAGGTACCGACGGGTAATTCATCTCCTTTATCTGATTGTCCAAACCATTCATCAACATAATTGTTTTTTTGATAAACAGATGAACCATATCTATTGAAGATTTCTAATCTAGTCACTCTAAAGTTACTTAAATCGAAACTGTCATTTAATCCATCTCCATTTGGAGAAATTCCTTGTGGTATGAAACAGCTTTCCAATTCAATAACTTCTTGTGATTGAGATGACGTACAACCCGTATCATTAAAAGAAATTTCAATAGTATAAATACCACCATCTAATACAGGAAGTGTTAAACCATTTTCGCCTCCAATTAGTTCTGGTGTTGCACTAGCGTCGAAAGCATAATACCAACTAATTGATACTTGAGTAGTATCATAATTTACTGGAATAGCCTCAATGATTATAGGCACTGTAGCACCAGGACAAACTTCGTAGTCAAAGTCCTCTATAAATGTCGTTTCTGGTTTAGTACCCAGTACTAAATTAAAACTATTCGTTACAAAACAATCTATATAATCTATAGATTCTACTCTAACATATATCGTTTCTCCTGAGCTGTCATATAGCGACGTCAATGGACTTATTCCTAAATCTGCATCAGCTTGTGTCGCATAATACGTCACTATAAATTGTGAAGCATCTAAACCATCAAGAACTAATACATCATGAGCCTCTAAATCAAATTCTGCCATTCCATCATTATCATTATCACATCCAATAATCTCAACACTTGCTGCTGCAAATGATGGTTGGGAGGTTAATAGACTAAATGTTGTAGTATTGAAACAACCTGTCATATTATTCTCTACTCTTGCATAAATTATCTGAGGATCCGTTAAATTAGAGTAAGTTAATGCTAACGGATTGGCATCGTTGTTAGCGTCGTCTTCTGTTTCATGATATGTTAATGTAAAATCAACTGGGCTTTGTCCAGCTAAAACTTCATCATTATTAACGTTTAAGTCAAAAACAGCAAATCCAGTTGTTGAACACTCTACAATATCAGCAGGCATATTTGCAATTGGTAATGGTAAAAATTCTATTGTAATTACATCAGATATGATACAAGATGGTGAAAATATTATTTGAGTCGTATACACTCCGTCTTCTGTAACAACTAAAGAATTGGTTGTTTCTCCTGGGATAACAAATCCATCTTTAAACCAAACGTGAGCAACAGATGGTGCTTGTGTTTGAATTATTACTTGTTCTCCAATACAAGCAGCAGTTCCAGCTGCCACAGTAATATCTGCACCTAATTCTACTTCACCAATATCAAAACTTCCTGCTTTCAAAAATACACCAGAATCTAGTGCTGCATCTGTTGCGTCTGCAATCACTAATTTAATACGATATGTTTCACCAATATTTACTGGAGCGAATGCCGTAAACACTGTCGTTCTACCATCAAAAGAAATTGGAGGTAAATTTGCTGGTATATAGCCACCAAAGAACTCTTCGTTTATAGCTGGACAACCAGGGTTTTCTGGGTGAATATTAGTCACTAATATTGGCGTAGTAGTACCTGGTAATACAGCTAAATTAGTTGTTACATTGTTTTCATCTGTTAATAAGAAAGCAAAAGCATCTGAGAATGTACATTCAAAAGTACCTCCTGTTGCACCGTTATATTCTTCCGAAGCCATTAAGAAATCAAAACTGATTTCATCAGATAAAGGCACAAAATCAAATTCGATAATAGACGCATTATTTGAATTAATACCAACCGCTGCATCTAGTTCAAGATCACCAACCCAAGCAAAACCACCATCACTCATGGCATTAAAGTTAGGTCCTCCAGCTAAAGCTGCATTACCTGATGTTAGCAGAATACCCTCTTCAAACGGGAAACTTCCTTCGTCTGCAGAAAAGTATCCAATACCATTAACATCTCCAAAATCTGACCCCGTAGATGATGTAATATTAGAAATTTGAGCGCAAGGGCTGTCTATTAAAATATCTACAACTAATTGTTCTATAGTATACGTTGTTTGATCGATCGATACATTTCCAGAACCTGGTCTTATGCATAAGTCAAAAGTATAATCTACACCTTCACTACCCGCAGAAAACACTCTTACAAAGTAGGTGTTACCGACTGTTAATGATGTCGTAAGACTTGCATCAGCATCAGAACAATACAATTCTATAGGCGTATCACATGCTCCTTCATAAAGGGCATGATCTAAATTCTGAAAGAATCCTCCACCGTCAATATTTGTTAACTGAATTATTTGAAACTCTTCTAAAGCAGTAAATTCAAACCAAACATCATCATCTGGATCACCTCCACACGTTCCATCTGCAATTCCAGAATCTGTAGCTTCCAATAACGTTCCTGATGTAAAAACATCACAACTATCATCCGCATTAACTACAGCGACAGTCGCATTACATGGATTATCATTAGCTGGAGGACAGGCTTCTAATCGAATAGCAGAACTGTTAATGACGCAGTTAACATCTTGATCATTGCTTAAAGTAATTACAACATCACTAGCAAACGGAAATGGTCCAACTTGGTACACCCCTATTGCTGTGGCAGATACCGTATTGGCATCAATATTATTAGAAACAGTAAGCGATGTAGCATCTCCTAATGATGTGACATTTACATCTACTAAAAACTGATCTCCATTGGCACAGTCATCAATAATTTGATAAGTAGCAGCAGGGTTAATACAAGTTGCACAAGCAACAGTAAAGTCTATACCGTCAGTAAATGAACCAGAGTCACAACTTACAGAACCATCTGAGAGCACTTGAATTGTAATTGTATCGGTAATAGATTGGAAGGTTAAACCAGAAATATCTCCGTTATCTCCTTCATCATTATATAATACCGTTCCATCACCATCTGTTATCAATAAGAAATCAAAGGGAGCGCCTTCTATTTCTCCTTGATTAATAGTCAAATTAAGTAATGACCCGTCAGAACTTGTGTATGTTAAAATTATAGAATCGTTATTTTCATAACATAAGAATCCGGTTACTGGACCTGAACCACAATCTACCGTGAAATCAGATTCAATTGTCGTCGTAAATTCACCAGGACCGACCCATGTACTGAAACCATTAGCATCACAGTTTGCCCTTACCCAAACCTCATAATCTGTACTAAACTCTAAACCGGTCACTGCAACTGATGTTGTAGTTGTCACCGTACCAGATCCTGTTGGAGGACCTGTTCCCGCTGGAATCACTATATATTCCCAACTTGTTTCACCAGCTCCTGCGTTCCATGTAATGTCTACAGTTGTTCCAGAAACATTTGATACTAATAACCCTGTTGGTTCTAAACAATCTGGTATAGCACGTACTCTAAAATTATCAACAAAAACATCATTATCTGCTGTATCATCAACAGTCCCTTCAGAACCTAGAATACCAAATTGTACTATCTGTCCAGCATATGCTGTCAGGTCAAACACTACTTGTGTTCCTGAAGCGGGTACAGCACTAGTATTATCAAAAGTTACTAAATTTACCCATGTAGCCCCATTATCAGTACTTATTAATAACTGTACTGTATCATCAGACCCTAAAGTTCCTGCAGTAGTGCTGCTACCAAATTGCATAATCCCAAAGTCAAAATCAACCTGAAATGGACCACCTGTTAAATCAAATTGTGGAGATAAAATCCAATCACTTTTTGCTGCTTGCCATAAGTTAATTTTATAAGCACCATTAAAACCGTTATTTAAAAATCCGTCTGGATTCCAATCACCTGCTCCTAAACCAGCAGGACCAGTTGTTGCGTCACCATTTCCTGCCTCATCCCAACAATCTGGAATAATAGTAGTAAAGTCTTCTAAATAATCTGGAATAAATATGTCACAACCCGTCTGAAAATTAACTGGACCGACCCAACTACTTAATCCACTTCCGACACAATCTGACCGTACCCAAACTTCATAATTTGTTACAGGAGTCAAAGTCGTTGCTGTATAAGGGTTGTCTTGTGTTGCAGTTCCTGGACCTGTAGGTAAACCCGTTCCAACTGGCTGTACAGCAATTTCCCAATCCATCTCTGCTCCACCTGCTGTCCAACTTATATCTGCCGCAAAAGCAGTAATGTTATCGACCGCTAATCCAGTTGGCTCTGGACAGGTTGGAATAGCTCGTACTCTAAAGTTATCGACAAAAACATCATTATCTTCTGGGTCATCAACCGTACCCTCAGATCCTAGTATCCCAAATTGTACTATTTGTCCAGCATAAGCCGTTAAATCAGACACAACTTGTGTCCCTGTTGCTGGCACTGTGCTCGTATTGTCAAATGTTACTAAACTAACCCAAGTAGCACCATTATCTGTACTTATTAATAGTTGAACTGTATCATCAGATCCTAGAGTTCCTGCATTGGAATTACTACCAAATTGCATGATACCGAAATCAAAATCTACTTGAAATGGGCCACCTGTTAAATCAAATTGTGGTGATAAAATCCAATCACTTTTTGTTGCTAGCCATAAATTAATTTTATAAGCTCCATTAAAACCATTATTCAAAAATCCATCAGGATTCCAATCACCTGCACCTAAACCAGTAGGACCGGTTGTTGCATCACCATCTCCTGCTTCATCCCAACAATCTGGTATTATAGTTTCAAAATTCTCAACATATTCTGGTGTAAACACAGAACATCCTGATTGAAAATTAACAGGACCTGACCAAGAACTAAATCCATCAGCATCACAATCAGATCTCAAATAAACTTCATATTCTGTAACTGGTGTTAGACCATTAGCAGTATATGGATTATTATTTGTTGCTGTACCTGTACCCGTTGGTAGTCCCGTTCCTATGGGTTGTACTAAAATTTCCCAATCCATTTCAGACCCTCCAGCTATCCATGAAATATCTGCAGTAGTTGCAGTTATATTATCGACAGAAATCCCAAAAGGTTCTGGGCAATTGACGTCAAAAATTGATATTGTATCAAAAGCAAAACCTTCATCTTGAACAGAACCGTCAGAACCAAAAGCAACTCTAAGAAGGACATTTGATTCTCCTCCAAGTCCTGTAAGTGCGTGACGTGCAACAATCCATCCTGCGGAACCTGTAGTCCCACGACCAGACCAACCTTCTTGTTGACCTCCTGGGTTACCATTAATAGAGTTGTCATTATACCAATTATTAGGATCACCAAAAGCTCCAACATTTTGCCAACTGCCACCATCATCAATGGACGATTGTAAAACCATTCCATCCCAACTAAATTCTGAATTCCACCATATACTCATTTGTATAGATGGCGCACTTAAAGCGGACAAATCAAAAACAGGACTTGTCACAAGGCCACCGTCATTAGCGTTGTAGTTACCCGTTAAATTAGTCACCCATGCATTAGTACCTGAATCAGCGCTATTAATTAATGTAGCAGCTGGTGCTCCAAGAGCCCAACTTCCTCCATCAGTGTTATCTACTATCCAACCTCCATCTCCAGATTCAAAATCTTCAGAGTACGGGTATGATGTAATTTGAGCATTTACCAACAAACAGGTAAAAATAAATGCCATTATTAAAATAATTTTTTTCATTTGAGCGGTTGTTATATTAAATTCTTCTCGTATTTATTTAAGTTTTTGTTGAAAAACCTTTGGATATAATCAATAAAAGCCCTGATTGATTAATTTCAGGGCTTTATATTGTTTATTCAATCATTTAAGTTTTTTAAATTATTGTGCTTGAGGTCCTCCACTAACAATAATAAATTCTGATCTTCTATTAAGTTGATGTTCTTCATCTGTACAATTAGAACCGCACTGGACCTTTAATTCATTTTCACCCTTACCCATTCCAGAAATTCTTGACTTATCAATGCCTTTAGAGATCACGTATTGCACCGTTGTTTTTGCTCTTCTATCTGATAATTTTTCATTATAAGGAGCGTTACCTCTGCTGTCCGTATGCGATGTAGCGTTTATTACTAAATCTGGATATGTAGTCATTATTTGAACTAGTTTGTCTAACTCAAAAGCTGCCTGAGCCGTTACGTTTGATTTATCAAAATCAAAATAAATAGGATCTAAATTAATTGATTCTGGCCCTACTATCTCTTCAATTGGATTTAAAGCAATTCTCACTTCAACTTCTTCTTCTTCAGACGCTGAAACTGTAATTCTTTGACTTTCAAAACCATCCATAGTAACTTCTAATTCTGAAGATTTACCACATTCAACAATAAATTCAACAGTACCATCAGAATTAGTGACTTTTGACAATACTTTATTTCCTTGATCATCATAGATCACAACTGACGCTGCATTAATTGGATCACCCGATTTACTATCTGTAACTGTCCCTGAAATTAAAACATCACATAAAGGCTGTAACTTTTTAATAGCATAAACATCATCGCTACCTAATCCACCATCTCTGTTTGAAGATACGTAACCCTCTTCTGATTCTTCGTCTAAATAAAAAGCGAAGTCATCTGCATTACTGTTAATTGGAATTCCAACATTTCTAATTGGAGCCATTTTACCATCTATTTCTTTTGTGTAAAATACATCTAGATTACCTAGACCTAAGTGTCCGTTTGAAGAAAAGTATAACGTACTATTACTGCTTATATAAGGAAACATTTCTTGGCCTTGTGTATTTACCTTTTGACCTAGATTAACGGGCTCACCTAAAGAGCCATCGGTGTTAATACTCGCTTTATAAATATCGAACAAACCATAGCCTCCCGGCATATCTGACGCGAAGTATAAAGTTTTACCATCTGTACTTACTGCAGGATTTTTTACTGAATAATTTTCACTGTTTAACGCAAAACCTTCTACGTTACTCCATTTGCCATCGCTTTTCTTCGCTTTAAATAAATGTAATAAACTGTATCTATATTTTGATATAGAATCTTTTTCATACTCCTTTTCAAAAAAGCTTTCTCTTGAAAAATACATCGTCTCACCGTCTGGAGAAAAGGATACTAGACCTTCATGATACTTCGTATTTACCTTATCTTCGACTAATGCTGCTGCTTGGTAGCTACCGTCATCACTTTTAGCTAATTCATATATATCTAAAAATGGTTCTTCAGTCCAACCATATGTTTTTCGAGACGTATTTCTAGCAGAAGTAATATATAATTTTCCATCTTTAAGGGTTCCTCCAAAATCTGAATACTTGGTATTAAATCCTAAATTCTGAATATTAAATTTCTTTCCTTTTTCTAATATTTTTGGTAAATAATCTGGATTGTTATTGTAAGCGATCGCTCTATCGTCACTAGGTCTCATTTTTGCAAATTTGGCCATTTGAACATTAGACGCCTCATATTTCCCGTTAGCCTTAAGCATTTGAGAATATTTAAACATCATTTCTGGACTATCAGAACCTTCAAGAGCTTTTGCATACCAGCGTTCTGCCTCTTGAGTATTGAAGACATTATAATAAGCTTCAGCTAACTGGCTGTAGACATAAGAATCTCCCTTACCGTCTTCAATTAATTTAGCATAATCCTCGGCTGCATCAACAAATTCAAATCTTTTGAAATGTTTATCTGCTTTTTTTGTACTCGCATTTTGAGCAATTAAGCTAAAACTACTTAACGCTGCAATTGTAATAAGTGTTAATATTTTATTCATAATAATTAGCTTAAATGTTTAGAAAAATCTAGGTGAACGTGAAACTTTTTTCGGGAAATTTAAATCAAATAATAGCATAAATTCATGAGATGCAGGTGCGTATCTACTAATGTCTGAAGTCACACTGTCGTAGGCATATCCCACTCTCAATGAGGGTGTTATAGCGAAATTAACTAAACCAGAAAAAGAATCATCTAATCTATATGATCCACCTACTTCAAATTTATTCCAAAATAATACATTAAGGTTAACATCAAAAGACGTTGGTGCATCAAAAGCAGATTTTACCAAAAATGATGGCTTAAGTTTTGTGTTTGCCGATAAGTCAAATACATATCCACCTGTAAAAAAGTAATGCGCCACTTCTGATCCAATTTTATTTCCATTGGCATCTAAATGAACAGAATTTAAAATATTAGGAATAGATCCCGCAAAATAATAGCTATCTGTGTAATAAAAGAATCCAGCTCCAATATTAGGTGTCGTAGTGCTTATATTTTCAAAAAATGGATCATTAGGGTCTATTAAGTCAATACCTGCGAGACCAATATCATGAAATGTAGCTCCAGCTTTAAGCCCAAAAGCCAAGTTGTGTTCTCCTCCTAGTTTTAATGTATATGAAAAATCCACATACGCATTGGTCTCCTTAACGGGTCCTACCTCGTCAGAGATAACAGATAAACCTAGTCCTACTTTCTCGCCTATTGGAGAATGCGCAAAAAATGTTGCTGTTTTTGGAGCACCATCAATACCTGCCCATTGTGTACGATAAAGCAATCCAAAAGACAAATTCTCTTTAGAACCTGCGTATGCTGGATTGATTACATTCATATTATACATGTACTGTGTATATTGAGGATCCTGCTGTCCATACACCTGTGTTGCTATGAGCAATACAATAACGATATAAAATTTTTTCATTTGTTAGTTGTTTGATTTTGGTTGTTTGGTCGAATTCGAGAATTCTTATTGTGTTTATTAATTGGTTCTTATTGTTGGCGTTGTATGTAAATCCAAGCGCTTCTTTGTTTACCATCTTCATATTCCATTGTATAGAAATAAGTTCCTACTGGTAATTCATCACCATCGTTTGTTTGACCAAACCATTCGTCAGTATAGTTTGTTTTAGAATACACTAATGTTCCATTACGATTAAACACCTCTAGTTTACTTACATCGTAGCTACTTAAATCAAACGTATCATTCATCCCATCTCCATTTGGAGAAATACCTTGTGGAATAACACAGCTTTCTAGCTCTATTATATCTTGACTTATAATATTAGTACATTGAGTAGCATCATTAAATGTCACTTCTATTTCATATAAACCAGCTTCGAGTACAGAAAGCGTTAAACTATTCTCTCCAGTAATAATACCACCATCTTGATACCAAACAATAGTCACTTCAGACTCTGAATAGTTATTTGCTGTTGCAGTTATTAGAATTGGAACCGTTGCATTTGGACACACCTCATAATCAAAATCTGTTGTAAATGAAGTACTCGGTAATGGTCTTACAATCAAATCGATAGACACCACTGTAAAACAATCAAACGCAACATTACTTTCTACACGTACCCAAATCGTTTGAGATGTACTTGTAAATAAAAGTGCAATTGGACTTGTTGCTGTGTTTGCATCTGTTTCCGAAGCATAATAAGAGACTGTAAAGTCTGCTGCACTTTGGCCGTCTAAGATATTGATACTATGTGCTGCTAAATCAAAATCAGCACTTCCATCTGTATCGTCATCACAGACTTCTAACGGAATGCTATTGGCTGTTGGTGTTGGACCAGATATTATTAAATCAAAACTAGTTGTTGCGAAACAAAACTGAGCATTTGCATCTTCAATCCTAACAAAAATTGTTTGTGGGTTTGAAATATTAGTATAAGGAGATGTTAATGCTCCTGAGTCTGCTTGAGCCTCTACTAAAGTTAAATGATAAGTCACATTAAAATCTGCGGCAGCTTGAGCTCCTAAAACTCCATCAGTTCGTATTTCTAAATCAAAGTCTTCGATCTCATCTGCAGAACTGTCATCACATGTAATAATATCATCAACAGTATTTGCTACTGGTTCTTGGCCAAAATTGACAGTTACAGAGTCTTGAGCTTGAGAATCACATTGCTCATCATATGCAATTACGGTATACGTGCTAGAACCTGTAATAAGTAATGTAGGTCCAGTTTCCCCGTCAATAATAAAGCCATCATCGTACCACTCATAAGTATCAGCAAATGGAGAATCTGCATTTAATTCAAAGTCTGCGAATCCACAAAAGTTTTGATCTGCTCCTAAATCGACTTCTATTTCTGCCGTAATATCACCGTCACTATCGCCTCCTGTATTTGTTTGACTAATTGAAATTGTTCCTGGATCGTCAGAAAAATTAGTCACCAATAATAAATAGATTTCTCCTGTTTGAGCGTTATCAATTGTTAAGTTTTCTACAGAAACAAATGAATAACTACAATCTACAATATTTCCAGAAGGATAAAAATCTGGATCACCTGTGTTGTTAGGACAATCACCTGGATTTGGACAACCTAAATCTAATCCGTCGCAGGCCCCTTCTAAATCACTAAATGGTCCCCAAAGCACGAAATCAACATCTAAGCCATTTCCAGCTTCATCTACTTGAGAGATTTCTATTTCAATCAATCCAGGTTCACCAATTTGAAGAATATTCCAAGTTGGGTTTGGAGCAGAAAAGAGACAAGCGATATCTGTTGGATCTGGAATACCAATAATATTAGATGTTGTTAAAGCTCCTCCTTCTTCTGCGCAAAAGTTTTCAGCATTTTCACAAATAATATTAGTTGGTGCTTCTTTTATACATAAATCAAATGTTGTCGTTTCAGCATTATTTCCTCCTGAAAATACTCTAACGTAGTACGTATTACCCACGACTAACTGAGGTGTTACACTTGCTGTACCATCTGTACATTCTATTTCTACTAAATTATCACAATCGCCTTCGTATAAAGCATGGTCTGTATTGAAGCCTCCACCAGCGATATTCACGATTGAAATCAATTGCACTTCATTTAATGCTGTAAATTGAAACCAAACGTCATCATCTGGATTTCCACCACAACTTCCGTTAGGCACACCAGAGTCTGTTGCCTCAATTAATGTTCCTGCTGTAACTATGTCGCATGATTGGTCATCATTAACTGCAGCGACCATTGCACCACAGGGGTTATCATTTTCTGGAGGACAAGCTAATAATTGAATTGGGCTACTGTTGATTACACAATTAACATCTTGATCATTACTCACCGAAACGACAACGTCAACCAAAAAGGGGAATGGCCCAATTTGATAAGTTCCAATTACAGTAACTGGCACTGTAGTTCCATCAATATTATTAGATATTGTTAACGATGTAGCGTCTCCAAGATCTGTAATATTAACATCAATTAAAAATTGATCTCCATTATCACAATCATCAATCACTTGGTATGTTGCTATTGGATTCACACATGTAGCGCAAGCTACTGTGAAATCTATACCATCTGTAAACGAACCAGATTCGCAACTCACAGAACCATCTGAACTTATTTGAATTGTAATAGTGTCTGTAATAGATTGAAACGTTAAGCCATCTAGCACTCCATCGTTACCTTCATCATTATACAACACCGTTCCATTTCCATCAGTAATTAATAAAAAATCAAAAGGCGCACCCTCTATTTCTCCTGTATTAATGGTAAGGTTGAGTATTGAGCCATCAGAACTTGTATATGTAAATATTTCTGAATCATTATTTCCGTAGCAGATAAAACTATTGGTAGGTCCCACTGCACAGTCTACATCAAAATTAGTTTGAATAGTTGTTGTGAAATTTGATGGTCCAGACCATATACTAAATGTTCCTCCACCACAATCTGCACGAACCCATACTTCGTATTCCGTAGAAAAATCTAAACCAGAGATACTAACTGAAGGCGTTGCAACGGTAGTCCCAAGACCCGAAGGCTCTCCTGTTCCCACTGGAACAACGACATATTCCCATGATGTTTCTCCATTATTAGCAGTCCAACTTATATCTGCGGTTGTGCCTGTGATATTAGCGACTGTTATTCCACTAGGTGGAATACAAAAGTTCCCACATGATTCCACTCTTATAAAGTCAATAGACATATCTCCTTCAAAACCTGTACCTGCTGCTCCATAACTAAATTCTAAATATATAACTTGACCTAAATACGCGTCTAAATTAATACCTACTGGCACCCAAGCTTCTGTATCTGTAATTTGTAAATCTCCAACCCATGCGAATACGTTTGTAAATGGACCTGCTGGATCATTAGAAATACCAACATTAAGCGTTCCCATATCTTCGCCAAAAGCATGGAAAAAGAAAGAAAGCTCTGCACCATCTATTGCGGCACTCAAATCAATTCCTGGACTAATCGCTGATGCGATAGCCGTAGCACTGCCAGATGCTTCATACTCCATATGCATTCCTGTTCCACCGTCAAAGGTGTTCGTAGGACCTGTACCAAATGAATTAGCACCTGCTGCGGTTATATCCCAATTTCCATCAGTACCAGAAAAGCCAGTTCCTGTCCAACCTGAAGGCGGATCTTGATCAAAGTTTTCAGTAAAAATAAACGAAGAACTTCCTGCAGCACAAGTTACTCCTACTGGAGCAGGTGGTGGTACATTTAATGTTGAGAAATTAATTGGGCCAACCCAGTTACTAAAACCGTCTGCATCGCAATCACTTCTTACGTATACTTCGTAAGCTGTACTTGGTGTTAATGTTAAGGCATTATAAGGGTTATTGTCCATTGTAGATATTCCCGCACCAGTTGGTATACCAGTACCCGCTGCTTGCACAGCTATTCCCCAAGTTGTTTGTGCTCCACCAGGAACCCAACTTATATCTGCTGAATTTTCTGTGACTGCTGCAATTGTAATTCCTGAGGGCTCTGGACAAGTCACTTCAAAAATTGAAACCGTATCAAAAGCTACACCTTCATCCTGAACTGAACCATCAGATCCAAAAGCAATTCTTAAAATTACATTAGTCTCACCGCCTAATCCGTTTAAAGCGTGTCTTGCAACTAACCAACCCGCTGAACCAGAAGCACCTCTCCCTGTCCAACCTTCTTGTTGTCCTCCCGGGTTTCCAGCTATAGAATTATCATTGTACCAATTATTTGAATCTCCATTTGCACCTACGTTTTGCCATGTTGCACCTCCATCTATTGACGATTGTAAAACCATACCATCCCAACTGAATTCAGAATTCCACCAAACACTCAGTTCAATAGAAGGAGAAACCAACGACGATAAATCAAAAACAGGACTAGTTACAATACCATTTTCATTTGCAACATAATCACCTGTCAAATTTGTAACCCATGCATTTGCACCTGAGTCTGCTGAATTAATCACTGTTGCGGCAGGTGTTCCTAAAGCCCAAGACCCCGGACTAGCTGCATCTACGACCCAACCTCCATCGCCTGACTCAAAATCCTCAAGATAAGGATAAGTCGTAATTTGTGCATCAGCACACCAAATTGAAAAAACAAAAAGAAATGGTAACGAGAGTAATATTTTTTTCATATCAAAAAATGCTGTTAATCAATCTAAATAATTGATAATTAATATCTTAAAATTAGTCACTGGAACAGAACTGACGATCATAAACAAGATAAGTCTAAAAAAGAATAGTCCCACAAGAACCGAAGATAAAAAAAATGACAGTTAACAAACTGTTAACATTGGTATAATAGATAAAAAGCAATTATCATCGGTAAAAAGAAAAGGTTGTTTTAAACCTAAGGTTTCGTCATATTTAATTGTATATAAACGGGAAAGTGATCACTATAACCTCCTTTGTACTTTTTACCTGCATAAGTTCTAAATGGCTGACCTTTAAATTTTCCTTTATTTTGTTTTAAAAATGCTTCATCAAAAATATTAGCTTCTTCAAATTTGAGAGTATTCCTTTCAGTTTCGAAAAAATTTGTAGAAAATAATATTTGATCAAAAATATTCCATTTAAAATTATGGTTAACACTACCTCTACTATAGGACAGTAATGTATCCATAGGATTATAAAGCTCTCCTTCCTTTGATAGAAATTTAAGGCTCTCGTTACTTGGGTTATCATTAAAGTCTCCCATCACTAATATTTTAGGATTTGAATGGGCTTTTTTAAGACTATTAATAATTTCAACCACTTTTAGAGCAGCTTTTACACGTTTAGGCTTAGACTCCAGTTCGCCTTCCCTTCTTGAAGGCCAGTGATTGATTAGAAGGTGCAATTTTTCAGAATATAACCTTCCAGATACTAATAGTATATCTCTTGTATAATCTTGCTCACCTTTATGGTCTTCTAGATATACCGAAAATGTTTTAGAATCTTCAACAGTGAATACGGTTTTATCATAAATCAATGCCACGTCAATACCGCGCTCATCTTTAGAATCATAGTGCACAAAACCATAGTCATAGAGCTCTAATTCTTTACCTTGTAATAAGTCTTGAATAACCCTTTTGTTTTCAATCTCCGCCAAACCAATAATTGCAGGTGGTTTTTGAGTGTCATCAAAACCAATTTTAGAGATCACCTGTCCAAGTTTATAAAGCTTTTCCTCGTAGCGCTTTTTTGTCCAGCGTTTTTCTGAACCTGGCAAGAAATCACCATCGTGTTTTGTCGCATCATTATGTATATCGAATAGGTTTTCGAGATTATAAAATGCAATGATATGTGCTGATGTTTTTAATTCTTTAGGTTTCACAAAACAAATTTAAGTTTTAAAATGCAATACACGAACGTTCAATTATGTAACTTTGTTTTTTACTGAAATTTATGATTGAAAAAAAAAATATAGCATTAGAAAAAGCAGTACTCATTGGCGTCGTTACTAAAGCACAAAACGAAGAACAGTCTAATGAATATTTAGATGAATTAGAGTTTTTAACTTACACCGCTGGTGGAGAAGTTTCAAAACGATTTACTCAAAAAATTGACATGCCAAACCCTAAAACTTTTATAGGTACTGGTAAAATGATTGAGGTACAAGAATACATTGAAAATAATAACATAGGAACTGCTATTTTTGATGATGAACTATCGGCGGCTCAAGAGCGTAATATAAGCAAAATCTTAGGCTGTAAAGTACTAGACAGGACCAACCTCATTCTAGATATATTTGCTCAACGTGCAACGACAAGTTATGCACGTACTCAAGTAGAATTAGCGCAATGTGAATATTTGTTGCCTAGACTAAAAGGAATGTGGACTCACCTTGAAAGACAAAAAGGTGGTATTGGGATGCGTGGACCAGGTGAAACAGAAATAGAAACAGATAGACGTATTGTTCGTGACAAGATAGCCTTGCTCAAAGCAAAAATAAAAATAATAGATAAGCAAATGGCTGTACAACGGGGTAATCGCGGCAAAATGGTTCGTGTTGCTTTGGTTGGTTATACCAATGTTGGTAAGTCTACATTAATGAATGTTATAAGTAAAAGTGACGTTTTTGCTGAAAACAAACTCTTTGCAACACTAGACACAACCGTTAGAAAAGTTGTTATTCAAAACCTTCCATTTTTGCTAACTGACACTGTTGGTTTTATTCGGAAATTACCAACTCAATTAATCGAGTCTTTTAAAAGCACATTAGATGAAGTAAGAGAAGCTGACTTATTACTGCATGTTGTAGATATTTCCCACCCAAATTTTGAAGAACATATCGACTCAGTAAATAAAGTTCTAGGTGAAATTGACAGTTCTAATAAGCCTACAATAATGGTATTTAATAAGATTGATGCTTACAAGGCAGAACCTTTTGATGATGATGACTTGGTTACAGAAAGAACCTCATTACATTACTCGCTTGAAGAGTGGAAAAAAACATGGATGAATCGTGTTGGAAACAATGCGCTATTCATTTCTGCATTGAACAAAAAGAATATTGATATATTCAAAAAACGCATTTATGATGAAGTAAGGGAGATACATGTCACTCGTTTTCCTTATAATAACTTTTTATATCCAGATTATTCTGAAGAAGAAGAATAACTCCTAAAAATTAAAAAGCACCTCACCGAGGTGCTTTTTAATTTTTATAAAACTAGTACATTTTAGAATTTATAAGTCAATCCTAATGTATAATACGTTTGTAAATCGTTGTCTACATTATCAAACGTTGGAATATCTGCAAGAACACCTGTAAAATTAGACTGAGCAAAATTTAATGCTTCTTGTTTGTTACTTCTTAAACCAAAGTCAAAACCAACACCAATCATTTTCCAAAGGGTATAGCTAAATGAGTTTGTCCAAGTTACGTTTGATAAATCTCCACTCTTATAACTTTGAAACATTGATAAATTAGATTTAAAACCTATAGCCCCGATTTGGCGTGTATAATCAGCCATGATTTTAGCTCCTAAAGACGACTCAAATACAGTATCATTATCAGCAAAAACGAAGTTATAGTTTAATGGGTGAATCACAACAATTAGATTTTCTATTGGCGTCCAAGTCCCACCAATACCAACATCTAAATATCCTGGTTCATTAAAGTTATTTAAGACAGTTGTTCTGTATTCCATTAATGCAGAAGCTGCTAATTTAGAGGTAATATTTCTGCCGTACAAAGAAGAAATATTAAATATATCTGTTGTAGGTTCAAAATTTTCAGAGTCGAAATCTGAATCTTTATTATCTAACTTCACCCAACTAAAATTAGTTGTTAATGAATTTCTCCAAAAGTACTTATCTTCAATTTTATTAGCAAAACCATTAAATGTAATACCAATATTACCCGAAGTATTATTTGGAGCTCCTTGAGAATACCAGTTATTAAAGTTAGATAAACTTCCTCCTATAACACCAAACCCGCCTATTCTCCATCCTGGAAGTGCGTCTATTTGGCTTTGTAAAGCATTTGCTTCTGCTTGTGCCGCATCAGCAATTCCTTGTTTTTCTGATTTTTGCGCTTCTAGCTCTTCTTTTGTTTGAGAAAAACCAAAAGCTATTGACAACAGCACTACGGTTGTTAAAAGTAATTTTTTAGTCATAATTTTAATGGTTTTTAATATATTAATTGCGCAAATATAATTCATTCCTTACTTATTAGAAAATTCACTTTAAACTAAGCAGGTCATTCTTTTATTGGACACTACTTTAAAATAAAGTCACAAGTATAGTTGTTTATTTTCTTTTGAATAATGGGACCGAAGAACACGCCTCACCATACATAATGGATTTAGCTACTGGTTTTAATTTGCTAGTTAACATAATATAAGCATTTGAAGGTACTGGCTTATGAGCACATCCTTTTATAATAAGGGGTTTATCGTGATAAGGTTCTACATCTAAACCATTAATAATATCCTGATAAATTGACGTTTCAAGAGACGCTAAATCTCCTACATTAACTTTTCTAGCATACGGTTGTAATTCTATAGTCAATAGCATATAAGCCCAAGCGGGAATTATAGCATCTGTAGAACAAGTTAAAGCTACAAATTGATTTTCATGTTTTGACCAGTTATAATCAGTAACCAATTGCCTGAAGTCTTTTTCTCTTAAAACAAAACCTTCATACAACCAATCTTTGATATCAAAAATAATACGCTCACCTTCTGGATAGTAATCTTCAAGATCCACTACCATTAATTTACTTAAGGCAACTCTATTTATAATTTCCTCACCCATTTACAACATTCCTAATTCTAATTTAGCCTCTTCACTCATTAAATCCTGAGTCCAAGGCGGATCAAAAGTAATCTCAACCTCTGCTGTTTTAACATCGTTTAAAGACTTTACTTTTTCTTCAACTTCTAAGGGTAACGTTTCTGCCACAGGGCAATTTGGAGTCGTTAACGTCATTAATATTTTAACCTCATAATCTTCATTTACAAAGACATCATAAATAAGACCTAGCTCATAAATGTCTACTGGTATTTCTGGATCAAAGATTGTTTTTAAAACGCGCACTATTTTTTCACCTAATAGGTTCGTATCGATTTTTGTATCGCTCATTTTAAATTAATTTAATTGTGTTTGGTATGCAAGAGCATACATTTTAATTTGTTTTATCATACTTACCAATCCGTTCGCTCGTGTTGGTGATAAATGTTCTTTTAATCCAATCGCATCGATGAACTCGGTATTACCCTCTATAATATCTTTTGGATGCTGATTAGAAAATACTCTGATCAATATAGCTATAATACCCTTGGTAATAATGGCATCACTATCTGCGGTGAATTCAACTTTATCATTATTCATATTGGCATGTACCCAAACTTTACTTTGACAACCTGTGATTATGTTGTCATCCGTTTTATATTCTGAGCTAATGAGAGGTAAGGTTTTGCCAAGATCAATCATGTACTGATAGCGCTCTTGCCAATCATCAAACATTGAAAATTCTTCGATTATTTCGTTTTGTATTTCTGTAATTGTCATTTTTATATTTTTGTCTATTTGACCTTTATCTTCCAAAAACACAAAGATACAATATCTCTATTGTTTCTCGAACATAGTTTTAATTGATAACATCTTTTCTACTAGTAATGCAATTGATTTTGGAGCATTCCCATGATCAAATGCGACTGTTCTGTATGAATCCTCGCCATTCGTAATTTCAAGGGTTGCGATAGCTGCTCCATCAAATTGATGTCTTGTTGATGGTGCCACTAAATCTGGCAGCGTTTTTTCGTCGAGCGTACCTATAAGTTTCATAAGATCTTCCTTTTCTTCTATTGGTATTTGGTGGATTGAAATGGCTTTTAAGGTATTATCTGAGGTATACTTTATAGAGTCTCCTTCAATCCATATTTGGAGATAAAAACCTCTAGTTGCAGCGCGATAGCTAATCTTCATACGGTCTTGCATTTTTAGTTCGGCTAATTCTGTTGTCATTACTTCGGAAATGTTCTCACTCGCTAATTGTTTTTTATCACACTCTTTAGCTGAGATAAACATAAAAATAACACATACTATTAATTTCATGGTATTACGTTTTAAGGTTTATACTAGTAATAGTACAAAAAAGAAGCCAGACTATTTATCGGTCAACTTAAATAAAAAAAGGATGCCTTTTAAGCATCCATTTTGAAATATTTTAAATAATGAGAACTAGTTAGCCATTGCAGCTCTTGGCGCTCCTGACTGAAAAATACTTCTCATACGAACTTTTTGTCCTTCAGAAAACATGTACATGCAATCGTCATTCGTGTAATCCATATAATTCATAGTCATGTCATTAGACTTACAGTTTGAAGTTGGGTAAGATGGGCAACCATAGTTAGGACCATCTGAACTTGGAGTATCTGCAACGAAATCATCTTGACGACATCTTCCGTCTCCCCAAATATGACGAAGGTTTAAGTAATGTCCTACTTCATGAGTTCCTGTTCTACCTTCATCAAAAGGAGCAGAGACGAAACCTGTATTTCCAAAATACTGAGGAGAAATTACAACACCATCTGTTTCAGCTGATCCTCCTGGAAATTGAGCATATCCTAAAATACCACCACCTATGTTACAAACCCAAATATTAAGGTGAGTTTCTGGTGTTACTGGAGGATAAGCAGTTTTCATCGCATCGTTAGTTCCCCAAGATGTTCTTGAATTTGAATATCTAAACGTGTTAGCTAAAGTAAATTGCACTTCACTATCTGCCACTACACCAGCAAATTCTGTTGGCACTTGACTGGCATCGCTATTTGTAGCTCTAAAATCTTGATTTAATACTGAAATTTGAGAGTTCACTTGAGTAGTACTAATATTTTCCTGTGAATTACTGTAAACCACGTGAACATATACTGGGATACTAATAACACCTAAATCATCTGGAGTTACTTCACCTCCTCCACCATCAGTGCCTCCTCCGCCGCTGTTGCCATTTCCATTTCCATTTCCATTTCCAGGACCTTTAGCATTTGCAGCATGCACTCTTGACTGATACTCGATGTTATACATTTTGTTATATAACTTAGGATCTTCTACTAATAATCTATTTAAATTTGTCATTGTATGACAAGTTGATACGCCATTTCTAGCGGATTCACCATTACCAAGATCGGTATGAACATAGAAATCACTCATATCAACATGATTTTGATCTTCTGTAATGTCATTTTTGTCCGATTCACATGATGTGAAAATTAGTGCTAACGCAGCTAAACTTAAAAGAGTTTTTTTCATTTTTTATCAGTATTTCGTTAAAATTATTCATCAATATATAAAAATTTGTAGTTTTTTAAGAATTTATTAACGTTTATTCGACAAAATACTAACGGCTAAAAAACAGAAAAGCTAAAATAACTATTGTAACATCATTTTTGCTGTTTTTACACCTTCAACCAAACTGTCAATTTCTGCTTTAGTATTATAAAACGCAAATGAAGCTCTAACCGTACCAGGGATTTTATAAAAGTCCATAATAGGTTGCGCGCAATGATGACCTGTTCTTACTGCAATACCCATTTTATCCAAAATTGTCCCTATATCATAAGGGTGTATGCCTTGAATATTAAAAGAAATTACAGAGGTTTTTTCTTTTGCCGTACCGTATATTTTTAAACCTTCAATGTCTAAAAGTTGCTGAGTAGCATAATCTAAAAGTTCATGCTCATAACTAGCTATAGCCTCAAAACCAATCCCATTCAAATAATCTACTGCAGCTCCAAAAGCGATACCACCACAAATATTTGGAGTACCTGCCTCAAATTTATGAGGTAAGCCAGCATAGGTGGTTTTCTCAAAAGTAACTTGATCTATCATCTCGCCTCCACCTTGATATGGCGGTAATTTTTTAAGCCATTCTTCTTTTCCATAGAGTAAACCAACACCAGTTGGCCCACACATTTTATGCGCTCCTGCAACATAAAAATCGACATCTAAATCTTGAACATCAGGCTTAATATGCGGACAGGACTGTGCGCCATCAACAAGAACAGCAGCACCAACCTCATGTGCCATTTCAATTATTTCCTTTATTGGATTTATTGTCCCTAAGGCGTTAGAAATATGATTTACGAATACTAATTTTGTTTTCCCTGAAAGTAGAACCTCATAGTCACTCATAATCAATTCCCCTTGCTCATTCATTGGGATCACTTTAAGAGTCGCACCTGTGCGCTCACACAACATTTGCCAAGGCACAATATTACTATGATGTTCTAGAGCCGAAACCAAAACCTCATCTCCTTTTTCTAACAGAGAAGAAAAGCTACTAGCTACTAAATTTATACCATGAGTTGTACCAGAAGTTAGTATGATTTCATAATTGTGCTTTGCATTAAAGTGTTTCTGGATTTTTAATCGTGCGCCTTCATATAAATCGGTTGCTTCTTGACTTAAAGTATGCACTCCTCTATGAATATTTGCATTGTAATTCGAATAATAATCAACAATAACATCAATAACCTGTTGCGGTGTTTGTGAGGTTGCGGCATTATCAAAATATATTAAGGGTTTCCCGTTTACCTTTCGATTTAGAATTGGAAAATCTTCTCTTATTTTATCAATATTTATCATAGTTGTAAAGTTACGAGATGTTTAATTAAAATGATATTCTAAAAACAAAACTTATACATTTTTTAATAATTTATTAATATGCATTTAAATAAAATGTATATTTGTAAAATGTATAGTAAAGAACTCACAAAAGGAACATTACAACCCATAATTTTAAAACTGATTGACAGTAGGGATAAAATGTATGGTTACGAAATAACACAAGAAGTAAAAAAATTAACCTTTGGAAAAATTGATATATCTGAAGGCGCTTTATATCCTATTCTTCACAAACTAGAAGCTAAAGGTATTTTAGAGACAGAAAAAGTATTTATAGGAAAACGCGTTAGGAAGTATTATAAAGTCACAAAGGATGGCAAATTGATGGTGACAGAAGTCACAAAAGAAATAAATGACTTTATGGACACCTTACATCTTATTTTTAATTCTGAAACTTTAAAATCATGATACTAACTGATCAACATATTAAATTTATTGAAAATAACTTAAAGCTTTATGGTGTAAAATCTAAAGACTTAAGAGAGGACTTACTCGATCATATTTGTACTTATTTAGAAACAATTGATTCTCAAGATTTTGAGGGTTTATATCAGGAGGCACTTCAAAAATTTGGAGGTTATGCTAGTTTTCAAAATCTGCAATTAGAGACAAATTTACAGAAATTCGCACTGCATGCTATACGATTAAAGCGTGTACTTCATTTGGTATCAACAATTGCTGTTCTGTTAATTATGACAGGATTACTTTTTAAAATGATGCATTGGCCTTATGCCACAATACTTTTGTTTTCAGGATGTATAGTTTTCATTTTAGTTGTGATTCCAACATATTTCTATGATCGCTACAAATCATCAATCCACAAATTTTCATAATTCATTTACTATGACAAAATCATTTTATGTTCTTGGCTTTATCACTTTTTTCATCTTAGGTATTGGAGCCATGTTTGAATTTCTAACATGGCCCTACAGAGGAATTATCGTTTTTATAGGCTTCTTATTTCTAAATTTGGGATTAATCCCTAGTTACTTTTATCAAAAATATAAGCAATGCCCAAATTGAAATATCTATGCCTAGCTATATTCGTCTTTTATACTTTAACTACGAATTCTCAAAACCAGTTATCACATAAAATTGATAGCATTTTAAATATATACGATACAAATAACAAGCCGGGGTTAGCGATTAGCATTATCCAAAATAAAGATATTTTATATTCTAAAGGCTTTGGACTTGCAAATTTAGATTATACAATACAAAACACAGACTCTACCATTTTTAGCTTGGCGTCCATAAGCAAACAATTTACATCTGCGGCGATATGGTCTTTAATCAAAGAAGGTAAATTAAATTTAGAAGATAATATTCATCAGTTTTTTCCTGACTTTCCAAACTATGCTAATGACATAAAAATCAAACATCTATTAAACCACACCAGTGGATTCCGTAATTATCACACCTTAATGTATTTGTCAGGCTTTAATTATGATAGAGATTATTACGACAACCAAACAGTTCTAAACCTAATTAAACGACAAAAAAATCTGGATAATATCCTTGGAGAAAAAGTTGTTTACTCGAATACAAATTATAATCTTTTAGCCTTAATTATTGAAAAGTTATCTAATCAGAATTTAGATGATTATTTAAAAGACAAAATACTCTTGCCCTTAGGAATGAAGCGTACTTTTGTAAGAGTATCTCACGGAAAAATAATTAAAAATAAAGCTGTTGGCTATCAAAAGAAAAATAATCAATTTACATACAACACTACAAGCCAATTAAGTTATGGTGCGGGGAGTATGGGAAGTCATCTCAAGGATATGATCAAATGGATGAACATGCTAAATGGACAAACGCCTCAATTTAAATCACTTGCCGCTTTCCTAAAAACTCAAGATACCCTAATCAATGGAGAAACTGCTAATTATGCAAGAGGCATAATGATAGATGACTATAAAGGTTATGAGGTAGCCAGTCATAGCGGCTTTAGTTATGGAGGTCAATCACAGTTAATAACTGTTCCTGAAGAAAAAATTGGTGTGATTATCATGACCAATTTACAATCAATAAACCCAGTTCCACTCTCCTATCAAATTTTAGATATGTTGCTCGTTTCAAAAGAAAATAAATCAAAAAAAAGACCTAAGCCAATTGTCTTTCAGCCTCAAGACCTCACTCAATTTATTGGTGATTACATAGAATTAAATAGTGATATGTCTATGCGTATTGCGAAAGCAAATGACACTTTAAAAGTAAAGGGCTCGATGGGAAAAACACCTATACCATTACTGCAAAGTGATAAAAATCTATTTGTTAGGCTTAATGCACAACATATAAAGTATGATTTTACAAAAACAGATAAACATGATCTGATCGTGTCCTTTGGAGGAACACCCTTTTATTTTAAACGTACCCACCTAATTACAAAACCGGCTTCTGATTTAAACGAGTACGTGGGTAACTATTTTTCCGAAGAATTAAAAACTACCTATACTTTTTCATTAGAAAATAAAGCACTAAAATTATCTTATAATAACAACTTAGATATAACCCTTCACCCTGTTGAAATTAACAAATTTGGGAACCACGACAGAACATTATATCATTTTACAACCAACAAGAGTGGCAAAATAATAGGCCTGTTGTTGTCTTGTGACGGACAAGTAAAAAACATTGAATTTCTTAAAGATCAAACCCAAGATTAACACCTAATTTGTTAGCAATAATCTTAGTAATACGTTGCTTGATTTCAGGTATTTTAACTGTACTTAAAACGTTATTACTAAACGCAAACATTAATAAGGCTTTAGCTTCTTTTTCTGGAATTCCTCGAGAACGCATGTAAAACATAGCACTTTCGTCTAATTGACCAATCGTACAACCGTGAGAACATTTTACGTCATCTGCAAAAATCTCTAGTTGAGGCTTGCTATTAATTGACGCCTTATCACTCAATAATATGTTATTATTAGATTGAAACGCATTTGTCTTTTGAGCTTCTTTATTTACAACGACTTTCCCATTGAAGACACCTGTAGACTGATCTCCAAAAATACCTTTATAATCTTGGTGGCTTTCACAGTTAGGTTCTATATGATGAACCAACGTATTATGATCTACGTGTTGCTTATCTCCAATAATAGTAACACCATTTAATGTGGAGTCTATACGCTCTCCATTCTGGTAGAATTTAAGATTGTTACGTGTAAGCTTACCACCAAAAGAAAACGTGTGAACTAAAGCGTGGCTCTCACTTTTTTGATTGATAAAGGTATTATCAATCAACGACGCACTTTGTTTATCATTTTGGATTTTATAATAGTCAACAATCGCTCTTTTATTAGCAAATATCTCTGTAACACTATTGGTCAAAACTGGATTTTCTGTCAAACTTTGGTGACGTTCTATAATTTGAACATGAGAGTTTTCGTCAACAACAATTAAATTACGTGGTTGTAACATTAACGCTGATTCATTTCCAGTAGAAAAATGTATGATCTGAATTGGCTTTTCTACCAATTTATTCTTCGGGATATGAATATAAGCACCCTCTTTAGAAAAGGCTGTGTTTAATGAAGATAAACCGTCTTTTGTAGCAGCTTTATTAAAATAGTTTTCAATAATTAGTTGATACTTTGGTTTTGATAGAGCAGACGACATCAAGCATATATCTATTCCGTCATGAGTCGTTTGTGACAAATGAGAAGAGTATTTACCATCTATAAAGATGATTTTATAACTATCGATATCGTGTATAAAGTATTTTTTTACATCATTATATTCTATGGCGTTCTCTTGTTTAGGAAACACAATATAATCATGCTTCAAAATGCTATTTAGTGACGTATATTTCCAATCTTCTTCGCGCTTAGAAGGAAAGCCTTTATCTTCAAAAATCTTTATGGCTTCGTCACGAACATCATGGACAGAAGAATTAACATCTACTGTGTCTTCAAATGCCATATATGACGATACTAATTTATCTTTTAATTCCATTATTTCAGTCTTGAGCTTTCAGTCTTAAGTCTTCAATAGTAACTCGTTTATTAAAACTACTTACTGAATACTTGCTTACTGCCAACTAGTTTATGCTTCAACTTCTTCTTTAATCCAATCGTAACCTTTTTCTTCTAGCTCATGAGCTAACTCTTTAGTTCCGGTCTTTACAATACGTCCATTATATAAAACATGTACAAAATCTGGAACGATATGGTCTAATAACCTTTGATAGTGTGTAATAACGATTACCGCATTATCTTTACTTTTCAATTTATTAACCCCATTAGCCACAATACGTAAAGCATCAATATCTAAACCAGAATCTGTTTCATCAAGAATTGCTAGTTTTGGTTCAAGCATTGCCATTTGAAAAATCTCATTCCGCTTTTTCTCACCTCCAGAAAATCCTTCGTTTAAAGATCTTGATAAAAACTTTCTATCAATTTCTAAAAGCTCAGATTTTTCACGAATCATTTTCAGCATATCTTTTGCTGGCATGTCTCCTAGTCCTTTTGCTTTTCTATTTGCGTTAATCGCTGTTTTTATGAAATTAGTGACACTAACTCCAGGAATCTCGATTGGGTATTGAAAAGATAAAAACACCCCTTTGTGAGCACGTTCTTCGGCAGATAATTCTTCAATGTCTTGACCGTCTAAAAGAATTTGCCCTTTTTCAACATCGTATTCATCTTTACCCGCAATTACCGAAGCCAATGTGCTTTTACCGGAACCATTTGGTCCCATAATAGCATGTATTTCTCCTGCTTTTACTTCTAAATTGATTCCTTTTAAAATACCTTTACCTTCTACACTTGCGTGCAAATTTTTTATTTCTAACATACTATTTGTTTCCAATTTTTATAACATCGTTTGCCTCAGGATTAGGAGGCGAAACTTTCAAAATTTCTTTAATCTCAATTTTATCTTCCCAACCTTCTTCGTTTGGATTTTTTTTAAACATGCGACCTCTAATAGTCACAGGAACCATATCTGTATCTTCTTTTTTAAAAGCTTTTACTTGGCCTTGCAATTCGTGCATTTTCTCGTTGAGAATTACACCGTACATTTTTGTTGACGTTTTTAAAACGGCTGCCTCTTCGTAATAAATAAAATCCCCTTGAATTGCAACTAACCCATCGCTTTGCTTTATTGTTTTACCATCCTCAGCCACGATTGTTTGATTGTCAGTAGTCGCCTCAGCATCTGACTTCTTCTCACCTTTACAGCTTAACGTTACTGCAAAGACTATAAGTATTAAAAATGCTTTTTTCATAGTCATCTTCCATTAAAATGGAAGTCTTATTAATTAAACTTCAACCTAAGTTTTAAAGAGTCCCATTGTCAAGGGAATAGGTGTCTAGCCTACAGATCCCTCTAAACTTATTTCTAATAATTTCTGAGCTTCAACAGCAAATTCCATTGGTAAGTTATTAAGCACCTCTTTACTAAATCCATTAACGATTAAAGCAATCGCTTTTTCAGTATCTATACCTCTTTGGTTACAATAGAAAATTTGATCTTCACCAATTTTACTAGTCGTAGCTTCATGCTCTATTTGAGCAGATTTATTTTTTACTTCTATATAAGGAAACGTATGAGCGCCACACTCATTACCCATTAATAAACTATCACATTGAGAGAAATTACGAGCATTTTCTGCCCTTGAGCTTATTTGCACTAATCCTCTATATGAGTTTTGCGATTTCCCAGCGGAAATCCCTTTAGAAATAATCGTAGATTTTGTATTTTTCCCTAAGTGAATCATCTTTGTACCCGTATCGGCTTGTTGATAATTATTAGTCACCGCAATAGAGTAAAACTCTCCTACAGAATTATCCCCTTTTAATATACAAGATGGATATTTCCAAGTTACCGCACTTCCCGTTTCTACTTGCGTCCATGAAATTTTTGCGTTTGTCTCACAGATACCTCTTTTAGTTACAAAGTTATAAACACCACCTTTACCTTCAGCATTTCCTGGATACCAGTTCTGTACTGTAGAGTATTTAATTTCGGCATCGTCTAAGGCAATCAATTCTACAACTGCTGCGTGCAACTGGTTCTCGTCACGACTAGGTGCTGTACAACCTTCTAGGTATGACACATAACTACCTTCATCTGCAATTAGCAGTGTTCTTTCAAACTGACCAGTTCCTGCTTGATTGATTCTAAAATACGTAGAGAGTTCCATTGGGCAACGAACGCCTTTTGGTATGTAACAAAAACTTCCATCACTAAAAACGGCGCTATTTAAAGCGGCATAGAAATTATCTTTCTGAGGGACAACAGTTCCTAAATATTTTCTCACTAATTCAGGATGCTCCTTGATAGCATCAGAAATACTCATAAAAATGATTCCTTTCTCTCCTAAAGTCTTTTTAAATGTTGTTGCCACAGAAACTGAATCTACAACAATATCCATTGCTACATTATTCATTTTCTTTTGCTCATCAACCGAAATACCCAATTTTTTATACATTGCTAGTAAATCTGGATCTACATCATCCAATGTTTTATTTGGGTCCATTTTTGTTGGCGCAGAATAGTAGGCAATCGCTTGAAAATCTGGCTTTTTATAATGGACATTAGCCCATTCTGGCTCTGTCATTTCTTTCCAAATTCTAAAAGCTTCTAATCGCCATTCTGTCATCCATTCTGGCTCTTCCTTCTTTTTTGAGATTGCTATTACGACATCTTCATTTAAACCTATTGGGAATGTTTCAGATTCTATATCTGTATAAAAACCATATTCATATTCTTTGGTTTTTAATTCTTCTCTTAAATCATCCTCTGTATATTTAATCATGCTTAGAGTTTATTATTAAAATTAAAGTGAAAATGATTCTCCACAACCACAAGTTCTATTGGCATTGGGATTGTTAAATACAAATCCAGCACCATTTAAACCTCCCGAATATTCTAAAGTAGTCCCTATTAAATATAGAAAACTCTTCTTGTCGACGATTATTTTTACATCATTATCTTCAAAGACTTTATCATCTTCCTTTTGCTCATTATCAAACTTTAAATCGTACGATAAGCCAGAGCATCCTCCACTTTTTACACCAACGCGTACATAGTCTGAGATAGCGTTAAAACCTTCGTCCGTCATTAGTTCAATGACTTTCTTTTTAGCTGTTTCTGATACTTTTATCATTTGTTATATAGATATTGTCTAAATAGAATACAAACATACGACATAAGTCTATTTTTACCATACGTCCTAACATAATATTAGTAAATGACTGCATAAGAAATTCTAATGCATAAGAATCAATCTGGCATCGGTTAAAAGGGATAAAATAATATTGATTTTCTACACGGAAATGTGCCTTCGAGAATACTGACTTTGTAAAATAAAAAGTTCCTGTAAAGCGGTTCTAATTTCTTTATTTTTAAAAGGATACATATTTAAATTATCAAGATCGCAGTCGTCTTGTTTAGACTGGCAAGTGACACAAGCTAATACATGTGCTTTTTTTGTTTTTCTTGAGGTGTACCTTAGGTTATGTCCAAAAACGGAACATAACAACCGATTAGTAGTAGTTCTTTGCATAGTAGGTTAATAAGATTTGGGAACACTAAAGTAATTCTTTTTTTTAAAATACCGATTAAATACATTTTTTTTCGTTGAAATACATGTTTTAAAATTTCAATAGGACTTAAAAATACCTTAAATCTATATCTTACTCCAAAAAAGCTGCCTATTTTTGCAACATGATAGAAGATAAAAATCAACAACGTACGGCATTAGAAAAACTTGGAGAATTTGGACTAATAGATCATCTGACCAAAAACTTTGAAATCAACCAAAAATCTACAATTAAAAGTATTGGAGATGATGCTGCAGTTTTAGATTTTAAAACTAAACAACTAGTGGTCACTACAGACTTGTTAGTAGAACATGTGCATTTTGATTTAAGTTATGTACCCCTTAAACATTTAGGCTACAAGGCTGTGATGGTGAATTTAAGTGATGTATATGCCATGAATGCTAGCGCTACTCAGATTACAGTCTCTATTGCTGTATCTAATAGATTTCCTCTAGAAGCTTTAGAAGAGCTATATGCTGGAATTGAAACTGCAGCAAAAATTTATGACATAGACGTTGTTGGTGGGGATACAACCTCATCAACTACTGGTCTCATTATTTCTATTACTGCCATTGGTGAGATTGATGCAAAAGACGTGATATATCGAAGTGGTGCAAAACCAAATGATTTGGTTGTTGTTTCTGGAGATATTGGTGCGGCCTATATGGGCTTACAAGTTTTGGAGCGCGAGAAAGAAGTATTTAAAGTAAACCCAAAAAATCAACCAGATTTAGACCACTACGCGTATATTATTGAGCGACAATTAAAACCTGAAGCAAGAAGAGATATTATAGATCTTCTTAAAAAATTAGAGGTTAAACCAACGTCAATGATTGATATTAGCGACGGTCTTTCGTCTGAAATCATGCACATCTGCAAACAAAGCGAGGTTGGTGTAGAAATTTATGAAAATAAAATCCCTTTAGATCCACAAGTTATTTCGGCATGTGAAGAATTTAATATTGACAGTACTACAATCGCCTTAAATGGTGGTGAGGATTATGAGTTATTAATGACGATTTCTCAGGAAGACTTTCCAAAAATAAAAGGCAACCCTAACCTAACTGTAATAGGTTATATAACAGAGAAAGCTCGTGGTATGAATTTAATCACTCGAGGAGAACAATCAGTTCCAATTATAGCTAAAGGATGGAACTCTTTAGAAAATCAAGAATAAGATTTTTTAAATTTTAAGCGCTTTTTATAAAGATGCCTTAGGGTTCTGTTAATTTCCTTACGCCTGATAGTTAGAGGGATTGTCTTTCCTGTATCACTCGTGGTAAATTCTTTATGACAACGAATACAGTTATATTCTTTGACAATCTGAGTTACGTTTTCCTTAACGACTAGTTCGTGATTAAAAAACTTACAAAATAAATGTTTCAAAATTTAAGAGTTTTAGGTATTTTTAATAATACTCAAGACGACTAAAAATTAAAAATTTATCGCGTTAAACTATTACTAAGTATGTACTGTTGCTAATATTACAATAGATAATTATACAAATGAGATGCTATGAAAAATGAGGCGTGAAATTTAAAATCACATCTTCATGTGTTTTTGAGTTTACGTTTTGTTTTATTCTAGCGACTCTTCTATTGTGAATTCTGGATAAGACAGAATTAATTTCTTTATATTTTGGAGTTAGAATTGTTAAATGACCATTTCCACTTGTTGTAACTTGAGTATTACAATGAGAGCATTTGTATTCTTTTACGTGATAGGTAACATTTTTTGAGACTTCATATTGATGTCCAAAAAATGAGCAGTAGAGACTTTTCATCTTACGTTGATATTAGATATTAATTTTAGAGGATTCCTAAATATAGGAAAACTAAATACTAACGTAAAGTTTTACCTTAATAAATCGATGAACTGAATGCTTCTTGCTTTAAACGTGACATCCTTCGTGTATAAATGTCTGCTAAAGTGGTATTAATCTCTTCATATTTTGGCGTAAGCTCTGTGAGCTTACCATTACTATTTGTAGTTAGCTGACGCTTACAACATTTGCAGGTATATTCTTTAACATGAGAGGTTACTTTTTTAGTCATCTCGTAGTTATGACCAAAAATATCGCAATAAATTCTTAATGGGCTCGTAGTCTTTGTAATAGCTTTTTTCATGGCAGTTTAGTTTGAGAACGATGAATTTATAAAAAAAAGCAACTTAAAACGTTTATAAGTACTTAAATTCGATAAAACGCTTAATTAAGTAAGATAATTCTGATTTATTTTCAATATAACTCATATGACCATATGATAATTCTTTATATTGAATATCTGTGTCTTCAATTTCACTTATAATGAGTTCTCCGTCAATAACAGGATCTTTTTTTCCAATAATGATAAGTTTATGAGCGTCTAAATTCTTAAAAAACTCAAACTTATCTTTTCTTAAAAGCATCCCTTCTTGACCTGCGATATAGCCTTGTGGCACCGTTTTTAAAGCCATCTCTATGGCCTTGTCAATCTCTTTTCTATGAGTTACTCTACTTTCCGAAGAAAACAAATTTGCTACAGACATCCTTACCATACTTTCAAAATTAGTCTGAATCATTATATTCGCTCTCTTACGCAATGCCTTGCGCTCTTCCTCATCTGCATGATAAGTAGAGTTCATAAGACATACACCTAAAATAGCCTTTGGGTTTTTCTCCGCAATAGCTAAAGCCACATATCCACCCATGGAGTGTCCAATTAAAGTATATGTTTTAAGTTTTAAATGATCCAATACCGCTAGTACAGCAGCTGCCATGTCTGTCATCGCATGACTATAGCCCAAACATTCTGTTTGACCATGTCCTAACAAATCAATACAAATAACTCTTTTGTTTTTAACAAATAGAGTCTTGATATCCTTCCACATTGACGAGTTAGCCAAAAAACCATGCAATAAAATGATAGCGTCACCTTGACCTTCATCCTCATAATAAACAGGAACCCCTTTATACTGTAAAGCCATAGTGACAAAGATAAGATTTGAATAGAATTTGAGTCTAAGTATTTAGTATATTTGACCACAACTATTACTTAGTAAACCTTATGCTTTTAAAAAAATGTCTTGCCATTATTGTGCTCTTTTCGTGCTTTAACACTTATGCTCAAATTGAAGAACAACAGTTAGATGACCTTATAAAAAAAACATTGACCACGTTTGATGTTCCTGGGATCTCTGTTGGTATTTTAAAAAACGGAGAAATAATCTATGCCAAAGGCCATGGTGTACGCTCACTTACAAATAAAAAAGACATGAATGAAAACACCTTAGTTGGTGTGGCTTCAAATAGTAAAGGGTTTACCTGCTTTGCACTGGCGATGATGGTCGACGAAGGCAAACTTAATTGGGATGATAAAGTCCGTAAACACATCCCAGAATTCCAATTATATGAGGCTTGGGTAACTGAAGCGTTTACAGTAAGAGATTTAGTGACACATCGCAGCGGAATGGCCCTAGGCGCCGGAGATTTAATGTTTTTTCCTGAAGGAAACGACTTTGACGTCAATGATGTGATTTCAAATGTAAAATATTTAGAGCCTGAGAGTTCTTTTCGTAGTGAATTTGCCTATAATAACAACATGTTTATCATCGCTGGTGAAGTCCTAAAACGCGTTAGCGGTTTATCTTGGGAAGAATTTATCGAGTCTAAAATAATGAAACCTGTTGGCATGTCCAATAGTAAGGCGTCTTATAATCGTGTAATAGATCGATCTAATATTATTGATGCACACACCAGAACAGATAGTGAAGTTGTTCAAATTCCTCATGACTGGAGTGCAACTGCAAACCCAGCTGGAGGAATTATAAGTAACGTTCCAGATATGTTAACTTGGGCAAAATTTTTAATGAATGACGGAGTCACTTCCGAAGAAAAAAGACTCCTAAGCACTGAGCAGTTACATGAACTTTGGCAATTGCAAACGCCTTTAAGCGTGGACAAAAATAACTCTTATGATTCTAATTTTAAAGGTTATGGTTTAGGTTGGTTTTTGACAGATGTAAAAGGTGGTCACAAGCAGGTTTATCATACTGGTGGATTACTTGGTACTGTAACGCAGTTTACGATGATTCCAGATTTAAATCTAGCCATCGTGGTACTTACTAATCAAATGGTAGGCGCAGCTTTTAATACGATTACAAACACCGTAAAAGACAGCTATTTGGGCTACGACGATAGAGATTGGCTCAAAAATTATGGTGATAGAAACACCAATTACATCACGTATAATGATAGTATTAAAAAAGCAGTGTACGCTAAAGTAGCTCTAGCAGCTAAGGACAAAAATTCACCAAAACCCTTTCAAATTACTGGCACTTATAGAGATGATTGGTTTGGCACTATTACCATCTCTCACAACGAAAAAAGCTACACTATAACCTGTGAGCGTTCCCCTAATTTGCAAGGCGAGTTATTGCCTTTTAATGCCACAACTTTTGTCGCTAAATGGAATAATAGAAGTTATGATGCAGATGTTTTTGTACATTTTACGTTTGACGAAACAGGAAACGCAACTGGCGCAACCATGAGTTATATTGCGCCAATTACAGATTTCAGTTTTGATTTTCATGATCTCAATCTTAAAAAGACTAACTAATTGAATTCTAGAAAAGAACTTCTCATTACCAGTTTTGGATTATTCTCTCTATTTTTTGGAGCAGGAAATCTATTATTACCACCACTTTTAGGCTACAATGCTGGAGAAAATTGGTTTTGGGTTGCTATAGGTTTTATGGTCACTGCTGTAGTAATCCCCATTATTGGTATTCTAGCTCATGCACGATTGCAGGGTACTTTATATGACTTCGGAAAAAAGGTGTCTCCTCAATTTAGTCTTATCTATTGCACTCTTATTTACGTGATTGCCGTTGCAATTCCATCACCTAGAACTGCAGCAGCAACTCATGAAGTTGCTATATTCCCCATATTTGGTTCAGATCCACTATGGACGAGCACTATTTATTTTACTTTAGTATTGGTATTTGTACTTAATCGTTCAAAAATATTAGGATTCATCGGTAAATTTCTAACACCTTTAATTGTGATTATGTTGCTCTTGGTGATCGGCATCGGACTTTTCTCTTCGGAAATGTTAACCTCTGCATCCCAATTTGATACACCTATCGCTAAAGGGATTTTAGAGGGCTACCAAACCTTTGACGCCATTGGCGCTGTCGTTGTTGGCGCAGTCATCATTATATCTATTAACTTTAGAAATAAAGGCAGTTTTGAAGAGAAAAAAACACTCATTGCAAAGTCAGGTTGGATTGCAGGTTTTGGACTATTTATCATTTATGCTGGACTCATTTCGGTTGGTGCGTACTACGGATCAGAAATAAATATCAATGAAGAATTATCTAGCGATATGCAACGCGCAAATTTACTTAGGAAAATTAGTATCGCCTCTCTAGGTGGCTTTGGAAATACCGTTTTAAGCATTTTAATTTCTCTAGCTTGTTTTACTACCGCAGTAGGAATCATTGCTGGTACAGCAGATTATTTTAAAGGCTTACTTGGGAATTCACAATTGGTTTACATCGTTACAGCAATTATTGCTAGTGTATTTGGAGTCATTGTTGGACAGTTAGATTTCAATTCTATCATCATTGTTGCAGTACCAGTGCTTCTATTTATTTATCCAATCACGATCGTTTTAATTTTACTCAATGTGCTTCCCCAACGATTTTCAACACCTCTGGTATTTAGAGCAGTTGTTATTGTTACCTTTATCTTTAGTATTCCAGATGTAGTTGGTTTTATTTCTCCTTCGGAAGGATTGAAACGTATCACAGAATATATTCCTTTAGCCCAGTTTAGCTTGGGATGGGTCTTTCCTGCTTTAGGGGCTTGTTTGTGTATTGGATTATTAAATCCAAAGACGAATAACCAACTTTACGAAGATTAGTAACGACAAAAAGCCTAAATCAAATATTTAGGCTTTCAAATTTTTATCAAAAACTAATTTAAGAATTCATAATATCTTCAATCTCATCAGCTTCAATTGGGATATTGCGCATCAAATTAAAAGGTTCTCCTTCGTCTTGAATTACTAAATCATCTTCTAAACGAATCCCAAAACCTTCCGCAGGAATATAAATCCCAGGCTCTACGGTAAATACATTGTTGGCTTGCATTGGTTCTGTTAGCATACCGTAATCATGTGTATCTAACCCTATATGATGTGAAGTTCCATGCATAAAGTATTTTTTGTAAGCTGGCCAATCTTTATCTTCGTTTTGCACATCAGCTTTATCTAATAGCCCAAGTCCTAATAATTCTGAAGTCATTAAATGTCCAACCTCAATATGATACTCCGCCCAAAGTGTTCCTGGTGTGAGCATTTTTGTTGCGTCGTTCTTAACACGATTAACGGCATTATACACGTCTTTTTGACGTTTAGTAAAACGACCTGAAACGGGTATCGTTCTTGTCATATCACTAGCAAAATTAGCATATTCGGCACCTGCATCAATAAGTATAAGTTCACCAGCCTTGCACTGTTGATTATTTTCTATATAATGAAGCACATTTGCGTTTTTACCCGATGCAATAATTGGTGTGTAAGAAAACCCTTTAGAGCGGTTATTTAAAAACTCATGCATAAATTCTGCCTCGATATTGTATTCCCAAACATCTGGTTTCACGAAATTCAATACGCGACGAAAGCCTTTTTCTGTAATATCACATGCTTTTTGCATCAAATCAATTTCAACCTGAGCTTTTACAGAGCGTAAACGTTGTAAAATAGGGTTGCTTTTTGCGACACTATGCGCAGGGTATTTATCTTTTAGCCATTTGGTAAAACGGTCTTCGCGAGTTTCGGTTTCTACAGAGGCTCTATAATGTTCATTTGTATTTATATAAACGGTATCGCATTGTGTCATAAGCTCAAACATGATTTTCTCCATGTCTTTGAGCCAATACACGGTCTTAATACCGCTAGTGTCTAATGCGGCTTCTTTGGTCAGTTTTTCACCTTCCCAAACTGCAATATGCTCATTCGTTTCTTTTAAGAATAGAACCTCTCTGTGATTTTCTTTTGGACAATCGGGAAACAAAACCAAGACACTTTCTTCTTGATCAACACCACTTAAATAAAAAATATCGCGATGCTGTGCAAAAGGCATGGTACTGTCTGCACTTATTGGATAAATGTCATTAGAATTAAAAACCGCTAGACTATCGGGTTTCATTTTAGAGATAAAGTTATGACGATTGTTGATAAAGAGACTACTATCTATTTTGTGATATTTCATGGGTGTAATTTTATAATGTAAAGGTAATTAGATTAAGCAATTTTATCGAATTATCGGTAAATTGTTATATTTGAGAGGAAAGACACCATTTTAAAAATAATTCAATTCTATACCATGAATAAAACTACATGCTCTACACTGTTATTAGCGCTATTCTTATCTATAGCCTTGACAGTCAAATCATTTGCTCAAGAACTTATGGTGGAAGTTCCATTAAGGACCCAAGTACAATCATCTTCACAAATTATTGAAGGTAAGGTCCTTTCAAAATCATCATTTTGGGATAACAATCAGCACAATATTTATACAGTAAATACCATTGAGGTTTACAAGGTATTTAAAGGCCAGATACTTACCGAAACTATAGAAGTAGTTACTCCTGGAGGAGCAGTAGACAATGACTCTGAAGTTGTCACTCCTAGCTTATCAGTTAAAGTAGGAGACATTGGTGTATTTATGCTTCATAGCAATAACGTTGCAATTAGCAATGGGACCTCTCAAACTAAATTTAGACCTTTTGCCTCTTCCCAAGGGTTTTATAAATATGATTTATCTACAAATACTGTTTATAATCCTTTTATGAGTAAACAAGGGATTACCACAACCTTCTATAATGACATTAGATCATTAACAAATAATATATCTGTAATAGAAATGTCGAGCTTTGATGCTCAAGATAATTATAATAATAACATTATCAATCGCAATGTTGCTGGATCAGCACAAATCACAAATTTTTCTCCGACGACCTTAAATGGTGGTGTAAGGGATTTGTTAACCATAAATGGCGTGGGTTTTGGAAACACACAAGGAACGGTTAATTTTAGAGACGCTAATTTTGGAGGTAGTCAATACTTTACAGCCTTAGACTCGCAAGTGATAAGCTGGAATGATACTCAAATAGTGATTGAAGTTCCTTCTAGGGCAGGTACTGGAGATTTACAAGTTGTCACATCAACTTCAATTACACTTACATCTAGCGGTACACTTACTGTTTTTTACGCTCAGATTAACCCAGGAAATACTGCCAGTGATTTCCAATCACAACATTTTAATCTTAACGGAAATGGAGGATATACTTGGCAAATGCATACAGAATTTAATGCTAATACAGCTGCTAATGCGTCATTTCTAAGAGCGTTTGATTCTTGGGTTTGCACTACAGGAATCAATTGGGAAATTGGAGCGGTAACAGCTGTAGATATTATTGCCGATGATGATCTTAATGTCATTCGTTTTGATAATGGTGCTGAATTACCCAATGGTGTTTTAGGTCGAACAACAACTCGATTTACTGCTTGTAGCAACCCTTCTTCTCCAGGAGGACTAGATGTTTTAGTGAACGAATTAGACATGGTGTTTAACGACGCATTTGTAGGTGACTTTTCAGCATTATCTTGGGAGTTTGGTCCTGGAACAGCTACTGGACTTGAAATTGATTTTGAAAGTGTAGCTGTTCATGAGTTAGGTCATGCACATCTATTGGCACATATTATCAATCCAGGTGAGGTTATGCATTTTGCAATTGCCAATTCTCAAAATAGTCGAGATCTTGGTGCTAGCGATTTAGCTGGAGCAGCTGATGTTATGGATAGAAATATGAATAGTACCGCTTGTGGCACGGGAGCAATGATCGCCTCAGAATGTTCGTCACTTGGAGTAGATGATGTTTCTCTATTAGAGAACATTGCCATGTATCCAAATCCTGCAAAAAATAGCTTGAATATTTCTATAGCGCCATCATTAACATTAGAGCAAATATCTATTTATGATGCACAAGGAAGACAAGTAATTACTAAAATGCTACAAGATTCTAATAGACTAAATACTTTTGATGTAAGTCCTCTTAATACAGGATTATACTTTGTTATGATGACTGTGAATTCACAAACTATCAGCAAAAAATTAGTTGTAGAATAATCGCTTTATATAAACATTATTAAAAAAGGTATTCAATTATGTGTTGGATACCTTTTTCTTTTCTTCAGAGGAATCATAACTCATATTTAGTATCTTTAGTCCCATAATTCTAACCCTATTAACCATGCAAAAAAATTTACTATTTAGTTTTCTGATTTTATGTTCACTATCGCTAAATTCTCAACAACAGTATTCTAAAGCAGCAGAAATTGAAGAAGCGCTCCAACAAAAACAAGAGTTATCAAAACAATCAGTTGTAAAAAATGTGGCGTTTAAAAACATAGGGCCAACAGTAATGAGTGGTCGTGTTGTTGATTTAGCAGTTAACCCAGAAAACCCAACAGAATTCTATGTTGGCTATGCCTCTGGTGGTGTCTGGCACACTATTAATAATGGGACAACGTTTACACCTATTCTTGATGCGTCTCAAACCCAAAATGTTGGAGATCTCGCTGTAGATTGGAAAAACAAAACTATTTGGGTCGGTACAGGAGAAAATAACGCATCACGCTCTAGCTACGCAGGAATTGGGATTTTAAAATCCACAGATAACGGTAAGAATTGGAAAAACATGGGACTCAAAGATTCTCATCATATTGGTCGCATTCTCATCAATCCTAATAACCCTGATGAAGTTGTTATTGGTGTGACTGGTCATTTGTACTCTGCAAACCAAGAACGAGGTATCTATAAAACAACCGATGGCGGAATAACCTGGTCGCAAAAATTATTTGTTGACGATATGAGCGGAATTATAGATGTCCAAACCAACCCAAACGACTACAATATAATGTTTGCATCGTCTTGGACCAAAAGCCGAAAAGCATGGAATTTTGACGGGAGTGGGAATAACTCTGCCATCTATAAGAGCACAGATGCAGGGACTACTTGGACTAAAGTTTCTACTGAAAAAAGTGGTTTTCCAACGGGTCAAGGTGTTGGTAGAATTGGATTAGCAGTATATGATAACAACATTGTTTATGCAGTTCATGATAGTCAGTTTCGCAGACCTTCAGAAGAAAAAGAGGAAAGCTCAAACGTGTTGTCAAAAGATGATTTCAAAACGATGACAACTGATACTTTTCTAAAGTTAGAAGACAAAAAATTAAATGAATACTTGAAAATGAATGGGTTTCAAGAAAAATACAAAGCAGAAAACGTAAAACAAATGGTTAGAAGTGGCAACGTTGAGCCAATTGATCTCTCCAAATATCTTGAAGACGCTAATTTTATGTTATTTGATTCGCCTGTTATTGGAACCGAAGTTTATAAAAGCACAGATGGTGGTCTCTCTTGGAAAAAAACGCATGACGATTATTTAGATGATATTTATTACAGTTACGGTTATTATTTTGGACATATTTATGTCGCTCCTAACAATGCAGACAATATTTATATTTATGGTGTACCAATAGTTAAATCTAAAGATGGTGGTAAAACATACACGTCGATTAGTGCAGAAAATGTGCATGCAGATCATCACGCACTTTGGATCAATCCTAAAAACCCTAATCACCTCATCAATGGTAATGATGGTGGTGTAAATATCACCTATGATGATGGTGACAATTGGATTAAAAACAACTCCCCTTCGGTTGGACAATTTTATGCTATTAATGTAGACAATGAAAAACCTTATAATGTTTATGGAGGTTTACAAGATAATGGTGTCTGGAAAGGTGCTTTTGGTGCTCCCGAAGATAAAAGCTGGCATCAAACTGGGCAATATCCTTGGAAAAGCATTATGGGTGGAGACGGTATGCAAATTCAAATTGATAGTAGAGACCATAACGTCGTTTATACGGGTTACCAATTTGGAAACTATTACAGACTTAATCTAAAAACTGAAGAGCAAACTTATATCCAACCAAAGCATAAATTAGGAGAAACACCGTATCGCTTTAATTGGCAAACACCTATTTTACTCTCTCCTCACAATCAAGATATTTTATATCTAGGTGGAAATAAATTGATGCGTTCCATGAATCAAGGAACAGATTTTACAGCTATTTCTGGTGATCTCACTAATGGAGGTAGAAAAGGAAATGTGGCTTATGGTACGTTAACTTCAATTAGTGAATCTCCTTTTCAATTCGGGTTAATTTATACGGGCAGTGATGATGGACTAATATACATTACAAATGATGCTGGTGGCAATTGGAGAAACATCTCAAAAACACTACCAGAAGATCTCTGGGTAAGTCGCGTTATAGCTTCAAAGCACAAAAAAGAAAGGGTTTATGCAACACTTAACGGTTACCGTTTTGATGATTTTAAGGTCTACGCTTATATGAGTGATGACTATGGGGAAACTTGGACAAACATTAGCTCTAATATTCCTTCATCGCCAGTTAATGTGATACGAGAAGATTCTGAAAATGAAAACATTTTATATTTAGGAACCGATAATGGAGCCTATATCTCCTTCAATAATGGAAACAATTGGGAAGCATTTAGCAACGGACTTCCAAATGTTGCAGTCCATGATATTGTGATTCAACCAGAAGCAAAGCACTTATTAATTGGAACACATGGCCGAAGCATATACCAAACAGACATTACCCCATTGCAACAAATGAATGCTGAAATGCAGTCTAAAAACACAACCCTATTTAAGAGTAGTGACACCAGGTTTTCTTCTCGTTGGGGAAGTGCGTGGAGTAAGTGGTTTGATGCTTACGAACCAGAAATAGACGTCACTTTTTATTCTAATGTTTCCGAAGAAAAAACAATGAAAATTTATTCTGAAAAAGGAGCACTATTGAACGACTTAACAGTTAAAGCAGACGAAGGCTATAATTACACAACATACGATTTGACTATTACTGAAAAAGGCCGAAAGTCATTGCTCAAAGAAAACTCTAGTATTGATATTAATAAGGCTAAAAATGACAAGTATTACGTACCAAAAGGCAAGTATACGATTCAAGTTGGCGATGAAAAAACAACATTCGAAGTAAAATAAATGTATACTTTTTAACCCTAAAGACCTTTTAAGTTTTAAATAATCTAAGAGGTCTTTTTTTATTTCATTTTTTTCTTAAAGAAATACTCTTTACAAGATTTCACACTTCTTTTACATTTAATTGACATTTCGTATTACCGCTTTCACCTACCATTGCATTAAAGTCTTGTTAAAAGGACTAAAACACTTTGTTTTGCGTTAGATAACTAGATATTTGTCACTATAAACTATCATAAGTTATGTTAAAGTCCGCCCTACTGCTTCTAGCATTATTTTCCGCTTCTTTTGTATTTTCTCAAGGGGATGTAAATAATAAACTCAAAATTTTTCTCGATTGCAACGTCTGTGATAATACATACATGAGACAAAATCTTGGGAATGTTCAATTTGTAAGAGATCAAGGAATTAGTGATGTTCACTTGTTTTTTATCACTCAACGCAATGGTAGTGGAGGCCGTTTGTACGATATTGAGTTTATTGGCAAAAATGAGTTTGAAAACATCAATTACAAGCTTTCTTTTTCTACAGACTCTAATATGACGAGAGATGACGAAAGACAACGAACTCTGGAATACATTAAACTTGGACTTGTCAGGTTTTGGATTTCTAAAGGCACTTTAACAAATATTTCTGTATCTGTTCCAATCCCAGAAAATGAAACTGACGAAAAAGATGAAGTAGATCCTTGGAATTATTGGGTGTTTCAAGTTGGCGCAAATGGTTTTTTAAATGGGCAAGAAACTAATAGCTCAAGCAATTTAAATATTAATGTTTCAGCACGACGGGTTACTGAAAAAAATAAATTTTCGTTTAGAGCACGTTTTGGTGAAAACAGATCAACTTTCACTTTTGATGGTGACGATATTGTTGCAATAAACAACAGCAAATCTATAAATATTAGCGATGTTATAAGTATAAATGATCATTGGTCCTATGGTTTCTTCGGAAACATAGGAACATCCACATTTAGTAATTATGATTTATTTTGGAGATTAAGACCCGCTATAGAATATAATTTTTTTGAATATCAAAAATCGGCTAAGAAGCAATTAATTATATCTTATCGCAATGGAATGGTATTTAACAATTATATCCAGCGCTCTGTATTTGGAGAGGATAAAGAACTCCTGTTTCAACACTCCGTTCAATTGGGAGGAAGTATCCGTCAAGAATGGGGGAATCTTAATGGTGAAGCATCATTCAATCAGTATTTACACGATACTAAATTAAATAATTTAGGCTTTTTTGTAGGGGCTAATATTCGGGTTTTTAAAGGCTTTAATTTTAATGTCAGCGGAAATTACAGAATAACTAGAGACCAAATAAACCTTCCAGCAGGCGACGTATCCTTAGAAGAACTGCTGCTTCAACAGCAACAATTACAATCAGGATATAACTATTTTGTGAGTGTCGGTTTTAGTTATCAATTTGGTTCCATTTACAATTCTATTGTAAACCCGAGATTCAACTTTTAATTATACCCATTCTAAATAAATAAAATAGAAAGTAAAATTTGCTGTACAAGCCTATGAGCCCTATCTTTGTAGTACAAATAATTAACTACAATTATAATGAGCGGAATTTTAAATTCATCGATTGGAAGAAAATTTGCTATGGCACTTTCAGCACTCTTCCTAATGATTTTTTTACTTCAACATTTTGCAATTAATATCCTATCGGTTTTTAGTGCAGATACTTTTAACGAGGCGTCTCACTTTATGGGAACATTTTGGGCAGTGCAATTTATTGCGCAACCCATTTTAATTTTTGGTGTTGTCTTCCATTTTGTAATGGGATTTGTTTTAGAAATTAAAAACAATAGTGCAAGACAGATTAGTTATGCTAAAAATAATGGTGGCGCAAATTCTACTTGGATGAGTAGAAACATGATTTGGAGTGGCTTAGCTATTTTAGGATTTATGGGGCTTCATTTTTATGACTTTTGGTTTCCAGAAATAAACATTAAATTTATAGAAGGCGATATGTCTGGTCTTATAGATCCAAACAATACAGAAAGTGGTTATAGATATATGGAACATTTACAACATAAGTTTGTAGATGTTTGGAGAGTTGCACTTTATGTCATTTCTTTCATATTTCTATCACTACATTTATTACATGGTTTCAACTCCGCATTCCAATCGGTTGGAGCAAATAATAAATATACCAAAGCATTAGTAGGGTTTAGTAAAGTGTACGCTATTGGTATTCCTTTAGGATTCATTTTTATTGCACTGTTTCATTACTTTAATCATTAATACACAGAGAGATTTATGGCTTTAGATTCAAAAATACCTCAAGGTCCAATTGCAGACAAATGGACCAATTATAAAAATCACATCGATTTAGTCAATCCAGCAAACAAACGTAACATAGATGTTATCGTTGTTGGTACTGGTTTAGCTGGCGGATCTGCCGCTGCTACATTAGCCGAACTTGGTTATAATGTTAAAGCGTTTTGCTTTCAAGATTCTCCAAGACGTGCGCACTCAATTGCAGCACAAGGTGGAATAAACGCAGCAAAAAACTATCAAGGTGATGGAGATTCAACATACAGATTATTTTATGACACTGTAAAAGGAGGCGACTACCGTTCTCGTGAAGCTAATGTATACCGTTTAGCTGAAGTGTCTACAAATATTATTGACCAATGCGTTGCTCAAGGTGTTCCTTTTGCTCGTGAATATGGTGGATTATTAGATAATCGTTCATTTGGAGGCGTACTTGTTTCTAGAACATTTTATGCAGCTGGCCAAACTGGACAACAATTATTATTGGGAGCTTATTCTGCCATGAACCGTCAAATAGGTCGTGGTAAAATCAAAATGTACAACCGTCACGAAATGTTAGACGTTGTAAAAGTTGATGGAAAAGCTAGAGGAATTATTACAAGAAACCTAATTACAGGTGAAATAGAAAGACATTCAGCTCATGCCGTAGTTTTAGGAACTGGAGGATATGGAAACGTCTTTTTCTTATCTACTAATGCTATGGGATCTAATGTAACCGCAGCTTGGAAAGCACACAAACGTGGTGCAAACTTCGCAAATCCTTGTTACACACAAATTCACCCAACCTGTATTCCTGTTTCTGGAGATCATCAGTCTAAATTAACATTAATGTCTGAGTCTTTGCGTAATGATGGACGTATTTGGGTTCCAAAACATTTAAAAGATGTTGAAGCTATAAAAAATAAAAAATTAAAACCAACGCAGCTCGCAGAAGAAGATCGCGATTACTATTTGGAACGCCGTTATCCTGCATTTGGTAATTTAGTCCCTCGCGATGTGGCCTCTCGTGCAGCCAAGGAACGTAGTGATGCTGGTTTTGGAGTCAATGCTACTGGTGAAGCTGTCTATCTAGATTTTGCTTCTGCCTTTATGCGTTTCGGAAAAGAGCAAGCCCATGTTAAGGGTTTAGATGAAAATGATGATGCTCTCGTTAAAAAATTAGGACAAGACATTATTAAGACCAAATATGGGAATTTATTCCAGATGTATGAGAAAATTGTTGATGAAAATCCCTATGAAACGCCAATGATGATTTATCCTGCAGTACATTATACAATGGGTGGACTTTGGGTAGATTACAACCTCATGACTAATGTTCCAGGATTATATGCCATTGGAGAAGCTAATTTCTCAGATCATGGTGCTAACAGACTTGGTGCATCGGCATTAATGCAAGGTTTAGCAGATGGTTATTTTGTGTTACCGTATACCATAGGAGATTATTTATCTGATGATATTCGAACAGGTCCAATTTCTATAGACACAATAGAGTTTGAAGAGGCCGAAGCTGAAGTAAGAAAAAACATTAACCATTTAATTAACAATAACGGGACGCACTCTGTAGATTATTTCCATAGACGTTTAGGCAAAATTATGTGGGATAAATGTGGAATGGCAAGGAACGCAGAAGATTTAAAATCTGCAATTACTGAAATTTCCGAACTCAGAGCAGAATTTTGGAAAGATGTTCGTGTCCCAGGAACAGAGAATGAATTCAACGAAGAATTAGCGAAAGCTGGACGTGTCGCAGATTTCCTTGAATTAGGAGAATTATTCGCTAAAGATGCTTTGGAACGCGAAGAATCTGCTGGTGGACACTTTAGAGATGAATACCAAACTCCAGAAGGAGAGGCTGTTCGTAGAAAAGAATTTCAATATGTCTCTGCCTGGGAATATAAAGGAGAGCCAAAAGATGCAGTCCTTCATAAAGAAGAACTGACTTACGAGAATATTAAAGTGAAAGAAAGAAGTTATAAATAAAGAAAAGCTATGAATTTAACGTTAAAAATATGGCGTCAAAAAAACGCAAACGATAAAGGAAAAATGGTTGCTTACCAGATCAGCGATATCTCTCCAGATATGTCTTTTCTTGAAATGTTAGACGTCTTAAATAATGAGTTAATAGAGAAAGGGGACTTACCTGTTTCATTTGATCATGATTGTCGTGAAGGAATTTGCGGTTCATGCTCACTCTATATAAATGGAGAAGCACATGGACCAGACCGTTTAATAACCACATGTCAATTGCACATGCGTACGTTTAAAGATGGAGAGACTATAGTTATTGAGCCTTGGAGAGCTAAGGCTTTTCCGGTGATTAAAGATTTAGTAGTTGATAGGACAGCTTTTGACCGTATTCAACAGGCAGGTGGATTTATATCTGTAAATACATCAGGAAACACTATTGATGCGAATACTATCCCTATTAATAAGGAGGATGCAGATAACGCGTTCTCTGCCGCAACTTGTATTGGTTGTGGTGCGTGCGTAGCAAGTTGTAAAAACTCAAGTGCTATGCTATTTGTAGCTGCAAAAGTATCGCAATTCGCTTTATTACCTCAAGGTCAAGTAGAGGCTACAGACCGTGTTTTAAATATGGTAAAACAAATGGATGAAGAGGGATTTGGTAACTGTACAAATACCGGAGCATGTGAAGTGGAATGTCCTAAAGGTATTTCTTTAGAAAATATAGCACGTTTAAACCGTGAATATTTATCAGCATCATTGAAAGGGTAGTAAAACCGCTATAATATAAATATATTTAAACCCAAGTTGTCACGACTTGGGTTTTTCGTTTCTTTATGACTTAAATACACTTATGGACCACTCAATAACATTTTATAAAAACCAATTAAAAAAGCATATAATCGCAGTTAGTACACTTAAAAAGCAACTCCTAACATATAGCTTGTTGCGCTTAATAACCTTTCTAGTTACAGGATTTTCAATTTATATAGTGCTACCCAATTGGCAAGCGGCTATAGCTACAGGTGTTTTAGGAATAGCAATTTTTATTTTTCTATTGTCAAAATACACCAATAAAAAGGCGAAACGAGAACTCCACAAATCCTTAGTGACTATTAATGAAGAAGAATTAAAAATAGCTTCTGGTGATTTTCATCATAGACCTTCCGGCGAGCAATTTCAAGATCCACTGCATTTTTATAGTTTGGATATTGATCTCTTCGGAAAAGGTTCCTTTTTTCAGTATATCAACAGAACTAGTTCTTCGGAAAGTGAATCGCAACTTGCAAACGCACTAAAAGCAAATAAGGTTTCTGATATTGAAAACAGACAAGACGCTATCAAAGAATTATCACACAAAACAGAATGGACTCAACTTTACACCGCAACTAAAAGCCTCATAAAAACAGAAACTCCGGCACACACAATAATAAATTGGCTCAAGACTCACAAAACGTTTATTCCAAAATATATGCTTTTCGCGACTTGGTTATTTGCATCCATATCTGGAATTTTACTAGGCTTGGCAATCTTGAAAGTCTTAGGAATTAGCTATTTTGGATACTGGATTTTCGCCGGTTTAGGTATCACAGGAATCTACTTTAAAAAAGTTAATATATTAGCTCTAAATGCAGATAAAACGAAAGAGACTTTTAGACAGTACGCCTCCTTATTATTACAAATAGAAAACGCGACATTTACATCAAAGGTTTTACAAGGCAAGCAGCAACAAATTAATTCTGAGCACAAAAAAGCTTCACAAATTTTCGCCGATTTTTCCAAATGCTTAGATGCCCTAGATAACAGAAATAATCTATTTGGTGCCATATTGGGCAACGGCTATTTACTACTTGACGTCAGAAACGCATATAGAGTAGAACAATGGATTTCAACCTATGCCAATAAAGTAGAAGATTGGTTCGAAGTCGTTTCCTTTTTTGACGCCTATAACAGTTTAGGAAACTACGGGTTTAACCATCAAGATCAAATCTATCCTAAAATTTCTAGAGAGCATGCTATCATAGATGCTAAAGATTTGGGGCATCCCTTACTCTATAAAACCAAACGCATTACAAGTAATGTGTCTATAAATAATAAAGAATTTTTCATTGTGACTGGAGCCAACATGGCAGGTAAAAGCACCTTTTTACGTACAATATCATTACATATTGTTATGGCAAATGTAGGACTACCCGTGTGTGCCTCATCAAGCAACTATTATCCAGTAAAACTAATTACAAGTATGAGAACGAGTGATTCATTGGCAGATAATAGTAGTTATTTCTTTTCAGAATTAACACGCTTAAAATTCATCGTTGATGCTATAGTCAAAGAACCTTATTTCATTATACTCGATGAAATACTAAAAGGAACAAATAGTACAGATAAAGCTATTGGTTCAAGAAAATTCGTAGAGAAATTAGTAGCCGGGAAGGCTACAGGTATTATTGCGACGCACGATTTGAGTCTTTGTAAAATTTCCCAAGAACTCCAAGAAGTCAAAAACTATTATTTTGATGCCGAAATCGTCAACGATGAGCTCTATTTTGATTACAAATTCAAAAAAGGAATTTGTCAAAATATGAATGCAAGCTTTCTATTGAAGAAAATGGAAATTGTAGATTAATTAACCTTATAAACCCTTAACCACGGGCTTCATTGCAGATAAAAGTAGAAACAACAAAAAACCCATTCTAAAATTAGAATGGGTTTTTAATATTATGAGATAAAATTCAATTAAGCCTCAAAAGGCACAATAGAAATATACGACTTATTGTCTCTCTTCCTTGTGAATTTCACTAAACCATCTACTTTAGCATGTAAAGTGTGATCTTTTCCGCCATACACATTCTCACCTGGATGATGCGTATTACCTCTTTGTCTAACGATAATGTTACCAGCTATTGCAGCTTGCCCACCAAATATCTTAACACCTAAACGTTTTGATTCTGATTCTCTACCATTTTTAGAACTACCTACTCCTTTTTTATGAGCCATTGTCTTAAGGGTTTATTTGTTAATATTTAGCTTAAAGCAGCAATTAAATCAGCTTTCTTCATAGAAGAAAGACCTTCGATTCCTTTCGCTTTTGCCATTTCTTTTAACTCAGCAACAGTCATTTGACTTAAGTCTCGAGTATCCTCTTCAACTTTCGCGGCTGGCTTAGCTTCTGCTTTTTTAGTTTCTTTTTTTGGAGCTGCTTTCTCAGCTTTGGCTGGACTAGCTTTTTTAGCTCCTGAAGCAACAATGCTTTCAATTACGATTTCAGATAAAGATTGTCTGTGACCGTTTTTAACACGGTAACCTTTTCTTCTCTTCTTTTTGAAAACGATTACTTTGTCACCTTTAAGGTGCCTTAAGACTTTTACACCTACTAGTGCTCCGTCTATAGCTGGGGCGCCTAAAGTAATATTGTCACCATCACCAATTAAAAGAACGTTATCGAAATCTACTTTCTTACCTTCTTCTGTTGCTAAACGGTTAACAAAAACTTTTTGGTCTTTTTCAACTTTAAATTGATGCCCTGCTATCTCTACAATTGCGTACATAGCGTTTTTATTAATTATATTTTGTTAAAAATGTATGCTTTCTACTCAGAAAGCGGGTGCAAATATACATTCTAATTCGTTAATTCACAAACGATATATAAATTTTCAAGGAGATAATACGTTTTAACCTTGCTTTAATAATTTTGAAATCCAAAAAATAGTCTTCTAGCTTTCATTTTCAAGCCTTTCCGTTGTAATTTTATGATATATTTTGCATTAAAAACAATAAAATAAATCTTGCTATTTACTATTTTTGTAAGAATCGTGTAACATTTTAACGAAATGAAACACTTGTATTCCATATTGAAAAAATTAACACAAAACCACAATTAACTTAAAACAAACTCACAATGAAAAACTACCTATTAATTTTAGCCTCTTTGATGCTAGTTGGCTTGTCTGCCAAGGCTCAACAGGTTGAATTTGAAGAATTTGACTTAGATAACGGACTTCACGTTATTTTACACCAAGATAACACTGCTCCTGTAGTGACTGTTGGTGTAATGTATAATGTTGGAGGAAAAGATTTAGGAGGAACAGCTGTTGCTCCTCGCACAGGTTTTGCTCACTTTTTTGAACACCTCTTATTTGAAGGAACTAAAAATATAGACCGTGGAGAATGGTTTAAGATTGTATCTTCAAATGGCGGTAGTAATAATGCGAATACATCTCTTGATAGAACCTATTATTACGAAGTATTTCCATCTAATAATTTAGAGTTAGGGCTCTGGATGGAATCTGAACGCATGCTTCACCCTGTTATTGACCAAGTTGGTGTGGATACTCAAAACGAGGTTGTAAAAGAAGAAAAGCGCTCGAGCTACGACAACCAGCCTTATCGTCAGTTTTTATTTGCAATAAGTGAGAACTTATTTAAAGTTCATCCTTATAAAAATAAGAATATAGGTGAAATGGCAGATTTAGATGCCTCTACTCTAGAAGAATTCAAACAATACTTTAAAGACTGGTATGGACCTAATAATGCAGCCCTCGTTGTTGCTGGAGATATTGACAAAAAAGAAGCTAAAAAATTAGTTGAAAAATATTTTAAAGATGTTGAGAGTAGACCAACACCAAGTAGAAATTTCTCAAAAGAAGAACCAATTGAAGAAACTATTAAAGCTACGTTTTATGACCCGAATATTCAAATACCAGCAATTATGGCTGGATATAGAACACCAGGGTTTAAAGAACGTGACTCTTATATTTTAAATATGGTTTCTGCTTATCTAAGTGATGGTAAAACATCTAAATTATTTAAGGAGTTAGTTGATGACAAGAAATTAGCACTTCAAACTGGAACACTATACGTAGAGCAAATGGATGGTGGTATGTATATTCTTTATGGCCTTCCATTAGGTGAAACAACTTTAGAAACCTTACTTGCTGAAATTGATGAGGAAATCGTAAAAATGCAAAATGACTTAATTTCTGAAAATGATTTTCAAAAACTTCAGAATAAATTTGAAAACAGATACGTGAATTCCAATTCAAGTATTCAAGGTATCGCTGGATCTTTAGTAACAAATTACATGTTATACGATGATATTAATCTTATCAATACTGAAATTGAGATCTATAGATCAATCACTAGACAAGAAATTCAAGATGTGGTAAAGAAATACTTGAATCCAAACCAACGTGTTGAATTAGAATACTTACCAAAAGAAAACACTGACAACTAAAGAATAAATCAAAATGAAACATCCCTTTTAACTAATTAAATCTCACAAGGAAATAATTATATGGATGTAATATGTGACCATAAAAAACAAATTAAAAATATACACATGAAATTAAAAATATCAATAATAATAGTAGCCTTTTTAATGTCGGTTGGTGCGTTTGCACAAGTTGATCGCACTAAAATGCCAGAACCAGGACCTGCTCCAAAAATTTCATTCGAGAAACCTGAAGAATTTACGCTAAAAAACGGATTAACTGTTTTAGTTGTAGAAAATCATAAATTACCTAGAGTATCTTTCTCGCTAACTATAGACAATAAGCCAATGACTACTGGTGATAAAGCAGGAGTTGAGAGCTTAATTGGAAGTATGATGGGTAATGGGACTAAAAACATTTCTAAAGATGAGTTCAATGAAGAAGTGGATTTCTTAGGAGCGAATATCAACTTTAGTGCTCGTGGTGCTTCTGCTAGCTCATTATCAAAATACTCAGATCGTATTTTAGAGTTAATGGCAGGTGCTGCAATCAACCCATTATTAATTGAAGAAGAGTTTGATAAAGAAAAAGCACAACTTATTGACGGTTTAAAGTCTAATGAAAAAAGCATAGATGCTATTGCTGGTCGAGTCGGTAACGCTTTATCTTATGGAAAAAAGCATCCTTATGGCGAATTCACAACTGAAGAAACCGTAAAAAACGTGATGTTTGGTGACGCGGTAGCTTTTTATGAGACCTACTTTAATCCAAACGAAGCGTACTTAGTTGTTGTTGGCGATGTCAAGTTTAAAGATGTTAAAAAGCAAATAGAAAAATATTTTTCTAAATGGGAAAAATCTGTCGGCGTAGAATATACTGTACCAAATGAAGCTCCCAATGCACAATACACTCAAATTAACTTTGTAGATATGCCTAATGCCGTACAATCTAATATTTCAATAACGAACAATGTAGATTTACAAACAAAAGACGAAGACTATCATGCGGTATTAATTGCAAATAGAATTTTTGGAGGAGATTTTAGTAGTTACTTAAACATGAATCTTCGTGAAGCGAATGGGTATACTTATGGCGCACGTTCTAATGTAGGGACTGATAAATACGCCGCTCGATTTACAGCTGGAGCATCTGTTAGAAATATGGTTACAGATAGCGCTGTGGTTCAAACCTTAAAAGAAATGAATCGTATTAGAACAGAACCTGTAGAACAAGAAACACTTAAAAATGTAAAAGCTGCATACGTTGGTCAATTTGTAATGGCGCTAGAAAGCCCTCAAACAATTGCCCGCTTCGCACTAAACATAAAGTTAAATGATCTTCCAGATGATTTCTACAAAACGTTTTTACAAAAAATTAATGCCGTAACCGCAGATGATGTAACACGCGTAGCTAATAAATACATGAAATCTGAAAATGCTAGAATCGTAATTGTTGGTAAAGGTAGTGATGTCTTAGATAACCTTGAAAAAACAGGAATTCCAATAATGTATTTTGACACGTATGCAAATTCAGTTGATAAACCCGTTTTTTCAAAACCAATCCCTTCAGGAGTAACAGCACAAACAGTAATTGATACCTACATCACAGCTATAGGAGGAAAAAGTAATTTAGAAAAAGTAAACTCGGTATTATCTAATGCAGATGTTACAATTGAAGGAGCTCCTTTCAAACCAAAAGCAATTATAAAAGTCATGGCTCCAAATAAAACGTCTATGGAAATGATGATTGAAGGTATGGGTACTGTAATGAAACAAAAGTTTGATGGTGCTGCAGGATACAGTGAACAACAAGGAATGAAAATTCCAATGACTGAAAAAGAGCTTTCTAGCAAACAATCTGAAAAGGGATTGTTTCCGGAAATTTATATGGAGGTGACCTCGCTAGAGTTAGAAGCTATAGTTCCTTTAAGTGGTGTCGATGCTTACAAAATCAAAGTGACTAAAGGTGGCGAAGTTTCAAATAGATTCTACAATGTAGAAACTGGTTTACTAATGCGATCAGAATCCACCACAGAAGCGCAAGGTCAAAGTGTAACGACTATTGAAGATGTATCAAACTATAAAGAAGTAGATGGTGTGATGATGCCTTTTACTCAAAAAATTACTGCTGGTCCACAAATTATTATATTAAATTCTACTGATATTAAATTTAATGAGGGTGTAACAGAAGCAGATTTTAAGTAAGCTTACTACATATTTTATTTAAAAAAACCTGGAGTAATTAATACTTCGGGTTTTTTTTATACCTTCCTTTATTAGCCAAATAAACACCCAACAGGATAATCACACTAGCAACAATCTGCAAAGGCCCAAATGTTTCGCCATCCAATAAACCCCAAGCCAAAGCAACAACTGGCATCAAATAGGTTACCGAAGAGGCAAATACTGGTGTAGATATTTGAACCAGTGTATTAAATAAAACCTTGGCAAGCGCTGTTCCAAATAAAGACAAAACAATAACATATACCATTGACATTTGAAAATCTTTATGTGTAAATGTACTTTCAGAAAAGAAATCTGTAAACAGTAATACTACAATGGCAGGAATCATAATTGCAACATAATTACCTGTCGCAATACTCAAAGGTTTTACATTTTGAAGATACTTCTTTATAATGTTCACATTAAGGGCATACATAACTGTTGAAATAATTACGAAGCCTGCATATAAATAATTTTGATCTGGATTTAAATCTGCGCCTTGAAAAATCAATATACTTGTACCAATAAACCCAATAATAACGCCAAACAATTGGCGTCTTGAGAAACCAATTTTAAAAATTGTAAACCCTAGTAAAATAGCATTCAATGGGACCAATGAATTTAAAATTGAAGTAATCGCACTATCAATTTCGGTTTCTGCAATTGCAAATAAGAAGGCAGGTATAAATGAACCTATAAAACCTGAAATCACAACCCATTTCCATTCGTTTTTTTTAATGACTTTCAAGCTCTTTAACCCAACTGAAAACAAAAACAAACCAGAAATAATAGTTCGCAATGCACCTAATTGATAAGGTGTTAAACCCAATAAGGATTTTTTTATCAAAATAAACGAGCTTCCCCAAATTAGTGCTAATACAAACAGGAAAACCCATTTTTTGGTAGTTTCTCTCATAAGATTTATTAAGTAATTCACAAATTTCGTTAATTTATATGCAAGGAACATCAATATTTATTATGTTTGTTTGAACACTTATTAAAAACTCTTATGAATACCTTGAAAAACATATTGGCTATTGCATTAACTCCAATATCACTAGTTGCCTGTAAAAGTGATAAAGAACCAGAAGTGAAAACTGTTGAAATCACTTCTGAAGTCAATACAAAGGCAGCTAAAAAATTAAATCCCAATGCCACGTATGCCAAGGCAGAATTTGGTATTGAAGGTATGACTTGTGCAATGGGTTGCGCTAAGACTATTGAAAAGAAAATTGCTAAAATGGATGGTGTGAAATCTGCAAAAGTAGATTTTGAGAAAGAATTAGCAATGGTAGAGTACGACGAAGCTATGGTAACTCCAAATACATTGGAGGAAGCTGTTGCAAAAGCAGGGGACACTTACAAAGTAAGAAACATGCATACCGTAAAAGATTTTTCATCGGAAAAACATGAATGCGAAGCAGATTGTTCGAAAGCCTGCTGTGCAGATAAAGCAAAAGACGCAAAAAAAGGGGCTTGTGCAGACGATTGTAAAAAAGACTGTTGCGCTAAGAAAATCTAGTAAGTCTTCAAAGTAATTAAAAACTACTCTTTGTACGTTACGCTAGTCGAAATGATAAATAGAGTGGTTTTTTATACCCAATTTTTGAAAGGGTGCCGACTTAATTGCGAATTATAGTAGCGTTTGTCACCTGTGACTTCTTGTCCGAGCCAATTTGGTTTCTCAAAAGTTTCTTCTTCGTGATTTAATTCAACTTCAGCAATTATTAAACCTTGATTTTCTTCAGAAAATACATCCACTTCAAACACATGTTGTCTAATTTTAATCTCGTATCTGATTTTATCAATAAGACCTTTTTCACATAATTTAAAAAGCCCTTCAGCATCTAATTTAGAGATTTCTTTTTCCCACTCAAAACGAGATAAACCATCGTTAGTTGATTTTCCTTTAACAGTTAGATACCCTTTATCTCCTTTCAATCTCACTCTAACTGTTCGTTCAGGATTCGTATTTAAAAAGCCTTGAATAATTCGTGTGTGTTTATGAGATTCTGTTTTAAAATCTTCTGATTTGACTAAAAATTTACGTTCTATTTCTATCATCTTTAGTTCCCCTAAAAACGGGAATCTTTAATTAATTTAAATCGTGTTTGTTTATTTGTCTGATATGATATTTTCCGAAGAAAATCAAAGCTAAAATTGCACCAATCGTTGCATAAAACATATCAGATTGCGTATCCCAAATATACCCTTGAGTTCCTAAAAAAGAATCTCCCCCTTCACCTGTTAAAAGCGACACTCCCCATTCTATAAACTCATAGGTCACACTTATTGCCATGGCAATACATACGACAACGAAATTGAGCCAACTATTAGACTGCACAACTTTTTTGCGAAATAATAAGTCCCTTGTAATCATTGCCGGCACAAAACCTTGCGCAAAGTGACCTATCTTATCATAATTATTTCTGGATTGATTAAAAGCCTCTTGAATCCAATCAAATAATGGGACTTCTGCATAAGTATAGTGTCCACCTATAATAAGAATTGTACAATGGACAAAAATAAGTACATATACAAAATTTGTAAATCTAAATTTTTTAAAGGTAATGACAAGAACCAAGACACCTATTATAGCTGGTAAAACCTCTAAAAACCATGTAAAATAGTCGTAAGGATTTATAGCAGACCATACTAATAATAAAAAAGTAAATCCTAAAAGTGTTTGTATAAGTTTCATAAATGAAGCGTCAATTAAATCAAAGATATTATAAATTTGCTTTATGCTAAATGATTTACCAATTAGAAAGATTATTCATGTAGATATGGACGCGTTTTACGCCTCTGTAGCGCAGCTTGATAATCCAGAACTTAGAGGTAAGGCCATTGCAGTTGGTGGCGGTGGTGCAAGGGGTGTCATTAGCGCTGCAAGTTATGAAGCACGAAAATTTGGTATAAAAAGCGCAATGTCTGGACGATTAGCGATAAAGCTATGTCCAGAACTCATATTTGTAAAGACAAATTTTGATCGCTATAATGAGATTTCTAAAAAAGTACGACACATATTTCATGACTACACAGATCTTGTTGAACCCTTATCCCTTGACGAAGCTTATCTTGATGTTACTGCGAATAAAAAAGGCAACCCAAGTGCTTCATTATTAGCTCAAGAGATTAGAAACCGGATTTTTACTGAGGTAGGCTTAACAGCCTCTGCAGGAATTTCTATCAACAAGTTTATTGCTAAAGTAGCTAGCGATTATAACAAACCCAACGGACAAAAAACAGTTAATCCAGAAGAAGTACTTCAGTTCTTAGAAGATTTAGACATCAGGAAATTTTATGGTGTTGGTAAAGTGACTGCCGAAAAAATGTACCAAAAAGGAATTTTTACTGGTCAAGATTTAAAAGGAAAATCATTAGATTATCTAGATGACCACTTCGGAAAGTCAGGTAGCTACTATTATCATGTTGTAAGAGGTATCCACAATAGTGACGTGAAACCCAACCGAATTAGAAAATCTCTTGCTGCCGAACGAACGTTTAGTGAGAATTTATCTTCGGAAATTTTCATGCTAGAAAAGCTAGATCATATTACAGAAGAAGTTGCCAAGAGGCTTAAAAAGAGTAAAGTTTCAGGAAAAACAATCACTTTAAAAATCAAGTATAGCGATTTCACGTTGCAAACTCGAAGCAAGACGTTACCCTATTTTGTTAGTGAAAAAAGTATCATTTTCGAAACTGCGAAAGATTTATTATTTCAGGAAAAGATGAGTAACTCGGTGCGATTATTAGGGATTTCGTTATCTAATTTAAATACGGAGACATCTAAAATTAAAGTTTTAGAAGCCAAAGAAAAATCTGTTAGTGTACAGTTGAAGTTTGAATTTTAAAACTTATTTATTACTCGAATTGTTGATTTAACACTTCGACAATCTTTTCAATTTTTTTGTTTTTAGTAAGTTGATTTAAAACTAATGCTGGTGCTTGCCTCACCTCACACTCTTTTATAGAACAACGCTCACAGGTTACACCTACGTCTTGTCTTCTAATTGTTTTATCTTTTAAGAATTTTAGTTTGCGTTCTAATTGTTTATTAATCAACAACCCAATACTTATACTTCTATATTGATTGTCTTTAAAGGGATCTTTAGTGGCAGATGATAGTACTAAATACGTTGTATTCTCACCTTCGTAATTAGATATTTGAATATCAAATTCGTGAGTCTTTTTATTTTTGCTAATATCATTCAAAACATTTACAGATACCCAACGTCTGCAATAATGCTCGTTGGCTTCATTAGCACGAGGTGAATGCTGGTGTGATAAATGAAGCTCCTTTTTTAAATCAAATTTTTCACTATCTGCCTTGTGTGTAAACCTTAAAAAGAATAAATTTTGAATATTATACGCTTTAGGAAGAATATTGGTTAAGCGTTGATAGAATGATTCTGGTGACGCATTGAAAGCTTCCAACGTTTTAATAAATAAGGCTTCGTCAAAAGATTCTTTTTGAAAAATAGTCTCTAGTTGCACTGTCAATTCATCTTTAGGAATCATTAAAGCTCCAGCAAAATATGAGGCATAAAAATTATTAAGTACTTGATCAAAATTCTTAAATTTTATCCAAGGAAAAGTATATAATCGATCCTTAATATCTAAAAAATTATAAGCAATCTCTTTAGCATAAATGAAAGAACGTTGTGCTTCGTCTATCCCGTCAGCAAGTAATAGTGTTTTGGATTTAGGAACAAAAACAGAACGCAAACTCTCTAAAGATTCATATTTAATTAATTCAGAATTGTTAATACTATACCCATACTCTTCAATTAAAATCTCTTCCAAGTAATTTGAGGAAATATGTGTAGTTAAATCAACATGATAGGCTTTTGAGAACATTAAAACTTGCTGTTCTAAATCATCAAAATAATTATTATTTGCTTCTTGAAAAGAGCGTACCGAAGCTAAGAAAAAACTTTCTCTACTAAAGTTATAGTGCTGTGCAATTTCAATTATAGTACTAATAAATGCATTCACTTTTGCAGGCGCACTGGCTACAATATCTATTAAATTGGTCTCTTTAATACCAAACAAATCTAAAGGAATTTCCTTTAAAATTTTTGACTGTAATAGTGCTCCTATTGGCGCTAAATTTTTATCTAACTTTAAAGATACCATTTGATCATAAGGAACGTCAAGCTTATCCGAAAGCATTGCGATTTTATCAGGTTTTGGATATTTCTTCCCTTTTTCAATTTCGTTTAAATATGATTTTGATAAACCAGAAAGTTTTGACAAACCAAATAAAGATAACTTCTTTTCAGTCCTTATCTGCTTTAACTTTAACCCAAATATAAGTTTAATATACTCTTCTTCCATATTAGCAAATATAGGATATTTTGCGAAAACACCCTTTTAGCGAATATATATTTTTAGCGAACGTTCGCTAGGTTTTTTAAAATGTTTGTTTTATCATTGTAGAGTAAAATGATAATCCTATGGAAAACACACTATTAAAACTACCGAAAACACAATTCTCTAAAGAAGTTAAAAATTACTACCCAGAAATATTAACAGACAGCGCTTTAGCCTTTATAACTGCATTGCATGAAACGTTTAATTCAAAAAGGCTACAGTTAATTGATAGACGAGAACAAGAACAATTAGTTTTCGATGCTGGAAAATTCCCTGAATTCCCAAAAGAAACAAAACATATTAGAGATGGTAATTGGACCGCAGGAGACATTCCAAAAGACCTCCAAGATAGACGTGTAGAAATCACTGGACCTGTTAATAGAAAAATGATTATCAACGCTCTAAATTCTGGAGCTAAAACCTTTATGGCCGATTTAGAAGATAGTAATGCACCAACTTGGTCAAACATTATAGATGGTCAACAAAATCTATTAGATGCTAACAAGCAAACTATTTCATTATACGATTCTAAAAAAGATAAGTCGTATAAATTAAATACTAAAACAGCAGTTTTATTAGTGAGACCAAGAGGTTTGCATTTAAATGAAAAGCATATTATTATTAATAATGAAGACGCTTCGGGAAGTCTAGTAGATTTTGGTTTATATGTGTTTCATAATACCAAAACTATGATAGCACAAGGTACAGCTCCGTATTTTTATCTTCCAAAGTTAGAACATTACCTAGAGGCTCGCTGGTGGAACGCCGTTTTTACCTTTGCGCAAGACTATTTAAACGTGCCACAAGGAACTTTTAAAGCCACCGTTCTAATAGAAACCATTACTGCAAGCTTTCAATTAGACGAAATAATTTATGAGCTCAAAAATCATATTACTGGTTTGAACTGTGGACGTTGGGATTATATTTTCTCTTACATTAAAAAGTTTAGAAACCATCCAAACTTTGTAGTTCCTAATCGTGATCAAGTAACGATGACAACTCCTTTTATGGATGCCTACTCTAAGTTAGTTATTCAACGTTGCCACAAAAGAGGTATTCTAGCCATTGGTGGTATGGCTGCTCAAATTCCTATTAAAAATAACAATGCAGCAAATGCAATTGCATTAGAAAAAGTTCGAAAAGACAAAGAGCGAGAAGTAAAAAACGGTCATGATGGTACTTGGGTTGCACATCCAGATTTAGTAGCAGTTGCTATGAACGAATTTGACAAACACATGCCTACATCAAACCAATTACATGTCTTACGAAAAGATGTAAAAATAACAGAACAGGACTTAGTTGAAAGACCTTTAGGTACAGTAACAGAAGCTGGGATTAGAAAAAATATTAATGTTGGCGTTTTATATACCGAAGCGTGGTTAAGAGGTCATGGAGCTGTAGCGCTTTATAATTTAATGGAAGATGCTGCCACTGCCGAAATTTCAAGAACACAAGTCTGGCAATGGTTAAAAAATGAAGTCAAGCTGGAAGATGGTAGACTATTTACACAAGGTTTGTTTAATGAAATTTTTGATAATGAAGTTGAAAAAATCATTACAGAAGTTGGTCAAGACCACATTGTAAATACCAAATTTAAATTAGCAATAGAATTGTTTAATAAACTAGTAACTGCAGAGGATTTTGAAGAATTTTTAACGCTTCCAGCATACCAATATATATAAAAAAAATGTCTCGCAACTACTGGAATAGTTTGCGAGACTAACATATCAAAATCTCGAAAAATCTTAATAAGTAAACACAAAATTATGAAAAATATAGCACAAAGCAATTATAGTTCTGCTTTAGAAACAGTAAGAAATCTTAAAGCAAAGTATGGACACACTTGGAATACAATACAACCAGAGAGTGCGGCCAGAATGATTACTCAAAATCGTTTTAAAACAGGTTTAGATATCGCCAAATATACAGCTGCCATTATGAGAGAGGATATGGTAGCTTACGATGCAGACTCGTCAAACTATACCCAATCACTAGGTTGCTGGCATGGATTTGTGGCACAACAAAAAATGATTGCTGTAAAAAAACATCATAAAACGACAAATAAAAGATACTTATATCTTTCGGGTTGGATGGTTGCAGCATTACGCTCAGAATTTGGACCATTACCCGATCAATCTATGCACGAAAAAACGGCAGTACCCAATCTTATAGCAGAAATCTATGCCTTTTTACGTCAAGCAGATGCCGTAGAACTGAATGATTTATTCAAAAGATTAGAAAATGGCGAAGATATACAAGATCAGATTGATAATTATGAAACACACATTGTTCCTATTATAGCAGATATTGATGCCGGCTTTGGTAATGAAGAAGCGACCTATTTACTTACTAAAAAAATGATAGAAGCTGGCGCTTGCGCAATCCAAATTGAAAATCAAGTCTCTGATGCGAAGCAATGTGGACATCAAGACGGAAAAGTAACAGTTCCACATGAAGATTTTATAGCAAAACTAAATGCTATTCGATATGCATTTTTAGAATTAGGAATAGATGATGGAATTATAGTTGCTAGAACAGATTCTGAAGGTGCAGGTTTAACACAAAAATTACCTGTTAGTATAGAGCCTGGAGATTTAGCATCTCAATATTTAGCTTTTGTCGAAGCAGAGGAAATTGCTATTTGTGATGCTAGGGAAGACGATGTGCTTCTAAAAAGAGACGGAAGATTAGTTCGTCCTGTAAGATTACCAAACGGTTTATATAAGTTTAAAGAAGGTTCAAACATAGATCGTGTGGTGTTAGATTGTATTACTAGTCTTCAAAATGGTGCAGATTTATTATGGATCGAAACACCAACACCAAATGTGAAACAAATTGCACACATGGTAAATAGAGTAAGAGAAGTGGAGCCAAAAGCCAAATTAGTTTATAATAATTCACCCTCTTTTAATTGGACATTAAACTTTAGAAATCAAGTATTTGAAGACATGCTTGCAGAAGGAAAAAACATGACAGCCTATGACAAAAATAATTTAATGGATGCCCGATATGATGGTTCAGAACTATGCCTTCGCGCCGACGACAAAATTAGAACATTTCAAAAAGATGGCGCCAAAGAAGCTGGAATTTTTCATCACTTAATTACGTTGCCAACCTATCATACATCAGCTCTTCACATGGATGATTTGACTAAAGGTTATTTTGGAGAAGACGGCATGTTGGCTTATGTAAAAGATGTGCAAAGACAAGAAATACGAAAAAACGTTTCCTGTGTAAAACACCAAAGAATGGCTGGTTCAGATCTTGGTGATGATCATAAAACATTTTTTGCAGGAGAAAAAGCTTTAAAAGCTGGAGGGCAGAATAATACAAGTAATCAATTTGAAGCTAAGTTAAATAGGGTTGAAACTAAAAAGACATTAAGTATTGTTGCCTAGATCATGTAAACTAAAAAGTCATAAAAAAATGCGTTACACAAAATAGCTAACGCATTTTTTATTTCTATTACGATATCGAATAACTTAAGATATTAAAAACTACAACTCGTAATCTCTGTAACTCTTAGCGTATTTACCATTCCTTTTTCTTGAATAGGCATTGCTGCTAAACTAATTAACATATCACCTACTTCTAGGTAGCCTTTTTTACAGGCAATGGCATTTACATCTTCTAAAGTTTCGTCTGTACTTACAAATTTATCATAGTAAAAAGCTTCAACACCCCAAAGCAAACTCAACTGTGTTAAGATTCGCTTATTAGAGGTAAACACTAAGATATGAGCGCTTGGTCTCCAAGCCGATATTTGAAAGGCTGTATATCCTGAGTTTGTTAATGTAGAAATTGCTTTTGCCTTAATATCATTAGCCATATGTGCTGCGTGATAACAAATAGACTTTGTGATGTAACGCTTAGTTTTAATATGCGGTGGTGATTGTGGTACCTTAATCAAATCTGAGTCTTCAACACTTCTAATAATATTAGCCATTTGTGTGATCACTTGTACTGGATAGTTTCCAACTGATGTTTCTCCTGACAACATTACTGCATCTGCTCCATCCATTACCGAGTTAGCAACATCATTCACCTCTGCACGCGTTGGTGTCAAACTTGTAATCATTGTTTCCATCATTTGGGTTGCAATAATCACAGGAATTCTAGCCCGCTTAGCACGTAATACTAATTGCTTTTGCACTAAAGGCACTTCTTCTGCTGGAATCTCAACTCCTAAATCACCACGAGCAACCATTAATCCATCGCAGTAAGCAACAATCTTATCAATATTGGCTACCGCTTCTGGCTTTTCAATTTTTGCTATGATTGGGATTTTATGATCACTATGTTTTTTAATCAATTCTTCTAATTGCATTAAATCTTCTGCATGACGAACGAATGATAATGCCATCCAATCTACTTTAAGGCTACATGCAAAAATGGCATCTTCAATATCTTTCTCTGTTAATGCTGGTTGCGAGATATTCGTATTTGGAAGGTTGACTCCTTTTTTAGAACGTAGCGGTCCACCTTGAATAACGCGTGTTTTAACCTCAGATATGCCATCTGTAGAAACCACTTCAAAAATTAATTTACCGTCATCTAGAAGGACACGTTCTCCAGGATTTGCATCTTGTGGAAATTTATCATACGTCATATAGACACGATCCTTCGTGCCTTCAAAACGTTCTCCTGTAGCGAATATAATTTCATCACCTTCATTAACGATAACTTCACCTTTCATGACACCAACTCTCAATTTTGGCCCTTGAAGATCTGCAAGTATAGACGCATTGAAACCAAACTCTTCGTTTAATTCTCTAATCATTTTTACACGCTCTTCTACATCTTTATAATCTGCATGAGAAAAGTTAATTCTAAATACATTTACACCTTCTTCCAGCATCGCTTTAAGTACTTTTTTAGTACTCGTTGCTGGTCCTAGTGTAGCTACTATTTTTGTTTTTTTTCTTCTTTGCATTAGTCAAAAATTAAGTGTTCCTTAGATTTTAATTTCTCAATATCAACGCTGTATGTCGTTATGACTTGAGGTATTATTTGTATTTTATTTAAAATGAGTTTCTCATTAAAATGACGATCCTCAGTGGATACTTTTATGAGATAATCTACTGTTTTTAATTCTGGTAGTAAATTAACAGTTCTTGTTACTGTAGTTTGGTTATCAAATAAAAAGCCTGAGCTTTGTAATGCTGCTTCTTCTTTCTTGCATACGTTTGACACGAGATTCCAGACACTATCTATTTTTTCATTTTCCCACTCGAAAATCGAAAAAGAAGCATCAAAATAATTATAGTCTAAATCGTGCGCTTTACGTCGCAAATTAAGTCCTAAATACTTATTAAGAAGATAAGCTAAACGATAATCTTCAAGCTTGCAATGAATTGCTATAAGCGAGAAGGACGCATCATAAAAATCGTCAACGAGTAACTTGTGTAATGCCATAATGAATCATCTACAGGCCGTAAATATAGTATATTATAGGTATTAAAACATGAAGTTTTGGTTAATCTTAACGACGGGACATAGCGAAAACGTTGTAGTTGTAAAGAATTAGTTAAAGCGCCAACAGGTCATTTAAAACACTTTAGTTATTTGATTCTGAAATGCGAAAAAAGCACGCTTTGAGGCCTTTTCTTCCGCTTTCTTTTTGGAAGTTGCTCTAGCTTTTGCAACGACTTTATCATCTATTGAGAGCTTTACAGAGAAATGCTTTAATTCATCATTTCCTGTATCTTCATAAACATTGTAGTCAAAAGTTTTCTTTTCTTTTTGACACCATTCTATCAATAAACTCTTATAACTGATAACACGACCTTCTAAGGTTTCAATATCCACATGCGGTTTAATAACACGCTTATGAATAAATTTTTCACAAAAATGATAGCCTTTATCTAAATAAATGGCACCAACTAAAGACTCAAATAGATTTCCATGAATATTATTACCAAAATTAGATTTAGGAATTTTACTTTCTACCAAATCAATAAGTTTTAAATCCTTCCCTAATTCATTAAGATGTTCTCTGCTCACCACTTTAGATCTCATTTTGGTTAAATACCCTTCATCACCATGTGGTACTTCCTCAAATAAGTAAGCAGCAATTACAGCACTTAACATAGCGTCACCAACAAACTCTAACCGCTCATAATTTAATGCATTCCCTTTTTCGTCTCTTATATTCATAGAACGATGAGTAAAGGCCTTAAAGTACAGTGATTTGTTTTTGACCTTATAACCGAGAATATCGTTGAGTAATAAAAAAAAATTCCCGTCTTTAATAGAACGGGAATTTTTAAATATGTTACGAATGAAGCTCATTCGGGATTTAGTCTAATTTTTTGAATAATACACAGGCGTTGTGACCGCCAAATCCAAACGTATTACTCATAGCAACTTTAACGTCTCTTTTTTGTGCTTTATTTAATGTTAAATTAAGTTTAGGATCAATATTCTCGTCAACTACTTCGTGATTTATTGTTGGAGGCACTAAGCTATGTTCCATTGCTAAAATTGACGCAATAGCTTCTATAGCTCCAGCTGCTCCTAATAAATGTCCAGTCATAGACTTAGTAGAATTGATGTTAATATTTTTAGCATGGTCTCCAAACACTTCAGAAATCGCTTTAAGTTCAGCAACATCTCCAAGAGGTGTTGATGTTCCATGCGTGTTGATATGATCAACTTCTTCAGGTTTTATACCCGCATTTTCTAAACAATTTTTCATTACCGCAATAACACCTATACCATCAGGATGCGGCGCTGTCATGTGATATGCATCAGACGATAATCCGCCTCCTAACAATTCAGCATAAATTTTAGCTCCTCTTGCTTTTGCGTGCTCGTACTCTTCAAGAATAATAGCTCCAGCGCCTTCGCCTAAAACAAAACCATCTCTGGTCGCATCAAAAGGCCTAGAGGCTGTTTCTGGACTTTCATTTCTTGTAGATAGCGCATGCATAGCATTAAAACCACCCATCCCTGCAATAGTTACTGCTGCCTCACTCCCACCTGTTACAATCACATCGCAATGACCCAAACGAATCATATTTAATGAATCAAACATGGCGTTTGCCGAAGAGGCACATGCAGATACTGTTGTGTAATTAGGTCCCATGAATCCATGTTTTATAGATATGTTTCCTGGTGCAATGTCTGCAATCATTTTGGGAATAAAGAACGGATTAAATCTTGGTGTACCATCTCCAGCTGAAAAATTTAAAACTTCTTGCTGAAATGTTTCCAAGCCTCCAATTCCTGCTCCCCAAATAACACCTACTCGTAATTTGTCTATTTTATCTAGATTTAGCTTAGAATCTACAATAGCTTCATCTGAAGCTACCATGGCATACTGTGCGAATCTATCCATTTTACGAGCCTCTTTTCTATCAAAAAAGTCGGTAGCATTAAAGTTTTTTAATTCGCAAGCGAATTTTGTTTTGAACTTTTCAGTATCAAAATATGTTATAGGTGCAGCACCACTTTTACCACTTACAAGCGCATCCCAAAATTCATCTTTGGTATTACCAATGGGTGTAAGTGCTCCTAAACCAGTAACTACAACTCGCTTTAATTCCATAAATATTTATTGAATTATTTTGCTGCTTCTATGTAAGAGACCGCTTGACCAACTGTTGCAATATTTTCAGCTTGGTCGTCTGGGATTTGAATATCAAATTCTTTTTCAAATTCCATGATTAACTCGACAGTGTCTAATGAATCTGCTCCTAAATCGTTTGTGAAGCTCGCTTCAGTTACAACTTCGTTTTCATCAACTCCCAATTTGTCTACGATAATCGCTTTTACTCTTGATGCAATGTCTGACATAATTTTTTAATTTTAAATTTTAATTAGTTCGCAAAAATAAAAAAACTTTATTTCAATACACACCTTTAATTTAAAAATGTGATGGTAATTTAGTAAAATTACTTTGAAGAATTTATGTTTTACGTTCTATTTGTTAATTATTATTCTTTTTTTTGTTTTGAAAAACACTAACTACTTGTTTAAAATGAAATGAGCTTGAGATATTTTGCTTAACATTTAATAAATTCAATTAGCGAATTTCACCTGATAACCCTAAAAAATATAAACGTGCAGATAAAACGTATTGTCATTTTTGCGTCCGGAAGTGGAACTAATGCTGAAAATTTAATTACCTTTTTTCACAACAGAGAAAATGCTTCTGTTATTCTAGTGCTCAGTAACAATCCTCATGCCCAAGTACTAAAGCGTGCTAAAAAACTTAAAGTTAGTGCGCTATCATTCAATAAAATAGGATTTACAGGAACAGATGACGTTCTAAATATTTTAAAATCTGCACAACCAGATTTAATTGTACTCGCTGGTTTTTTATGGATGTTTCCGAAGAGAATTTTAAATGAATTCCCAAATAAAGTTATTAATGTACATCCTGCACTATTACCAAAATACGGAGGAAAAGGCATGTATGGCATGACTGTTCACGAAACTGTAGTTGCTAACAAAGAAACCGAAACTGGAATCACTATTCATTATGTGAACGAACATTATGATGAAGGTGCTATAATCTTTCAGTCGAAATGTGCAGTACTCAAAACCGATTCTGCTCAAGATGTTGCAGATAAAATTCATAATTTGGAAATGGAGCATTTTCCAAAGGTTGTTGACAAGCTTTTAAATAAGTAAGCGGTATCATTCAGAAGGAAGTGGGACTGAAGAATCTATTTACTTGACTAAGATAAAGGTTCTTCACTATCACTCTGAATGACAGAAATCTACTGCTTAGTATGATAAAGGGTTAAGCAGTACACCAAAAGAAAATTAGTACAACTGTCGCATAGAGCAGAGTCGAGATACCACAAGCTCCAAGACTAAAACAAACAGATATCTACCTTCGTGGGCACTAAGAATGAGTAAAAAGAAAAAAAAATACTACACCGTTTGGAAAGGACATCACGCAGGTGTTTTTGAATCCTGGAATGATTGTAAAGCACAAATCAAAAATTTTGAAGGTGCTCAATACAAATCTTTTGAAACGTTTGATGCTGCAAAAGAAGCCTTAAAAGGTAATTATTTTGATTACATAGGCAAAAACAAGTCCTTTGCTAGTGAGCTCACTAAAGAGCAACTCAAAAAGATTGGGAAACCTAATTTTAATTCTATTGCTGTTGATGCAGCATCTTCAGGTAATCCCGGTATTATGGAGTATCGTGGTGTGGATACTAAAACAAAAAAACAGCTTTTTATCCAAGGCCCTTTTACTCAAGGCACAAATAATTTAGGAGAATTTCTGGCATTAGTTCACGGATTAGGTTTTCTAAAAAAACACAGCAGCGACCGCATCTTATATACAGATTCAAGAACAGCCATGAGTTGGGTGCGAAAAAAATACTGTAACTCTAAGTTAGAACGCAGTGCAAAAAACAAACCCGTTTATGACCTCGTAGACCGTGCAGTACAATGGTTAAAAGAGAATGAGTACAAGACGACTATAGTAAAATGGGAAACAAAGGCTTGGGGAGAAATTCCTGCAGATTTTGGACGAAAATAAATTCGCCTTTTAGTTCTTAAAAACTGTATATTTGCAGCAAATTTTAAAACGCTTTATGAGCAAATTAGTTATAGTTGGTACAGTCGCTTTTGACGCTATTGAAACCCCATTTGGAAAAACAGACAAAATTCTCGGAGGAGCAGCAACCTATATCGGTTTATCTGCTTCAAACTTCGATGTTGACTCAGCAGTAGTATCTGTCGTTGGTGGCGATTTTCCGAAGGAATATTTAGACCTTTTATCCAACAAAAACGTCAATATAGACGGTATTGAAATTGTAGAAGATGGTAAAACATTTTTTTGGAGTGGTAAATATCATAACGATATGAATTCTCGTGATACCTTAGTAACAGAGTTAAATGTTTTAGAACATTTTAATCCTGTTGTACCTGACGTTTATAAAGAGGCAGATGTTGTAATGCTTGGAAATTTACATCCAATGGTACAACAAGGTGTATTAGACCAGATGAATAAAAAGCCAAAGTTGGCTATTTTAGATACTATGAATTTTTGGATGGATATCGCTTTAGACGATTTACATGCAGTCATAAAAAATGTCGATGTCATTACTATTAATGACGAAGAGGCTAGACAATTAACTGGAGAATACTCATTGGTTGTTGCTGCAAGAAAGATTCATGAAATGGGTCCTAAATATGTGGTCATTAAAAAAGGAGAACATGGTGCGTTATTATTTAATGATGGGCATATGTTTTATGCACCTGCTTTACCACTAGAGGAAGTTTTTGATCCTACGGGAGCAGGAGATACATTTGCTGGAGGATTTGCTGGTTATTTAGCAAAAACAGAAGATTACAGTTTTGAGAATATGAAAAACGCTGTCATCTATGGTTCTACTTTAGCATCGTTTTGTGTCGAAAAATTTGGTACAGAACGAATGCAGAGTTTAAGCAAAGGTGACATTGAGCATCGATTAAAAGACTTTAAAAAGCTAACACAATTCAATATTGAATTATCATAAACTAACGCGCTCAAAATTGAGTGCGTTTTTTTTATGCTAAATTTAGTTCATAATCTTTAATTTTAAAATACTTTAAAACAACAACACACCAATGAGCGATGCTTTAAAACATGAATGCGGAATTGCACTCATAAGACTCAAAAAACCATTAGAATTCTACAAAGAAAAATATGGAAGTGCATTTTACGGAGTAAACAAAATGTACCTCTTAATGGAAAAGCAGCATAATCGTGGACAAGATGGTGCTGGTTTTGCAAGTATTAAATTAGACACAAAACCCGGAGATCGTTATATTAGTCGTGTACGCTCAATCGCTCAACAACCTATTCAAGATATTTTTGCTCAAATCAATGAGCGTATTAATGAAGAGCTCACAGAGCATCCAGAATATCAAGACGATGTTGCGCTACAAAAACAACACATCCCCTATATTGGCGAACTTTTTTTAGGTCATGTTCGGTATGGCACTTTCGGTAAAAATAGTGTAGAAAGTGTTCATCCGTTTTTAAGACAAAATAATTGGATGCACAGAAACCTCATCGTTGCAGGTAACTTTAATATGACTAATGTTAATCACTTATTTGATGGTTTAGTAAAGTTGGGTCAGCATCCAAAAGAAAAGGCAGACACCGTTACTATTATGGAGAAGATTGGTCATTTCTTGGATGATGCCGTATCTAAAATTTATAAGAAATTAAAGAAAGAAGGTTATAACAAAAATGAATGTTCTCCACTAATTGCAGAGCGTTTGAATGTTGCTAAGATTTTAAAAAAAGCTGCTAAAAATTGGGATGGCGGTTATGCTATGGCTGGCTTATTAGGTCACGGTGATTCTTTTGTTTTACGTGATCCATCTGGTATCCGTCCAGCTTACTATTATGAAGATGATGAAGTTGTTGTGGTTGCCTCAGAACGCCCTGTAATACAGACTGTTTTTAATGTTGATTTTGAAGATGTTAAGGAGTTAGCTCCAGGTCACGCTATAATTACAAAAAAATCTGGTGAGGTTTCTATAGAACAAATATTGGAGCCACTAGAGCGTAAAGCATGTTCTTTTGAGCGCATTTATTTTTCCCGTGGAAGTGATGCTGAAATCTATCAGGAGCGAAAAACATTAGGGAAATTGTTAATGCCTAAAGTTCTGGAAGCCATTGATGGTGATACAAAAAACTCCGTGTTTTCATATATTCCGAATACTGCGGAAACGTCTTTCTTCGGAATGATTGAAACTGTAGAACAACATCTTAATGAGCGCAAAACGAGAACTATCTTGGATGGTGGCGGAAAACTTTCCGCAGAAACAGTTACAGAGATCCTATCTGAAAGACCTCGAATTGAAAAAATCGCAATTAAAGATGTTAAACTTAGAACCTTTATTACAGAAGATAGTAGTCGGGATGATTTAGTTGCTCACGTTTATGACGTGACTTATGGTGTCATTAAACCAACAGATAATCTTGTCATTATTGATGACAGTATTGTGAGAGGTACAACACTCAAAATGAGTATTATTAAGATGATGGATCGTTTGAATCCAAAGCAAATTGTGGTCGTATCCTCTGCTCCTCAAATTCGGTATCCAGATTGTTATGGTATTGATATGGCAAATCTAGAAAGTTTAATTGCGTTTAGAGCAATGTTGGCATTATTAAAAGAGACTAACAATTATTATTTAATTGAGGAAGTGTATCACAAATGTAAAGCGCAATTAACTCTAAAAGATAAAGAAGTAAAAAATTATGTAAAGGACTTATATCGTCAATTTACAGCAGATGAAATATCAGCTAAGATTGCTGAGTTAATTTCAGATCCATCAATAAAGGCAAAAGTAAAAACTATTTTTCAACCTATTGAAAATTTACATAAGGCGTGTCCAAAAAATCTAGGGGATTGGTATTTTACCGGTAATTATCCCACTCCTGGTGGTAACCGTGTGGTTAACAGAGCTTTTATTAATTTTTATGAAGGAAATAAAGAGAGAGCTTACTAGATAAAAAACATAAAATTGTCACTTTATCTAGGATATTATCATTTTTGTCCGATAAAAATGCATTTCGTCTAATATTTAGCAACGAATCTCAAAATAACACATACATTGGTCTCACCATAACATAAGTAGGTTAAGTTCATGGTAGATTTGGGGCAAAAAAAGGTGAACATCTGTTCACCTTTTTTTATGGATATATACGAACAACTCACGAGCCTCAATTTTTTCTGCAAAACCTTTTTAGATTATTCTACGTAACAGACAATTCACAAATAGTCATAACGGTATCAATGTATATTCTTATAACGCATATTACCCAAAGAAAACGCTCATTTTCTCGTTTAAGCCAATTTATTCGTCGTTGGTCTAAAAAATTAAACTATTCATTAAAAGTCCACTTATATTTGTTGAACCATAACATAAGTAGGTTAAGTTTATGGTAGATTTGGGGCAAAAAAGGTGAACTCTCGTTCACCTTTTTTCATTTTTAATTCACTCCTAATTCTTCTCTATTTCCGAAGCATAAAAAAAGCAAACCCAAATGAGTTTGCTTTCTTAATGTTTATGTTATTGCGACTATTTAGCTTCTGCGTAACGTCTTTCAATTTCATTCCAATTGATTACCTTAAAGAACGCTTCAATATAATCTGGTCGTCTATTTTGATAGTTTAAGTAGTAAGCATGCTCCCAAACATCTAATCCTAAAATTGGTGTTCCTCCGCATGTTACTCCTGGCATTAATGGATTATCTTGATTTGGTGTTGAACACACCTCAACTTTTCCTCCTTTATGAACACATAACCAAGCCCATCCAGACCCAAATTGTGTTGCTGCAGCTTTACTAAAAGCCTCCATAAAAGCTTCTTTAGAACCAAAAGCGGCATCAATTGCATCTTTTAAATCACCAGAAAGATAGCCTCTATCCTCTGGATTCATTACGTCCCAGAATAAAGAATGATTATAAAAACCACCTCCATTATTTCTAACTGCCTTATTGTCCATATCAAGATTATCTAAGATATTCTCAATACTCTTCCCTTCATGAGCCGTTCCTTCGATAGCGTCATTTAGCTTATTTGTATAACCTTGGTGATGTTTGGTATGATGTATTTCCATTGTACGAGCATCGATGTTTGGTTCTAACGCGTCGTATGCATATTTTAATTTCGGTAATTCGAAAGCCATAATAGTATAGATTTTTAATTTAATTGTTCATTCTCTCAAACTTAAGCAAAAAACACCGAATTCTAAAATTATAAAGCTTACATAAACCATTACTTATGAAAATTTTAACGTTATTAAAAGACTGTTTTGGTTCTGATAATTACTTCTTAAATACTATCGAGAAAATGACGGTAAAAGAAATGGGTTTTTTATCTTGTATAAAATTTTAGCTGTGAGTCAACTTTCAAGTTTTACAATTTACAATGCGTCCGCAGGAAGCGGGAAAACCTATGCACTTGTAAAAGATTATCTCCGCCTTTTATTTCAATCTAAAAGTAAATTAACATTCAGAAATATTTTAGCACTAACGTTCACCAACAAGGCTGTTGGCGAAATGAAAGAGCGTATTATTGATATGCTTAAAACGTTTTCCGAAGAAAAAATAATTGATAATCCAAACGACATGTTTAGAGATTTAGCAAAGGAACTCGCTATCTCTCCAAAAGATCTTCATTATAAATCAAAAAAATTACTCGAAACTATTGTGCATAATTACGCAGCTTTTGATATTTCTACAATAGATAAGTTTAATCATAAACTCATTAGGACTTTTGCTTTTGATCTTAAGCTACCCGTAAATTTTGAGGTTGAATTAGATACCTCTTCAATTTTAAGCAAAGCAGTTGATAAACTTATTGACAAAGCTGGCAGTGATGACGAGCTTACCAAAGTGTTGGTCGATTTTGCTATTGAAAAAACTGATGACGATAAAAGCTGGGATATTTCTTATGATTTTAATGCCATAGCGCAGCTCTTGGTTAAAGAAAATGATCTTAAATATCTAAATGATCTTAAGGATAAGTCTTTAAGTGATTTTAAAGGTTTAAAAAGCATTCTACAAAAGCAAAATAAGGATATTGAAAGTCAAATTGTAAGTCTAGCAGAAACTTCATTGTCTTTAATAGATACCAATGGATTAGAGGCTGAAGATTTTAGTAGAAAAACTCTGCCTAACCACTTCATAAAAGCCAGTAGCTTAAATTTATCTGGGCTTTATGACAATAAATTACAAGAAAATTTAGCGAATAACACTTCTATTTATAACAAAACCCTAGATGCTAATAAAGCACTAATAATAGATGGTCTGTTACCAGAAATTGAAACTAACTACCTCACGATTAAAAGATTCGTTTTCACCTCTAAATTTTTAAATAATGCTTTAAAAAATATAACGCCTTTATCTGTTCTAAGCGCTATAAGTAGAACTCTTCAAGACATAAAAGATGAGGATGATATTTTACTAATATCTGAGTTTAATGCCATTATCAATACTGAAATAAAAGAGCAGCCTGCACCTTACATATACGAACGTATTGGAGAAAAATTTAAACATTATTTTATTGATGAGTTTCAGGATACCTCTGAATTGCAGTGGGAGAACCTAATTCCGTTAATAAATAATGTGGTTTCTGGAGAAAATCTAAAAGGCGAAACTGGCACTGCGATGTTGGTTGGTGATGCAAAACAGGCAATTTACAGATGGCGAGGTGGACGTGCAGAGCAGTTTATAAATCTCTATAATGAAGACACAAAGCCACTTGCGATAGAACAAGTTATTAAAAACCTTCCTGATAATTATCGAAGTCATAAAACCATTGTGGAATTTAACAACAGCTTTTTCAATCATATTGCTGATGTATCATTTACAAACCCAAAGCATCAGCATATATTTAAGAATGCATCACAAAATGTAATCATTGATAAAACAGGCTATGTAGAATTATCCTTTTTAAACGCCCAAGATGAAGATAAAAACGATTTACAATGTGAAGCTGTTTTAAAAACCATAAAAAAAGCAGAAAGTACAGGTTTTAAAAGAAAAGACATTTGCATTATTGTTAGAAAAAAGAAAGAAGGCTTTGCAATTGCAGAGTTTTTAAGTGATTTGAATATTGATATTATTTCTTCGGAAAGTTTACTCATAAAGAATTCTCCAGAAGTACAATTTATAAGTCAGCTTATCACATTGAGTTTGCAACCTCAAAACGATGCTATAAAAGCTGACCTTTTAAATTATATAACCGAAAATAAATTGCAACTTGAAGATACACACACCTTTTATGAAGGTCTTGTGCATTTAAACACTAATTCCTTTTTTGAAAAACTAAATGGTTTTGGATTTGATTTTAACTACCACGAGTTTTTACAACTCCCCATTTATGAAGCCACAGAAAGTATTATTAGAGGATTTGAATTAAATAAAATATCCAACGCATATTTACAGTTCTATTTAGACGAAGTTTTTGATTACTCCCAAAAATACAATGCTAGTTTTCAAGGATTGTTGGACTATTGGGAACGTAAAAAAAACCAATTGAGTATTGTGTCGCCTTCTGGAAAAAATGCCATACAGATTATGACCATCCATAAATCTAAGGGGTTGGAGTTCCCCGTAGTTATCTTCCCATATGCTAATCAAGATATCTACTTTGATATGAATCCTAAAATATGGTTTCCTGTAGATAAGGAAAAATTTAATGGGTTCTCTAACTTATATATCAACATGAATAAGGATCTGGAGTCCTTTAATGACTTGGGAGCTGAAATGTACAGCAATTATCGCTCGCAATTAGAACTAGATAGTTTAAACCTTCTATATGTTGTTCTGACAAGAGCTGCTGAGCAATTATATATCATTTCAGAGTATGATCTAGACAAAAAAACTAACGGTGAAAAACTAACGCACTACTCAGGACTATTCATTAATTACCTCAAAGCCATTGGCAAGTGGAGTGATAGCGAATTGGAATATAGCTTTGGTGAAAACAGAAAAACTTCCGAAGAAAAAGTAAAAGAAGAACAGCGTATTATAATCGAACAAGGCCAATTGATTTCAACTAGAAAAGAAGATCATAACCTGAATATTATTACAAATTCTGCCTACTTATGGGACACAGCTCAAGAAAAAGCAATTGAGCGTGGAGATCTTGTACATCATATTATGGCTCTTATTAAAACACCACTTGATGTGGTATTTGCACTAGAGCATTTTCTAAGTTCAGGGGTTATTAATTCGGCTCAATATGACGAGCTTCAAGATATTATAAATCGTATTGTAAACCACAAACAACTGGAGTCTTACTTTGATGATCATAATAGTATATATAATGAACAGGATATCATCTCTAAAAACGGAAAACTATTCAGACCTGACCGAGTTGTCGTTAATGCTAAAAATCAAGCGACAATAATAGATTACAAAACAGGGTTACAAGATTCAAAACATAAAGAGCAACTATTTGATTATCAATATATATTAGAAGAAATGAATTTTGAAGTTATAAATAAAGTCCTTATTTACATTAACGACGATATTGTGATAAAAGAATTTTAAATTTGTAAAAAATTAAATTAACTATGTACGGAAAAATCCAACAGCACCTAGAAAACGAGATAGAATCTATAAAAAATGACGGTCTATTTAAGGAAGAGCGAATAATTACGTCTCCCCAAGGTGCAGAGATAAGTTTGTCTACAGGACAAACAGTTTTAAACTTTTGCTCAAACAATTACCTGGGCTTGTCTTCTCACCCAGAGGTTATTCAAGCAGCCAAAGATGCTATGGATACGCATGGGTTTGGAATGTCATCTGTTCGTTTTATCTGCGGAACACAAGATATCCATAAAGAACTAGAACAAAAAATTGCAGATTTCTACGGAACAGAAGACACCATATTATATGCCGCAGCTTTTGATGCCAATGGAGGCGTTTTTGAACCTTTATTAGGAAAGGAAGATGCCATAATCTCAGATTCTTTAAATCATGCGTCAATTATTGATGGTGTGCGCTTGTGTAAAGCAGCTCGTTATCGCTATGCTAATAATAACATGCCAGATTTAGAGCAGCAACTTATAGCTGCTAATGACAATGGTGCAAGATTTAAGATTATTGTAACCGATGGTGTGTTTTCTATGGATGGCTCAGTTGCGCCATTAGACGACATCTGTGACTTAGCCGATAAGTACGATGCACTCGTGATGATAGATGAATGTCACGCTACAGGTTTTATAGGAAAGACAGGTCGAGGTACCCTTGAAGAAAAAGGTGTTTTAGGTCGTATTGATATCATTACAGGTACTCTTGGTAAAGCGATGGGTGGCGCAATGGGCGGCTACACAACTGCTAAAAAAGAAGTTATTGAAATATTACGCCAAAGATCTAGACCTTATTTGTTTTCAAATTCGTTAGCTCCTGCCCTTGTAGGTGCTTCAATAAAAGTTTTTGAAATGCTGGCTAATGATACCTCCCTGAGAGATACTTTAGAAAGCAACACAAGCTATTTCAAAAAAGGAATGATGGCTGCTGGTTTTGATATTATAGACGGTGATTCTGCTATTGTACCTGTTATGTTATATGATGCAAAACTGTCTCAAACTATGGCTAAAATGTTGTTGGCAGAAGGGATATATGTTATTGGTTTCTTTTTTCCTGTTGTACCGAGAGATAAAGCAAGAATAAGAGTACAGCTATCTGCTGCGCATACAAAATCTCATTTAGACAAGGCAATTACTGCATTTATCAAAGTAGGGAAATCATTAAAGGTTATTTAAAATTATTCCAAACTCCCTATTTTTAGTGCAAACAATCAATATTTTTATATATTTGTCTTTGTTAATAAAATTTAACAACTTACTTTTGTGATTAATTAACACTTAAAATTAAATTATTTTGAATATGAAAAATCTTAGCAGATTATTTTTTGTTTTGTTGCTAGTACTTAGCTTCAATGCAAATGCACAAGATAGTAACAATCCTTGGAAGTTTACTCTTGGCGCTAATGCAATTGATCTTTATCCTGTCGGAGAAGATGCTCCTCGTGGTGAGTTATTTGATGAATTCTTCAATGCTACAGATCACTGGAATATGTTACCTTCATTGTCATCTCTTTCTGTATCGAGATACATAGAAAGCGGGTTTACATTTACTGCAGCAGGATCTATAAACGAAATTAGCAAGATTGGAGATTCTAGTGCTGATGATTTATCTTACTACGCCTTAGATGGTGCTGTTTCTTACAGTTTCCAAGATGCTATCAAGAAAAATGGCTGGCTAGATCCTTATTTAGGAGTTGGTGGTGGTTACACTTGGGTTGATGATATTGGTGCTGGTACTTTGAATGGTACATTCGGTATTAATTTTTGGTTTTCTGAAAACATAGGCCTTACGGCTCAAACGTCATACAAACATGCTTTTGAAGATTACCTTCCTACGCACTGGCAACACACTCTTGGTCTAGCTATCAAATTTGGTGGTAAAGATACAGATGGCGACGGTGTATACGACAAAGATGATGCTTGTCCAGATGTTCCTGGTTTAGAGGCTTTCAACGGTTGTCCTGATTCTGATAACGATGGTATCGAAGATTCTAAAGATGATTGTCCTAACCAAGCTGGTTTAGCTGAGTTCAACGGTTGTCCTGATGGAGATAGTGATGGTATTGCTGATAAAGATGATGCTTGTCCTACTGTAGCTGGTTTAAAAGCTTTAGCTGGATGTCCTGATGCTGATGCTGATGGAGTAGCTGATAAAGATGATTCATGTCCTAACGAAAAAGGTCCTTCTGCTAACAAAGGATGTCCTTGGCCTGATACAGATGGTGATGGAATTTTAGACAAAGATGATAAATGTCCTAACGAAGCTGGTACTGTTGCTAACAATGGTTGTCCAGAAGTTATGCCTACTCCAGAAGTAGTAAAGGCATTAAATACATATGCAAGATCTATCTTGTTTGAAACTGGTAAAGCTTCTTTCCAAAAAGAAACTGATAACATTTTACAAGCAATGGTTGTAATCTTTAAAGAATATCCTCAAGCAGATTTCGCAATAGAAGGTCATACTGACAGCGTAGGTTCTAAGTCTACTAATGAAGCTTTATCTGGTAGAAGAGCAAACGCAGTTAGAGATTACTTAATCACTAAAGGAATTAATGCAGATAGATTAACTGCAAATGGTTTTGGTGAAGAATTCCCAATCGCTTCTAACAAAACTAGAAACGGTAGAAAGGAAAACAGACGTGTTGAAGTAAAGCTTAAATAAGTTTCACATTCACAACATAAATAAATAAATAAAACGCTCCGATATTCGGAGCGTTTTTTATTTTTATACTATGAGAACATTCATAGATGACGTAATTACAGATTTAATAGAAAGAGAACATGATCTATCTCAATTAACATTTGTATTGCCTAGCAAACGTGCAGGCACATTTTTAAAGGAGGCCATCTCCAAGCATATTAAAAAGACTATATTTTCTCCTAAAATAGTCTCTATTGAAGAATTTGTTGAGACGCTTTCAGGTTATCAATATGCGACCAATGCTGAGTTGCTTTTTGAATTCTACGATGTTTATAGTAAATGCACTCCTAAAGAACATATAGAATCTTTCGATAAGTTTTCTAAATGGGCACAAATACTACTCCAAGACTTCAATGAATTAGATCGTTATTTAATTGAATCCAATAAAGTATTTGATTATTTGACAGCCATCAAAGAAATTGAAAATCACCATTGGTCGCTGGAAGAGCAGCCTACGCAATACATAAAAAATTATCTTCAGTTCTGGAATCGCTTAAAAAACTACTACGCTAATTTTCAAAAACAACTTCGCGATAAGAGAAAAGGATATCAAGGTTTAATATATAAGGAAGCCGTTAATAATATTAAACACTACATCACATTAAATAAGAATGAAACATTTGTTTTTGTTGGTTTTAATGCACTCAATAAAGCAGAAGAGATTATCATACAGGCCTTATTAGAAGAAGATCTCGCGCTTATATATTGGGATATAGATGAAACCTTTATTGAAAACCCCATTCATGACGCAGGCTTGTTTACAAGAGCTCATAAAAAGGACTGGTCTTATTTTAATACCCACGAATTTAATTGGATCACAACACATTATTCCAAAGAAAAAAACATTAAAATTATTGGTGCTCCCAAAAATATAAGTCAAATCAAATATGTAGGAGAGCTTTTAGAAAAGATTCATGATGAAAAACAAAACCTCCAAGATACCGCAGTTATACTAGGGGATGAAACCCTACTTATACCGTTACTTAACTCTATTCCTAAATCTATAAAAACAATTAATATTACAATGGGGTTGCCGCTAAAAGTAATTCCGTTAGCCT
>NZ_JBLIET010000009.1:0-94709 GCF_047633235.1 Psychroserpens sp. | reverse complement strand
TTAATCAACATCTTCATAATCGATATACTCACCTACTTTATTATTTGATGAGGAGTCTCTATTAGGAATCTTATCAATAACCGTTTCACCTTCCTTCTGCTTTGGTTCTGGTCTCTGTTGTTGTTGTCCAAATTGGCCTTCAAACTTTTGTTGCATTTTTTTAGACATATAACGCATCAAATATGGCGCGAAAAGACGCGTCGAAATTTTAATAGCATAATACACCAAAACTATAATAAGAATGGTTCTCACAAAACCATATAATGATGCCTGTTGTAACATTAATTTAAATTTATTCAAAAATACAATTATCTCTATATAATTACTGTTATAAATACTTAAAAATTATATAAAATCTCTATATTTGAATTTAATCGACAACCTATGAAACTCATTAAAAAAGGACTCTTTTTCACAACTTTTATCTGTGCTCAGTGCCTGTTTGCCCAATATACTGAGGTGATTAATTCTAACCGACCAGGTGTTTCTAAAAGCGCTTTTTCCGTCGGAACAAATGTTGCACAATTGGAGGTTGGACCTTATATAATTAATGAAAAGCATGCACCTCTAAAATACGAGGTTTCAGGTTTTGGTGCAGATTTTACAGCACGCTATGGGCTCCTTTTTGAGCAATTAGAAATAAATATTGAAGGGACATATCAAAATGATACATTTACAGATAATCGTTCTGTTATTTCTGCAGAGGATAAACGTTCAAACTTTAAGCAATTTACATTAGGAGCAAAATATTTGGTTTATGATCCTTATAAAAATTCTGAAGAAGAGGAAAAACCAAATTTGTATAGTTATCATGCTAATAGAACATTTAAATGGAAATCTCTAATTCCTGCTGTAGCAGTTTACGCAGGTGCAAATTTTGATACAAAAAACAATCCTTATACAGGACCAGGAGTTGAAGGTTTTAGTCCAAAAATAATGGTCGCTACTCAAAATAATTTTCCTGGTGGATGGGTTTTAGTGACTAACTTTCTTAAAGATAGAATTGGTACTGATTATTCAGACTTTCAATACATCATAACGCTTACACATTCTTTCAGTCCGCAATGGGTCGTTTTTGCAGAAACTCAAGGGATTCAAAGCGATTTTTATGCCGATAACTTATTCCGTTTTGGAGGTGGTTATTTATGGAGCAAAGACTTTCAATTGGATACGGCCGTTACCTTTAACACTAAAGACACACCTTCAGTTTTTGGATTGAACTTCGGAATGTCTTACCGTTTCGACTTCCACGTCGATAAAGAAACAGATAATGAAAACTCTCGAGAGGCTACAGACAAACGAAAACCTAAAAAGAAAAAGGGAAAAAAGAAAAGAACAGATGATTTTGACGACGACGGAAGTCTTTAAGCCTACACTATGATTACAGTTAAAGAAATTCATTCTAAAAAGGAGTTAAAACTATTTGTAAAATTCCCTTTCACGCTATATAAAAATTCAGAATATTGGGTGCCGCCTATTATTAAACAAGAATTAGAGACGTTTAATAAAGATAAAAACCCCATTTTTAAAGATGCTGAAGCGCGTTTTTTCTTAGCCTATAAAGACAATGAAATTGTTGGCCGTATTGCTGCCATTATTAATTGGTTAGAAGTCAATAATCAAAACCAAAAGAAAATGCGTTTTGGATGGTTTGACTTCATTGACGACTTAAACGTTTCTAAAGCACTTTTAGAAGAAGTAGAACGCATTGGAAAAGAAAATAATCTTGATTATACAGAAGGCCCTGTGGGCTTTTCAAATCTAGATAAAGTTGGAGTAATCACAGAAGGTTTTGATAAAATAGCGCCTATGGTTACCTGGTATAATTATCCTTATTATGTCAATCATTACGACGTTTATGGTTATACTATTGAAAAAAGTTATTCTGAAAGTCATTTTCCTTTTGAAAACGTAAAGCCTGAATTTTTTAAAAAAGCTCAAGAACTCATTAAGCGTCGCTATAGCTTGAGAGCATTAAAATTCACCAAAACATCAGAAGTGATGCAGTATGCAGATCAGATGTTTGATTTATTTAATGAGAGTTATTCTTCTTTATCTTCTTTTGTTGAGATTACTGATATTCAAAAAGAGTATTTTAAAAAGAAATTTATCAGTTTTATAAATCCAGAGTATATCAAATTTGTAGTTGATAAAGATGATGAACTCGTTGGATTTGCCATTGTGATGCCTAGTTTTTCAAAAGCACTCCAAAAAGCTAATGGTAAATTATTTCCTTTTGGATTTAGACATATTTTAGATGCTAAAAAAAATAATAAGGATATTATATTCTATTTAATAGGTGTTCATCCTAAGTATCAGAACAAAGGCGTTCATGCAGTTATTTTTAATGAATACTACGAGACCTTTAAAGACTTAGGTATGCAAACCTGTTATAGAACTCCCGAGTTAGAGGATAATGATGCGATTCAAAAAATATGGAAACATTTCTTTCCTGTAGTCTATAGAAGGCGTAAAACGTTTAGAAAAGTATTATAGACATAAAAACCCGATTCAATCCTGATAATTATCAGATGAATCGGATTGTTATTTTATATAGTAATCTGTTTTTTACTCACCCATTGCAGCCATTACAGAAGCAGATAAGCGTTTGTATGTTCCGTTTTCTAAACGTTCTCTAATTGCGTCAAAGGCCTCAAGGGTATCATAAACATCTTGTAATGTATGTGTTGCTGTAGGAATCATTCTTAAAAGAATTAATCCCTTAGGAATTACCGGATACACAACTATAGAACAGAAAATACCATAATTTTCACGTAAATCTCTAACTAAAGCCATGGCCTCAGGAATACTTCCTTTCAAATATACAGGTGTTACACAACTTTGCGTAGTTCCTATATCAAAACCGCGCTTCTTTAACCCAGACTGCAGTGCATTCACATTCTCCCAAAGTTTTTCTTTTAATTCAGGCATCGTACGAAGCATATCTAAACGCTTTAAAGCACCAATAACCAACTGCATTTGTAAAGATTTTGCGAACATTTGAGAACGCAAATTATATTTTAAATAATCAATAATTTCTTGATCAGCAGCAATAAATGCGCCTGTACTTGCTAAAGATTTAGCAAATGTTGCAAAATACACATCGATATCATCTTGCACTCCTTGTTCTTCTCCTGCGCCAGCACCTGTTTTACCAAGTGTTCCAAAACCATGAGCATCATCAACTAGAAATCTAAAATTAAATTTCTTTTTGAGTTCTACAATTTCTTTTAAACGTCCTTGTTCTCCTCTCATTCCGAAAACACCTTCAGAAATAACTAAGATTCCTCCACCAGTTTGCTCTGCCATTTTAGTAGCTCGCTCTAAGTTTTTTTCTAAACTTTCAATGTCATTGTGTTTATATGTAAAGCGTTTTCCCATATGAAGACGCACACCATCAATAATACAAGCGTGAGCATCTACATCGTAAACGATGATATCATCTTTAGCTACTAAGGCATCAATTGTTGACATAATTCCTTGGTAACCAAAATTCAATAAATAAGATGCTTCTTTACTTACAAATTCAGCAAGTTCGTTTTGCAATTTTTCATGAATCTCTGTATGACCAGACATCATGCGTGCTCCCATTGGATAAGCTGAACCGTATTCTGCAGCAGCTTCGGCGTCAACTTTACGCACTTCTGGATGGTTAGCCAATCCTAAGTAATCATTAATGCTCCAAGTAATAACCTCTTTTCCTTGAAACTTCATTTTATTAGAAATCTGTCCTTCTAGCTTAGGAAATACAAAATATCCTTCTGCCTGTGAAGCCCATTTTCCTAATGGTCCCTTGTCCTTATATATCTTTTCAAATAAGTCCTTCATTTATAAGTCAGTTTTAGTCATGTTAATTATTCGAGTTGGCCTAGGGGTTCAGTTTCTTTAGCGGAATCAAGAAGACGAACTCTAGGCAAAATTAGTTAATTATATTATGAATGCATAATATTTTTATAAACCAATGTTCATAATTATTATAAATACAGAAAATCCTATCATGATATATCACGATAGGAATTCAAAAGCATTAAAAATACTAATTACTTTATATACTGGATTTTTTCTGAAATCACCTTTTTACTATCAAAAAATCCTTGATCTTCCATCCATTTATCACTGTATACTTTGCTCATATAACGTGAACCGTGATCTGGAAAAACTACAACGATTTTATCTCCTTTTTTAAACTCACCTTCTTCATTAAGTTGCTTTATTGCTTGCATCGCTGCTCCACTTGTGTAACCAACAAACAAACCTTCTGTTTTAGAAATTTCTCTTGCTGTGTGCGCACTTTCTTCATCTGTAACCTTGATGAATTTATCTATTAAATCAAAATCTGTCGCTGTTGGGATTAAATTTTTCCCTAAACCTTCAATACGGTAAGGATAAATCTCTTTATCATCAAACTCGCGAGTTTCATGATATTTTTTTAATACAGACCCATAGGCATCTACACCAATAACTTTTACCTCTGAATTTTGTTCTTTAAGATATTTAGAAATTCCAGAAATTGTTCCTCCTGTACCACTACAGGCTACTAAATGTGTGATTTGCCCTTCTGTCTGCTCCCATATTTCTGGACCTGTAGAACGGTAATGTGCCTCTAAATTAAGCTGATTAAAGTATTGATTGATATAAACAGACCCTTTAATTTCATTATGTAAGCGTTTTGCTACTTCATAATATGAACGCGGATCGTCTGCCTTTACATTTGCAGGACACACATAAACTTGTGCTCCCATAGATTTTAACATGTCAATCTTATCTGGAGATGATTTTGAACTCACTGCCAAAATACACTTGTAACCTTTAATGATGCTTATCATAGCGATACTAAACCCTGTATTACCAGAAGTAGTTTCTATAATCGTATCACCTGGAGATAAAAGACCTTTTCTTTCCGCTTCTTCAATAATGTGAAGAGCAATTCTATCTTTTGACGAATGACCAGGATTAAAAGCTTCTACTTTTGCATAGAAGTCACCGTCAAAATCTTTTGTCATTTTATTTATTTTGATAAGTGGGGTTTTACCTATTAATTGTAAAACATTATCAAATACTTGAATGTCTTTTTTCATAAATGCTATTTTATAAGCTTTATACCTTTTTAATTCAAAAACATATAGCCTTGCAAAACTAATACTTTTTTTTTAATTAGACATTAATACCCTCTAAATCCAGTAAAAAAGCATACTCTTGAGCATCTTCTTTTAAAGCTTCAAATCGACCAGACGCGCCTCCATGTCCAGCATCCATATTAGTATTCAAAAACAACTTATTGGTGTTTTGTTTATGAATTCTCAGCTTTGCTACCCATTTCGCAGGCTCCCAATACTGAACCTGAGAGTCATTTAAACCTGTAATTACCAACAAATGCGGATAATCTTGAGTTTTCACATTATCATAAGGTGAATAGCTTTTAATATAATCATAATAAGCTTTATCATTAGGATTTCCCCATTCATCGTATTCACCTGTAGTCAATGGGATTGTGTCATCTAACATCGTCGTCACGACGTCCACGAATGGTACTTGTGAAATAATGCCATTGTACAAATGAGGTGCTTGATTAAGAATAACTCCCATCAACAAACCTCCTGCACTTCCTCCCATTGCATAACAATGTTCTTTTGACGTATACTTGTTTTCTATTAAGTGTTTAGTGCAATCTATAAAATCTGTGAATGTATTTTTCTTTTTTAAAAGCTTCCCGTTTTCATACCACTCTCTTCCTAAATATTCACTTCCTCTAATATGTGCAATGACATAAACAAAACCTCTGTCTAATAAACTTAATCGTATTGTTGAGAAATATGGATCTATGGTAGAGCCATAACTTCCGTAGGCATATTGAAGTAAGGGGGCACTACCGTCTAGTTTTGTATCCTTTCGTCTTACTAAAGACATTGGGATTTTAGACCCATCTACTGCAGTTGCCCAAATACGTTCGGACGTATAATTATTTTTATCAAATTTAGGGTCTAAAACTTCTTGTTCTTTTTTAATATCTCGCTCCTTAGTTCTCATATTGAAATCGATCACAGAGGCTGGATTTGTAAGCGAATTATAACTAAATCTTAAAATTTCAGTATCAAAATCTACGTTAGTTCCTGCATTAGCAGTGTAGGTTTCATTATCAAATGGCAAATAGTAATCTTGGGTTTTATCCCAACGCGTAATTCTTATTTCATTTAATCCGTTTGTACGCTCACTTATAACCAAATAGTCTTTGAAAATCTCTATATCTTCAAGCAATACCTCATCGCGATGTGCAATGACCTCAACCCAATTATCAATTCCAGTTTGAGTTTCTGGAGTTTTCATTAGTTTAAAATTGGTGGCTTTGTCTTTATTTGTTAGTATATAAAACTGACCTTCAAAATGTGATATACTATATTCCAAACCGCGAATACGACCTTGAAATATTTTAAAACTATCATCTGGTCTATCTGCGTTTATAAAATGAAACTCATTAGTTAGAGTGCTATAACACGCAATAACTATATATTTTCGGGATTTTGTTTTGTAAACTGCTGCTCCAAAAGTATCATCGTCTTCAGTAAATACTACCACATCTTGATCTTCTGAATCGCCTATTTTATGCTTAAAAATCTCATTTGATCTTAATGTTTGCTCATCTTTCTTAGCATAAAATAAGGTTGAATTATCATTTGCCCATGTGGATGAACCAGTCGTGTTTTCTATAGCGTCTGAGAACACCTCATTAGTAACTAAACTCTTGATTTTCAATGTGTACTGTCGCCTTCCAGTAAGGTCGATACCAAAAGTAATCATCGTATTATCTGGACTCACACTTAAGCCTACCAGCCTAAAATAAGTATGACCCTCTGCCATCTCATTACAATCGAAAAGTAATTCTTCATCAGCCTCTAAAGTTTCTTTTCTACGTGTGTAAATTGGATAGCCTTTACCCTTTTCATATCTAACAATGTACCAATATCCATTGTATTTATAAGGTACTGAAGAGTCATCTTCCTTTATTCTAGCTTTCATCTCTTCAAAAAGCTGTACTTCAAAATCTTTTGTATGTGACGTCTCCTGCTCGTAATAAGCGTTCTCCTCTTCCAAATAATCTAATACATTTTGGTCCTCTCTTTGATTGAGCCAAAAATAATTATCTATTCTTAAATCGTTGTGGAGTTCTAATTTCTTAGGAATTATTCTAGCTACGGGAGCTTCAATGTTCTTTTTCATATAAATATCTTCGGAAAATTATGCGATGGCATTTTTCTTTTTAAAAGCGTTGCAATTTAGTAATTTTGTTACTGATAATTTTTAATACACGATACTATGTTTGGAGATATGACAGGAATGATGGGCAAACTAAAAGAAGCTCAAAAAAAAGTAGAAGAAACAAAAGAACGTTTGCACACCGTTTTAATTGATATGAGTAGTCATGACGAAAAAGTAAAAGTAACTATTACTGCAAATCGTACTTTAAAAGCGATTACGATTGATGACGACTTACTTAAAGATAAGGATATGTTAGAAGATTACTTAATTCTTACCATTAACAAAGCTATTAATCGAGCGACGACGGTTCATGAAACTGAGGTTGCTGCTGTTGCAAAAGAAGGAATGCCTAAAATTCCTGGGATAGATATGTTTAAGTAAACTCAAGCTTAGAATATCCAAATTTTTTGAAGGAGGATATCGACCTCTTATTTATTACATCGTTAAGTGTTGCGAATTAACATGAATTCTTACAAAATAAGAAAAACTATTGCTGAAATACGGTTAAGCCTTCTGCCAAAAAAATGGTGATAAATCAATAACTTTCATGAAAAGGGCCACTTAAATTGCAGACTAAATAATTTTAATAGAAAAACTATTATTTCTCTTTATATCGCAGATAACTTTTTAATCTTCTTTCGTATTGTTTGCTAAAAATGCGCCATATTTTAAAATAGCTACAAAAACAACTCCACCAATAGCATTACCTAATAATGACGTGGATTGGAAGGTGACATAATCAATAAAAGTTATTTTATCAGAAACTAAAAATCCAGCGAATACCTCAATATTACCAACTATACTGTGATGAAGACCAGACATGGCTATTATAAACGTAATCATATATATGATCAGTATTTTTCCCGACGCGGTTTTAGTAGAAGTAATGATCCATGACAGCAAGGCCATTAACCATCCTGCCAAAACAGAACTTCCCAAAATAACATCTCTAGTAAAATGATTTACATGGGTGGCCAAGTTCTCTATCCCTTGATAGGAAATGACACCCAACTCAGGACCTATCCAAACAATAAAAGCTCCTATTAAATAGCCTCCTACTAAATTACCAAGTATAACAATACCCCATAACGATATTAAATCACCAAGCGTTTTCTTCCCACTAATCACTGGTAATGACAACAAAGAGGTCTGTTCTGTAAACAATATTGACTTTCCCAAAACCACCAATATAAAACCAAGAGGATATACAAATGATGCTAAATAAGGAATGTATTCATCTTTAATTTCCGAATTAAAAGTACTATAGACAATAGCAACCAATAAAAAGCTAAATCCTATTTCCAAGCCCGCCATAAAACTACTTAAAAAAGTAGATAATCTATTTTTACGGTATGCATCAAGTCCTTCGCAAAGTTGTTTTACTAGAATATCGTCATGATCTTCTATATCCTTCTTTTTCGCTTTGGTCTTTACTATTTCGTCTACTTCATGCTTTTCCATAAGTTTCTGCCAACTTTAGTCTTAATAATCAATCAAGCGACTGATTTTAAAATTTTGTTATTAAAAATCTAAAACTCATTCAACGCCTCCAACAAGCATTCATGCATAGCATCTGTATAATTCAAATGCGTCACCATACGCAACTTATTGCTTCCCATGCCAATAATACGAATATCCCTATCTGACAGTTGTTTTAAAAACTCACTTTCGTCTACATGAGACTCTAACTCAAAAATGACAATATTGGTTTCTATAGGTTCTACTTTCTTTATTATAGATAAGTCCTCTAATGCGGCACCAATCTCTTCTGCTTTTTTATGATCCTCTACTAACCGGTCCATATGATGGTCCAAAGCATATAATCCTGCTGCAGCTAAATAACCAACTTGACGCATTCCTCCTCCTAATATTTTACGAACACGAATTGCCCCTTTCATAATATCGTTATTACCAACAAGAACAGATCCTATTGGGCAACCTAAACCCTTACTTAAACATACAGATATGGTATCAAATAATTGTCCATAGTCTTCCGTTGTTTCTTTAGTATTTACAAGTGCGTTCCAAAAACGTGCTCCATCTAAATGATATCCTAAATTATGTGTATCACAAACGGTTCTAATGCGTTTCAATTCTTCAAAATCCCAACAAGCTCCTCCTCCTTTATTTGTAGTATTCTCGACTTCTACTAAGGTTGTCAACGGACTATGATAAAAATCTGGAGGATTTATGGACTCCACAACTTGTTTAGCTGTAAACATCCCGCGATGACCATCTATAAGTTTACAAGAAATTCCGCTATTAAAAGAGGCTCCTCCTCCTTCATAATTATAAATGTGCGCATATTTATCACAAATAACTTGCTCTCCAGGATTGGTGTGTAATTTTAATGCCGTTTGATTTGCCATACTTCCAGTTGGAAAAAATAGCGCTTGATCTTTACCAAACATTTTAGCTAAACGCTCCTCTAGAGCGTTAACAGAAGGGTCTTCTTTATAAACATCATCACCAACATCTGCTGTCATCATTGCGTCCAACATGCCTTTTGTTGGCTTTGTAACTGTATCGCTTCTTAAATCTATAACCATATTTAATTCTCATTATAATTGCAAAAATCACTACCAATTGGTGAACCATCGGGTATTTTTGGAGCGTTTTCTATTTTAAATTTATCTGGGTGTTCTCTAAATTCTTTTATTAGCATTGCAAATTGGGCTGCATACTGTGATGGTTTCTTTTTATCTGCAAGATAATCTCTAGACAATGAATTTATAGCATCATTTGCTTTTGCTTTGACTTGAAATATAGATTGATCACTTACTGCTAAATTCATTACATGTAGCAAAACACGCTCATTAATTAATTGCTGAATCTCCTCTTTATAAACATCATTATATCGTTTTCCAAAGGAAGCCTCTAAAACGTGTTGTAATAGGTCGTCAAATCCTAATTGCTTATTATCTAAACTTTTTTGCTGAATTATGCGATTAGCGCGTTGAGAGTTTAGTAATAATTTCAAGGTCATATCACTCGCTGTGACTGCAGCACTCATGGGATCAAAGGCGACTCCTGTTTTTCCCTTGAAAGATTCTCGCGTTCTACTGTAACCATAAGCTCGTGGTGGGAAGAGTTTTAATATCGACTTCGGAATGGCTAACGCTTCCGCTGAAATAGTAGTTAAGATTTGTTCTAAAGTTTCTTTTTGTGTCTTTACATCAGCAGGTTTTACAATAGTTTGTCCATCACCTTTTACCGCGTAGTTATAATCTAAACCGCCAATAACTTTCGTCGCTGCTTCCACTTGAAAGCGATGGAAAAAATAAAGAGGCACAAACACATCTTCTAAAACCGAATACGGTTCTCCATCACGAATGTTTTCCGAAGAAAAATTTGAAATCGCTTGCGCTCTTACGTTCATTAGGTTTTCTAATTCTTTTGAAGCGCTTTTACCATTATCCCAAAGATGTGCAAATTGGTGTGCTCCACCTTCCGCTCTGGCATCAAAATCTGATATGAATTGCAAACCTAAAGCATTCGCATCACTTAGAATAGTGTTTAATTTATCTTTCTCGATAGTATTAGCATCAAATTCAGAATACGAATACGCTACAGTTACCTTATCCCAAGCTCCTATTCCAACAGCATAAGCATTTGAAAAGTCGATATTTCCGTTGGTAATAAAAATCGCAGGATGCGGATAATCCATAACAGACGATCTATCATTTGTACTTGCAGCAAAATTATGCGTAAACCCAATTGTGTGACCTACTTCATGCGCACTCAATTGTCTAATTCTCGCCAAAGCCATATCTAACATAGGTTGATAATTGTCATCACGCTCTGCAAAAGGTTTATCCATCAAGGCTTGCGCTATCAAAAAATCCTGACGAATACGCAAGCTCCCTAAACTCACGTGCCCTTTAATAATTTCTCCAGTTCTAGGATCGACAACACTTCCTCCATAACTCCAACCTCGTGTAGAACGATGTACCCATTGAATCACGTTGTAACGACAATCCATAGGATCTGCATTATCTGGTAACATTTTAACTTGAAACGCCTCTTTAAATCCTATAGACTCATAGGCTTGATTCCACCAACGCGCTCCTTCCAATAAAGCAGAACGCACTGGTTCTGGAGTTCCGGGATCGAGATAATAGATAATAGGTTTTTTAGCTTCACTCATAAGAGCACTTGAGTCTTTCTTTTCTAAACGGTGACGAATGATGTATCGTTTTCTAATAGGATCTTGAATTGGTGTCGCATAATCTAAATAAGACATAGATATCGCTCCACTTCTCGCATCAAACTCTCGCATTTTATATCCATCATCTGGCAACTCTATAAAACTGTGATGTTGTATGACGCTCACTAATGAAGACGTTGGTGTAACGCTTTTAATATTTTTTCCCTTAGGTTCACCTTTAAAAGTTAATAATGCTTCAAATTCTATATTTTTAGGGAAAGCTTTTGTTCTATCCAAGGATAAAGCACTTTTGCTTAAGTCTAGTTTATAAGAACCTTCTCCTTTTAAACGCTTTTCAACACCGTGAGCATCTTGCATTAAAAATGATGTGAGGTCAATAATGTAGGTTCCATTATTATTTTCTATGATTTTAAAACCAAACAGCACGGATTGTGCAAAAGCTTGCTCAATACTTTTTTTCTCCAGCTCATTATTTGTAATAGCTCTGTAATCTAAATTAGGCTGAACGAGTAATAATTTATTACCAGCCTTTTTAAATTTAACTAATCGTTCTCCGCCTAACTGTCCTCTATCTAATCCAATATCATTGGACCCAACTCCAGTTGCTAAAGAATTAACATATAAAAATTCTTTATCTAAATCCTTTACTTCTAAATAGATCTTGTCTGTAGATTCTTCATAATGAAAATCAAAAAACCCATTGTAGTCTTTTAATGTTTTGGAATCTAATTTTTGTGAGAACACATTAATAATAAGAAAAAACGCGACGGCGCTAAGAATAAACTGTTTCATAGTATTTTTTAAAAGTATAAATTTACTTATTTTTTGTCTTAATTATATTTGAGATCTCGTAAAATAATAGGTATCGCAGTTATTGTAAAACTAATGGTTAAAGATTTAAGTTTGTTTCTCTAGTAATTATCAAAGATTGTCGTTTAACGCCACTCCTTGAAAGCTTCTGTAAAAGACTATTTTATAAAAACGAATCTACAGTATATAACCCTTGGCTTTTAAAACAGAAACAATAGGACCAATTATCAAGTTACTTTGGACCACTTTCCTGAAGTTAAAAGAAAACGAGACTATTATAGTCGGTGTTTTTACTCACCTAGATTATATTAAATGCTATTTATAAAACGTCGAAACAAGACGAGCATGGCCCTCTTGATAGAGCTATAACCTTTGTTAAAATAAACCGTATTTGAAGTTTAAAGGGTTTTACTGATGAGGTTTTGAACCCTATATCATATGGCTAGACAATTGATTCTTTTTTAAAGGAGCTGCCACTTTCATTTCCTTACACCTAGAAATTCGTCAAGACTTCAAACAATTGACTTTTATATCTTAGAACGAAACATATTGAGGTTTTAGTTTTTTCTCTAGAATATAAATATTAATTTTACTGAAAATTATTCACAATGATAACATCAGATCAAATTAAAGATCTCAACACACGCCTCGATAAACTTAGGCACTATCTTTGACATAGACGCGAAATTAATAGAGATTTCTAACGAAGAGGAACAAACCTTTGATCCTAACTTTTGGAACAACTCAAAGGAAGCCGAATTGATCATGAAATCCTTGAGAACAAAGAAGGCTTGGGTTCAAGATTATAAAACATCTCAAACGCTCGTTGAAGACTTAGAAGTTGTTTACGAGTTCTTTAAAGAAGATGAAGCTACCGCAGAAGATGTACAAAGTAGATTTGACAAAGCGCTATTACTTATAGAAAAATTAGAATTCAAAAACATGTTATCTGAAGAAGGTGACTCGCTTAGTGCTGTGCTTCAAATTACTGCTGGTGCTGGTGGAACAGAATCTTGTGATTGGGCTAGCATGCTCATGCGTATGTATTTAATGTATGCTGAAAAAAGTGGATTTAAAGTCAAAGAACTCAACTTCCAAGGTGGTGATGTTGCCGGTATTAAAACCGTAACTATTGAAATTGAAGGCGATTATGCCTTTGGATGGCTTAAAGGTGAAAACGGTGTCCACAGATTGGTAAGAATCTCTCCTTTTGATAGTAATGCAAAACGTCATACAAGTTTTGCTTCGGTATATGTATATCCTTTAGTAGATGATACTATAGAAATTGATATCAATCCTGCAGATATAGAAATTACTACTGCACGTTCAAGTGGTGCTGGTGGACAAAATGTTAACAAGGTTGAAACCAAAGTGCAATTAACTCACAAACCAAGTGGAATACAAATTTCATGTTCTGAAACACGTTCGCAACACGACAACAGATCCCGTGCTATGCAAATGCTAAAATCTCAGCTTTACGAAATAGAATTACAGAAGCAATTAGCACAACGTGATGATATTGAGGCCGGAAAAATGAAGATTGAATGGGGAAGTCAGATTCGAAACTATGTGATGCATCCCTACAAATTGGTTAAAGATGTACGTTCTGCGCATGAAACTGGAAATGTAGATTCAGTTATGGATGGGGATATTGAACCGTTCTTAAAAGCGTATTTGATGATGATGGGACAAAAAGAAGAGAATTCAAACCAGTTATAATTTAAATAAATAAGACTCTCGCTTTCTCGGGAAATAGTTATGATTACAATACTTCACAACCCAAGATGTGCTAAATCTAGAGAGGGATTAAGCCTTTTAAAAAATTCTGGCAAAGATTTTGAAGTTATAAAATATTTGGATGAGCCAATTTCCGAAGATGCATTGAAAAACATCATTTCACTTTTAAAGATTAAGCCCATTGAATTAGTTCGTAAAAATGAAGCCATTTGGAAATCTGATTTGAAGGGTGTAATGCTATCAGATGCTCAAATTATTAAAGCTATGTTGAGACATCCAAAATTAATAGAACGTCCAATTGTTATCAATGATAGGAAAGCTGCGATTGGTCGTCCGCCACAAAACATATTAAATATTATTTAATTTAAAAAACATGAAAACATTACTTATCTCAATTTTTTGCTCTGTTATATTTATGAACAATGGGTTTTCTCAAGCTGCGGAAGAAAAGCAACGACTTAAATACGAAGCTGAAATGGAACAGAAAAAAAAGGAATACATCAATGATTTTGTTACTACACTAAAAGTTGATGATTTTCAAAAAGAAATAATAAAACAACAAATGGAGTCCTATTTTGAAGAGTTCAAAAAAATAAATCTACTTGGACTGCAAGAATTTGAAAGAAGAACATATGTTCAAAATTTAGATGACTCACACTTTTCTGACTTAAAAGCAATGATTACTGAAGACCAGATGTCTAAAATCATGAATGCACTCAAAGGTAAATGGGATCCTAAAGAGGAAGAAAAAAAGAAAAAGCGTAAGAAAAAAGATAAATCCTAACATTATTTAAAGTCTATCTCTCTATTTAATTGTTGTTTAACAATCTTACTTTAATGGTTTAACAAAAGGTTAACCCATATACACCACAAGTAATTTTACTTTTGTTTCCCTAAAATAAAAATTGAATTACGATATATGAAATTAAAACTTTACACAATATTCTTTTTTTTATTAGCAACTGGTTTTTCTTTTGCTCAAAACGAAATAACAGTTTCTGGAATCGTAATAGATGCAAACGACAAGTATCCTTTAGAATATGCAACTGTATCTATTATAAACTCTAACGATAAAACCTTGGTTACAGGAGAAATCACAAATATGAAAGGTGAGTTTAAACTTGATATCCTTCCAGGTATTTATGATGTTAAAATCGAATACCTATCCTATAAAACTAGAACTTACGAGAATAAAATTATTGATAAAAACATAGGTTTGGGAACGGTTGGACTAGAACTCAATTTAGAAGCCCTCGATGCAGTAGAAGTTATAGCCGAAACAACAACTGTAGAAATAAAACTCGATAAAAAAATATACAATATTGGCAAAGATCTCACCACTGCAGGAGGAACCGTAAGTGATGCTTTAAACAATGTACCATCTGTCTCGGTAGATGTTGAAGGTTCTATTAGCCTTAGAGGAAATGCTAACGTTAGAATTTTAATCAATGGCAGACCGTCTGCACTCGCTGGTTTTGGTGACACTAATGTATTGAGCCAGTTGCCTGCAGAAGCTATAGAACGTGTGGAAGTCATAACTTCACCTTCCGCTAGATATGATGCCGAAGGAACCGCTGGAATATTAAATATCATTTTAAGAAAAAAAGAAATTTTAGGGTTTAATGGATCTATCAATTTAAATCTAGGTAATCCAGATCTCATCGGTTTTGCCACAACAATTAATTACAGAACAGAAAAATTTAATCTATTTTCAAATATTGGATATCGTTATTTTGATGCACCAAGAAATAGCTTGAGTACTATTGATTATTTTGATCGTCTTATAGATGGTGAAATTATAGAACCAACCTACAAGCGCGTTAGAGAGAAAGAAGTCGTGACACGTTTAAATAGAAATTACAACGGCAATATAGGTATGGAGTACTACCTATCTGATAAAACCTCACTTACTGGTAGCCTTTTTTATAGATATGGAGAAGATGCCGATTTATCTCTTAACAATAGTGAACGCTTCAACAATAGTAGTATTGTTGAACGCACTTTAAGAACTGAGCGTCAAAACGAAGAAGATAATCGCTACCAATTTGCACTTAATTTCAGTACCAAATTTAATGATAGTGGACACGAACTTACAGCAGATTTTCAATTTGAAAATAGTGCCGAAGAACAGTTTGTGTTTATCAATGAAGATTATGTAGTTTCTGAAGATACAAACCCTGAGCCTTTTCAAAAAGAACGTATTCTTCAAACTGAAGACCAAAAAGAATATTTGTTACAAGTTGATTATGTATTACCCATTGGTGATGATGCACGTTTTGAAGCAGGATATCGCGGAAGTTTTCAAAACGAAATCACCGACTATCTCTTAGAACAAGAAAACGTAAGTACGAATAATTTCTTCGTCAATGACACCATAACTAATGTATTTGATTATGAAGAAAATGTAAATGCTATCTATTCACAATACGGAACAAAATTTGGGAAATTCTCGTTTTTACTTGGTCTGCGCTTAGAGCACACACAGTTAAAAGGTAAAATCAACTCAAGATTAACTGAAGCAGAGCTTAATGAAGCTTTTGGGTTTCCAATTGATACCGACTTTGATAAAAATTATCTTGGCCTATTCCCTACCTTGAATTTGATTTTAAATCTTGGTACAGATGACAAAACCGAAGAAAGTATAACTTTAGGTTATAATAGAAGAATTAATAGACCACGCGGATGGTTTATTAATCCTTTTCCAACTCGATCTAGTAGAACTAACATCTTTCAAGGAAACCCAAATCTAAATCCTGCTTTTGCGAGCGCTTTTGATTTAGGCTATCTCAAACGCTGGGATCAATTAACGTTAACAAGCTCTATCTACTATCAATATGAAACAGATTCTTTTGAACGTGTTCAGGAAAACACGAATCAGCAAACTACAGATGGTATTGATATTGTAAGAACAATCCCGGTAAATTTATCTACAAATGCACGAACTGGTGCTGAATTCGGGATTCTATACAATCCTAATAAATGGTTAAGATTAAATACCAGTTTTAATTTTTTCCAATTTAAAACTGAAGGTGAATTTAACGGTATAGATTACAGTGCTAAAAACACAAGTTGGTTTGCACGTTTTAGCGGTAAAGTAACGTTACCAGGTGAAATTGACTGGCAAACAAATGCTTTTTACAGAGGAGCACAAGAGGATGCTCAAACCAGAACCCAAGGCTTATTCTCATTAGATTTGGCATTTAGTAAAGAAATTTTAAAAGATAATGCTACAATATCACTGAATGCAAGAGATCTTTTGAATTCAAGAATAAGAAGATCATTTACAACTACAGAATTTTTTAATAGAGATAGAGAATCACAATGGAGACAACGTCAAGTAACCTTATCACTAATCTATAGATTTAATCAACAAAAGAAACAACAACGAGAAGGCGGTAATTCTGGTGGTGGTGATTTTGATTTTGAAGGATAATAATAATTCAACTTCTCAATGTTTGATTGATATTGCCTACTATTAAGAAAATAATTAGTCTTTAACCTAAATAGTACTCTTAACTTTAAAAAAAATATAAAAGCTTAAACCCTTTGCTCGGATCCACATATATTGATGTTGTGTCAAGATCTAAATAAATGTGCAAAAAACACGGAATATTTGTTTAATAATTTGAAGTTTATTAATTTGTAAATAACGTAATTATCATTCGTTCTCTTGTCTGAAAACAAATTTAACGGCCTGCAAGGATTCAAGTTTCTTATTAAAAAGGAGCATAATCAAAAAAAAAAGGAAACCGAGTTGGCTTCCTTTTTTAATATCTATATAAGTTAACCGTTTTATGCTCTAGTCGCAGTATCACGCTTAGCTTTCTTCTCTTCTTTAATTTCATTTAAACGCTCAATAAGCGAACCACCTATCCAATAAGGAACTATAAATGTGATGAGAAAAATCATCAACCAGAATCCTAAAGTTAAGATACCTAAAAAAGCTAAAAATCCTAAATATTGGTCAAATTCGAACATGTGTTTATTTTTAATTAATGCAAAGATATAATAAAGAGATTTGTTTTGCAACAGGAAATTTGAGAATTATTAACAGGCTAATAAAAAAATAAGAATATATATTTTAAGTTATTGCTCTTAATTTGTGACGTATTATAAGTATCTCCTTTAGTAAATATAAACAGTAAAAAATCCACTTGGATTTCTATAATTAAGTTTGAAGAAGCAATATACTATTAGTGTTTTAAATACTAAATTATTGTTTATCGTATAATTAAAACTAAACTTAATAGCTCACTACGTAGTACTGCGTAATATTAGTGTTAAGCACATCAGATAAAACTTAAAATTTAATCTATCTTTAATGTCTAAGTCTAGACTAGACTTTCATACTCCATTCACTTGAGTTGACATAAGGTGACTCTTGAAAAAAATTTTAAACTGATGAATCACAATGCAACTACTTTTCTAGTACTATTGTTTACTTCAGCTAATCTGTTTGGCCAAATAGGAACGAGTTCAACAAATCAAAATACTACGGCTATCGCTGTACCTTTCTTAAATCAACAATTGAGTTTCGATATTGAAGGAGAAGCTCCGGGTGATGAAAGTGGAATATCTGTTTCACTTTCAGCAGATGGAGCACGAGTTGCTATTGGTGCAAACGTTAATAATGCTGGATACGTTAGGTTATATAACTGGGATGGCTCAACATGGGTACAAATGGGATCTGATATTGACGGAGAGGCTCCAGGTGATCAGAGTGGCTATGCCGTTTCTATTTCTGCCGATGGCACACGAGTGGCTATTGGAGCTCGCGATAATGATGGTAATGGCACTAATGCTGGTCACGTGCGACTATATGAATGGAATGGCTCAAAATGGGTTCAAACAGGAGCAGATATCGATGGAGAAGCTTCTGGTGATCAAAGTGGCTATGCTGTTTCTCTTTCTGCCGACGGCACACGGGTGGCTATTGGAGCACGAGGTAATGATGATGACACTGGACACGTGAGGCTGTATGATTGGGATGGCTTAGCATGGGTACAAACAGGAACAGATATTAACGGAGAGACTGCGGGTGACTGGAGTGGCTATTCTGTTTCCCTTTCTGCTGACGGCTCACGCGTAGCTATCGGATCCATACTTAATACTAGTTACACTGGGCGCGTGAGGCTTTATGAATGGAATGGCTCAGCATGGGTACAAACCGGTTCTAATATTAACGGAGAAGCTGAAGGTGACGCTAGCGGATGGTCTGTTTCGCTTTCTGCCGACGGCACGCGAGTTGCTATTGGAGCAGTATTTAATGCTAGTAAAGACATTAGTAGTGGACATGTGCGTCTATATGATTGGAATGGCTCGTCATGGGCCCAAGTAGGAGCTGATATTAACGGAGAAGCTGCAGGTGATTGGAGTGGCTTTTCTGTATCTCTCTCTGCTAATGGCACACGAGTTGCTATTGGAGCACTACTTAATGATGGTAATAGCGATAATACTGGACACGTTAGGCTATATGACTGGAATGGATCAGAATGGGTGCAAACAGTAACAGATATCGACGGAGAGGCCGCAGATGACTATAGCGGATCCTCTGTTTCCCTTTCTGCTGACGGCACACATCTAGCTATTGGAGCAGCCGGCAATAGTTCTTCTGCTGGGCACGTTCGAATATTTCAGTGACTTCCAACATTATTTTTATATAGATTATTTACTTAAGAAAAAGTCGTTAAAAAAAGAGATAGCAAATCTATAAACTCTCTTGAGTAGTTGCTTTTTGTGCTTTTTAATTAGTTACCAATTAGCATAAAAGAGGCTTACATTGCATCAAATTTGATATCAAAATAGGTTTATGATTATCAAGCAATAAAAAGAAATGATCAACTTTAAAATCCATATAAATAGTTCTTTTATATTTCTATATTAATCTAATAGACCAGAAATAACAGGTTCTACTTTCAGAAGGAATAAACAAAAAACCTTTTCTAAAAAACAATCAAAAACCATAACTTTGCGATAATAAAAACACACCACGAATTATGGAGTATAGAATAGAGAAAGACACGATGGGTAACGTAAATGTACCTGCAGACAAACTTTGGGGAGCACAAACAGAACGTTCTCGTAACAACTTTAAAATTGGTGCAGCAGCATCCATGCCTTTAGAAATTGTTTATGGGTTTGCTTACCTAAAAAAAGCTGCTGCTTTCACGAATTGCGAGTTAGGTGTTTTAGCAGGTGAAAAACGTGATTTGATTGCTCAAGTTTGTGAAGAGATTTTAGAAGGGAAGCATGATGATCAGTTTCCGTTGGTGATTTGGCAAACTGGTTCTGGTACTCAAAGTAACATGAACGTTAATGAAGTTATAGCTAATAGAGCACATCAAATTGCTGGAAAAGTAATTGGTGAAGGAGAGAAAACGATACAGCCAAATGATGATGTGAATAAATCACAATCGTCTAATGATACATTTCCAACGGGAATGCATATTGCTATTTATAAAAAAATCGTAGAAACTACAATGTCAGGTGTTATTCAATTAAGAAACACATTACATGAAAAATCAATAACATTTAAAAATGTAGTTAAAATTGGTCGTACACATTTAATGGATGCCACGCCTTTAACCTTGGGGCAAGAATTTTCGGGATATGTATCGCAATTAGATCACGGTTTGAAAGCTTTAGAAAACACCCTTCCACATCTAAGTGAACTGGCTTTAGGTGGAACGGCTGTTGGCACAGGTCTAAACACACCTGAGGGCTATAGTGAATTGGTTGCAGATTACATCGCTAAATTTACAGGTTTACCTTTTATCACCGCAGTTAATAAATTTGAGGCACTTGCTGCTCACGATGCTTTAGTCGAAACACATGGTGCTTTAAAACAGTTAGCAGTGTCGCTAAATAAAATCGCAAATGATATTAGAATGATGGCTTCTGGACCAAGAAGTGGGATTGGCGAAATTACGATTCCTGCAAATGAACCAGGAAGTTCTATTATGCCAGGAAAAGTAAATCCTACGCAATGTGAAGCCTTAACCATGGTTTGTGCTCAGGTTATGGGTAACGACGTTGCTGTAACGGTTGGTGGCATGCAAGGGCACTATGAACTTAACGTGTTTAAACCTATGATGGCTGCAAATGTATTAGAAAGTGCTCAATTACTTGGTGATGCTTGTGCAAGTTTTGAAGAGCACTGTGCAGCTGGTATAGAGCCAAATCATGAGGTGATCAAACAGTTACTAAATAACTCCTTAATGTTAGTTACTGCGCTTAATACTAAAATTGGCTATTATAAAGCTGCAGAAATCGCAAATACGGCCCATAAAAACGGAACCACATTAAAAGAAGAGGCTGTAAACCTTGGTTATGTTACCGCTAAGGATTATGACGAATGGGTGAAACCCGAGCATATGGTTGGTACTTTAAAATAACGATTAAACACATATTTACAAGACATAAATGCCATAAACATCGATAAAGCACTAATCTATTGATGTTTTTTATTATATTAGTCACTTAAAATGAAAACTATGAAACTAAAATTACTCAGCTTATTTACTATTATTAGTGCTTGTGCTCTAATGAACGCTCAAACTAGTTTTGAACCAAAGATTACTATTGATTCTGATACAGGCGACAATCCCTATACGATGGCAACAGGACTTATTGATAATGATTCCTTTTTGGATATTATGGTTGGTACAGATGTTGACAATACTCTTATATGGTATAAAAATAATGGTGACGAAACGTTTACAAAACAAACCAATACGCCAAATACTATGGCCGGAGTTGGCGGACTTAAACTGGTTGATTTAAATAATGACTCGTTTGTTGATATTTTAATTACTGCCTACTCATCAGATTTTGTGGCATGGTATGCTAATGATGGACTAGGAAATTTTGGTACTGAGCAAATTATCGCCACTGTACTTGGTGCTAGTGGATTGTTTGTTGGTGATATAGATGGTGATTTAACACCTGATGTTGCTGTAACTTCTTATGATGGTGGCCAAGTAGTATGGTTTGCAAATAGTGGTGGTACAGGAACTTTTGGTGCTGCAAATATTATAGATAATACATTATCGACTCCAGGAGCTGTAGATATGAAAGATATTGATGGTGATGGTGATTTAGATGCTTTAGTTTCTACAGCTGGATACAGCAGCGATGTTATAGAAATTTTTAGAAACGATTTAGTACCAGGTGGCACAGTTGCATTTACCAAAGATGCGATGTCTATTACAACTGGTAAAAAAGGTTTTTTTAATGTGTCTTTTGAAGATCTTGATGGTGATGCCAACTTAGATATTCTTGCAACAGAAATATCATGTGGATCTTTTTGTGGTAATACTCCTGGTAATCTCTATTGGTACGAAGATACTGGTGCAGGTTTTACAGAAACAACATTTACAACATCTATAATAAATCCAGCTGTAGCTCAACATCAAGATTTAGATAACGATGGTCTTAAAGATATTGTTTTAAGTAGTGGTTCTTCTGGTGCTGGAAATGATATTGTTTGGTTTAAAAATAATGGCGGCACCTACGCAAGCGAGCAAGTCATTGACGCAACTTCAAGTCAAGCATTTGTTTACAACGTTGCAGATTATGATACAGATGGTGATTTAGATATTGCAAGTTGTGCATTCAACCAAGATCAACTTAATTATTTTGAAAACCTCAAATTTACAAAAACAAATGCTTTAATTTTAACTGGAGTTTTTGATGGTTCTCTTGCTGGAGGAACACCGAAAGGTGTTGAGATATTTGTTACAGAAAATATTCCCGATTTAAGCGTATTTGGACTAGGAAGTGCAAATAATGGTGGTGGATCTGACGGACAAGAATTCACATTCCCAGCAGTTGCTGCAACAACAGGTGAATACATTTACATATCCAGTGAAGAACCACAGTTTACAGCTTTCTTTGGACAACCAGCAGATTACACAAGTACGTCAATGGGTATAAATGGTGATGACGCAGTTGAATTATTTGAAAATGGTGTAGTCATAGATACTTATGGAGATATTAATACAAATGGTGATGGTGAAGTTTGGGATTATACCGATGGTTGGGCTTACAGAGTGGATCTTACAGGCCCTGACGGTGCCACTTTTTTACCCGGAAACTGGACTTACAGTGGTATAAACGAGTTAGAAGGAGGAACAGATAATGCATCTGCATCGACTCCTTTTCCTATTGGAACCTACGAAAACACGCTATCGATAGCTAATGTGAACTCAACTAGTTTTAGCATGTATCCAAACCCAAATAATTCAGGAATTATCAATATTAATACCTCTTATACTGGAGACATCAATTTAGAAATTTTTGACTCATTGGGTAAAAGTATACTAAATAAAAAGCTAACAAACAATACTGTTGATATTTCTGCTTTAAACTCAGGTTTATATCACATTATTTTGACCCAAAACAATGTGATTACTAACAAGAAATTGATAGTCTACTAACACTTTCCGAATTTGAGACTGAACTCATAACAACCTATCCTAACCCAGCAAATAATGTATTAAATTTTAAAGCTGTCTCTGCGGAAATTTTAAACCTTCAAGTTTATGACATCTTAGGTAAAACAGTCTTAACTGCTTCGATAGAACAGAACGGAAGTTTAGATATTTCAACATTGAGACGTGGTTTGTATATTATTACATTTGAAAATATAAATTCTACTTATAAATTTATAAAGCAATAATTAAAATAATTCTTATATTAACGAGCAAGTGAAGAAAGATTTACTTGCTCGTTTTGTTTTATTTATTTTCTATAATTATGTGTAAGATTTTCTATTGTTGTGCTCTTTTATTTTTTGTGAATACTTATGTGTTTTCACAAACTACATTTAATAAAACACAATCAATTGCACTGCCTCAGGCTGGTGGACAGGCTCCTTATAATATTGCATCAGGTCTAATTGATGAGGATGCTTTCTACGATATTGTCGTGAGCACTACAATTGGAGGCACCGTATATTGGTTAAAGAATGATGGTACAGGAGATTTTGAATTACAAAATACTCCCATTGGTTTGTTAAATAATGCTGGAGGTGTTGCAATTGCAGATATTAATGGTGATGGCTTTAATGATGTGGTATCAACATCATCAGATGATGGAACCTTAGTTTGGTTCGCAAATGATGGCCTTGGTAATTTTGGAGTAGAACACATTATTTCGTCTAACATAGATGGACCAGGACAAGTCTATATTAGAAATATAGATAATGACATGACCTTAGATGTCGCTGTTGCAGCCTATTTTGGAAACGAAGTAATTTGGTTTTCAAACGATGGGCTTGGGAATTTTGGATCAAAACATATTATTGATAATACGATCATTAACCCTGGTGCTTTTGCTATGAGAGATATTGACTTTGATGGCGATATCGATAGTGTTATTGCAAATGCTATTGCTTTTGGAGTTCCAAATGATTGTAGAATCGAAGTCTTTTATAATGATGGAAATGGAAATTTTACAATAGATACCAATAGTGTCTCATTAAATTCTAAAGATTATGTTTTTAGTGTCATGGCAGAAGATGTTGATAATGATTCTAGTTTAGATATATTAGTTACAGATATTACAGGGAATGCTTCTTGGTTTAAAAGAACACAAATTACTCCAGGCACAGCGACATATGCAGAAACAATAATTAATACGAGTATTGCGAATCCTGCATGCTTAGATTTAAGAGATTTGGATAATGATAATTTAAAAGATTTTGTTCTTACTAGCGCGTCTTCAGGAACTGGAAATGACATCGTTTGGTTTAAAAGCGATGGTATTGGAGGTTTTGGTTCAGAAAATATAATTGATGCCTCCCAAAATCAGGCATACACCATTACATTTGCTGATTTTGAAAATGATGGTGATTTAGACATGTCAACCGTCGCTTATAACGATGATACTGTAAATATGTTCAAAAATCAACAGATTGTTTTATCTGTTGCCGAAATAGAAAACTCAAACATTACTATTTTCCCAAACCCTTCAGATAATAAGCTCTATTTTAAAGGAATCACAGCTAATACAGAGATATCTGTAAGTGACCTTCTAGGTAAAACTTTAAAAATAAAACAACTCCAATTAAATGAAACACTTGATGTTTCTGGTTTTGAAAGCGGCACATATATTCTGAAATTTACTAATACTAATAAGACATTAAAGTTTATAAAAAAATAGAGCCCTCTAGCTTACTATTGTTGTTAATTAATTTATAAATTTATACTTTAGATTATAGTTATGTCAATACTCATCACCAATATCAAAGAATTACTACAAGTTAGAGAAACAAACGTTACTATAGTTAAAGGTGAAGACATGAAAATCTTGCCTATGCTTAAAAACGCTTATGTTTTTATTGAGCATGATACTATAGTCGAATATGGTTCTATGGACGATTGTAATGGTATGGAAGCTGATGAAGTCATTGATGCAACTGGTAAAATTGTATTGCCTACTTGGTGTGATTCTCATACGCATATTGTTTATGCAGGAGATAGAACTCAAGAATTTGCAGATCGTATTAATGGTCTGTCTTATGAAGATATTGCAAATCGTGGTGGTGGTATTTTAAATTCTGCGGAAACGTTGCAGAACACATCAGAAGATGATTTGTACAATCAAGCTTCTAAGCGATTAACCGAAGTTATAAAATTAGGCACAGGTGCCATAGAAATAAAATCAGGTTATGGTCTCACAATTGAAGCAGAACTAAAAATGCTTCGTGTTATTAAGCGACTAAAACATAACTTCCCAATTAGCATTAAACCGACATTATTAGCAGCTCATGCACTACCAAAAGCGTTTAAAGACAATAAGACAGGATTTATTGATTTGGTTGTTAATGAGATGATTCCAGCAGCTGCCAAAGACAACTTAGCAGATTATATTGATGTCTTTTGCGAGAAAGGCTATTTTAATCTAGAGGATACTGAACGTGTTTTAAAAGCAGGAATAGAACATGGCATGACGCCAAAAATACATGTCAACCAATTTAATGCTTTTGGAGGTGTTGCACTTGGTGTTAAATACAACGCACTTTCTGTAGATCATTTAGAAGAACTCAATAGCGTTGATATTACGGCGTTACAACAGTCTAATACAATAGCTGTAGCGCTTCCGTCATGCTCGTATTTTTTAAGTATTCCTTACACTCCAGGTCGAGCAATTATAGACGCGGGATTACCATTGGCTTTAGCCACAGACTATAACCCAGGCTCTACACCTAGTGGAAATATGAATTTCGTAGTTTCTACGGCATGTATTAAAATGAAATTAACGCCGGAAGAAGCCATAAATGCAGCGACTATAAATGGCGCATACGCGATGGGCATTTCTAATCTTTACGGAAGCATTTGTAGAGGGAAAAAAGCCAACTTGATTATTACTAAGAAACTTCCTAACTACTACCACTTACCTTACGCTTTTGGTGATAATGCTATTGAGACTGTTATAATTAATGGTGAAAAAATTTAATTTGTCTGAAACTAAAATACTTTCAAAATGAATCGTAAAAGAAATTGTTCCTTTGGCCTTTAACAAGCTTTTGAAGATAAGAGAATTATATATAGCTCAACTTTCTCAATACTTTATAAATAAATAAAATCCGGAAGCTCAATTGAACTTCCAGATCTATAACCTAAATCCTATTATATTTATCTCAGTGTAAATTCTGAAGATGAAATCAATTCTTTGTTATTAAATACGTTAACAATGTAACGCCCTTTTTCAAAGTCGTCATTTGGAGCAACGAACTCACAAATATTCAAATTCCTATTTTCATAATTAAACTTGCTAATTAAGCTATAATTTAAAACGGTGTCACCAAATTGGATTTGCTCGTTAGAACCTAACACATTGTTTTTAGGATCTAAAACCTGAACATATAGTTCTTTATCACCAGCACCAACTAATCTATTTTTAGCAACCGTATAGCACACTTTAATTTTATCACTACGACCTGCTCTTTCTGTAGGTATTAATTTACCTGAGCTTCTCTCAATAACACCAACCGCCTTAAGATCTGTTGTTTGTAAAACAGCTGCATTTTCTACCACTTCTACTAATTGTGAATTTTGAACTAACAATGAATCTGTAAAGACTGTACGCTCTGCTAATTGCACATTTGTACTATCTAAAGAAGACGCTAAAAATGAGTTTTCAACTTTGAGTTTATCATTTTCAGTCATTAAAACAGTCATTTCCTCCTGCAAAGCCATGAATTTCTTTTTGTATCTCCATAAGCTACTTACACTATTTTGAGAAATCTTCAATGAATCCATTAAACCTTGAATTCGTCCTCTAGCTTCTTCTAAACGCTCATTAGAAACTTCATTATCAGCAATAGCAACATCATATTGTTTAGCCATTGTACTTAAATCTGCCATTACTTGCTCCTTTTCACGAGTTAAAGAGGCTTCATTTTCTTTTTTCTCGTTGAAAAGTTTCGATGTATAAAACCCGGTACCTAGAAATAATACAACTAATATTCCTAAAGCAATTTTTAATCCTGTACCCTTACTATTTGAATTTTCCATAAGTCACTTTTTGTTTAAATTATTTTAAAATTTAATATTTCAATTTTAGTTAGTAGTTATTGAAGTTGAAAATAAAAAAACTGTACTTTTATTACGTCAAAATTAATCATTTTTGTTAATGGATAACTTAAAACTTTTTACAACTTCAGAATTAAATTTAGTTCTGAGAAAACGCCCCAAGGAAACCAAACTAGGAGAGCATATTGTATTACTTCCAAACTTCAATGATATATACGAGCAATTGTTAAAATTAGACGTCACCTATGTTGTTTTTGGCATAAAAGAAGATATAGGTGTCTTCTCAAACTACGGTAACGCTGGAACTTCAAACGCGTGGGACGCCACAAAGAATATTTTTTTAAACACACAAAGTAATGCGCATACCTATGCTAAAAAGATAGCAATTTTAGGGAGTTTAGAATTTCCGAAGTATCAAGAGTTACTCAACCAATTAGATCAAAACAATAAGAAAGATATTACAAAAACACGTAAAAAGGTTGCTAAAATTGATGAAGCCGTCTCCTACTTAGTCTCACAAATTGTGAGTGCTGGTAAAATTCCAATCATTATTGGAGGTGGTCATAATAATGCCTATGGAAACATTAAAGGCACATCGCTAGCGCTTAAAAAATCTATTAACGCTATAAATTTTGACGCTCACCACGATTTTAGAGCTGAGGAAGGTCGTCACAGTGGTAATGGATTTAGTTATGCTTATGCTGAAGGATTTTTAAAATACTATTTTATTTTTGGTTTGCATGAAAACTATACGTCTGATACTATTTTTAAAACATTAGAAAGGCTCAAAACCGTTCAATACAATACGTTTGAAAGTATGATGGTAAGAGGGGAAAAGTGCTTTGACGCTGAAATGGAGAAAGCCAACAAACATATCTCATCAAGACACTTTGGGTTAGAAATAGATTGTGATGCTATACAAAATGTTCCAAGCAGTGCGATGACTCCTAGTGGGTTTTCAGTAAATAAAGCAAGAGCATTTGTAAATTATTTTGGAAAACAAGAGCACGTGTCGTATTTACATATCTGTGAAGCTGCACCTACCAGAGAAACCGAAACACAAGTAGGTAAACTCATCTCATATCTCATCACAGATTTTATTAGAGCGCATGAAAGCATTTGAGATTATACCGTTTGATCATAGATATGCGAAAAGCTTCTATGATTTAAATATAGAGTGGCTACAAACGTATTTCTATGTAGAGCCCTTTGATGAGGAAGTCTTGAGTAAGCCTGAAACCTATATTATTAATAAAGGTGGTCATATCTTTTTCGCAAAATCTGATGATACCGTTTTTGGTACTGTAGCTTTGATGCCAACGAATGATCCTTTCGTTTTTGAACTGACTAAAATGGCCGTTTCACCACATCAACGTGGACAAAAAATAGGACAACAACTACTCCAACATTGTATTGATTTTGCGAAAGAGAATAATTTTAAGGCACTCATGCTTTACTCTGCTACCAAATTAGAGAATGCCATTTACATTTATAGAAAATTTGGATTTATCGAATTACAACTAGAGACGGCTTGTCCTTATAAGCGAAGTGATATTAAAATGGAGCTAAAATTGTTGGCGAATATTATTCCTGTCAATACAGGAATCTAATGATATGTTCAAAAACAGATTCTTCAATACGTACGAAATGACAAGCTCATAGAGAACTTGTTAAGATGATATCTAACTCGCGACAATATTTCGTATCATCTTCACATAAGGCTACCAAAGTCTCTATCAATAATTGATTTATATTTTCATCATTAGGAGAAATTGCTTGAACTAACTTAAACTCAGAATACGCGCCCACTAAATTATTCTCTATCCATCTATTTTCAACAGCTTTCATTAAAAATTTATATACAATTTTATCAGATTGCTGATTGCGTTTTTCTACATGGGTTCTTCATTTATAATTATAGTTAGTAAACTCGGGAATTTTATAATATAAACCAAATGCAACTAATACAACTAACAGTAAACTTAAACCAAGATAAACTTCTCTCTCGTTTTTTGAAAGTTGGAGCTTAAACTGTCTATTAAATGTTATGAGTGTTTTACCTGTTGTTCATCATTTTTTTTTATAAAATGCTTTTTTTAGGTGTTGTTTATTAATCCAATAAATCTTATTAAATCCAGTAGAAGCTCCCATAATTAATTTTACTTATACGGCTAATAATAAATGCTTTGGTTACTAAAAACTGATAAAATAGTATTATGGATTCCGCATCAAGTGCAGAATAACACAACCTTTACTTCTGGTTTTTATCCAAACTCTTTAAAGAATCTAACTTACGCTGTAATGCTTCTATTTCCGGAGTATTTTTATTTACTTTAGGAATTACAGTCAACGAATCTACCATTTTTTGCAAATCTTCGTCTGTCATCTCGTTTTCATAGTAATACCCAATCCCTTCACTTGCTCTCCAAGCTTCACTTAGTTGGTTATACACTTCTCTATCCCAAGTACTAGGATGCTTGACATCAATCCAAATAACATCCCGATACTCACTATCAATCAATACTAAATCTGGAGTTGCAGAGCCATCAAATTGTTTTGCCTCGGTATCACTGATTGCAGATATAGTTCCTAAAAAGAACATGCGTTTTCTACCTGCAATATCTTTTATATAAGGTCTGAATTCAACAGGTGTATTTGCTGTCCAATCTATTTCTTTTTTGGATTCCTTAACTTTTTGCGGCATGGCAGAAACCCCAGCATATCCTTGCTTTTTTGAAGCATGATCATAGTAGTAAATTTCATCTAGTCCATCTGCCGGAATAAATACGCTATAACTTAAACTGGTGCGCTCATCACCAATAGGTTCTAAGCCAAACCAGTGGTACAGACCACTATAAGCATCACTTTTTGAACCTGCAAAATCGAAATCGGTAACATAAGGTTGTTGATTTTGATCTTTTGGCATTTTTGGAATTTTAACCGCTGTTAACATATTCCAAGGTAAGGGATCACTAAATCCACCAAGAAATTTTAAAGACTCCGCTTGTAAACGTGATACTTTTTCAGCTAGCGTATTTTGTTTGGTTAAATAGGGATAGCTCTTTGTTTCTTCGGGTGAAATATAAATTCCTTTACCAATAGTGATACGTTCTAAATAATCATTCATATCGTGCTCACCATTCTCAATAACCATGACACCTCCAAAACTAGGATACGGAAAGAAAAAACCTTTCCATTTTATTAAACTCACCACTTGAACCCATTCTCCAGAATCATTTTTCATATAAAATGTATCACTTGGTTCATAATTGACAAGCATCCATGGATTGAAACGCTGTACTACAGCATTGTAAGTATTGCGACTAAATTTTAAAGTTTCCCCAATTGAAAAGGTTACCGGAATTCTATTTTCATTAGAAAAACGAGGAAAAGGTGTTGTACTAGAAACCGAAAACACTTCTTCTGTATTATCACTTATTTGCTGAAATGTATAATTCTCTGACGGTTGAATAGCCATCGTCCATTTGTTTTCATTCTCTACACGCACTAAATGTGGCAGAGATACATCTTTCGTCTCACCAACACTCTCATTAGCCATCGTAAAAATATTTTGTAAGGGTTGAATACGTTCATTTTGTGTTAATGGCAATTCATTAATTTCAACTTTATTTAAATCATTAAAAACGTTGTATGTTTTCATATAATCATACATCTTAAAATGCCATCCAGTGATATAGATTAAACCAAAAAACAACATGAGTAATGCCAAAACACCTAAGCGTTTTAGTGTATTAGCAGAGTTACGAAATTTTTTAATTGCAAAAAATAAGACCACCAGACTTAATAGGATGATGAAGATATATTTCCGAAGAAATAATAATCCAGGTTGGTAATCATCTCTAAATGCAAATAGTACAATCAGTACAATTAAACCCAAAAGTAGGATTATGAATTTTTGCTTTGCTCCCTTGTTCCAGTATGATTTTATCATAGTATTTTATTGTCATTGCAAATCACACTTTTTACAGTGATATAGCAATCTATGTATTAATTTTAACTATTTTAATAATGAGACCCTGACACAGGTTCAGGATGGCAGTGTTTATTACATTAAACCCTTATCCTTCAAACGGTCGCGAGCCGATTTCTCATCAGCTTTGGGTTCAGGTTCCTCTTCAATTTCTTCTTTAGCCTCTTCAACAGCCATGATATCCCCTGTTTTTAGATCTTCTATAAACTCTTTACCTTTTTCAACGGCGTTATCAAACTTATCTTCTAATGATTCGCTCTGCGCTTCTAAAACCTGTCCCGACCTCAATACTAAATTAGCGACATAGGTACCTATTAAAGTTCCTGCAGCAAAAGAAGCAAATGCAGAAACCCCTAAGTAACTTCCAAATATTGAAATTGGAGTAAAGAATTCCACAATTAATGCGGCAATTAAAACAACAGTAACCACAAAAACAAGACGTGGTAAAAATGCTTGCTGATAGATAAATCCTTTTTTACTACCTGCTGCCATTTGCAATTCTTTACTATTCACCAATTTATTCATAAAACGGTACATCCCGTTACCGTTAGATTCTCTCCAATACAAGAAAATCCCGAATAAAATGGCTATAATAAAAATGATAATGTCTGCTCCCATAGTTTAAAAAGTTAAAAGTTAGAAGTACCCTTTTGAAGTGTCGCACTCAACTTAAATTAATATTATTTTATTTTGTCATTCTGCGCTGCAAAAGCAGAATCTGTTTTATTTTCCAATCGAAGGATAGGTGATTAGTAACTGCTATATATCACGTAACTTCCTTTTCTGTTTGATATGATGTAAGCAAAATATTGATACTAATTACCGTTCATAATTTTCAAGATTCCGTATCAAGTTCAGAATGACAGCTATCCAATAAAGTTAGTCTAAAAAATTAAATATTGTTACTAATTGTTTCAATCACCCAATCTTTTAAGGAATCATCCCAAGTTATATATTGTTTGTAAAACTCTTCTTTGTCATACCAATATAAAAACAAAACGTCTTTTGGTGAGATATTAACCAAAAGCTTCCAAATCAAGTCTTGATGTTTTGGATGCAAACTTGAATGTGGTTCGTGCATCGCTTCAAATAAACCATCATCTACAATATCTGATATTTTATATTGATTACTTGTTTCTAACTTTTCTAAATAGCGCTCAACGCTCATGACCTTTTTACGAGTGTCGATATCTACTTTATTTAAATAGCTTTTAAATAATAATGGATCACTAAGAATATCTCTTATTGGATGTTGGGTATCTTTTAAATATCGAGCAAACTCAAATTTCTTAATGCGTTCGTAGCGTTTTGTTTTCACTATATCCTCTAAATCATAGGCAATTATGATATGATCCCGAAGCTTTTCCATAAGTTCGGGTTGTGAAACATGAAAAATCGTAACCTCATGAAGCGTATCTTTTATGGCCTCTTTATACCATTTCATATCTTCAAAAACTACTATTGGTGTAATAAAATCACGAAGCACATAAACACCTCCAAATGATTTGGTATAAAATGAATCTGTAACAAAGTTTACAACACTGAGATTTAAATCACGCTCCCGTAAATCACCATATTTGTTAGCCGATTTTAATAACTCGTTATGTAAATCCTCATCAATAAAATTATTTCCAATTTTAAATGTCGAAATAAGCTTTAATTGCTGCTCTCTAATATGATCTAGATTATCAATAAGGTGAAATTTTATAGATACTATATGATATTTAAGTACGTCTAGAGGCTCATAAAACGCATCTATACTTTGATCAAAATCTATACAAATAGCAGAATCTCTTGTAATATCATTAATCTTTTCTCCATGAACTTTAAAAACTTCTAGCATCATATCCCTATCAAACGTATGATATGGCATATATACTGGTTTCTTGTTTTGTAATGGAGAAATAATGATCCCATGAGGATTTGATTCTCCATTACACAAGTAATTACCATTTGCTTTTTCTTCAGCTACTTCTGGACTCCAACCAATACCATCAATATGAAAATGAATGAGCTTAGTCTCAGTAAATCCTAATTTCTTAAGACATTTATTATAGCGCTCCACTAATTTACCACTTACGGGAATTAATTCACTTCGATATAAATTTGCTGCTTTTAGTTTTTTCATCTTTAGTTCCTGCGAAAGCAGGAATCTTTTAATTATAATTCACACCGTTTTAGTTAAAATAAAACAATTATTGATTTGATTTTAGTCTCTTTCTCCAAACTGTTCTCTTGCTTCTGTTTCAATATTTAACTGATTAATTCTGGCATCGACTTTTCGTTTAAAATCTGTATCTGCAATAGTCGCGACATTATCTAAATAACGAACGACTTCTTGTCGGCGAATTTCAGAAAAATTTAATCCTTTCATATTTCCTCGCATTAATTCTTGAAGCATATTAAATTTAGTGTCATAATCTTTCTTGAAATAGATTTCAGGATTTGCAAACCAATCTTCCTCTAAATCAAAATCTGTTAATCGTAATGACACCGCACTTTGTATATTTCTAACATCACGTGATGAGAAGAATGGAAATATTTTTTGAATCTCCTTATACAAATTCGCATAAAATAAATGGTCTGTAAATTTATACTGCTTTTCTATTTTATCATACGCGTCTAAAACACGCTCTTCTGTTGGCTTATCTGACACATTAAAGATTTCTCCCATATTTTTTGCTAAACCTTGATCTTGCAAATAGCTATAGTTTTCTGGACCATGCATGTTTACAAAATCTGGCATGGTTGTATCTAACTTCCGCCACCACAAATGATCCTGATCTAAGAAGTCATGTTCCGTTTGTGCGCCATCAATTTTAAATCGCCCTTGTACACGAGAAATCACTGCTTTATCCAACATTTCTGGAAGATTTGTAAATAATCCGATAGAACTATTTCCATAATTAACAGCGTAAGCACCCTCAGTATATCTCAAAAACACACCAATAACTTCTTTTACACCTGCGGAAACACCCTGTGCTGTGCGTTCTTGTAAATTGTTTTCAGCATCATCTATTGGAGCGAAAATTAATTTAGAGGGGTCTTGCATCGGTTTCATCCAATCCACCATTTTTTCTGCGGAACCACCTTGAAACGTTGAAATCAACGTATCTGGCATTGGGTGAAACAAAAACGGAATATCTAGATTATCTGAGTGTTCTTTTAGTCGCGTTGCAATAGCAGCAATCAACATACTTTTTCCAGTTCCCGGAATTCCGTAACCCATAAATACTGGCATAAAACCACCAAGCTCTTGAAACGGATTCTTTTTTGCTTCAAAATCGTAACTCAACATACGTTCTGTCAAACGACGCGCAAAATGCTTTGCATCTCTGTTGCCGACGATTTGCTCAAACTGTATTTTATTAAATTCTACACTTTTTGCTGTACCTTGAAATACATTATCCCAACCTGCAACTGCAAATTCTGAATTTTCTAATTTATAAGTTCTATCAGCTATAGTCTCTGTGTACTCCAAACTCCCTTTACGCATTTGAATTTCGGCAATTAACGCTTCAAAATAAACGACTGTAAAATCAATGACATCTTGATCTGTTTTTATGATTTCTGGATGCCCTAAATATTTATCATAGTAAAATAATGCGCATGAAATTCCTTTTAATGGTGTCATTAAAGACACCTCAGGGATTCCCGCAAATTTATTTTTCATAACGCTTAAATCGTCGGAGGCAACTGTCTTTAAATCATGTAATATTTTATATGACATCGCAAACAACATAAACGCTGTACTTGTTTGCATCTTACTTTCATACTCACGTTTTCCAGAATTATCTAAAGCAGATTTATTTTCAGATAAACTAGATAACCCAGAAGAATCATAGAAACTATCTTTAATCCAAATCCCTAAAGTAATTCCTTCTTGAACCGCAAACAGGGTTTGGTTTAAATACAACGGAATCGCCATAGACTCTGGCAACAAACGTTTCTTTAACTCCAAAATCGTTTTTGACACTGAAGTCACGTCTGCTCCTCCTCCATTTCCTTTAGCACGAGATAAATACAATAATATAGATTCATCTTTAGCGTCTTTATCTTTGTTTTTTGCGCGCTGCCCTTGTTCCCATTGAATACTTTTTATATAGGATGTCGCTTCATCACGAAGCATATCGAGTTCATTTTGTTTTATAGGAAATGTTGAGTTGTGTTCCATGTTTTAGTCTTTTTTGTCACTGTTAATGAAATAAAGAAATCTGTCACTTATAAAAAGATAACCGCATCGCTGCGCTTCTCGTTATGACTTTATGTTTTTATTTTTTCATTTCGAGATTTGCAATTTGAATAGGTGCTTTCGCCAAATTATTCATAATCTCAGGTGTTTTGTTGTACAGTAGTTGTATGATTCTATGCGGCGCAAATACATAACGTTGTCTAAAAATAGCATCCCATTTTTGAAAGGTTTGTTTATTAAAAAAACTACCTTCTTTAAATTCGCTTTGTGATTTTACTTCATCAATTTTAAATGAAATGGCATACGACTCTAAGGGAATTGTCTTTTCTGCGATGCCCTCTAAAATAGCATGTGTCACTTTGTTTTCATCTTTTGCAAACACATTATGAATAGGCCCTAAATCAACACGTTTTATAAGCTTAGGGAATAATTTCGGAATGCGTTTATCAATCCCGTAAGCCATCGTATCCATAGCCATTTCTCGATCTGCTACTGTTTTTAAGGCGTAGTAAATCTCGTCTCTATCGTTTTGCGGATTCCCATCATAGTTAAAATACATATAGTTAATAAACGGTCTGTTATGTGACACGTCATAAAAACTCCAACTCACCATAAACTCTCCAGGAGAACCTTGAGGTGCCTCAATAATTTTACCTTGAACAAATCGATTAAAAATATATTCTTTTTTAGCAGAGGAATAATATACTATTGATGCTGCTTGAAATAATTTGCGTTTGGCAATGGGTTCTTTCTTGCGCAGTAAGGTATCTAAAAATTCATCTTTTAATATTTCAATATTTGTGAGCTTACCTAAATAGTCATCACGAAGTTCTAAATCATTAAATAAATAACGAAACTCTAAATAATTAGGAAAACCAGAATCCGTTAAATCCACTTTCATATTATCCTCTTCGTCATACATGTATTTTACACGCATCGCTTCTATGGAATATAGTAGTAGATCTGAATATTGCTTAAATAGTAAAATCTCTTTCTCTTCTAATATTTGCTTTTGCTGCACAGCTACAATGAGTTCCTTGAGTGCAAAATCAACCATTTTATGGTAAAATACATATTGCTCTTTGGAGTCTAAAATTGCAGAATCTAAGGGTGTTACAATCATACTTTTTCGCTCTTAGCTATTGGCCGTTAGCCATAAGCAAACTATACGTTTTATAAATTAAATTTTTCTTTACAAACGTGCTTGTCTGTAGTTACTAGTACTGTTCCATTGTTTGAGGTCTTGGTCTCTTGGATATGAGAACATTCTTTATGATCATTAGAATCTGTTATAAATAGAATTGCTAAGACAGATAATAAAATCAATATAACAGAAAAAACGACTATTTTTTTCATAACTGCTTATTTTGTGAATACATTGTCTTGCTTTTTATTCCATTTTCGTTTAACAGTAAAAATTGAAAGAAGAATTGATGAGAATACAGCAGATTGAACTAAAGATTTAATACTATTCAATTCATAAAGAAAAAAATAATTAAGAACTGTCATAACAATAAATAAAACTAAAATAATTAGAATTAAACCTTTGTTCCTAATATTTTTATTCATCTTTTTTTAATTAATTATGAGTTTGTCTTTGCGTTAGAGATAGCGCAATTGTTGGAGCTCCTCGCAGAGAGCGACTTGCGAAAGCTCGACCTAATTTTGCCATTAAAAGCAAAAATAGGTAACGCCATCATAATTAGTTTAAGACAATAAATCGTCATCGTTAGCTTCTGGTTTTGACTCTCCTGACGGCTCTCCGCTTTCGTCACCTCCCGAAGGAGCATTAGCATCTGCCGCATAGTAATCTTCAAAAATCTCTTTCATATCGATACCATAACGCTCAGCAAAATTCTTTTGAATTGATTTATCTTTCTCTCTAATTTCTTGTAAAGCCTCTGCATAACTACCATAGACACCTTGCATCACTTTTTCGTGAACTGGAATATTATCCATCATTTCTTGACGTGCTTTAGCACTTGCAGTATGCATTGCTGCTAACGTTTCGCCAATATGCTCATCTGTTTTAACACCTAAATGTTCTAAAATCGCAGCAAATTCTTGATCTGTACGTGCTTTTAATGCTACGATATAACCATCATAATATTTAAGACGCTCATCGGTATCACTTTTTAATTTCGCACGATGTGTTTGCAAATTACTGCGCAACGAGGTTAATACTTTAATCGTTAAATTATGCTTGTGTACAAAACTATCTTTTGATGCTGCAAGTGTTGTATAAGCGTTTTTAAGACCTTCTAACTCCTCTACTTTTTGCTCAAGTGTTGTTACTTTACTTAGGGCTTCAGAATATGCAGTTGTTTGCTTATCTGCAACTTCTTCTAAGGCTTGTCGCGCTTGTTTGAGTAATGCGTATTGTTCTTCTAACTTGTCTTCTACTTCCTTTTTCTTCTGAAGCGCTTTTGTATGATTATTACTCGCTTCTACAATAGCAGTCTTTAAACTTTCTTCGACCTCCTTGATCTCAACTTCTCTATCTTTTAAACGTTTGATGGCTGCCTGACTTTTAAATGACAATTCATTTAGTAGTGTTTGTACATCTGCTGTTTCAATACGTTGTTGAAACATTGCTTTTGCCTCATTATCTGCTGCATCACGAACTTTTTGAGCATCTTTTAACTCTTGCTCGGCTTCTTTGATTTTAGCTTTTCTTCCAAAGAGATTGTTCCAAAACGTATCTGGCTTTGCGTTAGCATCTTCCAATTCTACTTTAGCACGCTCTAAACGTTTGATAGCGTCATCTATAATTTTTTGTTCACCTGTATTTAATGCCGAAAAACCTTCAAACATAATTCCTACCTCATCTTGGTAATCGGTCAAGTCTTTAATCGCATCTAATAGTGTAGAACGATCTTTCTCTGCCATATCTACAACATTGTCTAATGTGGCATTCAGAATTTTTTGACGACTTTCTGGATCATCTTCTTGAGCGAGTTTTGACTTCATTTGGTCAATAGCTTTTCCCCAATTGACATCTATTTTATCCGTTTTCTCGTTAGTATTTGTTTCTAATAAATCAAAATCATCAGACATATTATGTTATGTGTTTTAATATCACTTCTCAATTGAAATAACTTATCAATAAGAACTAATATTGGTTAAACAATGTTTAGGACTAGCAATTTCGTTAAAAAATATGATTTTAAAAACTTAAACCGCTTAAAATATAAGTAGTAAAATTTAATATTTTGTTACAAAATACTTTCGTATTTCAATTATTATTATCTTTAAAATCTTAAAATATATAGCTATATGAAATATTACTTATTACTACTATTTTCCTTGAGTTTAACAGTTTTCTCTTGTAAAAATGAATCGAAAGACCGATCTATTAATGCGCTGGAAACAAGCGTAGGAGGTTTAGTTACTGAAACATCTTCCGCAGAAAAAACATTACGTATTAATCCAATATCACATGCAACCATGGTTTTATCTTATGGTAAAGATGATATTTATGTGGACCCTACAGGAGGTCCTGAAGTGTTTGAAGGCTTCTCGGTTCCTGAAATTGTTATAATTACAGATATCCATGGCGATCATATGGATTTTGAAACTCTCAAAGCCTTAGATTTATCTAATGCTACTGTAATCGGGCCTAAAGCTGTGGTTGATCAATTTCCCGAAGATCTTAAAATTGGAACTTCTGTAACTCTCAATAATGGTGATTCTATCACAATAAATGGACACTTATTTGAGGCTATCCCAATGTATAACTTACGAGAGGAGGCTTTAAAATATCATTCTAAAGGTCGCGGAAATGGATACATATTAACAATTGACGGCGAACGTATCTATATTTCTGGTGATACAGAAGATATTCCTGAAATGAGAGCTCTCAAAAATATCGATAAAGCTTTTGTTTGTATGAATTTACCTTATACAATGACTGTAAAAAGTGCTGTTAGTGCTGTTTTAGAATTTAAACCAAAGCAAATATATCCTTATCATTATAGAGGAACAGACGGTTTTAGTGACGTAGAAAACTTTAAAAAACTAGTAAATCAAGCAAGTCAAGATATAGAAGTTGTCCAATTAAATTGGTATAAAAAATAGACTTATGAACTATTTAAAACGGTTTTGTTAATAAATTACACCGATGAAGTGTGTTTTTTTATGGATAAAGTGTTCTTGTTGTGATTTATGTTGTATATTTGACTTCCCAACCATTTTAAACCTAGCAGGATGCTAAACACCTATACCTCAAATATCTCTCTTGTAAGCACGATGCAACTTACTATAGTCCTCATCATAACAGCTTCCATTTTTTTAGTATTTATTGCTGTTGCAATTATTAAAATGTACAAGCTAAAGGCAGAAAATAAAAAATTACTCGATAGTAGCTTTTACAAGTCTGACGTTGAAAAGAGTTATCAAGATTTTACAGAAAGTCATTTGTATGATAACAACAATTAGTTATAATTGCAATTGTACCTACCATAATCTGTACTATTTACTTTGATTATGGGTATAATGATTTTAAAGACCTTCCAGATTATGGAATAGGGCTATAATCTATTTAGTTAGACGAAACCACAAACAAGAAAAGCCAACAAAACATTACAAAAATGTTTTGTTGGCTTTTCTTGTTTTATAAAACTTCGCTTGTTCACTTCAAAAACGACCCTTGTTCTCATTGCAATGAAGTACACGATGTTTCTAGCTTATTATAAATGAATACTAATAGAATTCCTATTTAGATTATCTTACCAGCTTTTTGTACTTGATTCTCTTAGGCATTAAATCTCCACCCAAGCGTTTTTTCTTATTTTCTTCATAATCTGAGAAACTTCCTTCAAAGAAATAGACTTGGCTATCGCCTTCAAAAGCTAAAATATGAGTACAAATACGATCTAAAAACCATCTATCGTGAGAAATAACTACTGCACATCCTGCAAAGTTCTCCAAACCTTCTTCTAATGCTCTTAATGTGTTAACATCAAGATCATTGGTAGGCTCATCTAAAAGTAAGACGTTACCTTCCTCTCTTAGAGTCATCGCTAAATGTAAACGGTTACGCTCACCACCAGATAATAATTTAACGGCTTTATTTTGTTCGCTACCAGAGAAATTAAAGCGGCTTAAATACGCTCTAGAATTCACCTGCTTTCCTCCCATCGTTACTAACTCTTGCCCATCACTAAAGTTTTGCCATATAGATTTTTCAGGATCTATATTAGAATGTTTTTGATCTACATAAGCTAGTTTAGCTGTGTCTCCAACTTTAAACTCACCTTTATCTGGAGTTTCCTCTCCCATGATCATTCTAAAAATCGTTGTTTTACCTGCTCCGTTTGGTCCAATAACACCTACAATACCAGCCTGTGGTAAATTAAAGTTTAAATCTTCATAAAGCAATTTATCATCATACCCCTTACTGACACCAACAGACTCAATAACATTAGTTCCTAAACGAGGGCCATTAGGGATATAAATCTCTAATTTTTCATCCAGTTGCTTTTGATCTTGACTCATCATTTTGTCATAGTTGTTCAAACGTGCTTTTTGCTTTGTTTGACGGCCTTTAGCACCTTGACGAACCCATTCTAGCTCACGTTCTAAAGTTTTTTGACGTTTAGAAGCTGTTTTACTTTCTTGGGCCATACGTTTAGATTTTTGATCTAACCATGAAGAATAGTTTCCTTTCCAAGGAATACCTTCTCCTCTATCGAGTTCTAAAATCCAACCTGCAACATTATCTAAAAAGTATCTATCGTGAGTTACTGCAATAACAGTTCCTTTATATTGTGCTAAATGATGCTCTAACCAATGTACAGATTCTGCATCCAAATGGTTGGTAGGCTCATCTAGTAATAATACATCTGGCTCTTGAAGTAGTAATCTACAAAGTGCAACACGACGACGCTCACCACCAGAAAGTACACCGATCTTTTTATCACCATCTGGAGTTCGTAATGCATCCATAGCAATTTCTAATTTAGTATCTAGTTCCCAAGCATTAGCTGCATCAATTTGATCTTGCAAGACTGCTTGACGGTTCATTAGCTTTTCCATTTTATCTGGATCACTATACACTTCTTCTAAACCAAACTGGTCATTGATACTATTATATTCATCAAGAATAGCGACTGTTTCTGCAGCACCTTCTCGAACAATTTCCATAACTGTTTTCTCATCATCTAACTGCGGCTCTTGTTCTAAAAACCCTACAGAATAATCTTGAAGAAAGGTAACATCACCTTGGTAATTTTTATCAACTCCTGCAATAATCTTTAATAAGGTTGATTTACCAGATCCATTTAGACCTAGAATTCCGATTTTTGCTCCATAAAAGAAACTTAAGTATATGTTTTTTAAAACTGGAGTTTGCGCACTTTGAAATGTCTTTGTTAAACCAGACATTGAGAAAATTACTTTTTTATCGTCAGACATGTGTTGTAAAGTTGTTAAATGGTTTGTTGTTCAGTTGTTTCCACTTTAGCTAAAATTTTAGTGGTCTTGATATTATTAATTTGGTTTTTTGTATGTCAGTAAAACTGCTTATTGCGATTGCACACTGCAAGCTAATGTTGTGAATTTTTGGTATCTCAGCTACATTCTACCCTTTAAAGCGTTAAAGACCCATGCAATACAGAAAAACCCACCACCAACAGCAGCAAAGCCCCAACCAGCCACGTCGTCATATCTAAATGCGCCTAAAGCGATTAAACTTAATCCTACGATTATCATTATTGTGGTAGCCCAAGCCAACACCGTATTTTTATTCATTGCCATAATTCAATTGTTATTAAGGGAATTACAAATATCGCATTTTTTAAGCGAAAAAAGCATTCCGTTACGGAATGCTTTTTAGCTATTAATCAATTGTAGTTATATTAATTCATTGGAACTTCAAGAATAATCAAATCAGAATTACTATTTGATTTTATATCAATACTTTCTATGTCATAAACACCAATAGCATCTCTTTTTCCTAGCGTATTATCAGCCACTTCAACGTCACCATCTATAACAAATATATAGAATCCGTTTTGCTTAGTTTTTACATTAAGACCTATGGATTTGCCAGATTCTAAGTGTGTACGATACATATAAGCTTGCTGATTAATAGGTAGGGCATCACCTTCTAATTTATCCTTTGGCGCAACAATCGTTTGTAATTGATTCTTTTGCTCTTCGAAAGAAAATGCATGTTGCTCATAATTAGGTTTTACATTAGTTACTTCAGGCATAATCCATAACTGAAGAAAGTTAACCTCATCTGATTTACTATCGTTAAACTCAGAATGTGTCAATCCACTTCCTGCACTCATGACTTGTACTTCGCCAACTTCAATAGCACGTGTGTTTCCCATATTATCTTTATGTGAAAGCGCACCACTTAAAGGAATCGAAATTATTTCCATATTTTGATGAGGATGTGTACCAAATCCCATTTTAGGCTGAACGAGATCATCATTTAAAACACGTAGTACTCCAAAACTCATACGTTCTGGATTGTGATAACTCGCAAAACTAAAAGAATGGTGTGATTTTAACCATCCATGATTAGCGAATCCTCTGGTGTCTGCTTTGTAAAGTATTGTTTTCATGCTTACTGCCCACGAAAGTGAGTGTCTTTTAATTATTAGTATTAGAACTCTCAGGTTTCAAAAACCTGTGAGTTCTGTATTTTGATTAATTTACAGGTAAAAATCCCATTTTACCCATTTGATAATCACGCATCGCCTCTAAAAGTTCAGTTTGAGAATTCATAACATAAGGTCCATATGTTGCAATAGTTTCATTGATAGGTTCTCCAGAAAGAAATAACAATTTACTATCAGTTTCGTATTTTATTGAAAATCCGTCTCCATCCTGATTAAACTCTAACAGTTGATTTTTATCAAGTTCTAAAATTTCCGAAGCATTAATTAACACCTTTCCATTTAAAAGGTACAACATACCTTGATGAGAGTTGTCAAACATTATCGCTTGCTCTCCCCCTGCTTTCGCATCTATCATGAAAGCGTTCACTGGTGTTTGAGTTGCAATTTTCCCAAAAAGATTATCAAGTGTGCCTGCAATAATTCTAATCTCAACTTTTTTATCTTCAGAAACGATCACATTAAATTCCTCATGTTTTGCATGTTGATAATTGGCTTGCATCATTTTCTTCTCTGCTGGTAAATTCAACCATAGTTGTATCCCTTCAATCGTACCTCCTTTTTTGATAAGTTCTTTTGTTGGACCTTCAGCGTGAATGATTCCTCTTCCAGCCGTCGTCCACTGCACATCACCAGCTTTTACAATGCTTTCATGACCTAAAGAATCGCGATGTAGTTGCTCGCCTTGAACCAAAAACGTAATAGGCTCGAAACCTCTGTGCGGATGTGGTCCTAAATCAAAAGGGTTACGCTCTTCATTAATTTCATAAGGTCCATAATGATGTAATAACACAAATGGATCTATACTTTTTATATGTTCTGTTGGAAATGGCTGACGCAACCTAATGGGTCCCATATCGACGAAATGACTTCGTCCTGCTCTTTTTATTGTATTTAATTTCATTGTTTAATGCTATTTACAATAGTTTCCATGGAAACTATTTAGTTAAAAAAACACAGTGACTAAGGTCTCTAGAAAGATTCCTGCCAATGCAGAACTTTAGTTACCGCATTTTATCCAAGAGATTACTCAATTGCTCTGCTTCTTTTTCATTTAAATTTTTCAACAACCCGGTATTTAAATCGTTTGGTATGGAATCTAATAATGCTACACCTGCTTTAGTAATTGCTATTTTAACAACCCGTCTATCGTGCTCTGAAGGTAGACGTTCAATACAGTTTTTAGCACAAAGCTTATCCATTAGTCGCGTAGCATTTGGTGAGCGCTCTAACATTCTATCCTTTATAATTTGAACATTAAGTGGCTCACCTGCTCCTTTCAATATTCTTAAAATATTGTACTGTTGTGGTGAAATCCCAAAATCTTTAAAAAAATCGTTTTGACAACTCGTAATCCAATTAGAGGTATAAATAATATTGAGCATTGCTTTCACTCTATTATTTGGAAACGTTGAATTTATATCTTTTGCTAAATCTCCCATTTTTTTAGTCTTCAGTTCTCACTTAGCAGCAGTCATTATCAATGTGCTCCTGAACTAGTGATGCTATTAAAACAACAATTCGTTTAGTACTATAAACTAGCTTGAAATTGTTTGACCTCTTCTATTAATTGATCGTTCAATTCTGAATTAGTTATTTTTTCTTCTGAAAAATTATCATTAAACGACGGTAGAGAAAATTGTCCGACTATATTTCCTCCCATATATTGGAAACGACCTTGTGCAATATCTAAAACTGTAGCTCCTCCTCTAGCTCCAGGAGACGATGCCATTAATAACATTGGCTTTTCACTCCATAGTTTACCATCTATACGTGACATCCAATCAAATAGGTTTTTAAATACCGTTGCATAAGCACCATTGTGTTCCGCTAATGATATTATAATACCATCTGTAGATCTTATGTGCTGTAAAAATTTATGAGCATCATCTGGGATACCATGTGCAATTTCGTGGTCCATCCCATAGAGCGGTAGTTCAAAATCATTTAAATCTAAAACAGTTACCTCTACATTTTTAACTAATGTTGATGCATAAACTGCTAATTGCTTATTTATTGAATCTTTACTGTTACTTCCTGCGAATGCTATAATATTTTTCATATCTTTTGTTTTGTTGGCACAAATATACAACAAAATAATTATATATTCCTAGGAAACTATTTCCATGTAAATAATTTTAACAAAAAATTCACTTTTTAATCCGTGTCTCGTTTCGTAAATTCGTTGGAAATATAAACACTACTATGGATTTAAACTTCAATAAAAACGAAGATCATAATAAACTATTGCTTTCTGACCTCAAAAAACGTTTCGCCAAAGTAAAGCTTGGTGGTGGAGAAAAGCGTATTGAAAAGCATCATGCCAAAGGTAAAATGACTGCTAGAGAGCGTGTTGATTATCTTTTAGATTCAAAAAAATCATCTATAGAAATTGCTGCTTTTGCTGGTGATGGCATGTATGAGGAACATGGTGGTTGCCCATCTGGTGGTGTCGTAGTGAAAATAGGTTATGTTAAAGGAAAGCAATGCATCGTTGTAGCCAATGATGCTACTGTAAAGGCTGGAGCATGGTTTCCAATTACTGGAAAGAAGAATTTACGTGCTCAAGAAATAGCTATTGAAAACCGGTTGCCAATCATCTATTTAGTGGATTCTGCAGGTGTGTATTTACCAATGCAGGATGAGATTTTCCCTGATAAAGAACATTTTGGTCGCATTTTTAGAAATAATGCAATTATGAGTAGTATGGGAATCACCCAAATCGCAGCAGTTATGGGAAGTTGCGTTGCTGGTGGTGCTTATCTTCCAATTATGAGTGATGAAGCTATTATTGTAGATAAAACAGGAAGTATTTTTCTTGCTGGTAGTTATCTAGTGAAAGCTGCGATTGGAGAAAGTATTGACAATGAAACTCTGGGAGGTGCAACAACGCATTGCGAAATTTCTGGTGTAACCGATTATAAAGCAAAAGACGATAAAGATGCGTTAGAAACTATTCAACGTTTAATAGATAAAATTGGCGATTATGACAAGGCTGGTTTTAATAAAGTAGCTGCAAAAAAACCGAAAGAAAATCCTGATGATATCTTCGGAATTTTACCAAAATCACGTGCAGCCCAATACGACATGAAAGAAATTATCAAACGCTTAGTTGATAATAGTGAATTTGATGAATACAAAGAAGGTTATGGAAAAACAATCATCACAGCTTATGCTCGTATTGATGGTTGGGCAGTTGGTATTATTGCCAATCAACGTAAACTAGTAAAGACAAATAGTGGCGAAATGCAATTTGGAGGTGTCATTTATAATGACAGTGCAGACAAAGCGACACGTTTTATTGCGAATTGTAATCAGAAAAAAATCCCATTAGTGTTTTTACAAGATGTTACTGGTTTTATGGTTGGAAGCAAGTCTGAACATGGTGGTATTATTAAAGATGGTGCTAAAATGGTGAATGCGGTTAGTAATAGTGTGGTACCTAAATTTACAATTATTATAGGGAATAGTTATGGTGCAGGAAATTATGCGATGTGCGGAAAAGCCTATGACCCAAGATTAATAGTTGCTTGGCCAAGTGCTGAATTAGCCGTAATGAGTGGAAACTCTGCAGCCAAAGTGCTACTCCAAATAGAAAAAGCATCACTGCTTAAAAAGGGAGAGAAGATCACTGAAGCCAAAGAAAAAGAATTGTTTGACAAGATAAAAAATAGATACGATAATCAAGTATCGCCTTACTATGCGGCATCTCGCATTTGGACAGATGCTGTTATTAATCCATTAGATACAAGAACTTGGATTAGTATGGGAATTGAAGCTGCTAACCACGCTCCTATTGAGAAACCTTTTAATATGGGAATTTTACAGGTTTAATACCAATTTAAATAGTCAAGGTTGTATATAAAACGAAGTTGCTTTTTCGTTATATAACGTTGTGATCGATTTTCATAGCCTTAGTTACGTAAATTGTGAACAATAAAATAGAACGGGAAATGAACAAGTTTTAATGCGAAATTAATTATTTATATTGGTATAAATGTCACAACAACAAAAAACCTCACCAGCATATACAATCCTCTTACTCATATTAGCTGGTGAGTCTGTTTTTATATTACCTTTTGTTTTACAGCGTATTTTTAGAACTACATTTTTAGAATCTTTCGCCATTAGTCAATCAGAGTTAGGAAGTTGCTTTTCTATTTATGGACTGGTCGCTTTAGTGTCTTATTTGTTTGGAGGACCTTTAGCAGATAAATTTCGTCCGCATATATTAATGTCTATAGCTTTAATGCTTACCGCTCTTGGTGGCTTTTATTTAGCGAGCTATCCAACATTAGCAAATCTTCATGTATTATACGGGTTTTGGGGTTTCACAACTATTTTTTTGTTTTGGGCTGCCATGATTAAAGCAACGAGAATTTGGGGAGGACAAAGTAAACAAGGCATTGCTTTTGGTTTTTTAGATGGTGGTCGCGGATTGGTTGCAGCATTGTTTGGATCGGTTGGCGTTTTGGTATTTTCAGCATTTATAACAAAAGACATAGAGCTTACTTCGGTTTTAGAACGTAAAGTCGCTTTTAAACAGGTTATTACTTATACTTCATTTGCAGTTTGTGTGGTTTCAATTCTTGTGTTTTTCTTTCTTCGGAAATTGAACACTTCAGAAGAAAAACAAATTCAAATCGGAATTGATAAACCGAAAACACTAACGCTAGCAAACTTTAAAACGGTCATGCAATTTAAAGCAGTCTGGCTCTTAATGATTATTATTCTATGCGCCTATTATGGGTATAAAATGACCGATTTATTTAGTCAATATGCCGAACAAGTCATGAATTATAATAAGATTGAAGCAGCTAAAGTAGGAACTTCACTTTTATACATGAGACCAATTATCGGTGTTGTTATTGGTATATTGGCAGATCGTACACGCGCATCATTATGGATCGTGATTGGCTTTTTACTCATGCTTGTAACGAGTGGGATTTTTGCTAGTGGAATAATCAATGACAGCGCTACTCTTCTATTTATATTATCTATTGGTACAATGGCTTTAGGAGTGTATTCTGCAAGAGTTCTTTATTTTGCAACATTAGAAGAAAGCAAAATACCCCTAGCTTTAACAGGAATTGCAGTCGGTTTTATTTCTATTGTTGGGTATACGCCAGATATTTTTGCTGGACCATTAATGGGTTATTTCTTGGATAAAAATCCCGGAGCACTTGGATTACAGCATTCTTTCGGGATTATGATGTTGTTTTCGTTGGTTGGGCTTGTAGCTGCTTTTTGGTTGTATAGACATTCTAAATCAACAACCAATTAATTCCCTTTATGCGCCTTTAGCCTTGGAATCGTCAACAAGGTCGTTTGACGCCCATTTACATATCGAAATCCGTCTTCTCCATAAAACCCAGCCTCTTCTAACATGACTCTAATATCACGCTTCCATTCTGGAATATTAACCGTTGTATTTAATTCAATAGCATAGACTGTATTTGGATATAAGGGATAATCTCCAGCTCCTGCAACACCTCCTTGAGAATCCCACATGCCAATTGTTGGTCCAGATGAATGTCCGTAACTTCCCAAAGGGTGGGTATAAATGGAAGGTTTCAATCCTTCAGTTTTTGCTTCTTGTAAGGATTTTAAAAGAATTTCGTTTCCGGATTTTCCTGTTTCAAAATTGTTGGTAAAAATGTCTTGAACACGATTTCCTTCTTTTAAGGCATTTATTAAAAACTCTGGTGGTTTTGTTTCATTTGGTTTTAGAACGTATGCTAATTCCTGGCAATCTGTATTGAGTCTTAAATAGGTAATTCCGAAGTCACAATGCACCAAATCACCAGGAACAATAATTTGTTCTTCTGGTCGATCTGAAAACGAATACAAATGTCCTTTTAAATCCTCCTTTGATCGTTGCACGTCAACTGTTGGATGAAACCATGTTTGTAAACCTAAATCAATTACTTTTTGTCGCATCCACCACTCTACATCAGAGGTTGTTGTGATTCCTGGTGTGATGACTTTCTCAGAAAACGCTTCAGTAATAATATCATGCGTAATATCTACGAGTTGATTGTATATAATCATTTCTCGTTCCGTTCTGGTCTCAATCCATCCTACTGCAACTTTTTCCGCAGAAACCACTTTACTTTTATAGGGTTTAGGAAGCACCTGCATGAATTCATCGTAATCTGTTTTATCGAGTCCGTCAGCAATATTAAAATGCGTTGAATAATTTAATCCTATTTGATTTGGGTTTCGTTCTTCAATAATCTCAACCAAACGCTCCCACTGATTAGGTTGTTCTTCCTTATCCCAAGCCGAAATTATATTATCTCCAAAATTGTAACGTGCTACAGCCAGTTTTTCTAGGGTATTCATGTCTTTATTTCTATAAAACACAATGATGGTTCGTCGCCTCGCATTGAGCCAAGTAGCTGGTAACATTGTTTTCAAAACAGGATCCTCATTATACTCTCTAGATATTAAAATCCACATATCTAGATTGGCACGATCCATTAATTCTGGTACTATCGTATTGAACCGTTCTGCTAGAATTTCATCAATAACGACGGCTTGTTCTTTAACAGATAATATTTGTTGGGCATGGATTTGAAAGCTTACAAATAACAGGAGAAAGCATACTTTTTTCATTTATCTTACTGTATCGTTTAACATCTAAATTCGACTTCAGGTTAAAAATATACAATTCCGGTTATCTATCAATCCTTAATCAGAGAAATAATTTCTGGTAATAACCCAATTGCTGTAATGAGAACCGTATTACTTTTCTTTTTTGGAGCTTCTGCATTTTGAATGTATGAAGTACTAGATGCCTTTGGATTTCTAATCATCACCACTGTGCTAGAGGTGTCTTCTTCAAAATTTTCTTGGGCATAAGTATAAGCCAATTGAATACCATCACTATGTAATACTTTAATACTCGATTTATAGTTCTCAAGAGCATACATGATTTTCTTCAATGCTTTAGGAGATGTTTTCTCGAGAACGACTCCATTAATACCAGAATATGAGATAATAGTTATGCTATCCTCTTCGGAAAGTCGCTTAGAGATCAATTTAAAAGTCTGCTTTAAAATAACTTTATCTTCGATAGCTAATCCATTTGGTGCCGACTGAATTAAGAATGTAATGTTTTTGGGGGATAGCGAGTCCTGTTCTGAATTCTTGCCCATATTCTCTATAACATACGAAATAACATTTTCTATGCTTACAGATTTTGTTTCGATAGCCATGTCTTGAGCATTTGAAACGTATAAAAACAAGCAAACGAGTACTAATGTGATTTGATTTTTCATTGGATTAAGGTTTTTAGTTACACTAATTTACAACCAAAGCACAGCTAATACAATAACAATTGAGTGAAGTAAGCATTTGAATGAGTGAACTATAAATAACAAGAAAGAGCAACTTAAAAGTTGCTCTTTCTAATGTAGAGATAAAATTTATTTACAAATATCTATACGATTCAACAAGTCGTATAAATTCTGCTCTATAACCATCATCATCCTTACCTCTACCTCGTTTTGCCAATTTAATAACATCTTTCATTGATGCACCATTATCATATTTAGATTGTAATAAATTCATTCCCATTAATGCAACTGCCGAAACAAAATTCATATCCTCACTAGCTATTGAAATTTTAGTATCCTGAACATGAACCATCTCAATACTCTTATCTCCATCTGGTTTTTTATATCTAAATTTCACAGTAAAGAGTTCATCAGTATAGATATTAGTAACTTCATTTTTTGTGTATTTTAAATTAGAACTATTTTTTAAATAATGAGATGAAACTCCAACAGGAATAACTTCATAAAGCGCAGTTACATTATGACCACTTCCTAATTCTCCCGCATCCTTTGTGTCATCAATAAAATCTTCATCTGCTAGTAATCTATTTTCATATCCTATAAGTCTATAAGCTTGAACTTTCTTAGGATTGAATTCCACTTGAATTTTAACGTCTTTCGCTATGGTGTATAATGTGCCTCCAAACTCTTTTCCAAAAACTTTATGAGCCTCTTGCATGTTGTCGATATAGGAGTAATTCCCATTCCCTTTATCTGCCAACATTTCTAATTTTGAATCCTTATAATTACCATATCCAAATCCTAAAACCGATAAAAATACTCCAGATTCTCGCTTTTTCTCTATTAACGTTTGCATGTCACTATCGCTAGATGCACCTACATTAAAGTCACCATCTGTTGCTAAAAGGACTCTATTGTTTCCATCTTTCTTAAAATTTTGTTCTGCTAATTCGTAAGCTAATTTAATCCCTTGTCCGCCAGCTGTAGACCCTCCTGCTTGTAATCGTTCTAAAGCTTCTAAAATGATTTCTTTTTGATCGCCAGGTGTCGGCATCAAAACAACACCCGCTGCACCTGCATACACAACAATAGAAACTCTATCTTTTTCTCTCAACTGATTCACTAAAAGCTTAAACGATTTTTTTAATAGATGTAATTTATTGGTTGCATCCATAGAACCAGAAACATCAATTAAGAATGTCAAATTTGATGCAGGTAATTTATCATTATCATAGGTTTTACCTTGAAGCCCAATTCTAACGAGTTGCGTTTCATTATGCCAAGGTGTTTGAACAACTTCCGTATGAATTGTAAATGGATGTTTACCTTCTGGTTGTGAATAATCATAGCTAAAATAGTTGACCATTTCTTCTATTTTAACTGCATTTCTAGGAATTTCTTGACCGTTATTAATCATACGTCTAATATTACTATATGCTGCTTTATCCACATCAATAGAAAACGTTGACAATGGAGATGCTGTTGAACGTTTGAATAGATTTTCTTGAATCCCATCATAAGACTCATTCGGAAAATCATTTCGGATGTTGAAGTTATTATTTTCTCTTTGATATTTATTGTTTTTAGAAGGTATATAATTGTACCTCGAAAGTGAATTACGTCCTCGTATTACAATCGTTGCATTAGATTTTCTTTTTACTTCTACTCCCGCAGCTTGGCCAGAAATCACACTTGTCACAGCAGAAGTTATTTTAGAACTATTTGTTGCTCCAGCATAACCAGTTACTAAAACACCGTCTAATTTAACAAAATCATATTCCAAAAAAACATTGATTTCATCATTATTTCTAATAGTAACTTCTTTAGCAACACACCCAATAAAACTATAAACTAAAGTTTCGCCTATACGGGCTCTTAAAGTATATTCACCATCAAAATTAGTCTGTACTCCATTGGATGTCCCTTTGACTATGACTGAAACTCCTGGCAATGGCAATCCATCTGTAGCAGACGTAACTGTGCCATAGATTGATTTCTCTTGTGCATTTAAAAACAGACTTGTAAAAAGTATAAACGATAGTTTTAATAATAGTTTCATGATGGTTATGGTTTTAAGTTCACACCAAACTTATAACCAAACCTGATTTTATAAAATGAAGAATGAGGGAAACACTATTTTGAATTAGGGAACCTATCTAATAATTGATTCCAGCGTCTTTTTACGTTGTATTTTACCCGTATCTGTCACCACAAACTGGGACACTGCATATATTGTCTTCGGAATTTCAAACTTTCCTAAACCTTCAAAAACAGAAACCTCTAAAGACGTATTATCTGCTTCCAAAACAAGGATAAGTCTTTCGCCTAAAGTCTCATCCGCTTCTGAAGCTATAAAGAATTGAGTTTTAATCTTTGCTTTGAGCTGCGCTTCTATCTGTTCTGGGAATAATTTCAATCCGCCAGAATTAATGACATTATCATAGCGACCCAACCATTCAAAACTATGCATAGACTGTAGTTTTACAATATCATTTGTGACTACTTTTTCTGACGTTACTTTTGGCGCTTGAATCACTAAACAATCGCGTTCGTCTTGCGAAATCGTAACATTTGGTAAGGTTTCAAAATAGGCGTTTTGAACACCATTATTTAAAGGTTTTAAAGCAATATGCGTCACCGTCTCAGTCATGCCATAAGTCGCAAAAACTTTAGTCTTTAAGTTTTGAATAGCAGCAGTTAAATCTTTAGAGACGGGAGAACCGCCTACTATTAAAATATCGATATTATCGAGACGTTCTAATGTGGATTGCATTTGCATGGGAAGCATCGCACAAAAACGATAGGTTTTTTCATAATCAAAAACAGGCTGTGATGTTGGCATCACCACATCAATTTCTAAACCTAAAACCAAAGCGCGCACTAACATCATCTTGCCAGCAATATAATCCGTAGGAAGACAGTGCAAAGCAGCATCTCCAGGTTGTAGTCCTAAATATTCTGCAGTAGCCATAGCTGAATTCACCATAGCCTGCTTATGTATTTTTATCGTTTTGGGGGTTCCAGTAGAACCAGACGTTTTTACCAAAACAATGGCATGGTCATCTAACCAATTTAATAAGAATTCACCAGCAGAACTTTCAAAATCTGCCCCTTCTTTAACCAAGCTGTAAGCCACCTCTTTGAGTTCCTCGTGCTCAAAGTGAGTTCCGTTGAGTTTAAATCTCGAATGGATCGTTACATAAGTTGGTGTCATCACATTTCCGTGTAAAAAAATTAATCGCCTATAACTTTATAGTCTTCTGTTGGTGGTTTATGGATTTTACCAAATAACTTTTCTTTCCAATTGTTCCATTTATAAACTTTAGAGAAAACAAATAGTATAATAGGAAACATTATAAACACAGGAAATACCATGTCTATAAATTCTAATTTTGGCTCTGAAGTATCCTTTAAAATTGAATGGGTTTGAAATACAGTCCAATCTGTAGTCACCAGCAATGCAGTAAACAAATTATTAGCTGCATGAAAACCTATCGCCAACTCTGTACCATCATCCATTAGAGTCATGATTCCTAAGAATAATCCTGTACCAATGTAGTACACCATGATACTGTAGCCTAATTTACCAACCTCTGGATTTGCAATATGTAATAGACCAAAAATAAGCGATGTCATTAGCAATGGAAACCATCTGTTTTTTGCTAGCATACCAAAACCTTGCATCAAATATCCTCTAAACACATACTCTTCTAAACTGGTTTGAATAGGGATTAATGCAACTGCTATAATCACTAGAATAACAAAACGTTCTAGCTCAAAATTGAGTTGATAATTCTCTGGAGACAAATAGAAATAATCAACTAAAACCAATCCTGACGAAATCACACCCCAAAAGACAAACGCAAACATAATACGCCTCCAATCTAAGGTTTTACGGGAGGTAACGATACTCACCATTTTTTGTTTGTGCAATGTTTTAACTGCAATCCATAATCCAATAAAGGCGAAAGCAAAGGACAATAAAACTAACAACAAAAACACGTTAGAATCAAGAACCTGATACATTGTCGTTTCATTAATTCCCGTGACGTCACCACCATCTTTCATGGTTTTATACATAATCACTATCATTAATGGTAATTGACCTATAATGGCTGCCATTGCAACTAAAAGAGAGCCTAATAAATATCTCCAAAAATCATGTTGCACTTTAAATGCTTGAGCTATAAACATAGTTATATTTTTAAATATTTAAATCTAGATTAGAGAGGTTCCAATCCTGATTATTTTCGTAACGCAATGTACCATTTTTTACCACTAATGGCGAATCAAAATTATTGGCAAATAAGCCACCAGTGCCTAAACCTTGTGTTGATTTACTATTGAGTGTATACGTCCATTGGGCAATTGCATTAAGACCAATATTACTTTCAAGTGCGCTTGTTATCCACCATTTGATGTGTTGTTCTTCTGCCAATTTAATCCATGCTTCACTGCCACAAAATCCACCAACTAAAGTAGGCTTTAGAATAATATATTGCGGATTAATAAGCGACAACATGTCTTTCTTTTTTTCTTCGGAAAATACGCCAATCAATTCCTCGTCTAAAGCAATTGGTAGAGGTGTACTTTCACACAACGTTGCCATGTCACTCCACTGTCCCTGTTTTATAGGTTGTTCTATCGAATGTAAATCAAAATGAGATAAGCGTTTTAGTTTTTCTAGAGCTTCTTCTGGAGCAAATGCGCCATTAGCGTCGACTCGAAGTTCTACATCGTTTACTGAAAACTCTTGTCGGATGGATTTGAGGAGTTCAATTTCCGAAGAAAAATCTATGGCTCCAATTTTCATTTTTATACATGAGAAACCAGCTTTCAATTTGACTTTGATTTGTTGTTTCATAAAGGCTTTGTCACCCATCCAAATAAGTCCATTAATTGGGATGGGCGATTGGTCTTGAGTAAATCGTGAAGGAAACAAATTAAAACCATCTGCACTTTCTAAAGATTTGAAGGCTATCTCTAATCCTATTTGGATACTCGAGAATTCAATAAGTTCACTGACCAAAATCTCTAGACCAAGATTAATGTTGTCGCAGATCCATTGGAGTTTGTCTTCAAAATCTGGTCTATCATCAATACTAAGGCCTTTAAACATACCACATTCTCCAATACCTGTTTTACCATCTTTTTCTAAAATGATAAGCCATGTGTCTTTGGTTTTCAGAATGCCTCGAGAGGTCCCGCTAGGGTTTTTAAAATTGAGTGTGTAGTGTTTAAAAGTTGCTTTTATCATCTATACAAAAGTACGAAAACTAATGATGTTGTTTTAAGTTGTATCTGCTTAGAAATTATGATGAAAACTCAGTTGCATTTGCCCTTTGCCAACACTATTTGTTTTTTGGTTCATCCAACCTAATTGAAATTTCATTCCCTTTTTAAGTACATAGCCTACTCCTAAATAGGTTCTATTACGATCAAAGAATTCTACCTCTCTATTATCGCCAATATCACGTTGACCATTTACAAATAATTCGTTATATAAAGCGGCATAAAACGCTCCTTTTTCTATAGCACTTTTGTTTAAAGTCACATTCATAAACAGGTTGTAACGGTATCGTGTTCTAAAATCTTGATCTTCTACAAAACGTTGCTCATATCTAAAACGATGTGTCAAATAGACTCTGCTTCCTAGTTTTTGTGGGATTAACGCTTCTTGATAAATTCTACTTTCGGTAGAGGTGTCATCACTATCTCCATAAGCTCCTGACGTGATATGTGCATAACCTAATGTGAATTTTGCATTAACTCCTGTTGGTCTATATGTTAGTCCAGATCTTAACAATAATTGTTCAAGATCACCTCCTAGATTCCAGTTACGATATTGGATATCACCTTGTACACCAAAATTACTATCTTTAAATTGTGTATCATAGAAATACATGTACCAAGCACCTGTTTTTCCAGATTCTACTTGCGCTAGAGACGTTGTTGTAATTAGCAAAATTATGGATAGTAAAGTAATGTTTTTTAATTTCATAGTTGGTCAATTTTATTGCAAAAATAGTAAGCATTAATCAATTTTAGAAATAGAAACCATCAAATAAAAGATGTTTAACAATTTTGTACATTAGCTGAATGTAAAAGAGCACATGCTAGACCTAAACTTTCCTAATATTATTTTATTTGCCATTCCGTTTTTTGTGATTGCGATGCTATTAGAATTATATGTAAAAGCTAAACAAGGTATCAAAACATATGAATCTAAGGATGCGGTCTCCTCTATTGCCATGGGATTAGGTAATGTATTACTAGGCTTTTTTAGTAAAGTATTAGTGCTATTAGCTTTCTTTTACATTTATGAAAATTTTAGACTTTTCACCATCCCAATTGTTTGGTGGAGTTTTATTTTAATATTTTTTGCAGATGACCTCGCCTATTATTGGTTTCATCGCATCTCGCATGAATGTCGTTTATTTTGGGCATCTCATGTTGTCCATCATTCGTCTCAACATTATAATTTAAGCACTGCATTAAGACAAACTTGGTCTGGCGGATTTTACTCCTTCGTATTTTGGTTATGGTTACCCCTTTTAGGTTTTCATCCTGGTATGATTATACTACAAATGTCGATTAGCCTGATCTATCAATTTTGGATTCATACCGAAGCTATAGACAAAATGCCTAAATGGTTTGAAACTGTTTTTAATACACCTTCGCATCATCGTGTGCATCATGGCAGCAATCCCCTATATCTAGACAGAAATCACGCAGGAATTTTAATTATTTGGGACAGAATGTTCGGTACATTTCAACCCGAACTAAAAGATGAAAAAGTAGTCTATGGACTGGTGAAAAATATTAATACGTATAACCCAATCAGCATTGCTTTTATCGAATGGATAGATCTATTTAAAGATTCTTTTTCTGGTCGGAAATCGTTAAAAAACAGAATACTCTACCTTATTAAACCACCTGGTTGGCGACATGATGGAAGCGGACAAGTCTCTGATGATTTGCGTCAAGAATGGTTGAAAAACAGTTTGCAGTCGCCGTTTTCAGTTAAAAAAAACAAAAATGAAATTTAATAATAAAGTCATTTGGATTACTGGTGCTTCCAGCGGAATAGGAAAAAGTTTAGCTATTACACTTTCCAAATACGATTGTAAATTGATAGTGTCTGCTAGAAGAACTGAAGAACTCGAAAAGTTAAAAGGACTATGTAAAAATCCTGATTTGGTTTATGTGTTACCATTAGATTTGGCAAATACTGATACCATGAAAAGTATTGCCAATAAAGCTATTTCAGCTTTTGGAAGTATTGACATCCTCGTTAATAATGGTGGTATTAGTCAGCGTTCTTCTATCATAGAAACGTCTATCGCTGTAGATCGTAAACTTATGGAAGTAGATTATTTAGGAACTGTTGCACTTTCTAAAGCATTGTTACCACATTTTGTTGCAAAACAATATGGTCATTATGTTGTGGTATCTAGTTTGATGGGGAAATTTAGTTCGCCATTACGATCTGCGTATTGTGGTGCAAAACACGCATTGCATGGCTTTTTTGACGCTATGCGTTTAGAACACGATAAAGACAATGTAAAGGTTACTATGATTTGTCCTGGTTTCGTAAATACCAATGTGGCTCGAAATGCATTAACAGCAGATGGTAGTAAACAAGGTGATCAAGATGAGATGACCGAAAACGGATTAGACGTTGATGTCTTTGTTCAAAAAATGATTACTGCCATTCGTAAAGAAAAGTTTGAAGCTTATATTGGGAAATTTGAAAAATTTGGCGTTTTTGTGAAACGCTTATCACCTAGGCTTATTCATAAGTTGGTGCTGCGAAGTAAGTTTAGGTGAGTCTAAAACTCAATACTCTCAACAATCTTTAATAACCTAAAGTCTTTATATCTAGTGTTACGGTTATCTAAAAAATAGTATAACCAAAAATAAGCGACAGTGAACCAGTCTTAGATTCTACAGCAGTAATTTTTTCTAGAGGATTTCTATTAGTTTGAAACAGAAATTCTGCACTGTATTTGTTATCAAACTTATAACCAAAACCTAAAGCAAAATTAACGCTAGAATCCATTTGAAATGTATCGCCAGAACCCATTTGAAATGAATCACCAGGCTCATATTTTACAACATTGTCTGAAGATACAGAATCAAAAACAAAAGCGCCATTAACATATAATTTAGAGTTCTCATTTAAGAAAAAATAATGTCTAAACCCAAAATTTAATTCAATTGAAGAATAATCGGTCATAAAATTCTCTGTGCTTTCAATAGAAGTTCCTGCAAATATTATACGTTCACCTTCTAAACTAACACTTTGATATCTTGGTTCGAAAAATACTGACCACTTTCCGCCATTAAATTTGAAAACATATTCCATTTCTAATCCTAGAGAAAATCCTGTAGCACTATCAAATTGAGAGACTTGACCCTGCCCCTGTCTTTGATCCTCCACAGAAAAATTACTAGTCCTAAGTCCCGCTTTAATAGATAAATTAAAATCACCTTTAGTTTCATTCTCAGTATAATTAATAATATCCTTATCTAAAGAGTTATTAAAATCTATAAAATAACTCACTAAATCACTTTGATTATACTCAATGTTAGTTATTACACCAACAGTTGATCCAGAAAACGGTAGTTCGTTTAAAAGCTGTTGCTTAAATTGGTTGTTTTCACTTAAACCACGATCAAAAGCATTATATTTTTTATAAACTAATTGCTTTATATCTTGGTTGTTTTTCTTAAAAAAATATCGCCTTAAATTTGCATCAGTATACGCATACAAAGTAGCTTCACCATCAATCAACACTTTTAATAAAATACTTTCCAATTTAAAATCAGGTAGCCTTGAGGTACTCATGTTTTTTAATTCAGAACTTGACCTATCTATTTCCGCTTCCTTTCTTACAAACTTAACTTTATCATAGATTACTAATTCATTTATCTCAGTCAAGTCTAATGTTTGAGAATCTCCATCAATGCTAGTTTTATATTGAATTTTATCTGGTGTATTTTTCCACTCTATGTTTTTAATTAAAACTTCTTTTTTTTCATTATTAATATTAATGAAATATCCTTTTTCAAATTTAATTTGAGCAAAAGAATTGAAGAAAAATAAACTAAAAAGCAATACGAGGAAAGGATTTTTCATATGTTATCTAAAATTAATTATAGTAAAAATTCTAACAAAATAGGTTTTTTTATAAGAAATGAATACATTTTTAGTAAAAATATATAAGGAAACTTATTGGTTTCTAGCACTACAAATTAATACTCTATTTGTAAGCACTTGTCACAGACTAGCGCCAGCAGATTAGGTTTTATTCAAATGGACTGTAATAGCTAGTCACATACCATAATACTATTCCGGTCAAATAAATTAAATGAATTAGGAGCGCTCCTTTATTATATACTTTATATTTATTCATACAAATACTAATGAGGTTTATTAGTATTAAAAAAAATGAAATAAATGCTAACAAAATTAGAAATATATAATTCAAACCGATAAAATATCCGGGTTGCACTAGTGTTGCTGATAATATTAAAAACACTTCAAGACAAATACTATAGTAGATTAGCGTTTGTATTAATCCTTTTTTATTTTCATTCTTTTCTATAGTGTCTATTTATAAATTAGCAATGAAAATCAAAGAACTATTACAACTCAATACTCTCACCAATCTCCAGCAACATCAAATCCTTATTCTTATCAAAGAATTTGCGCTTTGCTGCTTCATGGTCTATTTCAATATAGCCAAACGTATCAAAATGATAACCCAGTACTTTATCACATTCTACAAAGTCACTCGCTAAGATAGCCTCTTCAATTCCCATTGTAAAATTATCTCCTATAGGTAAAATCGCTAAGTCTAGTTTTGTGAATAACGGAATCAATTTCATATCCATAGTCAATGCTGTATCTCCTGCGATATAGATGTTTTTATACTCACCTTCTATCACAAAACCTCCAGGTTGACCTCCATAACTACCATCTGGAAATGAGGATGTATGAATAGCATTAACATATTTTACATTTCCAAATTCAAAATCCCATTGACCTCCATGATTCATCGGATGATTTTCTAAACCTAACTTATCAAAATGTGTCGCAATCTCAAAATTTGAGACGACTACTGCTCCTGTTCGTTTAGCTATAGCCTCAACATCTAAAATATGATCTTGGTGCGCATGAGTCACTAAAATATAGTCTGCTTTTAAAGTTTCTATGTTGATATGTGACGCTTTAGGATTTTCAGAAATAAATGGATCAACTAAAATATAGACGTCATTAATTTTGATACCTAGACTCGCGTGACCGTAAAATGTAATTTGCATTGGTATTGGATTTTATAAGATTATTTACCTAACTCGAAAATACAAAAAAAACTCAGACAGATTTTAAGAAATTGTCTGAGTTTTTAAGCCCCAAATTTTATTATCAACATTTAAGTAAATGCCTGCTAACCTACAAAATTTATTAAGCAAATACAATAACTAATTAACTGACAACCAAATAACTGTATTAAAAAATCACAAAACATATCCAATACCTAATAATATTGAAAACAAAAATGTGGTAAGTGCAAGAACTTTTAACTGAGGATCAAAATCTTTTGGATTTGTAACTTTTATGACAACATTGATATGAATTAGTAAAGGAATAAATGCGAGGTAAAACAAAAAATTCCAAGGACTTGAAAAATATAAAATTGAGAATACTATAGATACAACTATAGTCAAAACCATGAGAGTAATGTGATAAGCCTTTGCTTTGTTCTTACCTAATTTCACTGCAAGTGTCTCTTTCTCTGCTAGTTTATCAGACTCAATGTCTCTCATGTTATTAAGGTTTAAAACACCCATACTTAAAAGGCCAACTGAAATTGCAGGTAGCCAGACATGATGGTCTATACTTTTTGTATATAAAAAGTAACTACCAACAACACTTAAAATTCCGAAGAAAATAAAAACAAATACATCTCCTAATCCTTTATAACCGTAAGGCGAACTTCCTACCGTATAATTTATTGCTGCATATATTGAGAATCCTGATAAAAAGAAAAAGAGAATCGCATAGAGTAAGTACTTACTTCCAAATGAGGTAAATATTAGTCCTACAGTTAAAACTATAACGACCAATATATTCAATTTAATCCCTTCAAACATCTCTTCTGGAGTGATCGCTCCACTTTGAATTGCTCGCTTTGGTCCTATTCTGTTTTCATTATCTGTCCCTCTAATACCATCTCCATAATCATTAGCTAGATTAGAAAGAATTTGTAATGCTACTGTTAAGAGAATCGCAAAAGTCATTATATAGGCATCAAACTTGCCATTATAATACGCAAAGCAGGACCCTATAATGATACCCGATATTGATAGAGGTAAGGTTCTTAATCTAAAAGCAGATAGCCAAGGCTTTATTTTAGTAATCATAAAATGATTTTAGATTTAAGGAATCCACTTTTTATCAAAGTTAGGCTTACGCTTTTCTAAAAATGCATCACGTCCTTCTTTAGCTTCATCTGTCATATAAGCCAAACGCGTCGCTTCTCCTGCAAATACTTGTTGACCAACCATCCCATCATCTGTTAAATTCATTGCAAATTTCAACATTTTAATTGACATTGGTGATTTAGCTAATATTTCTTGAGCCCATTCGTAGGCAGTATTTTCTAACTCATCATGAGGAATAACAGCATTGACCATTCCCATATCATAAGCTTCTTGAGCTGAATAATTTCTTCCGAGGAAAAAGATCTCACGAGCACGTTTTTGTCCGACCATTTTTGCTAAGTATGCAGATCCATACCCACCATCAAAACTAGTGACATCTGCATCTGTTTGTTTAAAAATAGCATGCTCTTTACTAGCCAATGTTAAATCACAAACCACATGAAGACTATGCCCTCCTCCAACGGCCCAACCAGGAACAACAGCAATAACTGCTTTTGGCATAAAACGAATTAAACGTTGCACTTCTAGAATATTAAGGCGATGGTAACCATCGTCTCCTACATATCCTTGATGACCTCTTACTTTTTGATCACCTCCAGAACAGAAACTCCAAATACCGTCTTTGGTTGATGGTCCTTCTGCAGATAATAACACAACACCAATATTGACATCTTCGGTAGCATCATATAATGCATCGTAAAGTTCACTTGTTGTTTTGGGCCTAAAAGCGTTTCTAATATTGGGACGGTTAAACGCTATTCTAGCGACACCGTTGCGCTTTTTATACGTAATATCTTCATAGGTTTTTGCTGTAACCCATTCGGCTTGATTCATAACTGTAAGTATTTGTTACAAAAATACTGCTTTTTAAATATAGAACTCATCATATACAAATCTAAAAGCATGTAAAGCGTATAGACTTCCTTTTTTAATACTAATGTGAAATAATTATGATAAAAAGATTAGCAGTCTTCAAGTTTTCAACTCTAAAAATAGAAAACAATAAATAGGAATGAATAATTCTTTTGTCTATAATATGTATGAATAATATATTTGTAGTCCCAATTATTAAATAAACGATATGTCAATTATTGAAAGTCCCCACTATCGAAAACTAATACGCAAAGAAACTATATCTCTAGGAGATTTATATTTAAAAAAAAATCGTAATGTGTGAATTCAAGGATGGTGTAAACACTGATTTTAATAACTTTAACCAAGACAAGACTGCCATTTAAAAGCAGTTTGACAGCAGTGATTTTCGCTTCGTTGCTAATAGAATATACTTCTAGTCTATTTTAATTACTGATGCGCCTTTATTCAAAGAGGCATTCAAAAACCTGAAAGCTTATGCCGCAACCACATACTCTTGTTTTTCTAGTCATGTTTTTGAAATGGAAAATCATTTCTTCATTTTTAATAGGCAAAAATTTAATGAATGAAACAAACCTATGCATTGGGTTGTGTAAGATTTAGAAAAAACGCACCTAGTTTTTAATTTAAATAAATTCCATCTTCTTTTATCGTAATCAACTTTTGCTTGTATAAAGTACCAATAGCCTTTTTAAAAGTCTTCTTACTCATTTGTAAAACGTTTTTAATATCGTCTGGATTCGATTTATCGTTAAGCGCTAAAAAACCATCATCGGAATCACCAAGATACTCCATAACTAAATCGGCATTTGGTTCAATTTTTCTATAGCCTATTTTACCAAGAACGATATCTAATTTATTATCCTCACGTACTTTCTTAACAAAACCTTTTAAGCGATCTCCAACACTAACATCTTTAAAAATATCTTCGGAAAAAATTAAACCTAAATGTTCATTGTTGACGATAACATTCATTCCTAATTCTGAAGGATGAGATACGATTAAATTTACCTCATCAAATTGTTGAACAGTTAAGTCTTTATTATCTAAAAAACGATTGGTTTTACTCGAGGCCACGAGTCTATTTGTTTCTTCATCCAGATAACAATGGATAAGGTACCAACCACCTGCTTTCATTTTAAAGGCTTGCTCTTTAAATGGACAGAAGAGTTCTTTAACTAATCCCCAGTCTAAAAAAGCACCGTGTTGTGTCACTTCATTACAACGTAGCAAAGCAAAATCATCACGAACAACATAAGGCTCATCTGTCACTGCTACTAAACGTTCTTCATTATCTAAATACACAAAAACCTTAAGCTCTTCCCATATTTGAAATGTCTTAGGCACATATCTATTTGGAAGTAAAACTTGGTTTTCCTCTGAATCTGACAAGTATAAACCTTGCTCAGTTTCTCGTATTATTTCTAACGTGTTGTAATCTCCTATTCTAATCATACCCCAAAGATATGTAAAAAAGTACTTTAGATGGCTTTACTTTTCAACTTAAGGTATGAGAAATTTATCTGTTTTTAGGTGATAAAATTATTGTCTTAAAGTTTTAGTATAAAAAAAGCATCACCTAAGTGATGCTTCTTAATATATTTTAAAGATTCCTATTTATAAACAGATTCTTTTTTGAAATGTGTTGCCAAAAGATAATACACTACTGCTCTGTATTTATTTCTATTTGATTTCCCGTATTTTTCCATTACAGCATCAATAGCCTTATCTAAATCAGGGCTATCCTTAAGACCTAACTTTTTAATTAAAAAATTGTTTTTAACTGTAGCTAATTCAGATTCATCAGATCCAGAGACTGTTGCAGCATCTGCATTATAAATAGATGGCCCACAACCAATTGTTACTTTCGTTAATAAATCCATGTTGGCAGTTACACCACATTTATCTTTTAAATCTGCAGCATATTTTGTTATTAAGTCGTCTCTTTTACTCATCTTGGTTGTTAATTTTTAGGTTAATAAATATTTGCTCTATAAATATAGACAAATTTTAGACACCGAATAAATTAGGATGTCACATTTTTATTTCACAAACTTAAAGTAGTCCAATAGAATGGAATCATTTTCTGTCCTAGGTGTAAATACTTCTAATAGTCGTGGTTGTTTTGACTTGTTATAAAATGGTTTTAAAGCACCTTCTAATTCTAATTCATTATGAGCTGTCGTATATTCAAAACCATACATCTCACATAATTGCTTTGCTGTTAAGTGATGCTTAGTTTCAAAGAAATAATCAAAATTATCTGTGTTTTTGTGTCCAGGTAGAATCCTAAAAATACCTCCTCCTTCATTATTGATAACAATAATCCTAAAGTTTTTAGGTATATAGTTATTCCATAGCGCATTACTATCATAAAAGAAGCTTAAATCTCCCGTAATAAATGTCGTTTGCCTTTCACTAACTACGGCATAACCTAATGCTGTTGATGTACTGCCATCAATGCCACTTGTACCACGATTACAATAAACCTTAAGAGAAGGGTTCATATTAAATAATTGTGCATACCGTATCGTTGAACTGTTACCTAGTTGCAAAATTGTCTTGTTGGGTATTGATTTTAGTATAAGATTGAAAGCTTTAAAATCACTAAAAGGAATTTGTTTTATATACTCCAAATGTCTCTTATGTCGTAATTGTTTCACTATAGTCCAAGTCTCTAAGTAACTACTTTTAGCTACATGAGTTATTTTAGGTAGAAATTCACTAAAAAAATCATTTGGTTTTGCCACAATATGCTTGCTTAAACAAAAAAAAGTATCATTAGCATTTTTCTCCCCTACATGCCAATGATGTTTAGGTTGATAGGTTCTTAAAAATGCTTTGATTTTTTTAGAAACGATTAAACCACCAATTGAAATTAGTATGTCTGGTTGTAAGTTTTTAAAATCTTCATCCTCTAAAGGAGCTATCATTTTATCGATACTAGGAAAGAAATTTTTATGATGTACATTAGACGTCGTTTCTGTAAAGACGATCACACTATCATCATTTGCCAAATCATTCAACCATTGCTGCTCTATTTGACTAGGAGACAACACGCCTATCAAAATCATTTTTTTCTTTGACACATACCATTCATCAATACAGTCTTTGAGTTCTGCTCGATCAATTTTTGGTAACTTGATATCTAATTCCTCAACCTTTGGATTTATGCTCAATTCCTCAATAGTGTCATAAAGAGGCTCATCAAAAGGAATATTAATATGAACTGGTCCCTTACTAAATCGAGCTAGATTGAATGCTTTGTTTATTTCCTCTTCGTTATAAGATTGAATACTTTGCTGTAAGCCCAAAATACGTTCTAATTTATTTTCTAAACTCTTAAACATCGGAAGTTCTTCTTTATCTGACAGTCCCTTTTCATCTTTTAAGTCTAACTTTAAATTTGATGAATACAGGATATTCTTTTCAAAGACCTCTTTTTGATTGATGGTTTGTCCGTCACCAATACCAATGAGATGCTTTGGTCTATCTGCAGACAATACGACCAAAGGTATATCACTAAAGAACGCCTCTGCTACTGCAGGGTAATAATTAAGTAAAGCACTACCTGATGTGCACACAACAGCTGCAGGCTCTTTGGTTTGCTGAGCAATACCTAATGCAAAAAAAGCAGCACAACGCTCATCTACTATGCTATAGCACTTAAAGAATTCATCATTAGAAAATCCAAGCGTTAAAGGTGCATTTCTGCTTCCTGGAGAAATAATAATATGCTTTATATTTTTAAGTTTACACAACTGAATTACAGTTTGCGCAAGCGGAATTTTAGGGTGTATCATCTATTTACAAAGTTATTGAAAATGTCACTTAAAAAAAATAAGATTGGATACAATTAATTCAGTAACTTTATTTCTTTTATATTCAAATTTAAATTCTACATCACAAGCATATTAAGAGCTTTATCACTCAATCAAATGAGTACTAGTAAATAGTATGCCACCGCTAAATAATAATACATTCTACACATGAAATTCCAATTTCTCTTTTTTCTCTTTTTATCGTTAGCCTTTAGCAACTCTGTAAATTCTCAACAAAATGAAGCCCTTTGGTTTAGAAACACTGCTATCTCTCCAAATGGACAGCAAATTGCTTTTACGTATAATGCAGATATTTATATAGTATCTTCAAATGGTGGGAAAGCTACTCGATTAACAACCCATAGTGCTTATGATACTAAACCTGTCTGGTCGCATGACGGACAACAAATAGCATTTGCTTCCAATAGACACGGAAACTTTGATGTGTTTATTATGACAGCTTCTGGAACCAACGTAAAGCGACTAACATTTCACTCAGCTGATGATACGCCAACAGACTTCTCTCAAAATAATGACGCGGTTTGGTTCAATAGTATTCGTTTGGATAACGAAAACTCTATGCTGTTTCACAAGTTAGGAGAATTATATAGTGTAAACATAAATGCGTCAACACCAAAACAACTCAGTAGTTTCCCCGCTTACCAAGCTAAAAACAACAGTAAAGGTGATATGATATTTGAAGAAATTAAAGGCTATGAGGATGAGTGGAGAAAACACCATACATCTTCAGTCACTAGAGACATTTGGATCAAATCAGCTGCAGGAAATTATACAAAACTATCAAATTTTAAAGGCGAAAATCGCAATATCCTTTTTGGTTCTGGTGATGTTTTTTATTTTTTATCTGAAAAATCGGGAACATTTAACGTCTTTCAGTCGACGTTCTCTAATCCAAATAAATCTGACCAAATTTCAGAATTCAAGAGGCATCCTGTACGACATCTTTCAGTTTCAAATGATGCGCTTTTAGCTTACAGTTTCAACGGAGATATCTACACTCAGCGCATTGGAGAATCTCCAAAAAAATTGAATATAGAGGTTAGTGGTGATCAATCATTAATGGAAAATGAATTATTATTTGTTGACGGAAGCGTCACTGATATGGTACCTTCTCCTAACGGAAAAGAATTAATTTTTATCTACAGAGGCGATGTGTTTGTAACCTCAGTAGATGGTAGTTTAACACGACGACTTACCGATACTCCAGAACAAGAACGCAATATTGACATTAGTGCAGATGGCAGAACTATTATTTATGCTGGAGAACGCAATAACAGCTGGAACCTATACACTCAAAGGCTTCCAAAGAAAGAAGAAAAATATTTCTTAAATGCTATTGAATTAAAAGAAGAGATCTTACTTGCTGATATTTCTGAGAGTTTTCAACCTAAGTTCTCACCAACAGGAGAGGATGTCGCTTATTTAGAAGAGCGAACAAAACTGAGAACTATCAATCTAAAAACTAAAGAAATCACAGCGATTCATAATGGTGAAAAACATTTCTCATATTCAGATGGAGATCAGGAATTTGAATGGAGCCCAGACGGTAAATGGATTGCTATAACCTTCTACCCAGATCAATATTGGGTTGCAGAAATAGGTGTTTTAAAAGCCGATGGTTCTGGAGATTTGATTAATGTATCAAAAAGTGGATTTAATGATTTTAAGCCAAAATGGTCATTAGATGGTTCTATACTATATTGGGTATCAGATAGAAACGGGATGCACAGTGTTGCAAAAACAGGACCTTCACAACTAGACGTGTATGGTGTGTTTTTAACTCAAAAAGCTTTTGATGAATTCAAATTAAGTAAAGATGAATTTGCATTTGTTTCAGAGGATAATGAGACTGATAAAAAAGAGAATGATGAAAAAAAATCTAAAAAAGACGAAGACAAGAAAGACAATGAAAAAAAGAATGAAAAGTTAAAGCCTATAGCTATTGAGTTTGATAATTTATACAAGCGTAAAGCAAAATTATCATTATTCTCTACTAATCTGTCTGACATGTTAGTCACTAAGGATGCTAAATCGTTATTATACTTAGGTCGCGTAGATAATAAAGCCGATTTATGGAAACTAGATTTACGTACCAGGGAAATCAAGTCTTTAGGTAAATATGATCGTGGAGGCAGTATGGCCTTTGGCAAAGATGCTAAGGAAGTTTACGTTTTAAGTGCTGGGAAAATATCTAAAATAGATATTAGTTCAGGTAAGACGGAGGGTGTTGGTATCAACGATGAAATGTCATTTAATTTATCTGCAGAGCGTTTATACCTTATGGATCATGTATCTCGTCAGGTTAAGAAAAAGTTTTTAGATCCTAATCTTCATGGAGCACCTTGGGATACATTATCTGCTAACTACAAAAAATTCGTACCTCATATTAACAACGACTATGATTTTAAAGATATTTTAGGAGAGTTACTAGGAGAATTGAATGCTTCACATACTGGTGCACGTTTTACAGAGCCTAATAAAAAAGGAGATAAAACAGGATCACTTGCTATTTATACTAACGATAGCTTTGATGGTAATGGACTCCAAATTTCTGAACTTATAGAAGGAAGTCCTTTAATTAATGGTGATAAAAAAGTAAAAGCAGGTGTTATTATAGAAGCAATAAACGGTGAAACCCTAACTCAACGTATTAATTATTATACCCTTCTAAATAGAAAAATTGACGTTGCTATTACAGTTTCTTATTATGACCCATTAACATCTAAAAGATGGAAAGAGCGTGTGAAGCCAATTTCAATAGATGCAGAAAACGATTTACGCTACCAACGATGGATTAAAAAAAACCGAGAGATGGTACATAAACTATCTGATAATCAAATTGGATATATGCATATTCGCAACATGAACGATGGGAGTTTTAGAGAGTTCTTAGAAGAAGTCATGGGTGAAGAAGTCAACAAAAAAGCATTGGTCGTTGATACGCGATTTAATGGTGGAGGCGATTTAGTTGATGACATCACTACCTTTTTAAGTGGAACAAAATATATGGAGTTTAGAAACGGAGGAAAAGTGGTGGGCACAGAATCACAACGCCGTTGGACAAAACCGAGTATTATGCTTATTGGAGAGTCTAACTATTCTGATGCACACTGCACTCCTGCTGGATATAAAGATTTAAAAATTGGAAAACTCGTAGGCATGCCAGTTCCTGGAACTTGTAGTTTTGTATGGTGGGAACGTATCCAAAATGGGATCGTATTTGGAATCCCAAACATGCAAGTCTTAGATATAAAGGGTGATGTTTTAGAAAACAAAGAATTGCAACCAGATATTTTAGTTAAAAATGGTTTTGACGCAATCACTAAAGGAAAAGACGAACAAATAGAAGCTGCTGTTACAGAATTATTGAAACAGGTTAATTAGAATGCAACTCTAGAATGATCATCTAGTTCAATAATACGCGCATCATCGTTTGAGTTTTGTTGACGGTTTCCTCCCACTCCAATTGTGGGTCCGAATCTTTTGTGATACCGCCTCCAACATAAATCAATGCGTGCTTATTTTTTATTTGCATACATCTTAAGTTAACGAAGAGTTCACTTGTAGTTTTAATACTTGAGTACGCATTATTCTCTACATTTCGTCTATTTGTATTTCGGGATTTTGAAGTCTTAATATTTAATTCACCCAGAAACCCCGTATAAAACTCCCTATTATACTTTTCATTATTTAAAATGAAATTTTTGGCTTCCGCCTTAGGCAAACCACAAATAGCAGGTGTTGGATGCAGGGTTTCGACAACAGATTTTAATATACCAGATTTTAATATACCTGAAATTTTAGATTGCAAGTGAAATAGTTGTCCTGCTTTGACTGTATTTGGACCTGTAACATTGATATTATTTAAAACACCTTGAAGATTATTAACGATGTAATCTGTTACTATTTGCTGTTCGTTTATTTCTTTCGTTCCCCAAGCTGTTTCACTAGTGTCGTTGTGTTTTTTAGTACCTGCTAAAGACATGGTTTTGAAACGTAGTCCTTCAATATTTAAAAGCGTTTCTGGAGTTGCTCCTAACCAAAGTCCTATATCTGGATGGTACCATAGATAAACAAATGCTGTTGGATAAACACTCAGTAACGATTGAAAAAGTTGTATCGGGTTTTCTTCGGAAATTGGAAGACCTTCAACTCTAGATAATACAACCTTTTCAAATGTTCCATTTGTAATAGCTCGAATACCTTTTTGAACTAATTCTAAGTGTTGGTCGTAAGTATTTTGAGATGTTTCTGAATTACTTTTAAGATTTGTATTGTTAGATATTTCCGAAGAAAAAACACAGTCACAATTGATACTTATTGATTGATCTAACGGAAATAATATCGCATCATTTTTAGAATCAAAAGGTGAAAACACAAAACCACTCTCCGTAAAATCATTTACGGTATGTAAGGCATGATCCTTTTGAAGTATCGCCTGTACAAATGAGTTGTTAGGCTTTCTATAAGCAACAAAAGGCCGTTGTGAATTATAATGGGTTTCTATAGCTATAAATAATTCTTTTTGAATCATTACTTACTTGTTTTTTGGCAGCGTAATTGTTGACAATCGTCCAATAGAAATTAAATTATCATCATCATCTGTGACCCTAACATCTAATAATTGAGTTGTTCTACCTTTATGTAAAAAAGTAGCTTTGGCATACACATAACCACTTTTAACACTTTTAAGATGATTTGCAGTGATCTCTAAACCACGAACAAATTTATTCTCTATATCTAAGAAAATATGAGATGCAAAACTACCTACACTTTCTATTAAAGCTGCAGTTGCACCGCCATGTAAAACACCATCAGGTTGATAAACTCTAGAATTCACAGGCATTCTAGCTACTAAAAAATCATCACCATAATCTACTATCTCAATGTCTAAGGTTTCCATCAACGTGTTTTTGCTCGCCGCATTAGCTTTATCGAGCACCTCTTGTTTAGATAATTGCATAGAATTACTGTATTTTTAGCGTGAATTATAAGAACTACAAAGATACAAATGAATTCAACAGAAAAGGAAATTTCTTATCACATTAGTAATAGTTACTCTACCTTAAATGAACTGACATCATTGACAAAAAATGTTTGGTTTGTTTGCCATGGTATGGGATATTTAAGTAAGTATTTTCTTAAATATTTTAAAGATCTAAACCCTATAGAAAATTATATTATTGCACCTCAAGCACAAAGTAAATATTATATAACTCCAAAATTTAAACATGTTGGCGCAAGTTGGTTAACTCGTGAAAACACCAAAATGGAAACCAATAATATAATCGCTTATTTTGATTCAATTTTTAAACATGAACAGATTACACAAGATAAGAACCTTATCATTTTAGGCTATTCGCAAGGCGTCAGTGTGGCTATGAGATATATTGCGAAACGACAATTACAATGCTCGCAATTAGTGTTACTTTCTGGAGGGATTCCGAAGGAATTAAAAAAAGAAGATTTTAGGTTCTTTAAAGGAAAAACCAAACTTATTTATGGTATCAATGATGAATATCTCCAGAAAGAACGGATGACACAGGAACAACAAAAGGCAGAAATGTTGTTTGGTAACAAATTGGAAATTATTCCCTTTGAGGGCGTACATGAAGTCAATACAGAAATAATAAATCAGCTGGTTTAAAATGCGAGTACCTATTTTAGAAACCAAGCGTGTAAAACTAACACTACTTACATTAAATAATTATGTTAAGCTCATCGCTATTGCACAAGAGAAAGATTTGATCTACTACTCACCTAACACTATTTCTTCTTCGGAAAAATTGAAAGACTACGTTAAAGTAGCTGTTAATGGCTATTTAAATCAAACTGCAATTCCTTTTATTATTTATGACAAAGTAAAACAGCAATATGCAGGAAGCACGCGTTTTGGCTTAATCCATTGGAAAAATAAAGTACTACATATTGGTTGGACATGGATTGGTCACGAATTTCAAGGCACAGGATTAAACAAGAATATGAAGTTTTTAATGCTCCAATATGCTTTTGAAACTTTAGTTTTTGATAAGGTAGAATTCAGAATTGACGAACGCAACCAAAAATCCAGAAACGCTGTTGAAAAATTAGGTGCCATTCTTGAAGGCATACTGCGAAAAGACACTATTATGAAAGACGGCTTTAGACGCAGTACATGCTGTTATGGTATCTTAAAAGAAGAATGGCCAACTATTAAAACTCGGGTTTTCAGCAAACTTTAAACGGTCTTCTGTAGTGTTTTGTTTTTTTCTTTTAAAATAGCTAATTGCTTTTCTATAAACGTAATTGCTTGTTCTGTTTTATGACTTGTTTTAGAGGCCATGTTTTTAAATTCTTTTTTTAAAGTTTCCTTTCCTGAGGTTGCTGCTTTAGATAAGTCGTCTTTAACCTCTATAAAATCGCTAGATAACCGATTTTTTATGTCTTTACCTTCTTTCTTCAGCTTGTCTCTTGTTATACTGCCTTTTTCTGGCGCTAATAAAACTCCTGCTGCTGCTCCTATTAAGACTCCTAATACTATTGCTCCTTTATAAATCATAGCTTTTTATTTTAATTAAACGTGCTTTACTTATGTGTCGTTAACCAAACTCTTTTGTTACAAGCAAAAGCTGTACTAAGCATTTATTCGTCTATAGTTTTTAAAATAAAGAAGTTCTACTCCTTTAGGAAACTTAGAGTCCCTCTCCAAACCTAAAACTGGGATATTGTGCCAAAATATAAGCGTCTGACAATACTTCGTCGTCATTTGAATCACATAAATTAAGTGCTATATTACCTAATTTATACCAAACATAAAGTATAACGCCAAGATCATCTTCAGTCTCTTCTACCTTTAATACTTCCAATGTAAGACCAGCATCTTCATTACACAAATAATAGGTCTTATCAAATCTTGTAAATTGAACCTGGTAAGTATCTGTAATTCTTCCTATACTTTTTGAACCTAAAGCAAATAAAAAATCGAAACCCTCTTGAGTTGAATAGTCATACTTTGGTGTTCTTAAAACTAGCTGGTTCGTTCTAATCTCTCGATTTAAAACAAAACGTAAAGATCGCAATGGATCTTCTGGATTACGATTTACACTAAATGAGGCTGTACTTATTTGATAATTTGAACTAAAAGTAAAATCTGTCAAAAAATCATCCAATTTACCCCGAAATTGAGGAACAGTCTCATTCAAAAACTCTGCTGTAAGATTAACAGGTTGAATATCATCGTCATTACTGCAGTTATAACAGAGCAGTACTAAACAAAGTATCAGTAATTTTCACATTATTATGTTTTAAATATGTATTCTATTACTAAATTAATTTTATTTAACTATAATTAAAGACTACAGAATTAAAATTTTTAACATAATTAGCCACAACACTAAAATTTTGCATTAGACTAATGTACTAATTTAGCTACAATATCTTTAACGGGAAGAATTTCTTTAGTATGCGCTATACTCGGTCCCGCAACCCAAACCGTTTTGTAAGTTGCTTTTTTGGCAGCGTTCTCAGTCGCTTTCATACCTATTGAAAATCGCACCATTTTAACCCATTTTTTAAGCTTCTTATTTTTGTTAAGCATGGTTTCAAGCCACGTTGCTTTTGTTCCTATTTTTTTGACATACGGTGTGTTTATAACGGTACAAGGCGTGCCAGAAATACGCTCTGTCATAATAATATCTTCTGCGCCATAATCAACGCAAGCTTGTTTATATTCGTCAGTCACGCCTGCTTCTATTGAAGCTATAAACGGACTACCAACACTAACACCTTCGGCGCCATAACTCAACATTCTATCAATATCTGCTTTACAACCAACACCTCCTGCTGAAATCACAGGAATAGTTAACTCTTTACTCAATAAACTTGTTAATTCCTCTGGTGTAAGATTTCCTCTGTGACCACCAGCTTCATTATTTACAGCTATTGCAGCATCAGCTCCCAATTGTTCTACCTTTTTGGCAAAATGTAAATCTGTAACATCACAAAACACTTTAATACCAACTGCATGCGCCTGATTTATAGTTTCTTCTGGACTACCTAGAGACGTAATTAAAAAATCACAACCCTCTTCACAGATTACTTCTAACTGTCCTTGATATTTAATATTTGATTTATTAACAATGAGATTAAATCCAAAAGCCCCACCTTCAACCTTATTTGCTTTCAATTCACGTATTGCAGCTCTTAATTCATCAAGTGTTCTGTAGTTAAGTGCAGGAATACAACCTGCTATTCCTCCTTTCATTGCTTCTGTCACCATAGCAACATTAGACACCAAAAACATTGGTGCTTGAATAATTGGATATTTAATATTGAGCATTTGTGTGAGTCTTGTAGTCATATTATAAGTTTAATTATTCGCATTTCAACTACATCAAATTAGCTGTAGTTCTGCTATTATTAAAATCAACATGTAAATATAATAAATTATTATGCATGCATAACAGACTGTTAGTCTTGAAACCTGTAATAGCCACATTTTAAGTAAGCACCTTCTGGGAAACCAATGGGATGATCTATATCATGTTGTGTTTTTTGTTCTACGGAAAATGAACGTTTGGCAACTATTAAAGCGTGTTCATTAATATCATAAAATGCTGTAGACGTCACTCTAGATGAACAGGATGCTAAAACTAATAAGCCATCTCTAGCCGTTAATTTCTCTCCTAACCTAGCCAACTGTGCATATTTCTTTTTAGCGAGTTGAATTTCAGTTTGTTGTTTGGCAAAACTTGGAGGATCAATAACAACCACGTCAAATTTCTGTTTTTCTAAAATGAGCTGCTCCAATATTTTAAATGCATCACCAGCCAAAGTAAAATGGATCCCATTATAATTATTTAATTTACCATTTTGAACTGCGATCTCTAATGCTTGGGAACTAATATCTAAACTCGTCACTTCTTTTGCTCCATTAGCCAAGGCATGAACTGAAAATCCGCCAGCATAAGAAAACACATCTAAAACAGTTTTGTTTTTACTCAAAAGGCCAACTTGCTTTCTATTATCTCTGTGATCTAAGAAGTAACCCGTTTTATGACCTTTAATCACATTTGCTGAAAAGTTGACACCGTGTTCTATAAACTGTACGACTTCATTGTGAAGTATTCCATAAACGACTTCTCCATCTTTCAAGTTATGAGAGCTTGATTGCTGCAAACTACGACTCAAACGTATCACCACCGTTTCGCAACCTGACGTCCTAATCAAACTTTCTAAAACAGTTTTAAGATAAGGCAACCAGATTTCAGAATATAATTTTACGACTAAAACCACGTCATAAACATCTGCAATTAGTGATGGAAATTCATCGTTTTCACCAAAAATTAATCGGTAGCTTGTCGTCTCTGTCTTTAGTAATGGGAGGCGTTTTTGGTATGCCTTTTCAATTTTCCGAAGAAAGAAAGCATCATCTATTTGTATCGGCTTTTCGTCACTATAGATTACTTTAATTCTAATTGGCGAATCTGCATCGTATAATCCTATACCAATCATTCCGTTTTTACGCTTTCCGAAGATAATTGCTAAATCACCTGATTTGGCATCTGAATTAATTTTAACAATACTCTCTGAAAACACCCAAGGATGACCTTGTTGTACATAATTTTCACCTTTTGCAGTGAGTTTTATGGCCAAGCGTTTAGGTTGATAAGGATTATCTAGGGATGAGGAAAAGAGCATTATATCTTTTATTAGTTACAAGGTTGCAAAATACTTTCTTTTTCTGAAGAATGTTCTATTTAATACACTCTAAAATAGATAGACAAATGGTAAACAAAAAAAGCGTGACCTATAAGATCACGCTTTTAATAAAATTATTAATGCTAATTAAGCTTTCACGTCTTGGCTTTTTACTGCTAACGTATAAATAACTAGTCCAAATCCAATTTTGTTAATTGCATCTGCAATGTTGTAAGCAACATCTACACCACCAGTTCCTAAAATACTAGTATACCATCCATCAGTACCTAACATATAACCTAGAGGGTAAATTGCCCATCCAACTAATACGAACCAGCATAATATTTTGTGAGCTTTTAAAACTTCTCCTCCTGCTGCAACAGCTAATTTTTTGGCACTACCAAGCCATATTTCATAAACAATTACGAAATAAGCTAGTCCAGAAATTCCTCCCCAAAGTGCTGCTTGTCCAGGATAAACTGCTTCACCAAAGTAACCTGTAACTAACATTACTACAGATAATCCAATTAGTTTCCACATTAAAGATGGTTTAGCACCTGCAACTTTAAGAATTAAATAAAATTCTACACACATTAATGGCACTGTTAAAATCCAATCTACATATCTAAAAAATGTAGGCGACTCCATGTTAACTGCCCAGTAATCTCTCATGTAGAAATAGTGAACTGCTGCAATAAATGTAATTAGTCCTGAAACTAGAACTGAAGTTCTCCATTTCCTATCAAATTGACTAAGTGATAAAAAGAAAAAAGCTGAAGCAGCCATCATAGCCATACAGCCAACAAAAAATGTAAATCCTATGTAATCCGTAGGGTCCATTTTTGTAGTAACATCGATTAATAATAACATTGTTTTCATAAAAGTTAGTTTAGATTATTTTACTGTTTAAGCAAATTTACAAAACATTAAACAAGTATTATGCTTTTTTAACAAAATATTTGTCAATTAATTACTAACATTGCATGGAAGTATGGGTAAAATTCACAATCTATCAATATTATTAAGTTTCGTTGGTTTATGGGTAACCTCCATATTCTCAGGGGAGATTGAGATTTTTATGGGGTTTATTTTGATATTTTCATTCGGTATTTTGCATGGGGCAAATGACATATTACTTATTGATTCTATTTCAAATTCAAAAGCGAAATATTCATTTTTAAAAGTATTAGGGATTTATTTATTGACCGTTTCTGCAGCTGTTATCGTATTTTATCTAATTCCTTTATTTGCTGTATTCTTATTTGTGCTTTTTAGTGCCTTCCATTTTGGAGAACAACACTGGGAACACAAAAGGCTCGATGTTTCAAATAAATTAAGAAACTGTTTTTATTTTATTTACGGTTTATTAGTGCTCCAAATATTATTTATTTTGAATACCTCAGAGGTGATAGAAATCATAACATCTATTACTAGTTACACGGTTACATATGCTGTAGTTTTATATTCTTTTATTAGTAATCTCATTGCTTTTGCATTAATCTCTATACTCCTTTATTACAAATCGTCACAATTCAAAATAGTATTTTTAAAGGAATTGTTTCATCTCCTAATTTTCACAATAATCTTTAAGGTATCTACTTTAATTTGGGGTTTTACAATTTATTTTATTTTTTGGCACAGTATCCCTTCGCTTTATGAGCAAATCAATTATATCTATGGAGATTTTAATAAGGGAAATATGTTTAGTTATTTAAAAAAGGCCTTCCCGTATTGGATAATATCGTTAATAGGAATAAGTATTGTATATCTTATTTTTAAAGATGAGAAGCTATTTTACGCCATATTTTTCTCATTTCTTGCTGCCATAACATTTCCGCATGCTTTGGTAATAAATAAGATGTTTGCCAATAAAAAAACGCAACCAAATTAATGATTGCGTTTTTTTCCAAATGTTAAGTAATTATATGTTTGTGAGATCCCATAATAAATTTGGGATTAGTAATTCACTCAAAATTCACAAAAGTAAATTTTCATTCTCTACTTATTTTACCTCCTCAAAATCCACGTCTTCAACATCACTACTTTCCTTTGATGCTTCAGTTCCAGCATCTGTTGATCCACTTTCTGGTGCGCCTTGAGTATCTGCTTGTGCCTTATACATTTCTTCACTTGCAACTTTCCAAGCTTCGTTGATTTTCTCTAAAGCAGGTGCTATTAAAACAATATCTTTAATTTCGTAAGCTTTCTTCAACTCTTCAAGTGCTTCTTCAATTGGTTTTTTCTTATCGTCTGATAATTTATCACCAAATTCTTTTAACTGATTTTCTGTTTGGAAAATCATAGCATCTGCTTCGTTTAGTTTCGTAGCATTTTCTACTGCTTTAGCATCTGCATCTGCATTAAGTTCTGCTTCCTGCTTCATTTTAGCAATTTCCTCTTCTGTTAAACCAGAAGATGCTTCGATACGAATATCTTGAGTTTTGTTTGTTGCTTTATCTGTTGCAGACACCTTGATAATACCATTGGCATCAATATCAAAAGTTACTTCAATTTGAGGTGTTCCTCTTTGGGATGGTGGAATACCATCTAAATGGAAACGACCAATTGTATTGTTATCTGCTGCCATTGGACGCTCTCCTTGTAATACATGGATTTCTACCGATGGTTGATTATCTGCTGCTGTTGAGAATACTTGTGATTTCTTAGTAGGAATCGTAGTATTCGCTTCAATCAACTTAGTCAATACATTACCCATAGTTTCAATACCAAGAGATAATGGAGTAACATCTAACAAAAGAACATCTTTTACGTCACCTGATAATACACCTCCTTGGATTCCAGCACCTAAAGATACAACCTCATCAGGATTAACTCCTTTACTTGGCGCTTTTCCGAAGAACTTCTCTACCTCAGCCTGTACTACTGGGATACGAGTTGATCCTCCTACTAAAATAATCTCGTCAATATCACTTTTTGATAAACCTGCTGCTTTTAAAGCTGAGGCACATGGCTCAATCGTACGTTTTACTAAATCATCAATTAACTGCTCAAATTTAGAACGAGTTAATGTGCGTACCAAGTGCTTTGGTCCTGATGCAGTAGCGGTAACATAAGGTAAGTTAATTTCTGTTTGTGCAGAAGATGATAATTCAATCTTAGCTTTTTCTGCAGCTTCTTTTAAACGTTGTAAAGCCATTGGGTCTTTACGCAAGTCAATAGACTCTTCTCCGTTAAATTCATCTGCTAACCAATCAATAATTTTTTGATCAACATCGTCACCACCTAAATGTGTATCACCATCTGTAGACAAAACTTCAAATACACCATCACCTAATTCTAAGATAGAGACATCATGTGTTCCTCCACCAAAATCGAAAACAACGATTTTTTGGTCAACACCTTTTTTATCCATACCATAAGCTAATGCTGCTGCTGTAGGCTCGTTGATAATTCTACGAACTTTCAAACCCGCAATCTCTCCCGCTTCTTTAGTCGCTTGACGTTGAGAATCGTTGAAATAAGCTGGTACAGTAATAACTGCTTCAGTTACGGTTGTTCCTAAATAGTCTTCGGCAGTTTTCTTCATTTTTTGAAGGATCATTGCCGATAATTCTTGTGGTGTGTATAAACGACCATCAATATCTACTCTTGGAGTATCGTTATCACCTTTTACCACTTTGTAAGGTACTCGTTCTGCTTCTTTTTTAGATTCAGAATACTTGTTACCCATAAAACGTTTAATAGAATAAACTGTTTTAGTTGGGTTTGTTACTGCTTGTCTTTTTGCTGGGTCACCAACCTTAATTTCACCACCTTCTACAAAGGCAATGACTGAAGGTGTTGTTCTTTTACCTTCAGCGTTTGGGATTACAACTGGTTCATTCCCTTCCATTACAGAAACGCAAGAGTTTGTTGTTCCTAAATCGATTCCAATAATTTTACTCATAATATTATATTTGTTTTAAATATTTCCTTTACATCGGAAACGTTATGTTGATTTTATTCTCAGCATTCATATGTCAAGGATTATGCCATGACAAAAAATGTGACATGATGTCAGAATTGTTTTTCTAAATTATTCTAATAATAGTTTACTTTGGTATTAGTTTTGATAATAATAGAGTAAAACCTAACGTTTTGAAATATTTATTACCAGAAATATAAACATATTTATAAAAAGAAATGTTCATAAGGATCTACCATGTGAACCTAAATTAATAATCTTAAACTATTAACATATGAAACGTATTATATTATTTACATCAGTATTTGCTTTGTTACTAACTGCTTGTACAGGAGACCAAGGAACTCCAGGGTTTGACGGATTTGATGGGCAAGATGGTGGCATTTTCGTAGCCTCAGCCTTTGAAATTGTAATAGATTTTAATGAAGATGAAGATTACCAGTTTACAGAACCTTATGGTTTTGAAGTGTTCCCTTCAGATGTGACTTTGGTTTATATCGAATGGGAAACCGATAATGGTGAGCCAATTTGGCGATTATTGACACAAACTGAATATTTTGATGATGGGATTTTAGTCTATAATTATGATTTCACGCAACAAGATGTACGAATCTTCTTAGATGGAACAATAGATTTCAATACGTTGGATAATGTATGGACTCAAAATCAAGCATTTAGAGTTGTCGTTATTCCTGCAGACAATGTTGACGGATTAGACCTTTCTAATCTAGATGTAATCATGCAAGCCTATGCTATTGAAGATTTCGAATTGAGATAATCCATACCGTTTAGGATACATATTGTTTAACTAAAACTAAAGCACTTTCAACAACTTGAAAGTGCTTTTTTTATTTTCAAAAAAATTGAAAGTTTGGACATACTATTTGATATATTTGACCCACTAAAACAGTTTCGCAAATGGAGTGTATTTCTATATTTGACATGCTTAAAATTGGTGTTGGCCCATCTAGTTCTCATACATTGGGACCTTGGCGCGCTGCAGAACGTTGGATTGAAGAACTTAAAGTCACAAAGAAATTTGATAAAGTTGAAAAAATCACAATTGACCTCTATGGTTCATTGTCATTAACAGGAAAAGGTCACGCTACAGACTACGCACTTTTACTTGGCTTGAGTGGTGCTGATCCAGAATATATCCCGGTTGAATCTATAGATATTATAATTGCATCCATAAAAAACACCAAAACACTTTTATTTAATAACGAGAGACCTATTGAATTAGATATAAAAACAGATATTATATTCAATAAAAAGTTTTTACCCTTTCATTCTAATGCTATGATCTTCACTGCTCATATTAATGGAAGACGCTATAAGTCTACCTACTATTCTATTGGTGGCGGATTTGTGGTACAAGAAGAACGAAAAATTTCTAAAAAAAATAAAATTATATTTTATTGCACATTTCCTTATCCCGTGGAAAACGGTGTACAACTATTAAAATTTTGCGAACAGTTAAAGCTCCCGATTTCTGGAGTGGTTTTAGAAAACGAAAAATCTATACGTCCAATTGAAACTATAGATTCTGAAATTCAACGCATTTGGGACACCATGTTAGAATGTATGTATGTAGGTTGTCATACTGAAGGTAGTCTTCCCGGTGGACTTAACGTAAGACGTCGTGCTTATGACATGCATCAAAAGTTAAAGGGTGAAATTGCTTATACTAATCCGGTAGAATGGTTGTATTCTATTAGAGGTACTGAAGTTAAATTCAGACAAATCCTTAAATGGGTAAGTTGTTTTGCATTAGCTGTTAATGAAGTTAATGCGTCTCTTGGTCGTGTTGTCACTGCACCTACAAATGGCAGTGCTGGCGTGATACCATCCGTATTAATGTATTATTTAGTTATAGAAAATCACGATGCCAATTTTGAAGATATCAAACGTTTTTTACTCGTTGCAGGAGAAATAGGAAGTATCTTTAAAAAAGGCGCAACAATTAGTGCTGCCATGGGTGGTTGTCAAGCCGAAATTGGAGTCTCCTCTGCAATGGCAGCCGGAGCACTATGTGAACTCTCTGGCGGAACACCAGAACAGGTTTTAATTGCTGCCGAAATTGCAATGGAACATCATTTAGGTATGACCTGTGACCCTATTGGCGGATTGGTTCAAATACCATGTATAGAACGCAATGCTATGGGAGCGATAAAAGCAATTAATGCGTGTGAGCTAGCTTTAGACACAGATCCTAAAAATGTAAAGGTTCCTTTAGATAAAGTGGTTGAAACCATGTGGGAAACTGCAAAGGATATGAATACGAAGTATAAAGAAACTAGTGAAGGTGGTTTAGCTGTTAGAGTGAATATGACTGATTGTTGATTTTCTTTTAAAGACATAAAGCTTACTTTTATGAATTCTTATCTTTAATTAAGCTACAATTATCTAAAAATAAATTAATAGTCTATCATAAATAGCTCTTCTTCTTTCTCTTTTCTGAGAGTGAATCAACCCCTCCTTGAAAAAAGGAGGAGCATCAAATAAGTTGAAATTTTAATACAACAATCAAAAACTAAATCCCTTCCCTTTTTTCAAGGGAAGGTGGATTTAATTTTAGCAAAGAAATCAAAGACGGAAGGGTTAAAAAGTATTTCGTTTTTATCTTTGAAAACGGCGAATGATGCACTGTTGGACTTCAACACTACTAATGCAGCTTTGATGAATTATCCTCCCTTCCAAAACGAAAGGAGGAACTAGATTTTGTATTTAATTTGATATTATGACTATTTGAGAATAGAAATCATACTCTAATTAGAGTCTTAAATGTTCGATTGTTTTTTCTTCTGAAGAATTTTGAATATACTATTATGACTTGAATTTAAGGGGAATGACAATTTTAAAAGTTCTAGAATTTCCATTAGATTATAAATTTAATAGTTTTTGAGCTTAAGAATAAATATAATATAAGAAATCTCTGTATTTTTACGAATAACTAAATAACATCACATGTCTGTAGCAAAAAAAGATTACAAGAGAGTTACCGTAAAATCTCTTATTGATATGAAACAAAATAACGAGAAAATATCAATGCTAACTGCCTATGATTATACCATGGCAAAAATTGTTGATGGCGCGGGTATTGATGTCATATTGGTCGGTGATTCTGCAAGTAACGTTATGGCAGGACATGAAACGACACTTCCGATTACATTAGATCAAATGATTTATCATGCATCGTCTGTAGTAAGAGCTAGTGAACGCGCTTTAATTGTTGTAGACCTTCCTTTTGGAAGCTACCAAAGTGACCCCAAAGAAGCCTTACGCTCGGCGATACGGATCATGAAAGAATCTGGAGGTCACGCTGTAAAAATGGAAGGCGGTAGAGAAGTTAAAGAATCTATAAAACGAATTCTAAACGCTGGAATCCCTGTTATGGGTCATTTAGGATTAACACCTCAATCCATCTATAAATTTGGAACATACACTGTTCGTGCAAAAGAAGATCAAGAAGCACAACAACTCAAAGAAGATGCTTTAATGCTCGAAAGAGCAGGTTGTTTTGGAATTGTATTAGAAAAAATACCTGCAAAACTAGCAACCGAAGTAGCACAAAGTGTCTCTATTCCTGTAATTGGAATTGGCGCTGGAGCTGGCGTTGACGGACAAGTCCTTGTGCTCCACGATATGATAGGAATGACCCATGAGTTCAATCCGCGTTTTTTACGTCGTTATATGAACTTATATGAAGACATGACAAAGGCTATTGGTCAATACGTTCATGATGTGAAAGCGGTTGATTTCCCTAGTGATAAAGAGCAATATTAGTTTGCTATAATTAGTCGCAGTGTGCAGTCAACAGTTTTCAGTTGACTCAAACGCTTAAAAGTGTAGTTTCAATTTTCAGTAGCTCTCAAACGCATAAAAGAAATCGCCGTTTTCAGCAAACAACAATAAACAAAAAATTCGTGTATTCGTGGCAGAAAAAATCCACTCCAACAAAGATAACCTCCAAGTCATTTATGAAGATAATCATATTATCATCGTGAACAAACGTGCTGGTGACATTGTACAAAGTGATAAAACTGGAGATAAGCCACTAAGCGACGTTGTTAAGGAATATATCAAAGAGAAATACAATAAACCTGGTAATATATATTTAGGAGTAGTGCACAGATTAGATAGACCTACAACAGGCATTGTCTTATTCTCAAAAACCAGTAAAGCTTTACCCAGGCTCAATAAATTATTTGCAGAACGAAAAGCTCATAAGACCTATTGGGCCATTGTAAAAAATGCTCCTGAGAAATCTCAAGACACTTTAGTTAATTGGTTAAAGAAAAACCCTAAAAACAATAAATCGGCTGCATATCCTAAAGAAATCACGGACAGCAAAAAGGCTGTTTTACATTATAAAACTATAAAAACTTTAGATAATTATTTCTTACTAGAAGTCGAATTAGAAACTGGAAGACATCACCAAATTAGGAGTCAGTTATCAAACATAGGATCTCCAATAAAAGGGGATTTAAAGTATGGGTTTGACCGAAGTAACAAAGATGCTAGCATCAGCTTACACGCTAGAAGATTACAGTTTACGCATCCTGTTTCTAACGACAATATTGATGTCAAAGCCGCATTACCAGACGACCCTATTTGGAAAGCTTGTGACGCTTAATCTATTGTTCTAAGCAAAAGGATAAGTAAGCGTTAACTTTACGCCTTCACCAATTTTTGATTCTAGATTAAATAGGGCTGCAATAAGCGCTGCTCTACTTTTCATATTTATAAGCCCAGATCCTTTTTCAGCAGAATCAATATCAAATCCATTACCATTATCTAATATTGTGACTACTAATTGATTTATTTGGTAGTCTAAAATAACTTTAATTTCATCTGCTTCAGAATATTTCACAGAATTAGAGAAAAACTCCTGCATAATCCTAAAAATAATGATATCATGCTTTTTATCATTGAGATCTCTTTGTGTTCCATGTACTTCCAATTCTGAAGAAGAGAATTTCATACGCTTTAGTCGTTCAATTTCATTAGCAATTGAAGCCTCTAATCCCATGTTTGATAACACATCATTATTTAGAGATTTTGAAAGCGACCTTACCTCAGTTAAACTTTGTTTTACAATTTGTGTGGCCTCATCAACTTTACTCTTCATGTCTTCAGGAACTTTAGCAGCTAAAGCATTGAGCTGCATATTAGCATAGGCGAGTAACTGTCCAACATTATCGTGAAGCTCCCAACCAATGTGTTTTAGCGCTTGCTCTTGAATTTCAGTTTGTGAACGAGAAATTTCTTCATCGAAGGCTTTTTGTTGATTTATTTGATCTAAATGGATTTTATTCTTTCGAATTTGAAAAGTTACGAAAAACAGAATCACCATCACAGAAAGCAAGAAGACAGCAAAAATAACATAGGCTATTAATGCTATTTGTTCTTCATTTATTGCTTGCTCTTCTTGAGCGAATACCAAAAACCGAATGCAAAACATAAGTATGTAAAAATGTTTATGATTAATAAAAATTGACTTCTAAACTCGACAAACTTTAAATTCATTGAATCAAAATACGAATTGAAGATAAAAAGAGGAGTCACACATAAATTCCATATTAGTAGCGCAATACTAATATAAAATGAAGGTAATTTATAAAAGCTAAGTATTTCTTCGCTTTTCATTAATTCAATAAAATAAAATATCACATAAATACAAATAGATCCAGTTCCAACTATAAAAGCATAAGGCAATGATTTAACGAAAAATCCATCTGTAAACGTAAAAAAGGCAAATGCAAATAAAGCATAGGCACTAAAAATCAATCGAATACTGTTTTGGAATACTTTTGATGTCATTAAATTTGAATAAAACAAACCTATAATGCCAATGCTTAAAAAATCATAAATATTATAAAGCCAAATATTCGAGCAGAATACCCCATTTTTTAATTCAATGTACCAATCTAAATCATAATTATTCAAAAATAAATATGTGTAAGCACTTACAATCTCAACAAATACAGTAAGCCAAAGATAATACACAAATATTTTTAGAACAGAATTATTAACTTTTGAAATATAATAGCTACCAAAAATAGCCGCTATTATTTCAAAGATATCTGTAATAATATTATCGTAGTATAAAAAAAAATCTATCACAAGATACTATTTCTTATTGAGGGTAATTAGCAGAAGGTGGATCTCCTTGAGTACCACGATCCAATCCATTCCCTCCAGGAATATCAGGACTTCCGCCGCCTTTTTGAATAGCAAAGTTAAACATATATCCTTCAGAGGTTACTGGTGTTCCAGTAGGTACAAATAATAAGGTGGTATAACCTGGCGTACTGCCTACTATTGGCTCAGCTCCTAAATATAAACGCACTCCATCCATAGTGTATTTTAAACTTGTGGCTTGTTTTTCTGCACTGTCTAAATAATTACGTACATCATCTAAAGAATACCAGGATGACCTATTATCACCACCTTGCACACCTCTAAAAACAGTGGCATTTATGGAGTCATATCTCGCATTATAAGCTTGTGTTAAGGTTTTAATTTGAGTTGGCGTAATAATACCTTTTGGCACCAAAGGATCTGTACCGTGTAATACTCCTTTGTCTTTTTGACAATAAAAATACATGGCTAACGCACCTAAAATAAAACCTAAAATAAGTAGTACTAATTTTTTCATAATTTGATTGGTTTGAATTAATTACACCTCTAATGTATTGAAAATCTCTATACAAATCTAGAAATCATGTTAAAACCCGGGTTTATTCTTACTATATTATACTTTTAAACGTAATATTGCTACCAGAAATCTTCTGTGCCAGCTTATTTACAGCATTTTCTGTAAGTTGTAAAATTCTTGGATAGCCACCTGTAATTTGACAATCTCTCATCAAAACAATAAGCTTTCCCGAAGGTGTTAACTGCACAGTTCCCGGTAACACTACAGATGTAATCATACCTTTTAATGAGTTTTCTATATTTTGATCAAATTGATAAGCCATTCGATTACTATCCTTAGAAATCAAAAAAGCGGTATTAAATAATTTATTTTGCTGTCTACTATCCAGATTTTCAAATTCTGGCCCTCTAAAAACCTCAAGTTCAGAAGCTTCAAAATGACTTTGATTGCTTTTTATCGATGAAAACAATCTACTCTTTCGTCTTTTTGAAACTATTTTAGTTTCAGAACGATCCAAAATTGATATCACATCACCTGTATTCAATATATAATTTCTGGTAACGTCTTTATACATGCTTCGACTTCCCATTTGCACTTCAGTTTGAAAACCTCCAAATACAGCTAAATACGAACGACAACCATTGCTCAGTTTATTAAACTTTAAAACATCTCCTGTATTTACTGAATACATCACATTATTTTTTAATCTTTTAGCATTTAAAGTAACGTTCATTTCCGCTCCAGAAACACAAATTACAGTATTACTTTTAAATTTCAAATGAGGCCCCATAACAACGCTCTCAATAACTGCTGCATTGCTTGGGTTTCCTAAAATAGAATTCGCTAAAGCTGCAGAATAGCGATCCATAACTCCAGAAATTGGCACACCAAACTCTTGACTCGCAAGTCTTCCTAAATCTTGTATCGTATCATACAAACCTGTTTTCAAAACCTCAACCATCAATGACCTCACTTTCTATTATATATGTCCCTTGTTCAATCTTTTGGGCTACAGCATTATATTCTGTTTTAGAAATCGGTATAAATTTTATTTGATCACCAGGTTTTGCAAAACAAGGTTCTTTTTTCTTTGGAAGAAATAAAGCAATGGGAGAATTACCAATAATATTCCAACCCCCTGGACTTTCATTAGGATAGATGCCTGTTTGTTCTCCACCAATGGCGACAGCTCCTTTTTTGATTTGTAATCTCGGACACTTTTTCCTAGGAAAATGGAGTCCTTTATTCAAGCCTCCTAAATATAAAAAGCCTGGTAAGAACCCAATAAAAAAAACAGTATAAACAGGTTCAGAGTGTTGTCTAATAAGTTCAGAAATCGCGATCTTTTTTCCCTCGGAAATAGCTTTTAAATCCAAACCGAATTCTTCATCATAACATACAGGAATTTTGAATAATTTAGATTTCATTTTTTTTGTAATATTTCGTTTTAGATAGTGTCGCTTTAAACTTAAAAACTCGTCATTGATGTTATCAATAGTTGATTCGTATATAATTAACATTGAGCAGTATGCACTATTTACTTGAACTATTGATTTATCGCTAAAATTTAAAATTGAGTTTTTATAAAAAAGCATATCTTCTAGAATATCTTCATGGATTTCTTGTGGCCATTCTACCAAAATAGAACGTTCTGAGAAGCGCCGATATGTCAATTCAAAATCCATAGTTAAACGCGTTAATTTGTATACTTTTAGTTGCAAGATTTTTTAGTAAAAATCGCAAATTCTCTGCTACATTATTTCCGTCTCCATGCATACAAAATGTATCTACTTTTAAGGCTACCTCAACACCATTACTCGTTGTTACTTTTCCGTGGGAAATCATATTATAAACATGTGCAAACATCTTAAATGGATCATAAATCATAGCATTAGGCTCTGTTCTAGACACCAAAGTTAAGTCTTCATTGTAATTACGGTCTGCAAATCCTTCAAACATCACTTTCAATCCGTCTTGCTGAGCTATCTTTGAAATAACAGACCCAAAAGGCACATACAACACCAAATCCCTATCTATACTTTTAATAACATTTATAACCGTCGTAGCTGCAGCGACATCAACTGAAGCCAAGTTATACAAAGCACCATGCGGTTTTATGTGATGCAATTTTAATTGTTGCGCTTCTACTATTGATTGTAAACTTTCGATTTGGAATTTTAAAGTATCGAATAGATCATTTGAAGACATGTTCAGAATCAATCTCCCGAAGTTCTTTTTATCTGGAAATGAAGGATGCGCTCCAACTTTCACGTTATAAGTTTTAGCTAATTCGACAACGTGACTCATCGTACTCAAATCTCCTGCATGTCCACCGCAAGCTATGTTACATGACGAAAGCAAAGGCATCAAAACAGATTCGTTCCCAATACCTTCACCTAAATCACAATTGATATCTATAGTTTTCATTGATGTGTTTTATAATAATTCGAATACTTTCAGAATACTCTTAGCACCTAAAAACAGTGCTACTCCCAGGATAATAAACCCTAAAATATTCTGAAACACGGAATTTTTATAAGCCCCAAGAATAGATGATTTATTCATTATCCAAAGTAAGAATCCAGCAATTAAGGGTAATAACAGCCCATTTGCTATTTGAGCAAATTTGATGATCTCAATCGATTTAAAACCAATTGATGAAAATAAAACACCTAAACCTAAAATAAGCATCCAAACCAATCTAAAATTTAAAGATTTCATATTTGAACTCCAGCCTAGGCAACCCGTTGCCACGTATGCAGCTGCCAAAGGCGCTGTAATGGCGCTTGTTATCCCTGCAGCAAATAGACCAATAGATAGAAAATATTTAGCATAATTACCAAAAAGAGGCTCTAATCCTTTCGCTAAATCTGCTGCGTTAGTCACTTGACCCTCTTTAATTGCAGCTGCCGAAATAATGATGCACATAGACACAATACCCCCTAAAACAACAGCAATGACCGTATCTTTTCGCGCATATCTTAAATCAGATACGTTTTTCCATTTTTCTTTCACCAAAGACGCATGTAAAAACAAATTATAAGGCACAACCGTTGTTCCCACCAATGCAATCACCGTTAGTATAGTATCATTAGAGAAATCTGGAGTCAACAAACCTTTAAATACTAATGCGAGATCTGGTTTTGTCAATATCGCTGTAATCAGGAACGCCAAACTCATCAAAACAACTAATATGATCAATGCTTTTTCCAACACTTTATAATTCCCTATAAACAATAAAACAAAGGCAACACCACCTATTACAAGACTCCACAGAGCACCAGAACCACTTGTGTTTTCCGTTAAGGTCTCTAAACCTAAAACACCTCCACTAATGTTTCCTGCTTCATAGGCAGCATTGCCAACAACAATAGCAGACAGAATCAGTACAATAGCCAAGGCTTTAAAAAACGGGTTAGAAATTTCCGTTCTAATCACTTCCGATAATCCCTTTTGAGAGACAATCCCTAGTCGCGCAGACATTTCCTGCAACACAATGGTTGCTACAATAGACAATAACATTGCCCAAAGCAAGGTAAAGCCATGTGTCACACCCGCAATGGTGCAAACCGCAACAGTTCCTGGACCAATGAACGCTGCTGCAACCAAAGGTCCCGGTCCTATATTTTTAAACCAGTTTTTAATCACGATCTATTGAGTTTAGAGCATAAATAGCAAAACTACCTAACCAATGGCCACCTTCATAGCTATCACCGACAACACTAGGTAATGAATAGTTAATATGCTGATTTGCAATGTTTTTAAGATGCTTATATTCTGGCAAACCTTTTGCGATTTCATTTAAACTCCATGCTCTAGAAAAGTTCACACCATCCAGATGCACTAGCTTCCCATCACTTCTATCACTTACTTTACCCGTTTCTAAAGTAAAATTTTTATCTTTTAACTGTGGAAGGAAATCACTGAGCCACTTTTTAAAGCCATCTTTTGGCAGCACACGCTTCATCAACGCAGCTTCTTCAAAACAAGGTGACAGAAAATCAAACCCGCTAGGCTCCCAACTCAAGGGACAACTAGCATCAGTCTCATAAAAATCTCTTGCCCGTTGCTCTATGAGTGATTGCAACTGTTCATTCCCTAAAGTTTTCGCGTAATCGTAGGCAAATGAGAGTCCGAAAGCGGTGTTAGGATGCTCTCCTACTCGGATTGGATAATTTAACTTTGGCAAAAACTCTATGTATTTCTCTACGATTAAATCGGTCAGCGGTTGCAAGTTAGATTCTAACTCTTTAGAAATAGGATCATTCCACTTATGGAGTTCTTCCGTTAATTTCAGTAACCAAGCCCAACCGTAAGTGCGCTCGTAGGTTGTGTTATATGTTCCGAAGAAATAATCGACTTCTGCTTTAATATGCTCTTGTGATAAGTTTTCAAGCAGCATTCTTTTAATATCTTTTGCGTTGTCAAGCTCTGGATATTGCCTCAATAAACGCACTAAACTCCAATGTCCGTGAACCGCAGAATGCCAATCAAAACATCCATAAAACGCAGGATGCAAGTCTTTAGGCGACTTTAAATCATCTTCACTACCGATAGTTTGATTGAGTTTATTTGGATACTCATTTTGAATGCAATGAATAGGCAATTGTGATAATCTATTTGCTTCTTCTAAATTGATTGTCGGTATTTTAACCTGATCTACTTCAACTTCTTGTTGAGTATTTATTTTTTTCTTTTCTTCGTAAGAGTTACAGCTTAAAGTCAACAAAGCTAAACTGAGTGAGTAGATATATTTCATGTTATAAATTTAGCATTTTAAATTATACCATATTTGGATTTTATCCTAACCAACCTTCACGATCCATACTCCTATACTGTATGGCTTCAGACAAATGAGAACCATTAATTACTTCTACGCCTTCCAAATCAGCAATCGTTCTTGATACTTTCAAAATCCTATCATAAGCTCTAGCAGATAAATTTAAACGTTCCATTGCCGTTTTTAAAAGCTGCATTGATGCCTCGTCCAACTTACAGTGTTGTCGCAAGAATTTGGTATTCATTTGCGCGTTATAATGTACTTTATCAGATGCCTTAAAACGTTCTGTCTGTATCTCTCGCGCCGCTGTTACTCGTTTTCTTATGTCTACTGAGGTCTCTCCTTTACGCTCATCTGCCAATTTCTCAAAAGGCACAGGCGTGACTTCTATATGAATATCAATGCGATCTAATAACGGTCCAGAGATTTTACTTAAGTAGCGTTGCATTTCTGCTGGAGAAGAGGTCACAGGTGCATTAGGATCATTAAAATAACCACTAGGACTGGGATTCATACTTGCTACCAACATAAATGACGATGGATACGTTACGGTGAACTTTGCTCTAGAAATCGTGACTTCGCGGTCTTCTAATGGCTGCCGCATCACTTCTAAAACTTCACGTTTAAATTCTGGAAGTTCATCTAAGAACAAAACTCCGTTGTGAGACAAAGAGATCTCTCCTGGTTGCGGATAACTACCACCTCCAACTAAAGCAACATTTGAAATCGTATGATGAGGACTCCTAAAAGGCCTCTGAGCCATCAATCCTGTGTGTTCTTGAACTCTACCAACAACAGAATGTATCTTCGTCGTCTCTAAAGCTTCTTGTAAAGTCATTGGCGGCAAAATACTAGGTAATCGTTTTGCTAACATTGTTTTTCCCGCTCCTGGTGGACCAATCAAAATAACATTATGACCTCCTGCAGCTGCTATCTCCATGCAGCGCTTAATACTTTCTTGACCTTTGACGTCACTAAAATCAAACTCAGGGAAATCTAGATTTTTATAAAATTCTTCTCTTGTATTTATGATCGTTTGCTCTAAAGGTTCTCCAAGATCAAAAAAGTTAATAACTTGTGAAATATTATCGACACCAAAAACTTCTAATCCATCCACAATGGCTGCTTCTTTAGCATTTTGTTTTGGGAGGATAAAGCCTTTAAAACCTTCTTCTTTAGCTTTTACTGCAATAGGAAGAGCACCCCTCATAGCTTGTAAATTTCCGTCGAGAGACAATTCGCCCATAATGAGATATTTATCGACATCATCACCTTTAATTTGGTTTGTAGCCACTAATATTCCGATTGCTAACGTAAGATCATATGACGATCCTTCTTTGCGTAAATCGGCTGGCGACATATTGATAATGATCTTCTTTCCTGGGATTTTATAACCGTTATTTTGAAGTGCTGCAGCGATTCGAAAATTACTTTCTTTTATCGCGTTATCAGGAAGACCTACGAGATGGTAACCAATTCCTGAATCTACGTTAACCTCAACGGTAATTGTTGTTGCCTCGACACCAAAAACAGCACTTCCAAAAACTTTTTTAAGCATGATTAGTTGGTTTGCTTAAATGTAGGCAAACGTATTGCAATAAAAAAACCTTTCAAAATATAATCTTGAAAGGTCTTTTGCTGTATTAAAAGTAATTAAATAATTACTAGTTCTGTGTTAGTATTTTTTATCAACAACATTTATAATGCATTAGAAAGTACTGTCATAGCATTAATTGCACCTAAAATAACTATTAGTCACAACATTGAAGTATTGAAGTCACTTCATTTAAAATTTGATCATTCTTGTCTCAAAGGTCAAATTCATAGCTAATGTCATCATAAAACATCATTTCATTAAAACTAATATTACCAGAACTCTCAATGTAAAAATATTAAATTCTCTTAAAGCCTTAATATCTAAAGATATAGTTGTTTTAGAAAACAGTATTTAAGTTCAATCTCAATTAAATTAAATATTGATATCACTATTTAAACTTCTGCTTCACATAATCAAAAAAAAACCGTAATTAATTTAATTACGGTTCCTCTTTTTAAAAAATACTTCTAATGTTTTTATTTTATAATCAATCGTTTTGTAGTTGACCAACTATCACCATTTATTATCATTATATAAGTACCTTCTTCCATATTTCCAAGTTTATAAGTTATCACGTTATTTCCGGAAATTACTTGATAGAATCTAGGATTATGAATCATTCTTCCTCTAGTATCGTATAAAACCACTTCAATATCACCTAAATAATTATCTGGATTTACTAAATCTAATTCTATACTAACACTTGTATTACTAGCTGCCGGAACAGGATAAACTTTTATAGATTGACTAGCTGCATTACCTTGATTACAAGAAGCTTCAGTTGAATCATAATAATACACTTTCACGTATGCTGATGATCCAGGACAATCCTCTGTTGCTTCAAAAGAATACAGATAATCCCCATCTGCTAACAAACTCCATACGCCTCCTTCATCTGCTGAATCCCCTAAAGCTGCAAATAACTCTTCATATGTTGGTATTACTCCTGCACATACTGTCACTTCTGAATTTTCTCCTGCATGTAATCCCGGAGTTTCTGTGATTGTTAATGTTGCTGTGTAAACACATCCATTAGCATCTGTTAAGTCTAAAACTACTGGTGAATCTGATACAGCATAAGTCATATGATTTAATAACCATGTGTAATCAGCTCCTTCGCAAACTGTGACATCTTCAACAATGTCTTCAGTGACTCCATAATAATACACTTTCACGTATGCTGATGATCCAGGACAATCCTCTGTTGCTTCAAAAGAATACAGATAATCCCCATCTGCTAACAAACTCCATACGCCTCCTTCATCTGCTGAATCCCCTAAAGC
>NZ_JBLIET010000008.1:0-98759 GCF_047633235.1 Psychroserpens sp. | reverse complement strand
GCAAACGACCACAAGCTTTAGGGCTTTTTTATAAAAATAGACTCGTCTTACTTTTTACTTTTGAAAGTGATCTTGGTGATGGCTGGGAAGACCCAGAAGTTCATAATGATCCCGCAGACGTCAGAGAGAAAGCTTTAAAAATGGGAGCTAATATTATAAAATATGCGTTTGAGAATTAGTCATTAAATATGAGTATGAGATACAGAGTAATTGCAGTTGTTTTAATTGCACTAATGATATTTCAGTATTTAGGTCAAATTAATGGCCATACCTATGCTGTGGGTATTAGCAATTTTCACATTAGCCCAGCTCCAAAAGGAATTATATGTTGTTTTGGACCGTGTGGTAAATTACACGCTTTATATAATTGCGGACAAACATTTCATTTACCTTCAATCACTTAATCCATTTCGAGTTTAAGACCTTACGAGACTATATCAAATGCAACTGAACCACTACTCTACTAACTTTAACAACAAAACGTTCCCTATTACTCTCATTTGTGAGAATGTTACTAATGCTCCAAATATTGGAAGTTTGTTTAGAACTGCAGATGCTTTTGGTATTGAAGAATTGATTTTTTGTGGAGATAACACGACTTTAGGTAGAAAAATGATGAAGACATCAAGAGCTACTGAGAAATCTGTAAAGTATAAACACGAAAATGACGCGTTAACCCTAGTTTCTAATTTAAAAAACAGTGGTTATTTTATAATTGCTCTTGAAATCACATCAAAAAGCGAAGCTCTGATAGATTTCACATTTCCGAAGCATAAACCTATGGCACTAATTATTGGTGATGAGAATTTTGGAGTTTCAGAAGCTATTTTAAATATGAGTGATGCTGTTATTCATATTGATATGTTTGGCCAAAATAGCAGTATGAATGTCGTACAAGCCACTAGTGTGACTTTGTATGAAATAACCAAACAACTTAAACAGTCTTAACTAAAGTCTTTATATATTTACTCCATGAATTCTAAAAATATTTCATACGGAATACTTAGGGCAGCTGGGGTAATCGTTGCTGTTTCATTGGTTTTATACTTCTTGTATAAGATACAATCTGTAATTGTTTATATCCTTATTGCAGGCGTAATATCACTTATTGGAAGACCCATTGTTATGTTTTTAAGGAAGCGTCTAAAATTCAATAATACACTTGCTGTAATTGTAACCATGGTCTTTTTAATAGCCATTTTTACGGGGATAGTGAGCTTATTGATACCGCTTTTAGTTGAGCAAGGACAAAATTTATCACTACTAGATATAGATCGACTCAAAAGTAATATTGAGTCACTATATACCGAAACTATTACGTATTTAGAAATTAATCATATCGATGCAGAACAAGCTATTAAAGACTCTAAAATATTGTCGAGTATGGATTATAGTATCATACCAAACTTTTTAAATAGCATCGTTTCTGGGTTAGGAAGTTTCAGTATTGGTTTGATGTCTGTTTTATTTATTGCTTTTTTCTTTTTAAAAGATAGAAACCTATTTCAACAAGGGATTTTGACATTCGTACCTAATAATAAAGAGTCAAATACGAAACGGTCTATTGAGAAGATTTCAGATTTGTTATCTCGTTATTTCGTCGGGTTGTTCTTCCAAATCTTAATACTATTCATTATTTACACAATAGGTTTACTAATAATTGGTATTGAAAACGCTGTAGTTATTGCCTTTTTATGTGCTTTAATAAATCTAATACCCTATTTAGGTCCGTTAATTGGAGGTGCTATTATGATGCTTTTAGTAATGACCAATAATCTCGGTGAGAGCTTTAGTGTTATTGTTTTACCAAAATTATTTTATACATTTATCGTTATAGCAATTGCGCAGTTGGTTGATAATTTCTTTAGTCAGCCTTTTATTTTTTCGAAAAGTGTAAAATCACATCCATTAGAGATTTTCTTAATTATAATAATTGCAGGTCTACTCTTTGGAGTTGTTGGTATGATTGTCGCAGTTCCTTTCTACACGGCCATAAAGGTGATTCTTAAAGAATTTTTATCAGATAATAAAATGGTAAAAAAATTAACGCAAGGCTTATAATCAACGTTTGAATACTGACATTCTAAATAGCGAAATTCAAGAGTTTATTTCTAATAATATTAATACCGAAGTATCCAGTATTCTATTAAAAGGCGCGCACTTTAGCAAGGTTGCTACTAAAGAAATTATTGAACAAATTGAAGCGAAAGTTAAGTGTAAAAAAAAATTACCGACTTGGTTTTCTTCGGAAAAGATATACTACCCAAACAAGTTAAACATAGAACAAACGTCATCTGAAATCACTGCTGAATATAAGTCTAAATTATTTACAGGTAAATCCATATTAGATATTACTGGAGGTTTTGGTGTAGACTGTTTATACTTTTCGAAGCATTTTGAGGAGGTCACACATTGTGAGCTTGATGAGGAATTGTCTGCAATCGTTGCTTATAATTATACTCAACTACAGGTTGAAAACATAAGAACAATTAACTCAAATGGCATAGATTATTTGCTTTCAAAAAAAGATAAGTATGATTGGATTTATATAGATCCCTCCCGAAGACATGAAAGCAAAGGCAAGGTCTTTTTTCTCAAATATTGTTTACCTAATGTTCCTCATCATTTAGAAACTTTATTTAAATACACGACTAATATAGCCATTAAAACAGCTCCCTTATTAGACTTGTCTATAGGAATAAGTGAATTAAAGCATGTTAAGGACATTCATATCATAGCAGTTAAAAATGAAGTAAAGGAGCTTATTTGGATATTAGAAAACGACTTTAAGGGAGAAATCACCATCAAAACCGCTAATATTGTTAATCATACCAAAGAAGTTTTTACTTTTAAATTAAAGAATGAGGCTACACACAACGCCACTTTGAGTAATCCTTTAAAATTTTTATATGAGCCAAATGCTGCTATTCTAAAATCGGGAGCTTTTAATAGTGTTTCAAAGCAATTAAAGATTTCAAAAATACACCAACACTCTCATTTATACACTAGTAATGAACACCTGATATTTCCAGGAAGATCCTTTACTATTGAATCCATAGTGGATTACAGCAAAAAGAATATAAAATCACTTAAAATATCACAAGCTAATATTACAACTAGAAACTTCCCAGAGACTGTTCAAAACTTAAGAAAAAAATATAGTATTAAAGATGGAGGACACACTTACCTTTTCTTTACGACCAATCATCTCGGAGTTAAGTTAGTAATCATTTGCAATAAACTCTAAGACTTATAGGATATCTGGAGATCCAGCAACTAAATAATTATCAGCTCCTAATACCATATCAAAACTCATACATTGATTCATAGTAAAAACAACTTTGTCATCTTGAATACCTGTTGTATTTTTCGAAATGTTAAACACAATGTCATCAGGTGCGAATGTTAAGAAGCCAGAAGAATTTCCAGGGGCTATATTTTCTACCAAATGTAACACGGTACCATCCAATGTTGAAATCTGAAAAGTAATTGCAATGGTTCCACCGTTAGTAACCCTCGCCTGAGGATCTTCATCTGCACAATCGTTTTGTGCATTAGGAGTTTGAAAAAGAAGTTCTTCTTGCTCATTTTCAATTGATTCAATCGAACAATTAAAAAGCATTGATATAACAATTGCAGATGCAATTGCATTTTTAAGTAGGTTTTTCATCGATTTGGGGTTTAATGAAATTCAAGACAAATATAATTTTAATATTGAATAAAACAAATTACTTTATCGATTAAATATACAAAATACTCGGTGAAGTGCGTTTTTTCTAGAAATTACTCGATGAAATACACCTTTCTGTTATTGAAAATCACTGTATTTAGTGACGTTTATAAATTGATATTACTAAAGTCTAAATAAAGAAGCATCCCTTTATATTTAATACGTACTCAAACCTCTGTTTAAAAAGATGATTTTTGTATCAAAGATTTACTCTAGGATTTGGTTTAAGTGTTTCAAAAAGCATATTATTTTTTAAAGTTTTAATAATTTGGATGGTAAATTACTAGTGAAATATTTAGGATACTATCTGTTTTAGAGTGAATAAACGAATTAAACTTTATAATTCAGGAATGGCAGTTCTTACGAGTACTAAAAAGCTGATTGAAGAAGATAAAGCCTCCTCTAGATCTCTGAGAATATAATTAAGAGATGTTGTAAATACTATTGTTACCAAACATTTGAAATGAAAATCGGAACTACCATTTTAATAACATTTATTTTATTAATCGTTGTCGTATTTTCAATAGGTGGAGGACACGGAACTTATTTACCAGCGAAAGTTGTTTATCCATTTACAATGTTAATTGCTATTTTGACAAAAAACGGAATCGGAATATTTCCGATAATAATCGCAATTATACAAATCCTAATATATTCGCTTATTTTAATCAAAAAACCGAAGTGGAAATTCATTATTCTTGGATTTCATATTCTGACCGTTATTATTTGCTTAACCCTTCAATCTGAAATGTTCGATTAATATTATGAAAAACCGAATTTTCAGAACGTTACTATTTTACGGAATTGGATTTGGAATTGCAGGAATCGCTTATGCAATTATTGGAAATGCATATATTCACGCACCTGGAGTTCATCACCTGATTTTATTTTTAACTTTAGTCATTGGAATCATTCGGACTTTGGTAAGTGTCGGAATTTTTTTTTAAAGCAAAAACGGATAAGTTAAAAAGTATAATAATCACAAATAGTCTCATAATATTAACTTGTTTTTTATGTGTGGCTATTCCCATTTATTTAGACTCAAACGAAAAGACATTTATTGAATTTGACTTTGTTCGGACTGAAATTAGAGGAGATACAACGGAATTATATCACAATGACAATCTGATTTTTATTAAAGTAAAAGATTCTATAATAGTAGATTTGAGAAAAAAATAATCCGAATAAAAACGTGTGGTAACACCTTGTACAATTAATTGCTTGGTCACTGCCGACTTACGAACATTCCTGCGGAATATTCTATCTGTGAGTTATTCGCTAAATTAGTTGCTTAACCACGTAACTAACCATATACAACAACGTTGGCATTCATTATGACTTGTACTGAAAAAAGGCTACATAATTTTAAACATTATGTATAAAAATGACAAAGTAATTAGACGTTACAGTGACCCTTTCAAATTAAAAATTTTAGCCGAACTTAGTACTGGCAAACACACAAAAAGTGAACTTTGCAAACTCTATTCTATTGCACCTACAACAGTAAACGAATGGATTAAAAAGTACAATCGTAAAGACTGACCCGTCCTGAAATAAGACTACATAATTTTAAATATTATGTACAGAAATGACAAAGTAATTAGACATTACAGTGAACCTTTTAAATTAAAAATTTTAGCCGAACTTAGTACTGTAAAGCACACTAATAGCAAACTATGTAAACTCTATTCCGTTGCACCGCAACGGTTAATCAATGGATTAACAAGCACAATCGTAAAGATTCAATGAATACTAGAGTTAAAGTGGAAACAAAAGAAGAAATATCTAAAATGAAAGCACTTCAAAAAGAAATTGAACAGTTTAAAAAACGACTCTTAAAAAAGGGTCTAGGTGCCCTAGTATTGGATTCTTAACTTGAAGCAGATGCAAGAGATCTAGGATACAAATCTGTAGTTGAACTAAAAAAATTAAGTATAAAACACTAATCAAAGCTAAAGAGAAATTTAAGAAATTTGCTACTTTAAAGACCTACCCATTGTTTTGCACTAAAACGTGATTATTAAGAGCTCTTAATAAAGCGATTTATCAAGCTAAAAATGTTAAACAGCTTACTCATAATTCAGACATAGGAATACCGTATTGTAGTAATGTATATAGCCCTTTGTGGCTTGTATCCTAAGTGCTAATAAAAAATCTGACACCAAACTCTGGCTTCATTTTTCTCTGTGGTACCGCAATACATATTACTGAATCCAGTCATATTAAACTGTGTTTCCAAAGTTGATTTATTATTGTGCATTCTGGTTAACTCGTCTTTACTTGTTGCACCTATATTTGATACATTATAGGACCATTTTTTTAGGGTTGTTCGCTACATTTACAAGACCACATACCAAACCATGTGCATTATCCTCTGGATTTATCCAGAAAACTACTACATCATCGTTCAAGTTACCTTCCAACTGGAAGTACCTCTACTTCTGCAGTAACTGTATTCATCTGTAAAGTTACCGCTGTTTGTGCTAGCAACCTTCCATTTACTGTAGCTCCTGTTTGTACCGCTATTGAGGTTGCTCCTAATAGGTTTCCTTCAAAATGACTTGTGGTGCCTAGTGTAACAGCGCCTGATACTTGCCAAAAAATGTTTTTTGCTTGTGCACCTCCAGATAAATTCATTCTAACTGCAGAACTCATCGTAAGCGTTCCAGCAACTTGAAATATCCATACATCATCCTTACCACCGTCCAGTTCTATGTCTGTGGGTATTAAGAGTGTACTTGTCCATTTATGAAGCCCTGGATTTAAAGTAAGTCCTCCTATATTTCCAGCGCCTTCATTTAAATAATTTGGGTTAGAGCGTCCTGCTGCGTCTGTATATGCAGCTTGCATATTAAGCACAGCTGCTGTAAGTCCAGAAGCATCAGTTGTTCTGCAAGGGAGCGGGCCTGCTGCATCAACTGTATATATGTTTCCAGTAACTTCAGGACATGTTAATAAAAGAGCAGCACCCGTTATTGGGCTTGTTCCTACATGGCCTGTAATGACAGATGGAGGCACATTAGTGATTCCTGATTTTGAAAGAATCGCAAAATCTCCAGCAAGACCAAGATCAACAGATACTAAAGATCCAGACTTCTTACTCATTACATTCGCTTCCTCAACTTCTAAGGATTCTATCTCTGAATTACAGCTTGACAATAGTCCAAAAAATAGTATCGCTAGTATTGGGATTTTTTTAATAGATTTCATAATTTTTTTATAATTTTAAACTGTTTAAAACTTAGTAGTTTGGTGTAAATATAGTTTAAAGATAATGAAACCAACGTTAACTAATCCTATTTCCTTTTAAACAGTTTTTATGTGTATTTAAGCTGATTTATAAGGAGTTAAAAAGGATATATAAACTAATTAGACTTAATTGATAAAGAAATTGTAGAACAATAACGAAAGAATAACAACGTCTGTGATTTATTGCTTGATACTAGCCTAGTTAAGAAAATTCCAACGGAATTTTATATCTGTGATTTGTTTATTAAACTAGATGTTTAAAAACGCAACAAGCCATATAACAAAAGTTAGCAATAATTCAGTGCGGTAAAGGCACATTATTTACAAAATTAAAGGGGGATCGTTTCCGTTTTTTAAGACTAATTTTATGGATAAAACACAGACTAATCGGAATCCAAAACATTTTTTTATCGGAATTTTAATTTTACGATGTGATATTGCGGTTACAAAAAACAGTAATGTTGGAGTTTAAGCAATTACGAATATGTAATTGACATGTATTAAGGTATTTATTTACCAACAAAGTGAACAAGTAGAAGTGTCTTTAAACAACAAAACCCAGCGTTACCGCTAGGTTTGTGAGTTGTGAGCCCTGCAGGATTCGAACCTGCGACCGCCTCCTTAGAAGGGAGGTGCTCTATCCAACTGAGCTAAGAGCCCTCAAAAAGTCGGGGTGGCAGGATTCGAACCTGCGGCCTCCACGTCCCAAACGTGGCGCGATAACCGGGCTACGCTACACCCCGAATTGGTTATCTAATACTTTGAGAATAATAATAAGTTCCCAAAATTTCGAGGTGCAAATATATATATATTTTCTTTAAAATTTGACAACTTTTATTACTAAATTTATACATAATATTTATTTTCATGAAATTTCTGCTACAATCGGTATTCATTAGTGCTTTTCTAAGTTTTTTTGCTTGTGCACAAGACAAAAACCCAATTAACAACGAACATTCTTACGAACTCATTGTATCAGAATTAATTAACCCTTGGAGTTTTGTTTTTTTACCAGATGGCTCTATGTTAATTAATGAAAAAGAAGGGAAGATTGTACACTTTAATAACGGAGTAAAAATAGATATAAAGGGAGTTCCTAAAGTTTATAATCGTGGCCAAGGTGGATTGCTAGATATAAAATTACATCCTAAGTATGAAGACAATCCTTGGATTTACCTCACCTACTCGTCTTCTGAAGGTGAAGAGAAAGGTGGCCATACAGCTTTAATGCGTGCAAAACTTAGTAAAGATTCTTTAGTAGAAACACAAGTACTATATAAAGCAACTCCAAATACTACAAAAGGTCAGCATTTTGGTTCTAGAATTGTATTTGATGATGATGGCTATTTGTTTTTTACAATTGGAGAACGTGGTAATCGAGATGAGAACCCACAAGATTTAACGCGAGATGGGGGTAAAGTATATCGCTTATATGATGATGGAACCATCCCAAATGATAATCCGTTTATTACTGTTGAAAACGCAAAAACTGCAATTTATTCTTATGGGCATCGAAATCCGCAGGGGATGGTAATTCATCCTAGAACTAGAGAGATTTGGACGCATGAGCATGGTCCTAAAGGCGGAGATGAAATTAATATTATAAAACCTGGTAAAAACTATGGTTGGCCCATAATTACTTATGGTATAAACTATATTGGTACAAAAATCACTGATGAAACCAGCAAACCAGGAATGGAAGACCCTTTACATTATTGGACGCCTTCAATCGCTCCAAGCGGAATGGAGTTTATCTCTAGCGATAAATACCCAGGCTGGGAAAACAATCTATTAGTTGGGTCTTTGAAATTTCAGTATTTAGATAATTGTTATATAAAAGATGGCAAAGTTGTTAAAGAAGAGCGTCTTTTAAATGGGTTAGGTCGCGTGAGATCAATAAACCAAGGACCTGACGGTTATATTTATGTTGGTATAGAAAATTTAGGAATCGTAAAACTTATTAAAACAAAATGATGAGAATAAAATATAGCATAATAGCACTTGTATTGGTGTCTTGCAATTCTTCGGAAAAAAAGGAGGAGCTGTCAAAAGTTACTATTTCCGAAGAAAAAATCACGGTACAAAACTCTGCTCTTAAAGAAAGTATGACTCGTGGGGAAACTGTTTACTCTAATTTTTGCATAACTTGTCATTTACCTAATGGTAAGGGTGTGTCTAAAATATTTCCGCCTTTAGCAAAGTCTGACTACTTGATGACTAATCGTATGGCTAGTATAAAAGCTATTAAATATGGTCAGTCTGGAGAAATTATTGTTAATGGTCAAAAATATAATAATGTGATGTCTCCGCTAGGATTAGAAGATGATGAAATTGCAGATGTTATGAACTATATTACAAATAGTTGGGGTAATGCTAACGATAAATTAATAACTGAAAGTGAAGTTTCTAAAATTGAACCTTGATATTATATCATAATTACTAAATTTGTTCTACTAAAAATAGTTTTTAAAAATATGCTTATTATTGGAATTGCAGGTGGAACGGGTTGTGGGAAAACAACAGTTGTAAATCAAATACTTAACGAATTACCTGAAGGTGAAGTTGGAATAATCTCTCAAGACTCCTACTATATGGATACTTCACATTTGGGATATGATGAGCGAGTGAAAATTAATTTTGATCACCCGAGGTCTATAGATTTTGAATTACTTGAGCAGCATCTAAGAGAATTAAAGGCCGGTAATTTTATAGATCAACCTGTCTACTCATTTGTAAAACATAATCGAACTGGAGATACAATTAAAACGAACCCTAGAAAAGTAATGATTGTTGAAGGTATTTTAATACTTACAAATCCTGAATTACGTAAAATGTTTGATATTAAAATTTTTGTTCATGCAGATAGTGATGAACGTTTAATTAGACGTTTAAAACGCGATATAACCGAACGGGGACGAGATATAGATGAAGTATTAACACGTTATCAAACAACCCTAAAACCCATGCATCAACAGTTTATTGAACCCATGAAAGAGTATGCAGATATTATTATACCAAACAATAAGTACAATACGGTAGCTGTAAATATAGTGAAGACCATTATCAACGAAAAACTCAATTAATTATCAAAAAGTTTAGAAATATATTTGTCATTGTATTTGCCATTTTCGCAGTGTGGATGCTCTTTTTTGATTCAAACTCATTATTGATTCATCAAGAACTTAATGAAGATATTACAGATCTTGAGGACGAAAAAGGCTATTATAGAAATGAAATACAAAAGGATGATAAAGCCATTAAAGAATTAAGTACCGAAGAAGGTATTGAGAAAATGGCTCGAGAGAAATACTATATGAAGAAGGAAAATGAAGACATTTATATTATCGAATATGAAGACAGTCTAAAATTAAAAAGGAAGGATGAGTAAAATACTATTCAACAATTTTAAAGAGGTGTCCTCTAAACAGTGGAAACAAAAAATCCAAGTTGATTTAAAAGGGGTAGATTATAATGATACGCTAATTTGGCATACAACCGAAGGTATTGACGTAAAACCATTTTATCATGCCGATGAGTTTGAGCAAAAATTTAAACCGTCAAAAACAAAAGCTAGTGAGTTTAAGATTTGTCAGTCCATTTTTGTTGCTCATTTAGAAAAATCTAATGCCAAGGCTATAGATGCCATTTCTAGAGGAGCAGAGACTATAGAGTTTATTATTCCCTCGGAAGATATTTCAACTAAAGACCTTCTAAAAGGCATAGACCACGCTTCTACTCCAATTAATTTTAAGTTGCTTTTTTTATCTTCGGAATATGTAAAATCCATTCCAACAGATCATAACATAACAATCCAAACCGATATTATTGGTCATCTTGCAAAAACAGGAAATTGGTTTAAAAATATTAAAGACGACCATAAACAATTTGAAGCTATCGTAAAATTGACCCATTCATTTTGTATTCATAACAGTTTGTATCAAAATGCTGGAGCAACAATGGTACAGCAACTAGCTTACGCATTAGCGCATACCAATGAGTATTTTAATTATTTAGATCCTATTTTAAGTAAAACTGATAAAAAAAAGGTCACGTTGACGTTTCAGGTATCGGTTGGAACTAATTATTTTTTTGAAATCGCAAAACTAAGAGCGTTACGTGAACTCTATCAATCGCTTTCTAATGAATATGGTTTTAATACTAATTGTGAAATTAGTGTAACGCCAACGAAGCGTAACAAAACTATCTATGATTACAATACTAATATGTTGCGCACAACAACAGAATGTATGAGTGCAATATTAGGTGGTGCCTCTAGCATAACAAACTTAGCTTACGACAGCCTTTATCATAAAGACAACGAATTTGGAGAGCGTATAGCAAGAAACCAATTACTTGTTTTAAAAGAAGAAAGCTACTTTGATAAGGTTGACAATCCTGCAGATGGTGCTTATTATATCGAATCTTTAACCAGTCAATTATGCGATAAAGCTTTAGAATTATTTAAAGATATTGAAGCAAATGGAGGGTTTCTGTCACAACTGAAAGTAGGCACTATCCAGAAAAAAATAAAAGAAAGTGCGACTAAAGAGCAAAACCTTTTTGATTCTGGTGACACTGTTTTATTGGGTACAAATAAATACCCTAATCCTCAGGATAGAATGAAAGCCAATTTAGAAATATATCCTTTCGTTAAAACGAATCCAATTAAGACATTAATAGAACCCATTATAGAAAAGCGTCTAGCCGAAACATTAGAGCAAGACCGATTAAAAAACGAATAAATAATATAATCATGACATATAAATTAGTACTACTGGCCTTATCCTTATGCCTATTTAACTGTAAAGAAGAGGCGAAAACAGAAACAAAAGTAGTAGATTTTGATTACAAATTTCCAAGCGTACAAAAGCTCGTTGACTGTGAAGGCGTTGACCATGCTTTATTCCAAGAAGCTATGCAATCTTTTGAAGAAGACATTGCGAATTTCTATACTCCAGAGCAACCTGTAATGTCCCGTGCATACAGTCTGTTTGTGAGTCAGGCAATTTCTAATAAAGTAGATTACTCAGCAATGGTTTCAGATCATTCTAAAACAGTACTAGAAGCCCTAAAACAAGATAAAATGCTCTGGAAGACAAACCCAGATGGTAGTAAAGTTAATTTTAATCACCCTATATTTGATTGCATTGGTAATCAAATTAAAGATGAGCCTTTGCGTAAGACGTTCAAGGCCTTGATAGACACAAACAGCATGAGTTTAAGGATGTTTAGTGGTCAACTAAGACGTCAAACATTTGGAATGAAAGATGACAAATATTTAGCAACATTTGTGGCTTTAGAATTATTCTACGGAAAATTTTATGACACCGATTTAAGTGCTGATGTATCAAAAAAGACCAACACTCCAATAGAAAACGAACATTCAGAAAATGATGGTCATAACCATTAATATTTATGCGCAAAAACATACAACATATAACTATAAAGTTAGCTCCTACAGATTCCAAGTCAACAGCTAAAACGACTTTTAAAACAGCTGAAGATATTGATATAAAATCTTCATATTCCAAGGAAGACATTTTAAATTTAGAGCATTTAAATTTTGTTGCAGGTATTGCGCCACATCTTCGTGGACCTTATTCTACGATGTATGTTCGCAGACCTTGGACGATTCGTCAGTATGCAGGTTTTTCTACTGCCGAAGATAGTAATGCCTTCTACAGAAGAAATCTTGCTGCTGGTCAAAAAGGATTATCTGTTGCGTTTGATTTAGCAACTCATCGAGGTTATGATTCAGATCATGAACGTGTTGTCGGTGATGTTGGTAAGGCTGGAGTAGCTATAGATTCGGTTGAGGATATGAAAATTCTCTTTGACCAGATTCCATTAGATAAAATGTCTGTGTCGATGACTATGAATGGTGCTGTTTTACCAATTATGGCGTTTTATATTGTTGCTGCAGAAGAACAAGGTGTTGATCCAGTTCATTTAGCTGGAACAATTCAAAACGATATCCTTAAGGAGTTTATGGTGAGAAATACATACATCTATCCTCCTTCACCTTCTATGAAGATTATCTCAGATATTTTTGAATATACGAGTAAGAATATGCCAAAATTCAATAGTATTAGTATTTCAGGATATCACATGCAAGAAGCTGGTGCAACTGGCGATATTGAATTGGCGTATACCTTAGCTGACGGACTCGAGTACATTAAAAAAGGATTAGAGGCCGGTATGGATATTGATACCTTTGCTCCTAGATTATCTTTCTTTTGGGCTATTGGAATGAACCATTTTATGGAAATTGCTAAAATGCGTGCAGCAAGAATGTTGTGGGCCAAATTAGTGAGTCAGTTTAATCCTAAAAATGAAAAATCATTAGCATTACGAACGCATAGTCAAACTTCAGGATGGAGTTTAACCGAACAAGACCCCTTTAATAATGTAGCTAGAACAACAATCGAAGCTACTGCTGCTGCTTTTGGTGGCACACAGAGTTTGCATACAAATGCTTTAGATGAGGCCATTGCATTGCCTACAGACTTTTCTGCACGTATCGCAAGAAACACACAAATATTTTTGCAAGAAGAAACAGGCATAACTAAAACGGTTGATCCATGGGCTGGAAGTTACTACGTTGAAAAACTAACCCATGACATTGCTCAAAAAGCCTGGTCTTTAATTGAAGAGGTTAAAGAGCTAGGTGGAATGACCAAAGCCATAGAGGCAGGAATTCCTAAGCTAAGAATTGAGGAAGCTGCAGCTAGAAAGCAAGCACGAATAGATTCTAATCAAGATGTCATTGTTGGTGTCAACAAATATCGATTAAAAGAAGAAGATCCTATATCTACTTTAGAAGTGGATGATCAAACTGTTAGAATCGGGCAAATTAAACGCCTAGAACGCATAAAATCAACAAGAAACTCAGGCGCTGTTAGTGATGCACTTTTAAAATTAACTGAAGCTGCTCGCTCAGGACAAGAGAACTTATTAGCTTTAGCAGTAACTGCAGCAAAAGAACGTGCCACTTTAGGAGAAATTAGTGATGCTCTTGAAGACGTATTTGGACGCTACAAAGCACAAATAAAAACATTTTCGGGAGTGTATAGTAAAGAAATTAAAGACGACAAAAGCTTTAAAAAAGCAAGAGAGCTTGCAGACCAATTTGCAGAGCAAGATGGTCGAAGGCCTCGTATAATGATTGCTAAAATGGGACAAGACGGTCATGATCGTGGTGCAAAGGTTGTCGCTACTGGTTATGCTGATGTTGGCTTTGATGTTGATATTGGTCCCTTATTTCAAACACCCAAAGAGGCTGCTAAACAAGCCGTAGAGAATGATGTTCATATTCTAGGCGTATCATCCTTAGCTGCTGGACATAAGACATTAGTACCTCAAGTCATAGAAGAACTTAAAAACTATGGTCGTGAAGACATCATGGTGATTGTTGGAGGTGTCATCCCAAAGCAAGATTATCAATATTTATTTGATGCTGGAGCGGTTGCGGTTTTTGGACCAGGAACTAAAATTAGTGATGCAGCGATTAAAATTTTAGAGATATTAATTGATTAGTTATCCAATGAATGCATCAATACCTGCGAGAAGGTAATGCACTCGCCTTATTTGTAAAACCCTCTCCTGTTTTTATGAGATTACTCATGTTTGTTTTAAGCTTATCTCTATTAATTTTGCCTACAGGAGGAATGATAAGTTATATTTTCTGAAGAAAAAGGAATCCATGTAGGCTATTTTATGACTATTTCCATCTTTGACTTAATGGGTTTTAATACTATGAATTGCGCTTTGAAACACCTATGGTAGAGTGGAAATTATAATATCTAAAAATAATTGCTCTTATGCCTCAAACTGCGATTGTTTTAAAGATGGGATAAAAACTAAGTATTTCAATGCCATTAGTTTTGCAAAAAAGCCAATTGGTCATATTTAAGAGAATACGTATCCACTTATAATTAAGGACGTTGACACAAAAAATGATATGATGTATGTCACAAAAATGCCAAAAGAACAATAAGAAAAATTAATTCCTGAATTACAATTGAACATTCAATTCTAGTTGAATTTCAAAGTCAAAATTTGAAGAACTATTAACAACTTCAATTTTCAAAACTCACAAATAATCGTATTTTTACATCGGGGATATTTTAAATCTCTATGTCATAAAACGAAATCAATTAATGGGTAAGATCATTGCAATTGCCAATCAAAAAGGAGGTGTTGGTAAAACAACAACTTCTGTGAATTTAGCTGCATCGCTAGGGGTTCTAGAAAAGAAGGTATTACTTATAGACGCAGATCCTCAGGCCAATGCTTCATCTGGTCTTGGTATTAATGTAGAACATGTTGAAGTTGGCACCTATCAATTATTAGAACATACCGCCACTGCAGAACAATGTATCATTGCAGCAAATTCACCAAACGTAGATATTATTCCGTCTCATATTGATCTTGTCGCGATTGAAATAGAACTTGTAGATAAAGAGGAACGTGAATACATGCTTAAAAAAGCAATTACGCACCTAAAATCATCGTATGATTATATTTTAATTGACTGTGCGCCTTCTCTTGGATTACTTACTTTAAACGCTTTAACTGCAGCCGATTCTGTAATTATTCCTATTCAATGTGAATATTTTGCATTAGAAGGCCTTGGTAAACTTTTGAATACTGTAAAAAGTGTTCAAAAAATCCATAATAAAGATTTAGATATTGAAGGGATGTTATTAACCATGTTTGATCAACGTTTACGTTTATCTAATCAAGTGGTAGAAGAAGTTCAAAAACATTTTAGTGATATGGTGTTTGATACCATCATTCAAAGAAATGTAAGATTAGGAGAAGCTCCTAGTTATGGAGAAAGCATTATCAAATATGATGTTAGCAGTAAAGGCGCAACGAATTATTTAAGTTTGGCTAAAGAAATCATAAAGAAAAACACATAATGGCGAAGGCAACAAAAAAACAAGCACTTGGTAGAGGTTTATCAGCATTGTTGAAAGACCCTTCTAATGACATACAGTCTGCTCAAGACAAAAACGCTGATACCATTATTGGTAACATCGTAGAATTAGATTTAGGTACTATAGACCTCAATCCATTTCAACCACGTACCAATTTCAATGAAGAAACGCTAAGAGAACTAGCCTCTTCTATTAAAGAACTTGGTGTCATACAACCCATTACAGTACGTAAATTAGAATTCAACAAATTTCAATTGGTATCTGGTGAGCGACGTTTTAGAGCATCGAAACTCATTGGGTTAACTACAATTCCTGCCTACATAAGAATTGCGAATGACCAAGAGTCGTTAGAAATGGCGTTAGTAGAAAATATTCAACGCCAAGATTTAGATCCTATAGAGATTGCACTCTCTTATCAGCGTTTAATTGATGAAATTGCTTTAACTCAAGAGCAAATGAGCGAGCGTGTTGGTAAAAAACGATCAACAATTGCAAACTACCTGCGTTTATTAAAGTTAGATCCTATCATTCAAACTGGGATGCGTGACGGATTCATTTCAATGGGTCATGGACGAGCTATGATCAATATTGACGACCCGAATAACCAATTAGATATCTACGAGAAAATAATTACAGATAAATTATCGGTTAGAGCAACGGAACAACTGGTTAAGAATTTCCAAAATCCGTTAGCTAAAAAAGCGACCGAAGCTCAAGAGCTACCTAAATTTGTTAAAAAAGGCATAAAAGAATTTTCAGAATACTTTGGGCATAAAATTGGCGTTAAATTGTCAAAGAATGGTAAGGGACAAATAACAATTCCGTTTCATTCTGAAGAAGATTTTAACCGTATAAAAAAACTAGTTGAAAGTGCTAAATAAATTGGTCTATAGCAGTCTTTTCTTTCTCTTTTTCAGTAGCACAACATTTGCACAGGATGACAAAAAAGCTGAAGACGTAGATACAGGCTTAATGGTTATTCAAGATACTGTTAAAACTAAAAGACGAGCTCTGGACGTACTGGCACCATCAAAAGCGGCCTTCTACTCTGCTATTTTACCCGGCTTGGGCCAAGCTTACAATAAAAAATATTGGAAGGTTCCTTTAGTCTATGCTGCTATTGGTATTCCTACCTATCTCTTCATTACCAATGATCGAGATTTAGGCTTATATCGTGACGAATATAAAAGACGTTTGGCAGGATTTGATCAAAGTAGGGACGGTGCACCTTATCCCAATGTTTCAAACGATGGTCTAATACGCGCACAACAACAATTGAGGCGTAACAAAGAATTAGCCTTACTTATAGCTATTGGTATGTATGCCTTAAATATTGTAGATGCTAACGTTGATGCACATCTATTGCAATTTAATGTGGACCAAGATTTATCATTGCGTCCACATTTTAAGTACAATGAAATGGAAAACAACACCAATTTAGGTTTAACTCTTAATTTCAAATTCTAAAGTATGAGAATTGCACTCTTAGGCTATGGGAAAATGGGAAAAGCTATAGAAACTATCGCTATACAACGCGGTCATAGTATTAGGCTAAAAGTGTCTAGTGCTTCGGAAAGTTTTTCACTCCAAGATTGTGATGTCGCCATAGACTTTAGTCTCCCATCTTCAGCGGTTACAAATATTTCCAAATGTTTAGAAGTAGGAATTCCAGTGATTTCAGGAACTACTGGTTGGCTAGACGATTACGACAAAATAGTTTCTCTTTGTGAATCTACTCAAGGCACCTTTTTATACGCTTCAAATTTCAGCTTAGGTGTCAATATATTTTTCGAACTCAATAAAACTTTAGCCACGTTAATGGCTAAGCTTCCAAAGTACAATGTAACTGTTGAAGAAATTCATCATACTCAAAAATTAGACGCGCCTAGCGGAACTGCGATTACACTGGCTAAGGGAATAATAGATAAAACTAATTACGAAAAGTGGACATTAGATACGCCAAAACAAAATGAGATTGGTATTTTAGCAAAACGTATTGAAAATGTTCCAGGAACCCATGAGATAATTTACAAATCTGAAGTCGATAGCATTCAAATTAAACATACAGCACACAGCAGAGAAGGTTTTGCTTTGGGAGCTGTAATTGCTGCAGAATTCGTACATGACAAAAAAGGAATATTCACAATGAAAGACGTCTTAAACATTAGTTAATATCACAGATTGATGTAACGTTTTCGAAGACTTTTCAACTCATTAAAGAAATTAAACTATAGACATGACAATTACACAATGGTTAATATTTATTCTAGTCATCCAAATCCTTCACGGACTTGGGACTTGGAAACTATACGTTAAAGCTGGACGTCAGGCATGGGAAGCGTTTATTCCCGTGTATAACGCGATTATATTAATGAAAATAATTAATAGATCTTGGTGGTGGACGATTTTATTGTTTGTTCCTATTGTTAACTTAATCATGCTCCCTGTAGTTTGGGTTGAAACCGCTAGAAGTTTTGGCAAGAATCAATTCCTTGATACTTTTTTAGCAGTTATTACTTTAGGTTTTTATAATTTTTATCTCAATTATGGAACAGAGGTCAATTACGTTGCCGATAGAGATATTAATCCAAAATCAAGTTCTGGGGACTGGACGAGCTCTATATTATTTGCTATTGTTGCAGCAACCATAGTACATACGTATTTTATTCAACCCTTTACTATTCCAAGTTCATCTTTAGAAAAATCATTATTAGTAGGGGATTTCTTATTCGTAAGTAAGTTTCATTATGGTGCAAGAATACCAATGACAACAGTTGGAACACCTATGGTTCATGATACGATTCCTATAGCCAATGTTAAATCATATTTGTTTGACGACAATTTCGAGAAGCGCAGCACGTCATGGAAAAATAAATTACAGTTGCCTTATATGAGGATTCCTGGATTTGAAAATATTGAGCGTAACGATATTGTTGTTTTTAATCAACCTGCAGATACGCTTCTAAATATGAACGATTTTAATCCAGATCGCAATTATTATAAGCCAATAGACAAGAAAACAAATCTTGTTAAGCGCTGTGTTGGTGTTCCCGGAGATTCACTAGAAGTTAGAAATGGATATGTCTATATCAATGGCAAACGTAACGAATTGCCAGATCGTGCTAAACTTCAGTTTGCTTATCAAATTGAATTAAAAGGAACTTATAGTGGTGAACAAATTTATGATGGTTTAAAACGATATGATATTACAGATGTCTATCAAATTGGTCAAACTACGTTGCTTATAGAAGCTACAGTTGAAGCTGCAGCAAAAGCCAAAAATCATCCAAACGTTGGAAGTATCACTAGAAGCGAAACTCCAAGAGGTATTGACTACAAGTCCTTGTTCCCTAGAGCTGCTGGTTATGACTGGAGTTATGATAATTTTGGACCTATTTATATTCCGAAGAAAGGAGAAACTGTAGAATTAACAATGGAAGTACTTCCATTGTATAAGCGCCTCATTGGAGAATACGAGAGAAATAGCGTTGTCACTAGAGGTAATCAAATAATCATTAATGACCAACCCACAACATCCTATACATTTAAGCAAGATTATTATTGGATGATGGGAGACAATAGAAATAATTCTATTGATGCTCGTGCTTGGGGTTACGTTCCTTTTGATCATGTAGTAGGTAAACCTGTATTTATTTGGATGAGTTGGGATGGTCTTAAAAATCCACGTTGGGAACGTTGGTTTACGACTGTTGGTGGATCTGGAAATCCCATGTCTTATTTAATTCCTTTTTTAGTTTTATTAGCCGCTTGGTTTGGTTTTAATACATGGAGAAAAAGAAAGCATAAATAGCTTTTTCAATTAAAGATGAAAACAATAATTCATCCTACATACCTTCCAAACGTAGCGCATTTTGTTGCTATGATGAACGCTGATGAGCTTGTATTTGAAGTTTGTGATAATTATCAAAAGCAAACGTATCGCAATCGTGCTTCAATTTATGGCGCAAACGGAAAATTAGATCTAAACATACCAGTTGTTTACTCACAAAAAAACAGACAGCTTTACAAAGATGTCAAAATTTTTAATACTGAAAATTGGCAAGCTCAACACCTAAAATCTTTAGAGTCGGCCTACAGAACATCCCCTTTTTTTGAATTTTATATTGATGATCTAATGCCTCTATTTACTTCGGAAGCTGACACGATTATGGATTATAACTTTACATGTTTAGAGCTTATATTTGAGTGCTTGCAACTTCCGTTTGAGTATAAAATCACAGAAGAATTTGAACGAGAACCAAAACATGTCATTGACGCTAGGTTGCTAGCAAATAGTCGCAAGGAGATACCGCAGAAATTCAAGCTTTATGCACAAGTATTTGATAATAAACACAAATTTTTAAATAATCTAAGTATTCTAGATGTCTTATTTAATGAAGGGCCAAATACTGAGTTATATCTCAAATCTCAAACTTTTGATTTGTAATGCTACAAACAACTATACACTATAGCATCCATTTTTTAGTTCCTATCCTCATAGCGCTACTCTTTTTTAGAGAACATTGGAAATTAGCATCTATAATTATGTTGAGTGCTATCATAATTGATCTCGATCATTTACTCGCAAATCCTGTTTTTGACCCAACACGATGTAGCATTAATTTTCACCCACTTCACTCCTATTATGCCATTGCTATTTACATCATTCTAACGTTTATAAAGAAAACAAGAATTATTGGTTTAGGGCTACTTATTCATATGCTGGCAGATTGGGCAGATTGTTTAATGATGTAAGACTATGACCTACTTGGCACTAGTTATTTACACAGCGGCTCAAATAATAGCATAAAATTTCACAAAGAGTATAGGTTTTTTTTAGAATTGACTAACACAAAAGGTTTAAAATTTCCTAGGGGACATATTTATAATCAATGGAGTATGCTTTCTCAAAGTATTTAAATGAATAGGCAATACAACTGCAAAAAACAAACACTCCATTTAACGTTCTAACGTACAAGAGTAAAACCTAAAAACTGCGATCGCTTACTCTTTAACCTTCACTTTGGCCATCACAGGATAATGATCACTATACTTAACATCAAATGTCTTAAAGGCATTGATTTCAAAAGCATCATCCACTAATATAATATCAATACGAACAGGGAAAAATTTAAAATCAAATGTTCTCCCAAAACCATTTCCTGCGTGTTCAAAAGCATCTTCCATGTCACCTTTAATCTGTTTATAAATATAAGAATATGCTGTATTATTAAAGTCTCCAGAAATGATTGTTTTATACAGACATTTATTTTTGTGAACTAAAAACTGCTCTGCTTGTGACTGTTGCTTTTTAAAGGTCCAGCTTACCCGTTTAAATAAGTTCTGTGAATTTTCTTTTGAGAATTCCTCAGCATTTGGATCAATACGAGAAGACTCTAAGTGCAAGTTATAAACTCTAATCGTATCTTTTCCTTTTACGATATCTGCAAAGATAGCGTTGTTTGATGTATTCGGAAATTCTATGGACCCAGAGTTAATGATTGGAAATTTGGTATAAATCGCCTGACCATTCCTAATCTTCTTTCCTGATAGTTCAATGTGTTTATAGGGATACATCTCTAAGTCTATCTCCTCATCAGGTCTGAATTCTTGCATACAGAGTATATCTGGACTCTTTTCTAAAATAAATGAAGACATATTCTCTTTTAAATTGGGATCATCAATCCAATCAAAAAGATTAAATAAGCGCACATTATAATTCATAACGGAGATATTCTCGCTATCATCCACATTTTTAGAAGACGTAAACTTATATAACGACAACACATAATTATAACCAATAGCCAAAACTAGAAGCGATAGTAATAGTTGTTTTTTGACTTTTAATAACCAATAAATGAGAAATAGAATATTAAGGATTATTAAGAACGGAACTGCTAGGCTTAAAACGGATAGGAATGCAAATTTTTTAGGCTCAACATAAGGTAAAATATAAGACAAGAGTAATGCAAATGCTATCAACGAATTGATAAGGAATATGAACTTCTCAAATAGCTTAAGTTTACCCATAGACGTTATTTCTTCCCTGCTTTAAATAAAAATGATTTCTCTTCTTTAGTTAAACTTTCATAACCACTTTTACTTATTTTATCTAAAATGAGATCTATTTTCTTTTGTGTATTAAACGCGTCAAAATCTTGCTTCTTATGACCCGCAAAATCATTTTTCTTATTTCTATGTACTGTTTTTAAAGACGTTTTATTATTGAACATATCAACAATACGATCTGTAAATTTCATAAATCCAGAGCCAATATCATTGCCTTTTATGAGTTGTGTAGCGTAAAGATAACCTAATAAACTGCCTCCTAAATGCGCTACCTTACCGCCTTGATTAGCTCCAAATAAACCAATCACATCAAATAATACAATAGCGGCCCCTACTTGCCACAGCTTTATAGATAACGTAAAGAAGCGTGTTTCCCTATGTGGCATATAGCTACATAAAAAAATCAAAAGCGCATTTACTCCCGCAGATGCTCCTACTAAAGACCCAACTGTTGAAGACCACGACTCAGGTAGAATATTGTACACGACTAAAAATGATAATCCTCCTGCTAAGATTCCTAAAAAATAAATATTAAGCGATTGTTTAGATGGAAACAAATTAACCATGCTACGTGACACAAAATACAAGACGACCATGTTAAACAACAAATGAAAGAAATCATAATGTGTAAATCCATATGTAAAAATAGACCAAGGCGTCACAATAAAGTCAAGGAATCCTTTGGGTAACTCTAACCACGACAATGTATAAAATCTTGGGATTTTAAGAATCATTTGTAGTAACCAACCAATGAAGAAAACCAAAACATTAACTGCCATAATTTTTTCAAACACATTTAGGTTTTTGAGTTTGTCTTTAAAGTCGTTATTTAATGAAGTCATCTATCCCAACGGTTTTTATTAAACTGTGTTTTTTTCCAGTACCACATGATGAGGAAACCTGTAATCGCACCACCAACATGAGCCATATAAGCTGTATTACTTGGACTAAAGAAAGACTGTCCAGAGACTGCAGAAATAATATCTAGCAGTATAATCCCAGGAATAAAGTACTTTGCTTTTATAGGTATAGGCAGAAATATCATCATCAACTTAGCATTGGGATTCATCATCCCAAAAGCTGCTAAAACACCCATGATACAGCCCGAAGCGCCTACCATACTGGCATTGTAGGCACTATAAGCGCCTCGAAGTAAATTCAATTGAGAACTAGATACTTGAACTACTGACTTATTGGTTGTAAACATTTCAATTAATTGACCATCAGATAAACCAGAAGCTATTAATTCGGAGTACGCAGGTAGATAATTAAAATAGTAATAGCCTAATTGAAAAAGCATTGCTCCTAAACCTGCCGATATATATAGAAATAAAAAGTTCTTGGACCCTAATTGTGTTTCCACAGCTGTACCAAACATCCACAACGCAAACATATTGAATAAAATATGAGTTACTCCACCATGCATAAACATATGGGTAATTATTTGCCATGGCTTAAATAAATCGTTCTCTGGGAAATATAGTGCGAACCATTGATAAAATAACTCACCTCCACCAATAGCAAGCGTACCAATAAACATGACTACATTTATAATAATCAAATGCTTTACTGTATCTGTAATACCTCTCATCATAAATTATATAAATTTTTTATCAAAGTCATCTACACTCATTGTGATGAACGTGACTTTATTAGTAGGAGAAACCGTTGGTTCTTTACAAGCAAATAAGCTATTTACTAAATGTTCTTGTTCTAAACGTGATATGCTTTGTCCTGTTTTAATAGCCAAACTTTTAGACATTGATTTCGCCAACAAATCTGTTGCACTAAAATTACTATCTGGTACCTCTTGCTCAACATCACTTATAAGCTGCTCTAAAATAATCGAGACTTCACTCTCAGGAACATTGATTGGCACTCCTGTAATCTCAATAATAATATCTTTAAATACTGAAAACACAAATCCTGTATGTTCTAAATCTTCTTTTAAATTTTGCAGTATTTCCATTTCCGTAGAAGAAAATTCTAAACGTAAGGGAAACAGTAGTTGTTGACTTACAGCCTCTTTTACCGTGAGATGTTTAAGAAATCCTTCATATAAAACACGTTGATGTGCACGATGTTGATCTAAAATCATCATCCCAGATTTTATAGTACTAATAATATATTTATTGTGTAGTTGATACGTTGTTTGTTTGGTTTCTAATTGTTTGTCATCATCAAATAATGATGGGGCCTCTGGTTGACTTTCAAACTGTACTTCGCTAAAATCGTTTTCGGTTTTTGTGCCTTTAGATTCTAATCCAACATACAGACTTTCCCATTGTGAAGTGGGTTCTTTTTTATAGCTTGACGACAACCTATTAGACCTGATCTCTATTTTTTCTGCTTGAAATGGGTTAAAAGAACGATCTACTTCTACCGTTGGAGTGGATACTCTTTTGTTTTCAAAATTATAAGGTGTATCTAAGTTTCTATCGCGATCAAAGTCTAAAACGGGTGCAATATTAAACTGTCCCAAACTATGCTTAACAGCAGAGCGTAAAATGGCATACAATGTATGTTCGTCATCAAACTTAATTTCTGTTTTTGTAGGATGGATATTAATATCTATACTTTTAGGGTCAACGGTTAGATTTAAGAAGTAAGTAGGATGACTTCCATCTTTCATTAGGCCTTCAAAAGCAGAGTTTATAGAATGATTAAGATATGGACTTTTTATAAATCGGTTGTTGACAAAGAAAAATTGTTCAGTTCTAGTACGTTTCGCGAATTCGGGTTTACCCACAAATCCCGAGATTTTTAAAACCTCAGTTGCTTCTTCAACAGGGACGAGTTTTTCGTTTGTTTTATGTCCGAAGATATGTACCACACGTTGTCTATAATTACTTTTTGGTAAGTTAAAACTTTCGCTACCGTTATGATACATTAAGAATTCAATATCTGGATGCGCTAAAGCTACCCGATGAAATTCATCAACAATATGTCTGAGCTCTACATTATTAGATTTCAAAAAGTTACGACGTGCAGGAATATTAAAAAATAAATGTTTTACACAAAGTGAAGTACCTGTCGGTGTCACTGTGACCTCTTGATTTTTTATCTCACTACCTTCAATTTCTATAAGCGTTCCAAGTTCATCTTGCTCTTGTTTTGTTTTTAATTCTACATGAGCAATGGCAGCAATACTAGCCAAAGCCTCACCTCGAAACCCTTTGGTATTAAGACTGAATAAATCTTGGGCCGAACGTATTTTAGATGTCGCATGACGCTCAAAACTCAATCGAGCATCTGTGGCTGTCATGCCCTTACCATTGTCAATGACCTGTATTAAGGTCTTGCCGGCATCTTTTACAATAAGTTTTATAGTTTTTGCACCAGCATCAATAGAGTTTTCAAGTAACTCTTTTGCAACCGATGCTGGTCGCTGTACAACTTCACCTGCTGCGATTTGATTAGCAACATGGTCTGGTAACAATTGAATGATGTCTGCCATTAGCTTTCAATAGAGAATATTGATAAATCGAAATCTATGATATACAGAAAAATTAACACAAAGGCTCCAATTAACACTAAGATAGTTCTATTAAATCCGTAATTATTTCTAGTTCTATTTTTTATTCTATTCTCATACCATTGACCAGAAAAATCATTTTTATTATATGTGTCGGCATAGGCATCAAACTTTGTTGGATATTGTGAAGTATCTGTACCTTCTTTACCATTATAATGCATAGGTGTATAGTTGAACCTTTTATTTCTAGACAACCCTTTAAATACAGTAAATTTTATTGGACCCATAATACAATTATTAAATATATCTGTTAAGTATATATATTAACACAAAAATCGAACCTAAAATTATAATTAGAGCTGGAAATGAAGTTAAAATATTCCCACTACGCTTAGTATTGTAACGCATTTCATTCCATTTCTCTTCCAAGTCGTCTTTATATTCAGTTTTTTTTAAATCCTTAAAATTAGGTTTAAAACTAAAACGTTTATTTTTTCTTTGATTAAACAAGTGACTTATAAATTATAATTGCCATACCTCAAAAGTACAGAATTTACTAGGAAAATAGCGATTTGGAGTGCTAAAAATTGTTAATATTTACTTTAGAAATTTTAAATCAATACACGTCATCAATCCATTTAAGAGCTAACTGATGTATTAATTATAAAATCATATAAACTATTAAAAAAAGGGGGCCTTCGGCGTATGAGTAGCGTTAGCATCTCGTTGACTTTGCCAGACAACTCGAGAGTTAGAGTGATTTCATGTGTAGAGTAAGAGTGAAAATATGAAAATCGCGACTGAAAACGGAGTACTACCTTCCGCGTAATTCTGCCATCTTTATAGCAGCAATACCAGCTTCTGTTCCTTTGTTACCATGCTTACCTCCAGAACGATCTAAAGATTGTTGCATTGTATTATCAGTAAGCACACAAAAAATAACTGGAGTATCAGAGTTTAGATTGAGTGCTTTGATACCATGAGTGACACCTTCACAAACAAAATCAAAATGCTTGGTTTCACCTTGAATCACACAACCTATGGCAATAACCGCATCAACCTTCTGCTCGATCATTTTTTTACTTCCGTAAATCAACTCAAAACTCCCAGGAACATCCCATGTGATAATATTCTCTGGTAAAGCACCACAATCTATTAAGACCTCTTGTGCTCCTTTTAAAAGTCCGTTGGTGACGGTATCATTCCACTCAGAAACAACAATCCCAAACCGAAAGTCTTTCGCGTCTGGGATTGTGTTTTTATCGTAATGAGATAAATTATGATTTGCAGTTGCCATAGTGCATTCTCCGTAACATCGGAGCTCTATTTAATTATTTACTCGATTCTGCTCTACCAATAAAGGTATCAATATTTTTTGCTTGGTCTGACGTTTTAAAATCAGATTTAATTCTCATGTAATATTTTAAAGCTTTATCATTTTCACCTAATGATTGTGCAACATTCGCCGCTTTTAAAAGATACATTGGTGTTGTATAGTCATTAGTTGATGCGGCAATTGCCTTTTCATAATATTCTAAAGCTTCTGGCAATTGTTCTAATTGAACAAATGCATCTCCCATTCCTCCTTTAGCAATTGGTCCAAGAACAGCATCATCGGTACTAAAATCAGCTAAATACTTAACAGCATTCGTATAATCTTTAGTATTTAAATATGCCATACCAGCATAATAGTTTGCTAAATTTCCAGCAGGAGTCGTTCCATATTGGTCAACGATATCTGTTAAACCTAATTTTCCACCACCACCTGTAAGGGCTAAATTATATAAAGAATCTTTGTCTACTCCATCTACAGCTTCATCAAAATATTTCTGAGAAGAGTACATTTCATTCATTGCTTCTTCAGCCTTAGGCTCAGCAATAAACTTGTTATATCCTAAGTAACCTAGCATAATTACTGCTGCCACACCAATAAGGATAAAAATTCCTTTTTGATTTCCAGCAACCCAATCTTCAGCTTTATTAGCTCCTTCATCCAGTGTATTAAACACTTCTGCTGTTGTAGAATCTTGCTCTAAAGCATCTAACGTTTCACCTTTTTCTTTGGTAGCTTTTGGTTTATAACCTCGTTTCTTATATGTTGCCATGGTTGTTTATTTGTGGCGCAAAAATAAAATTTTTATTGGGATTTAAAAGGTAAATTATTTGTTATTTTTACTTCCGCGTATATTTAGGACGCCCAAATACCCATATTCCCCTTTACTTTTATGATTTTAAACACTTTAAGCTTAGTTAATTATAAAAATTTTGAACAACAGAATTTCGAATTTGACGCTAAAATTAATTGCTTTGTCGGCGCTAATGGTGTTGGTAAAACAAATGCCCTTGATGCAATCTATCATTTATCCTTCGGAAAAAGCTACTTTAACCCTATTGCATCTCAAAACATTAAACATAACGAAGACTTTTTTGTTGTAGATGGTATTTTTGATAAAAACGACAAAACCGAAAAGGTTGTCGTGTCCCTAAAACGTGGACAAAAGAAAATGATCAAACGCAACGGAAAGGCGTATGAAAAATTTAGTGATCATATTGGTTTAATTCCTCTAGTTATAATTTCTCCTGCAGATCGTGATTTGATTATTGAAGGTAGTGAAACACGCCGAAAATTCATTGACAGTGTCATATCACAAAGTGATAAAGTCTATCTGAGTAATTTAATTAATTACAATAAGATTTTATCACAACGTAATGCCTTATTGAAATATTTTGCACTTAATAACACGTTTAATGTACAAACACTTGAAGTTTATAACGAACAACTGCACACTTATGGAAGCGAGATTTATAAAACCCGTGATGAATTTTTAAATACATTCATTCCTATTTTTAAAGCACGGTATAAAGCTATTAGTAATGATAATGAAGAAGTCAATTTAAATTATAAAAGTGATTTGTTTGACGATGATTTAAAAAGCTTATTAGCAAAAAATATTAATAAAGATAAAGCCTTACATTATACAAGCGTTGGAATTCATAAGGATGATCTTAATTTTGAAATTGAAACCTATCCCATTAAAAAGTTTGGAAGTCAAGGTCAGCAAAAATCCTTTTTGATTGCTTTAAAACTGGCACAATTTGATTTTATAAAACAACAAAGTGGTGTTACTCCACTCCTATTACTAGATGATATTTTTGATAAACTAGATGAAAATCGCGTTGCTCAAATAATTAGTTTGGTTGATAAGGAAGATTTTGGTCAATTATTTATCAGTGATACTCATGCCGAACGTACAGAACATGTGATAAAGCAAATTCATCAGTCTTATAAAATATTCAAGCTTTAAAATTTAAAAATTTCGATATAAAAATTCCAAAGGCTTATTGAGATATTATTGTATTTTGTTTTTTAACTTTGGACTGTTAATAAATCTTATAAATGTAATTTCTACAGATACCGTTCTTGAAGGCGCACGGAATTTGTACTTTAATTTTTTGGAATTTGGTGATATGATGTACAAAAGACTTTCTTTACTAGTTATAACATTACTGTTATTTAGCTGCTCAAACGATCCTAATACGATGATAAATCATCTTAATGGGTATTGGGAAATTGACGAAGTAACTTTGAGTGATGGCACAAAAAAAGACTATAATTTCAATGATACGATAGATTATATTGAGGTTTCAGATAGTTTGTCTGGTTTCCGAAGAAAACTAAAACCAAATTTATTTGGAACTTTTGAAACGTCTAGAAGTGAAGAAAATTTCAGTATAAAAATAGAAGACGACAGTCTCAATATTTATTATACAACTCCTTATTCAAAATGGAAAGAAACGATTTTAAATGCCAATGAAACCCAATTGATAATTCTCAATAACACCAATAAAGACGTCTATATTTATAAACGTTACGAATCTTTAGATTTAGATTTTGATACCAAATAACAATTTTTTAGTAATGAATAATAAGATTTCCGATAACTTCGGAAAATGAACATGGCAAAGCGACACAACGAAAACTTACCAATTAGCGATATCCTTAAAGAGTTTGTAGAGAAGAATAAATTACAATCTGGCTTGGACAAGGTAGATGTTAAAGATGCCTGGGCAAAAATGATGGGAAATGGTGTGAATAATTATACTACAGATGTTTCATTGGACAGAGATGTTTTATATGTGGCTTTGAGCTCTAGCGTACTTCGTGAAGAATTAAGCTACGGAAAACAAAAAATTGTGGACATGCTTAATGACGCTATCGGTAAAAAAGTGGTGAGTAAATTGGTGCTCAGATAAAGCTATTTATTTTTTATAAATGTCAAGATTATCCAGAAGAAAATTTGTTAAAAGAATGTTACTAGCAACTATTGGTTTAGTCCTGTTAGACGGCTTTTGGTTTGAAAAATATGTTATCGATTGGAACTATTTCGATATTTCTAAACCTAAAAATAACAAGATAAAAATTATTCAAATATCAGATTTGCATTTTGAGACACTTCGATATTTCCACAAATCAATAGCAAAAAAAATAAATGACCTACAACCTGATCTGATTTTTATAACTGGTGATTCTGTTAATAACACAGATAAAATAGATGCTTTAGATACGTTTTTGCAATTAATCGATAATACCATTCCAAAATATGCGATTACAGGCAATTGGGAATATTGGGGAGAAGTTGATTTACTTAAATTGGAAACTATGTTTTCAAAAAATAATTGTGAGCTTTTAATTAACGAGAGCCGAAGTATCTCTATTAAAAATCGGTCAGTTTCAGTTATAGGTATTGATGATTTTGTTGGCGGTTATCCTGATTTCCAAAAAGCGGTCACTAACTTAAGAAACACTGAAACTAATATTGTCTTAACGCATTGCCCACAACACAGAGATACGATTGTAGTTGAAAAAGCAGATTTACATATTGATCTTGTTTTATCAGGGCATACGCACGGAGGGCAAATTTCTTTCTTAGGTTTTGCTCCAATTACACCTCAAGGTAGCGGTAGATATCTAAAAGGTTGGTATACTGAAACTGAACCTATAATGTATGTTTCAAAAGGAATTGGAACAAGTGCCATACCAATTCGGTTTGGTGCTAGGGCAGAAATGGTTGAGATTGATATCTAAACCTTAAATCTGAATAACAATAATAATCCTAAATATCAGTAATTTAGAAGACTAACCCTAACCATATGAAATACCTCAAACTCGTCATAACTTTTATAGCCACAATAACTGTTTTCTATGGATTTAATACAAAATTAGGTTCAGTACCTCCTATTGGTAAATTCTTAGATCCTGCAGGTGGAGTTTGGCAAAATGATCAAGAAGAAACTATCGACGGAAATGTCAATATCCAAGGTTTGTCTGCTCCAGTAACCATTCATTATGATGAACAATTGATTCCCCATATTTTTGCTCAAAACGATTTAGATCTATATAAAGCACAAGGCTATATCACTGCAAAACATAGGTTATGGCAAATGGAATTCCAAACACATGCTGCTGCAGGACGTGTCTCAGAACTTATTGGAAGCGCAGGCTTAAATTATGATCGTAGTGAACGTAGACGAGGAATGGGATTTGGTGCAGAAAAAGCACTAGAAAAAATGCGAGAAAATCCAGAGGCTATAAAGTTCTTAGAAGCCTATCGTGATGGTGTAAACAGTTATATAAGATCCTTAGATGCTAAAACATTTCCTGTAGAATATAAACTATTAGATTATAAGCCAGAAGCTTGGACCACAAAAAAGACCATGCTACTATTAATGTATATGACAAAGATGTTAGCTGGTGGAGACAATGATTTAGAATACACGAATATGTTGCGCAAATTCGGAAAAGAGCGTTTTGACTTACTATTTCCAGATTTTTTTGATGTTAATGATCCCATTATTCCAAAAGAAACAGATTGGAGTTTTATTGATGTAGAGATCACTAAAACTCCTGAAGGACAACTGCCGTTGGATACCATACCGCAAACCATAGAAAAACCAAATCCAGATAATGGCAGTAATAATTGGGCAGTTTCCGGAGCAAAATCGACTACTGGAAATCCCATTCTTGCCAACGATCCACATTTAGGCTTAAACTTACCTTCCATTTGGTTTGTTATGCAGTTGAGCACACCAGAGTATAATACTATGGGAGCGACGTTGCCAGGGGCTCTAGGCGTTATTTCAGGATTTAATAATCATATAGCTTGGGGAGAAACTAACGCGACTCGTGATGTTTTAGATTGGTACAAAATTGAATTTAAAGACAACACTAGAACAGAATACAAATATGATAATCAATGGAGAAACACATCAGTGCGTATTGAAGAGATTAAAGTAAAAGGTGCTGCAACGGTTATCGACTCTGTAATTTATACGCATCACGGACCTGTGACTTACGATCATAATTTCATGAGTGATAACGAAAAATCTGGTTATGCTATGAAATGGGTTGGTCATATTGGAGGCAATAATCAGGGTGCCTTTTTAGCGTTGAACAAATCAAAAAATTATGACGATTATGTCAACGCATTAAAAGCATATACAGCACCCGCTCAAAACTTTGTTTTTGCCTCTACGGAAGGTGATATTGCTATTTGGATTCAAGGTCTTTTTCCTAATAAGTGGAAAGGTCAAGGTAAATTCTTATTGGATGGTTCTAATCCAGAACATGATTGGCAGAGTTATATTCCGCAGGCATTTAATGCACACACTAAAAATCCAGAACGTGGTTTTGTGAGTTCGGCTAATCAACATCCTGTTGATAAAAACTATCCGTTTTATGTATTTAATGACGGTTATGAAACCTATAGAAATCGTGTGATTAATGATTTCTTTAATTCAAAAGATAAATTTTCAATAGATGATTTTAAAGCACTTCACAATAATAATTATAATTTAAAAGCCGCTGAGTTATTGCCTTTTATGTTTGATTCGATGGACGATAGTTTAATGACTTCCGAAGAAAAGGAGATTTATACCCAAATCAAAGCTTGGGATTTTATTAACGATATAGAAAAATTAGGTCCGAGTATTTGGTCAAAATGGTACTCCAAATTATACCATTTAACTTGGGATGAATTTGATACCGAAGAGGAAGCATTGATGTCACCATATGCCTATCAGACTATTTATTTGATGAAAACAAAACCGGAGAATGAATTTATGGATATTGTAGAAACTCCAGAGAAAGAAACGGCTCAAGATTTGTTTTTATTGTCATTTAAAGATACTGTAAAAGAGCTCATGGATTGGAAAGCTAAAAATGGTGACTATAATTGGCAAGCTTATAAAGGCACTCATGTTGGTCATCTACTTCAGGGTTTACCTGCTTTTTCGAGATTTGATTTACCTATTGGGGGTGATCGCAATATTGTCAATGCGGCTTCTTCAACTCACGGACCATCGTGGAGAATGATTGTAGAAATGAGTTCGCCTCCTAAAGCTTTCGGGATTTATCCTGGTGGACAATCTGGTAATCCAGGAAGCGCCTATTACGATAATTTTATTGATGATTGGGCAATTGGCAAGTATCATGAATTAAACTTCTTGTACAATGCTGAGGCTACAGATCAAATTATGGGGACACAAACATTAACACCTATCAAATACTATGAAGACTAACATTATAAACTTCGTCATCACAATAATTATGGCATTACTCCTATCGCTCTATTTACCTTGGTGGTCTGTTATGGTTGCAGGATTTGTATCTGCACTATTTTTTAGTCTGAAAAAGGCTGCTGTATTTTTTGTGCCTTTTCTAGCTGTATTTTGCTTTTGGGCAATCTATGCCTTTATCGTAAGTAGTGCTAATGATTTCACTTTGGCTAAAAAGATAGCCGTACTCCTACCTCTTGGTGGTAATCCTTATGTATTGATTTTGGTGACTGGATTAGTTGGTGGATTGGCCTCTGGTGTTGCTGCAGTGTTTGGTAAGCAACTTGTTGGTTTGGTTAGGAAGTGATTTAAAAAGACAATCATGACTCCAATAAATCATATGTAAAAATCAAAGATTTATTATATTAGCGTCCTAATTTGGATGTTTACAGTTGGGTATATCCGATTGTTAGCCTTCATTAAGACCAACTAATAAGTTTCCCTCGTTCCCGAGAAATAAATATGATAAGGCTGTAAATATGTACTTTATGCTATTGAATAAATTTTTCCTGTAGCTACCGAAATTTTTATAGCACTTCACATAAGTAATTGGAATACTGATCATCAAAATGAGGCTATTCAAACCTCATTACTTAAGAAATTAGATATAGAACTGCAATCAAACATCGACTGCTTAAATTTTATATCTGTTAAATTTGAAACTATTTTTTAAAATAACATGGCACATTATTGGTCAGTATTAATGGGTAAAATGTTGAAATATCTTTAAAATAAAATTATTATTCATAAAGTACATTTAACTTTAGCAGTTCTGCTTATGAGCAAACGAAAACTAGAGAAAAACCCTAGGCACTAAACTCTAACTATTTGCCAAATACCATTGCGCCTAATTACAAACTTTACAAAAGATGAAATTACTATATACTGATAGGAAATGATTGGGTGAGAAGTACTATTATTAGTGATGTCAATGAAGGAATCACAAAAGACAAATAGGACTACAGCAAAAAAGAACTAAACTATGCACTTCACAGCAATACAGAGCTACCTTACAATAAATCTGACGAATAGACCACACTAATAAGACCATTCATCTTTGTACAAAAAAGTTTAGAAAACCTTATAAGACCTATTGATGCTATTAGTATTAAATCAAACAATTTAAAAGACTGAATTAATAAGGATTTAGAGAAATAAAAAATTTAAGATGATTTGAACATATAATGCTTTATGGCCAAATTACGAGCAGTATAAAGAAAAACCAATAACCTGTATAATCAAATGCTTATTATATGTGTACTCTTAAGATGCTATCAAATTCACCTCTGGTTAATTTTATTTTACTAATTTAGATGCTAGCCAGGTCAATTAAATGTGAACCACACGTTAATCTCACTTGTAACAATTCAACGAATCAGTCGTCATTTCTTAAAGCAATAATTACCCATGAATAAAAGTAATAAAATTATTTTATTGACATTTACTTTGTTGTCCAGCTTGGTTTCATCCTATGGACAAACAACTTCAGACAAAATTATTTTCCTAACAGACTACTATGAAACTTTCGTTGAAGAATTAAATGCAGACGATAAAAAAGTGGACAGCATTTATAATGAAAAGGTACTCACTCCTATCTATAACAGATACTTTAAGAAAAGCGAGTATTCTGCCATTGTTAAGGACTTTATCGCCTCTCCTATAAACAACATCTTCGAACTAAAACAATCAATTGATAGAATTTCGAAAAACAAAACAACAATTGAAAACAAAATAATTGGGGCAATAAATAAAAGTCGACTATCTATTTTCAACGAAAGTTTGACCATTTATGTCCTTCCTGTAAACCCAAATCTTAAGCAAGTCATAGCAGAAATGAGTGGTATAATGGGTTTGACGGCAGGTTCAAAACAAATCATTTTGACAATTGAACCAGATATTTTAGGATGGGAAAACATGCTTGAATATGCGGTTGCTCATGAATTTAACCATGCATACTGGACAAACTTAAATTTTGGAAAATCAACCAATTGGACACTGCTTGACTACTTGGTATTTGAAGGAAAAGGCGACTGTTTCGCCCACTCAATGTACCCTAGTGTAATAGCTCCTTGGACCACGGCATTAACTGAAAAGCAAATTTCAGATTTATGGAATACTATTCAGCCAAACTTACAAAGCACAGATATTGGCCTTCAAATGGAGATTATGTTTGGGTCAAACAATTACCCTGTTTGGGGCGGTTATTCTGTTGGCTATGATATTGTGAGAACAGCCTTAGAAAACAATAAAAGTCTTAAAGTAGAATATTGGACTAATCTTGAAGCTGTCAATATTTTAAGAAAGAGTAAATACAAATAGAAACAACCACTAATAACGTGAATATTTAATTACTTGTTATGCGTATACTCGAAAAATCCTCCAGATTTCCCTCTGATTCATTTTCTTTGACTAATTTAGTTGCTAACCAAAGCGGCTAACCATAAATCATACGTACTAATTTCTCTTTTTAAAGGACAGCAAATAATGACTTTGTGCTGACATTTAGTTAGCGGATAAAAGACAAAAACAAATGATTTAATACATTTATTTTCAATATATTACAAATATATTATTCAGAATTGGATTAAGCAACAGGGTCCTTAAATGATCAAAAGAGGAGTAACAAAAAATTAAATTCAGATGAAGACATTTTTAAAAATTTTGACACTTGCGATTCTTTTTGTTTCCTGTAGTTCTAATAATGAAGGAATAAACAATAACTCTTTAACAGAAAGTTTCCTTTTAAAAGGAGTACAATATGGCTCGGAATCTAGACAGTTCCTTGATATCTATAAAGCTGAATCAGATTGTTCAACGCCTGTTTATTTTGATGCTCATGGAAATGGTGGCAATACCTATATGCCAAACTCAATAATAGAAGATTTGAATGCCCAAGGTATCTCTGTTATTGCATGGGAATCTCTAACTTCAGTAAATACACCAAGCGAGGTAGAAATGGGATGGAATGATGCAGAACTTATGTTTGAATGGGTTATAAATAATGCTGAAGAATTCAACCTCGACACGTCCAACTTTATTATTGGAGGTTCTTCTCGTGGAAGCATTATCAGCTGGAAATATGGACACCAAGAGAGCCTAAATATTAAAGGATTTTATTTTTATAATGCACTTCCTGATGGTATTTGGACAGATCCTAATTGGTGGTCTCCAACAGACGAAGTAAATATATCATCAGCACCAATTTACTTTGTTTATGGCAGAGAACCAGGAGCATCCGAGAACCCAATAAACCCAGATGCACATGATCCAGAAAACGGTATAATAATTATAAACAAGTATCAAGACTTAGGCATCGGAGATAGAACGGCGCTAGTGCACAGTATAGGTGATAGTAACAATACAGATAAATATCAATTTCTTGTTGATTTCGCATTATCTGTTATCAGCTCTTGCCCATAATTGAATATAAAACATGTCTAAAATAAATAAAAGCGAACACCAATAAAGTATAGAATAAATAAAAAACACGAAACACATCCTTTTTATAGTTCTTTGCCTTTTAATGTGCACATCAGAACTATTATCGCAAACTAATGAAGAGCAAATATTAGCAATTAGAAAGGCTTCAAATCTAGCTCTTAAGTCACACAAAGAAGAAGTAGTACTTTCATATCTAACCAATGACGTCTTGACAACAAAGGGAAATGGAAATTTATTGTCTGGAAAAAAAGCATTATAAAAATATATTTCAGATGGTGGAAAAAGTAAAATATATCTGGTTCGCGAAACAAAAGCACTTATAGTTAATGAAAAAATAGGATTGGTTTGGGAAACTGGAATTTGGAATGGATACGACCCAGAAAAAAGTGACGAATCTTTAGTCAATGGGAAGTATTCAGCCATGTAGATTAAAACGTCTAATGTAAGGAAAATAAAATCTCACCTATTTGTGACGCTAGGTCCAAAGTAAAGCACTATCATCTGAAATAATATTAAGTTAATTGCTTAAAAACGCAACAAACCATTCACCAATAATTGTAATCCCGACTTACTACTTGAAAAACGTATAACTAATATTAGTGTTTCTTGTAGCCATAAATTGATTCGAAATTAAGAGATGAACATGAATAATTTATCCTATTGTAGGTACTCCTATTAATTAGCATCGATGACGAAAAAAATTATTAAATACCTTTTGGAATTTGCAGTAATTATTCTTAGTATTAAAGAGTCCTTCTGGCTAAATCTAAAAAAATTGCTATTGGAGTAATACCGAAGAACATTCCAATGTGCTTGCCTCTAAAGTTCCAGTGTTTGGTCAGTTTATCTCCTTGCCCACAAGCGTCAATAATGGTCTATTTAATTTCAGTAAAGCCAGTCAAATAGTTTAAGCAGTAAGCTTTGCACTCATCCATTCCAGCCAGATTACCTTCAGCTGTTACTATAACAATATCCTTAGTAAAGTTTTGTAAATTCATCACAGATGTATCTCCGCCTAAATAGGAAGCCCCTTCCTTGTGATGCATTTCTAAATCTCTTTCGAGCTATTTATCAGCATCAATTACTTATTTTTCATCAGCGTTTTTTGAAGTTCAGTAGGCAACCATAATGACCAGAAACAAGAACAATATATTTTAATTAATAACGCCTTAAATAAAATTAGGAATAAAAATAGCTCCCCTCTACGGAATTATAAAGTTAAGTGTATACATCATATAAGTTAACAACTTTACTTTTGTAAATTAACAATTAGGTGATGAAGAAATGATCTAGATGTTGGATGAAAAGAAGAAAAAAGATAAACAACTATCGAAAATCAATAAGGATGCAACTATTGACGAGGTACATATTCATATAAGTTTATAATTTATTACCAGTTTTAGTCTGCTCGGGAAACTTCTTTGGAATTCTCTTTGGTTAATCCCATTTTAGCTAAATTAGTTGTTTAAACAATTACCAAACGCGAACTGCAATTACTACCTTCACGAGATATGAAATTAGACCTTTATCAAATAGACGCATTTACTAATACTATTTTTGGTGGAAATCCAGCTTGTGTAGTACCTTTAGACGAATGGTTATCAGACGACTTACTTTTAAAAATAACGAAAGAAAATGCGGTTGCAGAAACTGCATTTTATGTTGACAAAGGAGATAAAATACATTTACGATGGTTTACTCCAGATATTGAAATGGATTTATGCGGTCACGCAACTCTTGCAACTGCTCATTGTTTAAAATCAATTTTAAATTATCCTAAAGACAAAATTATATTTGAAACCTTGAGTGGAGACCTCACTGTTTTCATGCAAAATGATTTCTATTTTTTAGATTTTCCATCAAGAATGCCCTTGATTTCTAAACTACCAGAAATAATAGAAAAATCACTAAACATATTACCAAAGGAGGTATTTAAATCAAGAGATTACGTCTTAATTTATGATTCTCAAGAAGATATAAAAAACATCAAAATTGACAGACAAACATTTGACCAAATAAACCTAAATCCAGGTGGTGTTATTGTCACGTCTAAAGGAAATGATTGTGATTTTGTATCACGGTTTTTTACACCTCAAGCCTTAATTTTAGAAGATCCAGTGACTGGTTCAGCTCATTGCTCTTTAATTCCATTTTGGTCAAAGAGACTTAACAAAAAAGAACTTTCTGCTATGCAAATCTCTGAAAGAGTTGGAACATTAAACTGTCAAGATAAAAACGATAGAGTCATCATTAGTGGTCAAGCGAAAACGTATTCAATAGGCACTTTTTGGATTGACTAAAAACCATAACTAATTTGAGTTAGATCATAATAGTGCTGCTAGTTCTTTTAGGCTTGATACATTATTAATTAGAAATTACTTTTAGCACTTTTCTTTTATTAGAGCTTTCGATAATAATAAATTGTAATTTATTATTATTATTATTAAGCTCAAATGATATTGGTACGGCGTCTTGGATTTGATACTGATTTCTAAATAGTTCTCGACCTTGTAAATCATAAACACTAATTATAGCTAACTCATTGATGCCTTTTATAAACAACTGGCCATTTACATAATAACTAGTAATCGCACTAAATAAATTAGCTAATGTACTTAGTACAGCATCACAACCAGGTAAAGTGAGGTAGCCCGTAAATGTTATAGCATCAGAACCTTCTGTTCCAATAGCAATTCCTTCACCATAACCTTCGTCTGAGGAATACGCTGTATTACTAACATAAAGTCCTACAAAACTGAACTCATTTGGACTAGTTAGTCCAAGATCTTCCCAATTAAAACTGAACTCGTAAAAAGATTGTGTACTTGATTCTAAAGTAGAGTTAACAGACGTCACAAACTCTAATTCTCCTTCTCCTACAGTGCCTGTAATTGGTGTGGGTCACAAACCACCAGAATTCATATCTAAAGCCACAGCATAAGAAGCTTCAAAACCAGCTGGAAAATTGACAATACTTCCATTACCAAAAGCATTACTATTTGATATTGCAATAGTTTGGTCGTTGGTGTCATCATCAACTGTAAGATCAATTTCATTGCGCCCAGGGGCACCTGTATCTATAATATAAAACGAAAATATCGTTTATTTCATTACCGCTAGTAGTCATGGCAAATATTATTGGATTACTGAATTCGCCAGTAAATAAAAAATGGCCTTCGCCCACAGCACCTCCAAATCCTGAATTTCCGTTTGCTTCGCATGGCGGTGGTGGTTGGGAAAACATAGAACTAGCTATCAATAAGGTTAAAACTATTATAATTTTACCATTAAAACCATAATTATGTTGAGAGAACAGTTCCTGCCAAATACGTCTAAAAACTTTGATCATAAATAATTAATTATAATTTTAAAGATACATAATTAATAAACCTTAAAATTACTTACTAAAAAATGAGATTCCTTCTCCTAAAAGCTTTCCGGATCAAAAAGACAAAAGTTAAGAACGCCTTTACAACACAATTTCACAGCAGACATTTTCTTAAATGTACAACTCAAACCACAACTAAAACAATTTTTGTAGACCGTACTTTAGCTCAATTACTCTAACTTTGCAATCAAAGTGTAAATCCAATTGAGAGAAAAATTAAAACAGTTAGAATTATTTTTAAAAAGTTCCAACTTTGATCGAGGTATTCGACTTGGTGTTGGTATTGTTGTACCCTTTGGTGTCTTATATTTTTTAGGCTATTTCGAATATGCTCCTGCTGTTGTTGTCGGTACTTTTTTAAATGCACCAGGCGATATTCCTGGAAGTATCAAACGTAAGGTCAATGCTATATTAATCAGTATTGGTTTAACGATGGTTATTACAGCGATAATACTATTCTCAAAACCTTTTCTACTTCTTCTGCTAATCGCTCTTATAGTCATTTCCTTTGTTGTATCCCTAATTTCTGTTTATGGTTTTAGAGCGTCTTTAGTTTCCTTTTCTGGCTTGTTGGCCATGGTATTGGCATTTGCTATTCAAAAACAAACACCACAAGAGATTTTAATTCAGGTGGCACTAATGGGCGTTGGTGGTCTTTGGTATTTAGTCGTTTCCTTTGTTTTTCAAAAATTAGCGCCTAAAAAAGATCAGAATCAATTATTGTCTGATACGCTCCTACTTATTGGTGAATATTTAAAATTACGTGCCAAATTATTAACAAAGAAAACCAAGCGTGATAAACTTCTCAAACAAATCTTCGTACTTCAACACCAAATCAATGAGAAACACGAGACACTTCGAGAAACTCTATTTACCGAACGTAAACGCTCAGGACGTTCTCGTTACGAAGAAAAGCAACTATTAATTTTCCTCTCTTCTATCAATATCTTCGAATTGATAGAAGCAACACATTTGGATTATAAAATGATCGATGAGATTTTTGGCCATCGAAAAGAATTCCTAAAAGCTTCTAAGACGCTAAATAAACTTATGGGTAACCATCTTATTCGTTTATCTGAATTATTGATTCAAAATGATAAAATACCAAACAATGATACTTTAATAAAAGCATTATCAAGAGCCAACGAATCTATCACAAACTATATCAATACTGTCAAATTACCTAAAGCTCGTGAAGGTGCCTTATTATTAAAAAACCTATACGATTATCAAGAACAATTACTTCTAGAAATAAGAGCTATTAGACGTGCTATGGAGAATGTCAAAGAAGCCTCCAAAATATCTTTAAGAAGACAAGATTCGAGTCAGTTTTTAACGCTCCAAGAATACAGATTGAATGTATTTATTCAAAATTTAAGTTTGGATTCTAAACTATTTAGACATTCATTGCGCTTTACCATTGCTATTATCTTCGCATACCTTCTAGGCTTCTTTTTTGATATACAAAATACCTATTGGATTCTGCTAACCATTGTTGTAATTATGCGACCAAGCTACGGTTTAACGAAAGTGCGCTCTAAAGATCGTATTATCGGAACATTCATTGGTGCCGCTGTTGCAGTTGGTATTGTGTTGATTACTCAAAATGTAGTGGTGTACTCCATATTGGCAATAGGTTCACTGGTTTTGGCTTTTTCACTGATACAGCAAAATTATAAATCTGCCGCTGCATTAATCACCATTAGTATCGTCTTTGTATATTCCTTTATCAATCCCAATGCCTTTGAAGTCATTCAATATCGCGTCATCGATACGATCATTGGATCTACTATTGCTGTCGTTGCGAACTATGTACTTTTCCCAAGTTGGGAAGTCGATAATCTAACTCAGGTGCTTCTCAATGCATTAAAAATGAATAGAAAATATCTTTTAGCAACCCGAGAGTTGTATCAAGATACATCTAAACATAAACTCTCTTATAATGTAGCTAGGAAAGATGCTTTTCTTGCCATTGGTAATTTAAATGCTGCCTTCCAACGTTTAACTCAAGACCCAAAATCAAAACAGAAAGAATTTCAGCTCATTTATGAAATTGTAACGCTTAATCAAACTATGATTTCGGCAATCGCGTCTATAGGTAATTTTATAATCAATCATAAGACTACTCCTGCTTCAAAAGAATTTCATATCCTTATCGAAAAAATTTCTAATACGCTGCAAATGTCGTTCGATAGTGTAGACCCATCTCACATAAGGACAAAAGACGCTGAACAAATTGCTGAAAATGCACAAGAGAAGTTGTTAAGCAAATACCAGCAATTATCAAATTTACGAGATGAAAGTATCAGACAAGGTAACATTGAATTGGATACTGAAACACTTCACGGTCTTCAGGAAGCCTTTTTAATTGCCAATCATATGAATTGGTTACAGTCCCTCTCAAAAAACCTAAAGAAAACGACGGAACGGTACCGCCTCTCTTTGGGTGATGGACAATAGCAATTTTAGCTTTGATTTCAATAAATTGATTTGGCCTAATAAGTAATTCAACATGTGTTTGTTAGTTGTTTAGATATTCTTATTTCCCAAACTGAAAGCTTTAGACTACGGAATCAAGTAGTTTTTTATACTGAGACTACATTGTTTTTGAGAACCGCTAAGCCTTGAACAAAAAAAGCGCAACCAAGGGTTGCGCTTTCAATATATTATAGAAAACTTCTAATTAAAACATCTCTCTACCAGCAAAATGGAATGCGCCTTCAATAGCTGCATTATCATCACTATCACTTCCGTGAACTGCATTTTCTCCCATAGAAGCTGCGTATAATTTTCTGATTGTACCTTCTGCTGCATCTGCAGGATTAGTTGCACCAATAAGCGTTCTAAAATCTTCTACTGCATTATCTTTTTCTAAGATAGCGGCAACGACTGGTCCTCTTGTCATGTACTCAACTAATTCACCATAAAAAGGTCTTTCGTTGTGAACCTCATAAAATGCTTGAGCATCTTGGGTTGTCAAATGCGTTAATTTCATTGCTACGATTCTGAAACCAGAAGCAGTGATTTTTTCTAAAATTGCACCAATATTCCCCTTTTCAACAGAATCTGGTTTAAGCATTGTAAATGTTCTATTTGTAGCCATTTTAATATTTTAAATTTTGTGCAAAAATAAGGTATTTGTTCATATACACAAATCAAAGTTAGAACTCATTCATATTTTAATTAAATGACGACCTCACTTCGTACTAAAGCCTATTTTCCTAAAAATAAATACATAATTAGTCTTAAAGAAATCCAGATTGTCTTAAAGACACCTGTAATATTTTTGAAACCTAGCAGGATAACTATTCATTTTTCACGGAAAACGAACATAGGTTAAGAAACCTAAACTGAAAAAACCTATTTTTGTATTCTATGAATAAAGAAGACATCAACAGTATAAAAGAACTCTTAAGTTCACCAAAACAAATTGTAATAATTCCTCATAAAAACCCAGATGGAGATGCTATTGGCTCTACACTTGGTCTTTTACATTATTTAAAACAATACAATCATAACGCAGTAATAATTGCCCCTAATGATTACCCTGATTTTCTAAAATGGATGCCAGGAGAATCTTCTATTCTAAAATATGATCATCAAAAGGAGTCCTGTGATGCACTGCTCATTTCCGCAGAAATAATTTTTACTTTAGATTTTAATTCTCTTGGAAGAATTGGTAGTATGCAAGACGCCGTTACAGCTTCTAAAGGTTTAAAGATTATGATTGATCATCATCAACAACCAGATGATTATGCAACCTATACCTATTCTGATGTTGCCATGTCTTCAACTTGTGAAATGGTATATAATTTCATTGCTATGTTGGATGACACTGATACAGTGAAAACTGATATTGCAACCTGTTTATATGCAGGAATCATGACAGATACAGGTTCATTTAGATTTTCATCAACGACAAGCGCAACTCACAAAATCATTGGGAATCTTATTGAAAAAGGTGCAAATAACGCTCAAATTCATAATAATATTATGGATACTAATAGTTATGAACGTATGCAATTATTGGGCAAAGCACTAAGTAATTTAAAAGTCATTCCAGAATACAAAACGGCGTATATTACATTAACTCAAGAAGAACTTAATACCTTCAACTTCAAAAAAGGAGACACCGAAGGTTTTGTAAACTATGGTTTATCTCTAAAGGGTATTATTTTTGCAGCTATTTTTATTGAAAGTCACCAAGATGATATCATCAAAATCTCGTTACGTAGTAAAGGTGATTTTTCGGTTAATGAATTGTCTAGATCACACTTTGAAGGTGGAGGACACACCAATGCTGCAGGCGGAAAAAGTGATTTAAATATGAGAGATACCATTGACAAATTTATTAGTATCTTGCCTCAATATAAAAAAGACCTCAAAGCCTAATGAAGTATATAATTCTTCTCTTAATCAGTATTACATTTAGTAGTTGTAAAACTCCAGAAGCTCGCAAACCAGAATCGGTTCAATCTGGTTCTTTCTATAAAGAGTCTGCTGCTCGTAGTAAAAAGTTGAACGCAAAAGAAAGTGGCAAAATCGAAGCTATAATGTCTCAAAACCCTGAATATGATTATGTGGCTTCAAATAGCGGGTTTTGGTACAGATATCATACTAAAGTAGAAATAGATACCACTACTGCTAGTTTTGGAGATGTAATTGATTTTAATTACAATGTGAAAGACCTCGACGGTAATACCATTTATTCTGAAGAAGAGTTAGGAGCACAACAATACGTCATGGATAAACAAGAAATCTTCACTGGTTTACGCGAAGGTTTGAAACTAATGAAACCAACAGAGACTGTAACCTTTCTATTCCCATCACAAAAAGCATATGGCTATTATGGTGACAAGAATAGAATTGGAACAAACATCCCTCTAATAGTAAAAGTAACCATAAATAATATAACACAAAAAACCAGTAATTAGAATGAAATTGATTAGCAAAACACTCCAAATTTTTATGCTATGTTTAGCAGTAACTTTGGTCTCATGTAAGGAAGAGTATCCTGATCTAGAAGACGGACTCTACGCAGAAATAGTTACAAGTAAAGACACGATGATCGCTAAATTATTTTACGACAAAGTGCCTGTAACTGTTGCAAACTTTGTAGCATTAGCAGAAGGTAACCACCCAATGATGGGTGACGAATTTAAAGGAAAACCATATTATGACAGCCTTACATTTCACCGTGTTATGGATAAGTTTATGATTCAAGGCGGTGATCATACTGCTACAGGTGGTGGAAACCCAGGATATAAATTTACAGCAGATTTTGACGCTACATTAAAACATGATAGAGGCGGACTTTTATCTATGGCAAATAGTGGTGGGTTTAACACCAACGGAAGTCAGTTTTTTATAACAGAAGTACCTTACCAAAGCTTAGATGCTTTTGATGACGATGGAGAATTGAAACCTTGTGATCAACCAAGAGTAAGCTGTCACTCTATTTTTGGAGAACTTGTTAAAGGAATTGAAGTTCAGGATGCCATTTCAAATGTAGCGGTTGATCCTAGATCTAAAAAACCTCTTGAAAATGTTTACATCTTAAAAGTGACTATTATTAGAAAAGGTTCTGCTGCAAAGTCATTTAATGCTCCGAAGGTATTTGAATCAGAATTACCAAATGTAGAAGCAGAAATCAAGCAAATACAGGACGATAAAAAAGGAAAACTTGAGCAGGAGAAAAAAGAGCGCGATGAGAAAATGGCAACTGCTTCTGCGGAGACAAAATCAACTTTAGAGGAGTACACTACAAAAACTATAGCCTTGGCTTCTGGTCTTAAAAAACATGTATTAACAGAAGGTACTAGCGCAAAACCAAAACCGGGAGATTCTGTAAGAGTATATTACGAAGGGTACTTCACAGATGGTCGTTTATTTGATAGTGACAGAGTTGAAATCTCAAAAAAGTATGGTATGTTTAACCAAAGACGTGCAGATGCTAATCAATATGGTCCAACAGCAATGTGGGTGAGTCCTAATGCTCAAATGATACCTGGTTTTAAAGAAGCTTTAGCAACTTTAAATATTGGTGAAAAAGCATTCTTTTACTTACCATCACATTTGGCTTATGGAGAGCGCGGAAACAGAGGTATTCCTCCAAATACAGATTTAACCTTTATCGTTGAAATGGTTGATGTGATAGAGAAAAAATAATAGTATAGATCACCCATACATTATATTAAAAAAGGCGACTTCAATATTGAAGTCGCCTTTTTTAATATAATAGATATACTTATTATTTCTTTGGAATATTCTTCAATATCTCAAGAACAAATGTCCAATACTTTTGAGCCGAAGAGATCTGTGCACGCTCATCTGGTGAATGTGCTCCTTTGATATTTGGTCCAAAACTAATCATGTCCATGTCAGGATAATTAGTCCCTAGAATACCACATTCTAATCCTGCATGACACGCAGCAACATGAGGCTCTTCTCCTCCATTCAAGTCTTTGTAAATTGGCACTAATACTTTTAAGATATCAGAATCCATATTTGGTGTCCATCCGGGATAATCACCAGATAATTCTACTTCACATCCTGTTAATTCAAATGTAGCACGCAACATATTTGCTAAATCCCATTTAGAACTCTCAACAGAACTTCTAGTTAAACATCCAACCTTAATAGCTCCATCTTTTACAATTACACGCGCCACATTATTTGACGTTTCTACCAAATCTTTGATATCAGCACTCATGCGGTGCACACCATTTAAAGCTGCATACAATGCTCTAGTCAATCCTTCTTGAACTCCTAAATCCATGATTTGCTCTGGAGTCTCAATTTGTGACACTTCAATAACCATATCAGGTTCCATGGTTTTGTATTCTTTTTTAATTTCGTTAGCTAGATCATTTATTTCAGCAACAAAAGAGTCTTTATGAATAGAATCAACAGCAACTATCGCATTACTTTCTCTAGGAATCGCATTGCGAAGACTACCACCATCAATTTCAGAAATACGTAAACCAAAATTCTCAAAACCATCAAACAAGACTCTGTTCATGATTTTATTAGCATTTGCTAAACCTTCGTGAATTTGCATTCCACTATGGCCACCTTGTAAACCTTTTACAGTGACTTTAAAACCAATTTTAAACTCAGGTGTTTCTTCTTGTTCATACGTTCTAGTCGCAGTAACATCGACACCTCCAGCACAACCTACACCAATTTCATCATCTTCTTCTGTATCTAGATTTAAAAGAATTTCACCGTTAAGTAAACCTCCTTTTAATCCCATGGCACCAGTCATTCCTGTTTCTTCATCAATAGTAAACAACGCCTCGATAGCTGGATGAGCAATGTCTGTACTTTCTAAAATAGCCATTATGGTTGCAACACCTAATCCATTATCTGCTCCTAGTGTAGTTCCTTTTGCCTTTACCCAATCACCTTCAACGTGCATATCAATACCTTGAGTATCAAAATCGAAAACAGTATCGTTATTTTTTTGATGCACCATATCTAAATGCGATTGCATCACGATTGCTTTTCTATCTTCCATACCTGCCGTCGCTGGCTTTCTAATAATGACGTTTCTTACATCATCCTCCATCGTTTCTAAACCTAAGCTTTCTCCAAAGTCTTTCATGAATTTAATCACGCGCTCCTCTTTTTTAGAAGGTCTAGGAACTGCGTTTAAATCGGCAAACTTATTCCAAAGTGCTTTTGGTTCTAGTTGTCTTATGTCTTTACTCATATAAAATATATAGTTTAAAATTAAGTAAGATTTTAAGTTTTTTCACTTTGGAAACAGCAACTCAAAAATCCATTTGGCAAAGTTACGAATTGTAGTTCAACTAGACTAGTTTGAGTTAGCTGGTTTTAGAATCTTATTGTAGGAGATTAGTCGACAAGTAAGCTAATCTGAGCATATGTTCCGTAAAAAATGAATTGAAGCGAAGGGTTAAACAAAAATCGTAACAAGATTAAATGATTTCGAAATTAAAAAATACACAGTGTTGACAAGATCAATCTAATTACCCTTACTTCTTATTTTCCTGCCAAAGTGAAAGAAGTTTTTAGAAACATGCGGATCCATTTTGATTTTTTTGGTTCGTTTTTTTATCAAAAAAAATGAATGCAAGAAATTAGATTACTAAACAAAACAATCACTCTCGCTACTCCTGATTGCAGTGATATCCTTTTGGTACAAAAGATTAAACGAAAAGCAGGGAAAAAATCGCTAAAAACTACAGTGATAAGGTTCTAAAAAATACCTATTTTTGAATCATGCTCAAATACAAAAAGCTCATCATCGCCTTTTCTATTATTCCTCAGATTATGCTTCTGAAAATTTTAGCGCACTACCCTAATTTTGTAGAGTCTGTCTATAGTCATGGAATTTATGTTTGGATTTCTAAAGCGATGCGCTATGCCTTTGGTTGGTTACCTTTTTCGGTTGGTGATGTGTTATATACGCTATTGGGTTTGTATATTTTGAGATGGTTGTATTTAAATAGAAAACGAATTATCAAGGATACCAAGCGTTGGATGTTGGATGTCCTATCTGTAATTTCGATTGGTTATTTCGCATTTCACATTCTGTGGGCTTTTAATTATTACCGTTTGCCACTCCATAAATCTTTGGGAATAGATCAAGAATATAGCACCGTAGAATTGGTAAATTTAACGAAGCAACTCATAAATAAAACCAACACCCTACAATTGCAACTCGCTAAAACAGATTCTACTAAAGTGGTTATACCCTATTCTAAAACTAAGATTTTAAAAATGGTGCCTGATGGTTATGATCTACTTTCAAAAGAGTTTCCATATCTAGAATATCAACCGAGAAGTATTAAACGATCGTTATATAGTATACCGCTAACATACATGGGTTTTTCTGGATACTTAAATCCGTTTACCAACGAAGCTCAAGTTGATGGGTTGATCCCTGCCTATAAGTTCCCAACAACGGGAAGCCATGAAGTCGCACATCAATTAGGTTATGCAGCCGAGAATGAAGCAAATTTTATTGGTAGTATGGCTGCAATGCATCATCCAGATGCTTATTTTAATTATTCTGGATATGCTTTTGCTTTGCGTCATTGCTTAGGAGAATTATACAAACGAGACCTCACTATATACGAGGAATTATTGCCCCAACTTCATAAAGGAATTTTAAAAAATTACCAAGAGGTAAGAGACTTTTGGGATGGCTACGAAAACCCCTTAGAACCCATTTTTAAAACGACTTATGATAGCTTTTTAAAAACCAACAATCAAGCAGCTGGTATGGAAAGCTATAGTTATGTTGTTGCCCTTTTAGTGAACTACCATAACGAGTATCCTATGAAGTAATACCCCTATTTACTAAGATTATTTTAAAGTAGAGGTGGTCTATAACTTCGGAAATGTTAAAACTTTATATTTTGTCGATTGATATGTTGTTAATTTTTATCTTTAGAAAGAATTATTAATCAACCACCTTTATATGAATAAAATCAAGTACGCAATAGTACTATGCTTTTGCAGTTTTGCATTATTTGCACAAGACTATTTCCCCAAGAACGATGGTGTAAAAACCAAAAACACAAGCTATCAAGCCTTCACAAATGCTAAAATTTACGTGACTCCAACTCAAATTATTGAGAATGGAACTCTATTAATTAAAGATGGTAAAGTCGTGGCTTCTGGTAATGAAGTGAGTCTCCCTAAAAACACGACTGTAGTAGACTTAAAAGGTAACAGTATTTACCCTTCATTTATTGATATGTACTCTACGTTTGGTGTCAAAAAGCCAGAACGTGCTTCTGACCAAGGTAGAAGTCCACAATATGGCCCAAGTAGATCTGGATTTTATTGGAGTGATCACGTCATGCCAGAAAACAGCTCTAGTGATAAATTTGAATTTGATGGTAAAATAGCAAAAGAATTAATGAAAGCTGGTTTTGGTGTTGTGAATACTCACATTGAAGACGGTATCGTTCGAGGAACAGGAACCTTAGTGACTCTTAATCCAGACGATGGAAACGGATTTCGAATTATAGATCCAAAGTCGGCACAATATTTTTCATTCAGCAAAAGTGTTGCTTCTAGGCAATCATATCCTGGTTCTATTATGGGAAGTATGGCTTTACTGCGCCAAATGTATTATGATGCAGATTGGTATGCTAAAGGAAACAGTAAAACCAAAGACTTATCTTTGGAAGCCTTAAACTCTAATAAAAGTTTGGTTCAAATTTTTGGAGCTGGGAGTCGATTGAATGCTATGAGAGCTGATAAGGTTGGGGATGCATTCGGGATTCAATATGTCATCCTTGGTGGTGGTGACGAATATGAACGTATCGCAGATGTAAAAGCAACAAATGCATCTTATATCATTCCTATAAATTTTCAAAAGGCTTACGATGTAGAAAACGCTTTTTTAAGCAGATCTTTATCATTAAGTGATATGAAAGCCTGGAATCAGGGGCCTGCAAATGCAAAGATATTAGCGGAGAACGGAATAAAATTCACGTTTACATCTCATGATTTAAAGTCACCTAAGACATTCATACCTAACCTTATTAAAGCTGTCGAATATGGTCTTTCAAAAGAAAAAGCATTAGAAGCCTTAACGATTGTTCCTGCTCAACTATTAGGGAAATCTTCAGAAATTGGTTCACTCCAAAAAGGGTCTTATGCAAATTTCTTAATTACATCGGGTGATATTTTCGAAAAGAAAACCAAGCTTTATGAAAATTGGGTTCAAGGACAAAAAACAGTTCTTGAAGATATGAATACTCAGGATCTCACAGGTGACTATGAATTTAATATAGCAGGTGAAGCCTATAAAATGACCTTAAAAGGTACACCTAGCAAATTGAAATCTGAAATTATTAGCGATGGACAAAAAAGAGGATCTAAAGTCTCTTATGCCGATGATTGGATCAATATTTCAATGACGACAAAAGATTCTACTGAACAAAAATTCATTCGCTTAATAGCTAATACTTTCAACGAAAACACACTCAACGGAAAAGCAGTCTATCCAGATGGTAATGAATTGATATTCTATGCTAAAAAAATGGATAAACCAGAAAAGTCTTCCGAAGAAAAAGAAGGAAAAACTAATACTGATGATGATGATGATGATGATGATGATGATGATGATGCTGATGATGATGATGAAAAAGAAGTTGACGGTGACGAATCCGCGACTGCAAAAGAGATCATGCCTATCACCTATCCAAATATGGCATACGGTTTTGCAGAACTTCCAAAAGCAGAAACCTTACTTTTCAAAAATGCTACAGTATGGACCAATGAAAAAGATGGTGTTTTAGAAAATACAGATGTGCTTATTAAAAATGGAAAGATTTCAAAAATTGGTAAAGATCTTTCAGATGGAAACGCTATAGTTATTGATGCTACAGGTAAACATTTAACGTCTGGTATTATTGATGAACATTCGCATATTGCTGCCTCTTCAATTAATGAAGGCGGACATAATTCCTCTGCCGAGGTCTCTATAGAAGATGTAATCGACGATGAAGATGTTGATATTTACAGAAACCTTGCAGGTGGTGTAACTTCTATTCAAATACTGCATGGGTCTGCAAATCCTATTGGTGGACGTTCTGCTATTATTAAATTGAAATGGGGAGAATCTGCTGAGAATTTGATTTATAATAACAGTCCAAAATTTATAAAATTTGCTTTAGGTGAAAACGTAAAGCAATCCAATTGGGGAGACAACGCGAGAAATAGATTTCCACAAACAAGAATGGGAGTTGAACAGTTATATATAGATTATTTCACAAGAGCAAAAGCTTATGATGCTTTAAAGAAAGGCGGAAAACCATATCGTAAAGATATTGAAATGGACGTTATTTCTGAAATTTTAAATAGCGAACGTTTTATCTCTTGTCATTCTTATGTACAAAGCGAAATCAACATGTTGATGACTGTTGCCGATAAATTTGATTTCAAGATTAATACATTTACACATATCCTAGAAGGTTACAAAGTAGCAGATAAAATGGCTAAACATGGTGTAGGTGGTTCAACCTTTAGTGATTGGTGGGCTTACAAATATGAAGTTAATGACGCCATTCCATATAATGCTGCTATTATGCATAATGCTGGTGTTGTTGTTGCTATTAATAGTGATGATGGTGAAATGTCTAGACGTTTAAATCAAGAAGCTGCAAAATCTGTTAAATATGGAGGTGTTAGTGAAGAAGATGCATGGAAATTTGTGACCTTAAACCCTGCTAAATTATTACACATAGACGATCGTGTTGGAAGTATTAAAGTTGGTAAAGATGCCGATGTTGTTTTATGGACAGATCATCCAATGTCAATTTATGCCAAAGCTGAAAAAACCATTATTGAAGGTGTGACTTATTTTGATTTAAAACGTGACGAAATGATGCGTTCTCAAATTAAAAAAGAGAAAAGTGAACTCATCAATGGTATGATGAAAGCTAAAAATAAGGGCTTAAAGACACAACCAATTAAAAAGAAAGAAAAGGATCAAATGCATTGTGATTACTTAGACCATGCACAACACTAAATCAAGACATATGAAAACACTCAATATAAAATTATTGTTCTTTGCATTACTTAGTTTCTCTTTAAGTATTGCGCAACAAACACCAGCTCCCAAACAAAGCAAAACTATTGCAATAACAGGAGCTACAGCTCATATTGGAAATGGTACCGTCATTGAAAACAGTATTATCATTTTTGAAGATGGCACCCTTAAAACTGTTACTGATATGACACTGGTTAAAATGGACCTTTCTGGTATGGAAGTCATGGCTGCCAATGGGAAACATGTTTATCCTGGATTTATTGTACCAAATTCTACATTAGGATTAGTAGAAATAAGTGCCGTGAGAGCTACAGATGACGCTTCTGAAATTGGATCATGGAATCCACATATAAGAAGTTTAATTGCCTATAATACAGAATCTAAAATCGTTGAATCTATGAGACCTAATGGTGTTTTATTAGGGCAAATAACACCTCGTGGTGGACGTATTTCTGGCACCTCTTCTATCGTGCAATTTGATGCTTGGAACTGGGAAGATGCGGTTGTAAAGGAAGATGATGGCATTCATATGAATTGGCCAAACAGTTTCTCTAGAGGTCGGTGGTGGCTAGGAGAAGATCCAGCGATGAAAGTGAATGACAAATATGACGAACAAGTCATTGAAATTAGAGATTATTTTAACGCTACAAAAACGTATATAGTTGGTGATAAATCGGCAACACATTTACCTTATGAGGCTACTAACGGATTATTTAACGGTTCTAAAACCTTATACATCCATGTAGATGACGAGAAAGGGATAACAGATGCCATTAACTTTTCTAATGCTAATAAGGTGTCTAAAATGGTTATCGTTGGTGGTTATGAGGCTCACAAAGTTGCTGATATGCTTACACGCAATAATATCGCTGTTTTATTACAACGTGTGCACAGCAGACCAAATCTAACCGATGATGATTATGATATGCCTTTTAAATTGGCAAAATTATTAACAGATAAAGGTGTGACTGTTGCTTTAGAAACTAGCGGACAAATGGAACGTATGAATTCCCGTAACCTTCCTTTTTATGCAGGAACGACCGTTGCTTATGGCTTAACTAAAGAACAAGCACTGCAGCTCATTACCCAAAACCCAGCTAAAATTTTAGGGATTGATGACACCTATGGAACTTTAGAGGTTGGAAAAAGTGCTACCCTATTTATTAGTGAAGGAGATGCATTAGATATGAGAACCAATATCTTAACCCATGCGTTTATTGATGGCAGACTACTGAGTCTAGAGACACACCAAACCGAATTATGGAAACGTTATTCTAAAAAACTAGAAACAGAGAATTAAAATTAAATTATTTATTAAAAAACCTGTCAAGTTTAAACTTCACAGGTTTTTTTATGAGTTACAATAGATATAAAACTAACTCTATTTTATTCGTTCTGCATTTGAAGGCATAGCGAAGGATGACGCACCTTTTGAAGAGTCCGTTAATACCACGTTTGTGAAATCTAAATCGTTACGTTTTGTCGTTGGTAAATTATTTTCAACATTATACCAAGTCAAACGTTTTGGTAATTTTAATTCGTTGACTGTTTGCCAATCACTATAATTTATAAAATGCCATTCCTTGCTTTTTTCACTAGTAAAGAAAGTCACTGTATATCCCAACCAAACCATTTCTCCTGTTGTTGGGTTGTAATATAAAATGTATTCATCTTCTGGCGATTCTCCTACTCCACTATCATAAGAAATTTTGATTCCAGGATATACTTTACCTTGAAACCTTAATGGATCAACATCCTCATAGATAATACCGTCATCTGCCAAGATAAAAGGCATTGCATAGAAATAAAACATCAAGTTATAATAAAACTTAGGATTCCCATCATACGCTGTTTTATCCTTATTTTTTAACCACACTACTTCTCCATCATACCCAATAGTATGCTTTGGCATTTCAATTATAGAATATCTATTATGTAAATCTGTAGTCGTGATTTCATCACCTGTTTCTTTAGACATTGTGAATTTTAAGGTATTCATTTTTCTCCAAGCGTCAATTCCACCATGTGCATTCAATATATTAGTCATATTTCCTGGATACACACTTGTTGTAACGTCTAGTTTTTCTTCGGAATAATCTATAGATTCAACGGTTTCTGTCGTTTTATTGTCTTTACAAGATGTGAAAACTAAAAGGACTATGAGTAATGCGCTAGTTAATTTCATTGGTCGTTATTTACTTTGATTACAATTATTTTTAATAAATGAATTTGACGAAGTTACTAAGAATTGCTTACAAAAAGCCTCAGAAAATTTTCTGAGGCTTTTTATAAGCAATTAAATTCAACTACTCTATAATCAGTTTTTTAACTCGGCTTTTATTATTTGCATTTAACTTCACGAAATAAAGGCCGCTTTGTAAATCTGCAATATCCAATACAAGGTTATTTCCTTCGGAAATTTGCTCTTCTAAGATGAGCTTTCCTTGGAGGTCAATGATGTTAATAGTTACATTTCCGAAATTATTAGCATTCAATCTAATCGTTACGCTGTCTTTTGAGGGATTTGGGAACATATCAAACGCTATGAAGTTTGAATCCTCTACAGATAGTGCGTCTTCAACAAACTCTGTATCAAATCTATTAGTGATCACTGGTGCGTTAAAGTCAAAGAAAATTGATGCCGTATTTGGGATGATATCTCCAATACCATATCCTGGATTTGGCTTAATTCTAAAATATACAAACCCTTGACTCCCTTCTACATCATCTTGCTCTGCTGGTAAATTGATATCTTCAAAGAACCACTCTAAATCAGTGTCTGTTCTTGTGACGACATAATCATGACTAGACCTCAACATCTGGAATGTAGACTCATCTAATTGACTATCTAAAGCATCATCAATTCTAATGAATGTTGCTGGAAATGTTCCTAAATTTTGAAAACGAATGGTATAATACAACCACTGATCTGATGCTGCGAAGTCGTCATAATTAACTCGAGGGCCGTGAGATTCTCTTTTATCGTTAGGATCCCAAGACCCGACAACAACTTCAGATAATGTAGAATAGTTATTACTAGCGACTAAATCATTAGTATCTGTAACATAGTTTGCAGTATTAGTTACGATTTCACCTAATTCTATTTCTGCAGGGCACGTAAATGAAATCTGTAAAAACTCTACCTCTCCAGGTTGAAGATTTACAAAATCTACTATAAAACCTGTTACTGTAGTGTTAATAACATAGTTAGGATTAACAAATGTTACTCCATTATAAATAAGTTGCGGATCTGCAGTAAATTCTACACTACCAGAAACTATTGTTGTAAGGCCTAAATTTTCAAGTAATAAGTAATTAATATGATTAAATCCTGGTCTTGGTGGTACTCCATAGTTAATAATGTAAACCGCTAAGTCTTCACAGCTTTGTTCCTCTACAACTGCAAAATCTATAACTTCAGAAGTGCCATTAGCGACACTAACATTATCAAATGTACTAGTAGTAATATCATAACACGGTAAAGACTCTTCATATAAATTAAATGTAACATTATAAAGATCTGTTTCACTAGTACTCAATATTTGAAATGAGCCAGTTGAAGAATTTACGATATTAATAGTTCCGTCGTTATTCTTTTCATAAGTAAAATAACCGTTATAGAAACTTGGCTCTGATGTGTCAAAAACGTTATTTCCGTTAGCATCTGCGAACGCGTTTACTTCAATTATTCCTAAAGAAGTTGAGCAATACACATCAAAATCAAACTGAACTGTACAACAATCATTTCCGCCTGCACAACTCACCGTATTATCTGAATCAAAAGCTACTATAATAGTACCTCCAGAAGATGTATAAGTCAAACCTGAAAAATCTCCATCATTTCCATAAGGTAACGCAGGATTCATTACAGAACCATCTGAATCTAATATGGTGATTTCATCAAAATTGACTTCGGTAGTTCCTGCATTAAAGAAAATAGTTAATGGTTCTTCACTATCGCTTTGAAAGCTAAACTCTGTTGTATCACTATTATCGTAGCAATACACTGTATTTACAGCTCCATCATCACAAACCACAGTTTGATTTGGATTAGCTCTTGTTGTGAAACTTTCTTCGTTACAATCTAAAGCGTCACCATTACCATTGTATGCTATAATAGTTACGTAATATGTTGTTTCATAAGCTAACGTTCCAACATCATAGGTTAAAACATTACCTACGTCTTGGTTATCCAAAATTTCTGTTCCTTCAGAGGTAATACCAAGAGATAATTTATAACCTACCAACAGCCCTGAAGCTGCTGTCCAACTTAGATTGTCGTTTTCATTCACATCAATTGCACCATTAATTGGTGTTGTTAAAACTGATACACAGTTTGGCACTGCACTAAAGTCAACACAATTGACATCATAATTAATAGGTATATAGTTTTGATCTGCACAGGCGAAAACGTCATCAGAATCAACATAAATTGTAAGTGTGTCTCCTGTAGACATAAAAGTTAATCCAGCAAGGTCTCCATCGTTTCCGTAACCAGAGTATAATAATGTTCCGTCAGAATCTAAAACTGTGAGTTCATCCCAATCTGTTTCTACTTGACCAGAATTAAAAACCACTTGCACAGGAGAACCATCTGTACTTGTATACGTGTATTCGTCTGCAGAGTTAAGTTCGTAACAGTACGTGTTATTTACTGCATCATCACCACAAATAATATCTATTGGGCAATTTTCTGATATGATATTAAAAATCTCTATTGAGAAACATGAATTGCTAATATTTTGCACAACAACAAAAATCATTTCAGGACTTGACGATGATGTATACTGTTCTGGTATATCAATAGCATTAGTTTGATTAAAAGCATCATTAGTTGTTAAATGAAAACTAAAATTAAAATTGGTTGAATCTTCTCCATTTAATAATTGAGGATAGACAGATGTTAAATCAAAAACACCATTTGCTTCACATGAATTGATATTGTCTGGTTGAGTAGTTACCGGTGATTCTCCTTCTTCAACAAATACTTCTGCAAAATTTGAACAACCGGTCATGGTATCTGTCACGGTAACCGAATAAGTTCCAACTTCAAAAACCACAATTTCAGGATCAGTTTGACCATTACTCCATACATAGGTTAGGTTTCCTCCAGATGTTCCATTTACAAAAGGTGTCAACACTACTTCTTGTCCAGAACAAATGGCATAGAATTCTTCAAAAATTATTTCCGGAGTCACATTAAAGTTCACAAATATGTTCACAATCACATGATTTCCAGAAGAATTCTCTATAATTATTACAAAAATCGTAGATGAATTTCCACTTACTGTATAAGCTTCTGGATTTGTTAATGGATTATTTTGAGCGTCTGCATCTGCTTGTGATAGATAATATTCAAAGCTAAAATCTGTAGTATTTTGATCATTAACCATATCACTTTCATTGATTGTCAAATCAATATCAATTGGAACATTAGGATTATCTCCACAAATACTTGTAGTTACTGATGTCGCAGAAATACAATTGACATCTACAATCAACTCAAGTAGAACTACTGTAAAACAATCTCCAAATAAAGGAGACACTCTAACGTGCAAGACTTGATTTGATTGTGTAATATTATTATATGGAGAAACTAATGGATTAACATTATTGACAGCCTCGCTTTCTGTTTCATAAAATGTAACTAGAAGTGTTGCGTTATCAACTCCATTAGTGATTTCTGCTACTTTGTCTTCTAAATTAAAAGCTGCAAAACCGTCATCATCGTCATCACAAACAACTAAAGGTGTTGGAGATGTAATACCACTAAAATCACTTATAATAACCTCAAAATCTGTAAAAAAAGAACAATTTGATTCTGTAAATACTGAGAATGTATAAAAACCTGTTTGGGATACTTGCAATGAAGGTCCTGTTTCGTCTGGAAGAATAAATCCATCATAATACCAATTGTAAAAGTAGCTTGGATCATTTAACCCAGAATCAACTATAATTGATGATCCATCACAAATTTCATAAACATCTAATAAGTTAGGTAATGGTGATACGTCAATTATAAGATTAAAAGAGACTTGCTCTATATTACCTGTAGTATTGTTAATAACCGTCACATAGATGGTTTGAGGGTTTGTAATATTTGTATAAGGGCTACTCAAGGGATTCACCATAGAATCTGCATTCTGCTGTGTCTCATAATACGTTACTTGAAAATTACTAGGACTTAAACCAGATAAAATTTCTTGATCTTTTACTGTTAAATCAAACTCATAAAACCCATCTAAATCATTATCACAAACCATATAGTCTGTAGGTTGATTGATTACAAACTCTTGAGCAGTACAAAGAACTTCAGCAGTCCAACCTGTCGTTGTACCAACAGCATTACTAATGAATGTAATAGTTAAACAGCCAGAAGAATTTTCTGCTGTTACAAACCCTGGACTATCTACTCCAGAATACGAACCAATTAACAGACTATTTATGGTATCACCATCGTAAATACTTAGAAAATCTGTGTTAAACTGCGTTGAAAATTCTAAAAATTCAATAGACACTAATTCGTTATCATTTGACGGACATAAAGTCAATGTGAGATTTTCATTACTATCGTAATTAGCATTAGAGCCTCCAGAATCGGTTAGTACAAAATCACATTCTGTCCAAGCCCCATTTTGCATGACGAGTTCTTGAGCATTAGTAAAAAAAGAAATAATAAGGGCAAATAGCAGAAGATGTAATTTTGATTTCATAAACATGTGTTTGATTGGTCGTTACAAATTACAAATCTAAAACGATTGATAAAAATTTGTATATTATTATAACAGCTTTATTCTTGATTTTCCTACCCTTTGATTAATACACAGTAATTCTATTTATAGATTAACGTAGTATATGTTTGATAAAATGTAAATTTGTTCTCTTCAAAACATTTTGAATTATAACATAATGCAGTATAAAGAAATCACGAGCACACAAAACCTACTAGTAAAACAAATTCATGTTTTAAAAGAAAAATCTCGTGAGCGTAAAAAAACAGGTCTATTTATTATTGAAGGTCGGCGCGAATTAATACTAGCCACAAAGGCTAATTATACGATTAAGACTATATTATTTTATCCAGATTTGGTTTCTAATGAGGATTTAAATTCTTTAATTTCTTCTGAAATTGAACGCATCCAAATCTCTAGAGACGTGTTTGAAAAATTGGCTTATCGAAGTTCTACAGAAGGCATTATAGCTATTGCTGAAATGAAACAGCATAAACTACAAGATTTAAAATTTCCGAAGACAAACCCCTTAATACTCGTTGCCGAAGCTCCGGAGAAACCTGGGAATATTGGAGCCATTCTTCGCACTGCAGATGCTGCTCATGTAGATGCTGTGATAATTGCTAACCCAAAAGGTGATTTGTACAACCCAAATATTATAAGATCTAGCGTAGGTTGCGTGTTTACGAATCAAATAGCAGTTGGTGAGACGAGTGAGATTATTGAATTTTTAAAAGACCATAAGATTTCTATTTATAGTGCCATTTTACAAGACGCTGTTAATTATCATGAGCAAGATTACACACAATCTACTGCAATTGTGGTCGGCACAGAAGCCGATGGCTTAAGTGACCCATGGCGAAAAGCTTCTACTCAAAACATAAAAATTCCAATGCAAGGTGAGATTGATAGCATGAATGTTTCTGTGGCAGCAGGGATTTTGATTTTTGAAGTTAAAAGGCAACGTGGTTTCGAGTAGTCTTCCCTATTGATTATTTGAAAATTCGTTTATTAATATTACCATTTTCAGAAGTTAATTTCACTAGGTACTTTCAATGAAACTATATTCTCATTTTAGTAATGAGCAGTAAGATAAATAGCTATTATATTTACAATCGTAAAACATCAACATGACTTACATCACTCTTTTCTACATCATCATTTTTATAATTAGTATCAATTTCGTTATTGACAAGGTTTTGGATTACCTCAATGCAAAAAATTACGATAATCCAGTGCCTAGTGAATTAGAAGATGTCTATGACGATACCGAATATAAAAAATCACAAGCCTATAAAAAGACCAATTATAAATTTGGTCTTTGGAGTTCTTTATTTTCTTTAGTGCTCACGTTAGGGTTTCTCTTTTTAGACGGATTTGAATACGTAGATAACATCGTTAGAAGTTATAGCGAAAACCCAGTTAGCGTTGCTTTAATTTTCTTCGGAATAATTATGCTTGCCAGTGATTTGATGTCTACACCCTTTAGTTATTATAAAACCTTCGTTATTGAGGAACGCTTCGGATTTAATAAAACCACTAAAAAAACATTTGTCCTTGATAAGATTAAAGGCTTGATTATGATGGCTATTTTAGGTGGGCTGATTCTAGCACTCATCATTTGGTTTTACCAGCAAACACAGGAGTTGTTTTGGCTTTATACTTGGGGAATTGTGACACTTTGCACAGTACTCATGAATCTGTTTTATTCTAAATTGATTGTACCGCTTTTTAATAAACAAACACCTTTAGAGAACGGCACTTTGCGTGACAAAATTTCAGCTTATGCAACATCGGTTGGTTTTAATCTCGATAAGATATTTATCATTGATGGTTCTAAACGCAGTACAAAAGCCAATGCTTACTTTTCTGGTTTTGGAAGTGAAAAAAGAGTGACACTTTATGATACCTTAGTTAAAGATTTAGACGAAGAAGAGATTGTGGCTGTTTTAGCCCATGAGGTTGGACATTATAAAAAAAAGCATATTGTTTTTAATTTATTGGCATCTATAGCTTTGACAGGGGTAACACTTTATGTATTGTCTGTGTTTATTTCTAATCCGTTATTATCAAACGCTCTTGGTGTTGAGATCCCAAGTTTTCATGTAGGATTAATTGCTTTTGGGTTGCTCTACTCGCCTATTTCTGAACTCACAAGTTTAGTAATGAATCAACTCTCACGTAAATTTGAATTCCAAGCAGATGATTATGCAAAAAACACATACAGTGCAGAACCTTTAGTCTCTTCTCTTAAAAAATTATCCAAAAATAGTTTGAGTAATTTGACACCTCACTCCGCTTATGTGTTCATGCATTATTCTCATCCTACGTTGTTGGAGCGGGTTAAGAATTTAAGGAAATAAAAATGAAATGCTCAAAACTTTTAGAAGTTCAAAGTTCAAAAAAGAGAAGCCATAAGTAACATTATTGTCTTCCAAACATTTTTAAAAATACACGTAGAACTACGTATTGACTTAAAAAAAACCTCCAACTTCGCTAACGACTCATACAAATCATAGAAACGGACTCATATTATTTAAATTAGCGAAAACTCAAAATCTACTTCCTAAAAACCCCAAATATTTATATTTCAGAAAAACTAAAAATAAATTTGCTTTTTAGTTTAAACAAAACCCTAAAAACTCATTGCACATTACATATCTTATTCTTACTTTAGTTCTATGACAGAGGAAGCTATAGAAAAAGAAAATGCAGAGATTGCAAAAGCCTACAAAAATCTCCTTAAAGTAAGTTATCAAACACTTACAAAAGAGGATAAAAAACTCATTCGCCAAGCGTTTGAAGTGGCTTTAGATGCGCATAAAGACCAGCGACGTAAATCTGGAGAAGCTTATATTTTTCATCCTATTGCTGTGGCGAGAATTGTGGCTAGTGAGATTGGATTGGACGCCACAAGTATTGCTGCTGCCCTACTCCACGACGTTGTTGAGGACAGTCCAGATTATACAAAAAATGATATTGCACGTCTCTTTGGAGAAACTGTTGCTCGCATTGTTGATGGCTTAACAAAGATTTCATCATTGAGTAAAGAGACAGATGTGTCTACCCAAGCAGAGAATTTTCGTAAAATGTTATTGACCCTTAATGATGATGTACGTGTCATCATTATTAAAATCGCAGACCGTCTCCATAATATGCAAACTATGGACTCGATGCGACCTGATAAGCAAGAGAAAATTGCTTCAGAAACCTTATACATTTACGCACCTTTAGCCCACAGAATAGGGTTGTATAATATCAAAACCGAACTTGAAGATCTCGGTATGAAATACACTGAGCCTGACGTCTATGATGACATTTTAGAAAAGATGCAGGAAAGTAAAAAGGAACAAGATGAATATATCAAAGTCTTTTCTAAAGTTATTGTAGATTCTCTGGATAAAGAAGGTTTAAGCTATGACATTAAAGGCCGACCAAAATCTATTTATTCTATTAGAAAAAAAATTGTAAAACAGGGTGTAGATTTTGATGAGGTCTACGATAAGTTTGCGGTTAGAATTATTTATAAATCAGATATTAAAAACGAAAAGTTCCTTGCTTGGAAAATTTATTCTATTGTAACAGATCATTTTACACCTAACCCAACTCGTCTTCGCGATTGGATTTCATCACCTAAATCAACCGGTTATGAGGCACTTCATATTACGGTAATGGGTCCAAAAAACAGATGGGTAGAAGTACAAGTTAGAAGTGAACGAATGAATGAGATTGCAGAGAAAGGCTACGCTGCACATTATAAATATAAAGAAGGAAATACAGAAGATGCTCTGGACACCTGGATTAATAAATTACAAGAAGCCTTAGAAAGCAACGAAACGAATGCTGTCGATTTTGTGGAGCAGTTTAAGCTTAATCTCTATTCAAAAGAAATATTTGTATTCTCACCCAAAGGAGATATAAAATCTTTACCTAAAGGAGCTACACCTCTTGATTTTGCATTTAGTGTGCATACGCAAGTTGGTATGAAAACTAAAGGCGCAAAAGTAAATGGCAGACTCGTACCATTAAGCCACGTACTCAATAGTGGAGATCAAGTTGAAATTTTAACTTCGGAAACGATAAAACCAAACCGGAACTGGCTGGATTATGCAACAACCGCTAGAGCACTGAGTAAGATAAAATCAGCGCTTAAAGCAGATAAAAAAGACGCTGCAGAAGAAGGCAAAGAAATCCTTAGACGAAAACTCAAACAACTCAAAATTGCACTGGATGAGAAATCAGTTAATGAAATGGTTACTCATTTTAAATTAAAAACAAGTTTAGACCTGTTTTATCGCGTTGGAATTGGCACTATAGATAACCCAATGCTAAAAGACTACGCGTCGTCTAAGAGCAATATGTTTATGAATTATATTAAGAATAAAATTCGTAAACCTTCTGTTGCACCAGATCTTGACAAAGACGAGATTACATCAAAATATGACCAGCTGGTTTTTGGTAAAGAAGAAGAAAAATTAGATTATAAGTTATCGACCTGCTGTAATCCTATTCCTGGAGATCCAGTATTTGGGTTTCTAACGATTAACGACGGCATTAAAGTTCATAAAAAAAATTGTCCAAACGCACTAAGCATGCAATCTAATTATGAATATCGCGTCATGATAGCCAAATGGATAGATTCTTCCCAAGAAGTGTTTGCAACTCAAATAAAACTATCGGGAATTGATAATTTAGGATTGGTAAACAACATAACACAAATCATCTCTTCTAATATGCATGTCGATATGAAAAGTATTAGCTTTGAGTCTAATGATGGTATTTTCACAGGAAAGATAAACGTTGTTGTTCCTAATATTACTATACTAAAAAAACTCATTGATAATTTAAAAAAAATCAACGGAATTGATAAAGTGAGTAGAATTTAAAAATCAAAAAAACCAATGTGCTTTTTTTGGCAAAAATTTATAATTTATTTGGTGTAAAAATGTGTAAATTTGAGGCTTGATGAATTGAAAACTCCACACGAGTTAAAAATGAGTGAAAAAACAGCACAGACAAACCAAGAGATTGTAAAAAACGTTTTTACAAAATTCTTAGAAGATAAAGGCCATAGAAAAACTCCTGAACGCTACGCGATTCTTCAGGAAATTTATGATAGTGAAGAACACTTTGATATCGAATCTTTATATATCAAAATGAAAAATAAAAACTATCGTGTAAGTCGGGCTACTCTATACAACACTATTGAAATTTTAATGGAGTGTGCTTTGGTTAGAAAGCATCAGTTTGGCCAAAACCAAGCGCATTACGAGAAATCTTATTTTGACAAACAACACGATCATGTTATAATGACAGATACTGGAGAAGTCATAGAGTTTTGTGATCCTCGCATTCAATCTATCAAAAAAACCATAGAGGAAGTTTTTGATATTTCTATCTCTAACCATTCTCTTTATTTCTACGGAACAAAAAACAAACCAACAAACTAATTACACAATGGCAGTAGATTTACTACTAGGATTACAATGGGGCGACGAAGGCAAAGGAAAAATTGTTGATGTACTCACCTCAAAATACAATATTATTGCTCGTTTCCAAGGAGGACCAAATGCAGGTCATACTTTAGAATTTGACGGAATTAAACATGTATTAAGAACGATTCCTTCAGGGATTTTTCATAAAGAGTCTATGAATGTTATTGGTAATGGTGTCGTTATCGATCCTGTTGTGTTTGTACAAGAATTAGACGGATTAGACCAATTTAAATTAGACTATAAATCAAATCTAATTATTTCTAGAAAAGCACACGTAATTCTTCCTACGCATCGGTTATTAGATGCCGCATCAGAAACCTCTAAAGGTAAAGCTAAAATTGGCTCTACTCTAAAAGGTATTGGTCCAACATATATGGATAAAACTGGTCGTAACGGAATTAGAATTGGAGACCTAGAATTACCAAATTGGAAAGAAAAATATAGAGCTTTAGCAAATAAGCATGAAGCCATGATTGGATTTTATAATGTAGATATTCAATATGATTTAAAAGAAATGGAAGATGAATTCTTTGCGGCTGTAGAGCGTTTAAAAGAATTACAATTCATAGATAGCGAAGAGTATTTAAACCAAGCCTTAAAAGCTGGAAAGCCTATACTAGCAGAAGGTGCCCAAGGTTCATTATTAGATATTGACTTTGGAACATATCCTTTTGTTACATCATCAAACACTACTGCTTCTGGAGCATGTACAGGTTTAGGTGTAGCGCCAAACAAAATTGGTGAAGTATTTGGCATCTTTAAAGCATACACAACTCGTGTTGGTTCTGGCCCGTTTCCTACTGAATTATTTGACGGGGTTGGTGCAGAAATGGCTCGTATTGGTCGTGAGTTTGGTGCCGTTACTGGAAGACCAAGACGTTGCGGTTGGTTAGATTTAGTTGCCCTTAAATATGCTTGTCAAATTAATGGCGTCACACAGTTAAGTATGATGAAAGGGGATGTCCTTTCTGGATTTAAAACTTTGAAAGTGTGTACTGCTTACAAATACAAAGGGGAGACCATTACACATTTACCATTCAATATAGAAGAAGAAAACGTCACTCCTATTTATACCGATTTTAAAGGCTGGAAAGAAGATTTGACAAAAATGCGTGAGGTGTCTCAATTTCCTTCGGAATTGAATGCGTATATAGCATTTTTAGAAAAAGAATTAGAGATTCCTATTACCATAGTTTCTGTAGGTCCAGATAGAACTCAGACTATTAATCGATAGTATTTAAAATTAAATATAATAAGTAAGAGATATTAGTAAAATAATATCTCTTTTTTTATAACAGATTTCACGAATTAGTAGTGGTCTATACGCTTATGAATTCTAAATAAATTATGAGCTTCCAATTGTAATGCCTGCCCGTTCGTAGACCAGTTTGTATACAACACTTTAATTAAAAATCATGTATAACTTTATGTGAAAGCTCAGTGTTTCTAAACGCGACAACCAGCCAACATCAAAATAATCTACTAAAAATCTGTTAACTCAGATATTTCCGAAGAGATAATAGTTATTTTTGAGTAAATTATATGACCTTGCATCTTACGCTTAGATTTATACTACTCATTATATGTTGTTTTTCAACAGCACTCTCCTATGCGCAGCCACCAAAGAAAATTTTTATAGAATATTCTGGTTTTACGGTTAGAGACTCTTTAAAAGGAGAAAACGTTACCACTTTTGTTCGTAGTAATCAAGGTCAAATTCATATCGTTCACGAAGGGATAGACATGTGGTGTGACAAAGCCTTGTATTATCAAAATGAAGACTTCATTGAAGCGTATAGTAATGTGAGAATGAAGCAAGGTGATACGATCAATATGACTTCAGATTATTTAGAATATAGTGGTATTACACAATTGGCAATTGCAGCTGGAAAGGTGGTCTTAACGGAACCAAAATCTACGTTAACCACAGATACACTATACTTTAATCGCTTCACACAGCAAGCGTTTTATAATAGTAAGGGGAAAGTGGTTAGAGATTCATCGGGTACTATTACGAGTCAAATTGGTCGATATTATATGAATCAAAGTAAATATCGTTTTCTTAAAGATGTGGTGCTGGTAAATCCTGAATACACTCTAGAAACAAATCAGCTCGATTTTTATTCTGAAAATGGACACGCTTATATGTATGGCCCTTCGACTATTATTGGTGAGGCTAGTAAAGTCTATTCAGAACGTGGATTTTACGACACTAACAACGATATTGGGCATTTTATAAAAAACTCTAAAATTGACTATGATAACCTTCAAATAGAAGGTGATAGTTTATATTTTGATAGAAATCGAAGCTTTGCCTCTGCTGATAATAATATTACAATTACTGATACTGTTAATAAAACCATTATCAAAGGCCACCATGGTGAAGTCTTTAGAGATAAAGATTCTTTGTTTATAACAAAACGAGCTTTAGTAATAACCATTCAAGAAAACGATTCTTTATACATTCATGCAGATAAACTAATGGTTACAGGCGATCCCCAGCATAGGATTACAAGAGCTTATTACAATGCGAAGATGTTTAAAAGTGATATGAGTGGTAAAGCAGATTCTATTCATGCAAATCATGAATCTGGTTTGACACAGCTTATTAATCTCAAGCGATTTAATACTGGTGACGCCTTTTCAATCAAAAGAAAACCTTTGATTTGGAATTTAGGGAATCAAATGTCTGGAGATTCTATACACCTAATTTCTAATGTAGAAAAAGAAGAAGTAGACTCTTTAAAAGTATTCAATAATGCGTTTCTAATTAGCAAAGACTCTTTAGGTAATGGTTTTAACCAAATTAAAGGTCAGCGTTTAATTGGTTTATTTGAAAATAATGAACTCTATAATGTTGATATTATCAAAAATGCAGAAATCATATTCTACAGTAGAGATGACAACGACACCTTAGTTGGAATTAATAAATCTAAATCTGGAAGCATCAATCTACAATTTGATGGACCATATAAAATAATAACACTGATTAAACAGGTAGATGGCAAGATCTATCCAGAATCTCAATTCCCGAAGAATGCCAGACTATTTAGAGGATTTGATTGGAGAGGTGACGAGCAACCCAAAAGTGTTGAAGACCTATTTAGTGATGATCCACCGCTGATTCTCCCCATAATAAAGGGACTAGAACCTTATATTGAAGATGAAAAGTTTATTGATGAAGCGCTATTAAAGCGTATTGAAGAAGCAGGTAAAAAAGATAAAGATGAAGTCAATAAGGCTGCTAGACAACTCCCAAAACCGCTCAGTACATCTAAAACAAAAGCGAAATCCATTCAAAAGGTGAATAGAACATTTAACAAACCTTTGATTAAAAAAGACAATTAAATGACGTCAGACTTTTTCAAATATCAAGCACAAACCACACCTCACCCGTTGGCTATGACGATATCTCATGCAGAAGGTTCTTATATTTATGATACCAATCAAAAAGCGTATTTAGATTTTGTTGCAGGCGTATCTGCGTGCAGCTTAGGGCACAGACATCCAAAAGTTATTGAGGCTATTAAAAATCAACTGGACAAGTATTTACATGTGATGGTTTATGGAGAATACATCCAAGAACCTGCAGTAGAATTAACCAAATTATTGGCGAGTCATCTCCCTAAGCCATTAGAGAAAACATATTTAACGAATTCTGGGACAGAAGCTATTGATGGCGCATTAAAACTTGCTAGACGCGTCACTGGCAGAAGTGAAATTATTGCTGCACATCACGCTTACCATGGCAATACAATGGGAGCTTTGAGTGTTATGGGATTTGAAGAACGCAAACAAGTATTTAGACCATTAATTCCAGATGTGAAGTTTATAAAGTTTAATGCACAAGAAGAGTTATCACAAATTACCACTAAAACAGCTGCCGTTATTTTAGAAACTATTCAAGGTGGTGCTGGTTTTATAGAACCCAAAGATGGCTATTTAGAAAAAGTGAGAAAACAATGTGATGCTGTTGGTGCTTTGTTAATATTAGATGAGATTCAACCTGGTATTGGACGTACAGGAAAATTATTTGGTTTTGAACACTACAACTGTGTTCCAGATATTTTGGTTACTGGTAAGGGACTAGGCGGCGGAATGCCAATTGGAGCATTTACATCGTCTTCAAAATATATGGATTTACTTCAAGATAACCCAAAACTTGGTCACATAACAACGTTTGGTGGTCATCCTGTTATTGCGGCGGCTGCTTTAGCAACATTAAAAGAAATTACCGGGAGTAATCTAATGTCTCAAACTTTGGAAAAAGAGGCCTTGATTCGTCAACATTTAAAACATCCTTTGATTACAGAAATTCGCGGACGCGGTTTAATGTTAGCTGCAATTACTCAGTCTGCAGACATCACAAATGAAGTCGTTTTAAAATGCAAAGATGAAGGTTTAATTTTATTTTGGTTACTTTTTGAACCTAAAGCTATTAGAATATCACCACCTTTAACAATCTCAAATGATGAAATCATCAAAGGATGTATGATAATAACTCGTGTTTTAGATTGTATTTCGCTCTAAAATATCACTTAAAATAGGTAGGTTAATACTATTATTTTCAGTATATTAAATATCAACACTTTAATAATTAGTACAACTGTTAACTATTTTGTTAAAAACATTAAACTAAAAAAACAAAACCCAACGGTGATAACAGTACATTTAATTAAATAAACAATTCTACTTGCTTATGGAGTTTGGTCTACCAGAAGACAACAATAATATATCGCTTAAAAAGTTTGAATCGATGCTCAAAACGAATACTGTTTTGTTTTTTGATTCAGATGAATTTGAAAACATTATTCATCACTATTTAGAAATAGGAAAAATAGCGTTGGCAAAAAAAGCTATTAAATTAGGTCTTGACCAGCATCCCACATCTATAAACTTAAAGTTATTTCAGACTGAAATTTTTGTCTTAGAAAACAAATTTGAGGAAGCTAATAAGACACTTGAAGCACTTCATATTTTAGAGCCTACTAATGAAGAAGTTTATATTCAAAAAGCTAATGTACTATCAAAACAGGATGAGCACGAAAAAGCGGTAAATACCTTATTGATTGCTTTAGATCTAGCTCCAGATGATGATGAAGGTATTGGCGATTTATACGCTTTAATAGGCATGGAATATTTATTTTTAGATCAATTTGAAAATGCTAAAATATATTTCAAGAAGTGTTTAGATATAGACTTAGAAGATTATTCGGCATTATATAACGTTATCTATTGTTACGATTTTTTGGATGAGAACGAGGATGCTATTACATTTATAAATGCATACTTGGATAAAAACCCCTATTGTGAAGTCGCTTGGCATCAATTAGGACGCCAATATGTAACTGTAAAAGAATTAGACAAAGCGCTAGCAGCTTTTGAATTTGCTATTATCTCAGATGATAGTTTTGTTGGTGCTTATCTTGAGAAGGGTAAGGTTCTAGAAAAGAAAAAACAATATCTCGAAGCTATAGAAAATTATAAAATCACCTTGGCTTTAGATGAGCCAACGTCATTTGCCTTGCTTAGAATTGGTTACTGTTACGACAAATTAGAAAAATATGATTTAGCTGTCCAATACTATTACAAAACTGTACATGAAGACCCTTTATTGGATAAAGGTTGGATTGCAATTACCAAATTCTACAATAAACAAAAGAACTACCAAAAAGCATTATTTTATATTAATAAAGCAATAAATATTGATAGTGAAAATGTTGTCTATTGGAAACTTTATGCCCAAATTAACTGGCGTCTTAACTTTCTTGAAGAAGCAGAACGCGGTTATAAAAAAACTTTAGATTTAGGCAATTATGAACTCAAAACATGGTTATCTAGAACTGATATTCTTATTGCTTTGGGTGAATTTGAAGCTGCTATTTTAAATTTAATTCAAGCAGCAGAATTTCATCCGGAAACAGCAGAAATTGAATTTCGCTTGGCTGGTTTAAATTTCACACTTCATGAGCATAGTAAAGGTCATTATCACCTTAAAAACGCAGTGCTTTTAAATCACGAATTTGAGTACATCATGGAAGAATTATTCCCAAAAGTAATGCAAAAACCTACGGTCAGACGAATTATTCTAGAAGCTAAAAAGTAGTTTGTTTTTTTCTTGATTTAAAAAAATATTTAGTACTCATACCTTTACTACTGTTATTCTAATTCAATTATGCAAAGACAATTTAAAGATTACTTTTTCGTCACTCTTAAAGGAATAGCAATGGGTGCTGCAGATGTAGTACCAGGAGTTTCAGGTGGTACGATTGCTTTTATTTCTGGTATTTACGAAGAATTAATTGACAGTATCGATAACCTTAATTTTGGAGTTTTCAAATTATGTAAACGTGACGGATTTAAAGCAGCATGGAATTCTATAAACGGCTCTTTCCTCCTTGCACTATTCACTGGTATCGCTATTAGCATCTTATCCTTAGCCAAGCTTATTAAACATTTGTTGCTCAACGAGCCTATATTATTGTGGTCCTTCTTTTTTGGTCTTGTATTAGCCAGTATTTTATATATAGGAAAGCAAATTAACTCGTGGTCTCCTATAATTATATTAGCTATTATCTTAACATCTATCGTCTCTTATTTTATAACACTTGCAGAACCTTTTGCGTCGCCAGACAGTCCTTTTTATTTATTATTTTGTGGCTTTATTGCTATTATTGCTATGATTCTACCAGGTGTTTCCGGAGCATTTATATTACTTATTCTTGGCGCTTACGAAACCGCAATTAATACTGTAAATAATTTAATTGAAGGTCTGACCTCCATGAACTTAAATTTATTAAAGGATGCCTTATTGAAGTTCTTTTTATTAGGCCTCGGTGCTATAATTGGTCTCAAAGTATTCTCCAAAATTTTAAACTGGATGTTTAAAAAACATAAAAACCTAACTTTAGCTATTCTAACTGGGTTTATGATTGGATCATTAAACAAAATATGGCCATGGAAATTAATTACGAAAACTAGAATAAATTCTGAAGGGTTAGAAGTTACCCTTTTAGATGAAAGTATTCTCCCTAATCACTACGTTGGAGATAATCAAATACTTTTAGCTGTTGTATTTATCGTTGTTGGTTTTGCTTTAATTCTTATTCTTGAAAGCTTAGGAAAGAAAAAAGAAACCGTGTAATGCAAAGCACAAGAACCCTTAAAGACCGTATTTTCTTAGTCATCAAGGGACTTAGCATGGGAGCTGCCAATAAAGTACCGGGTGTTTCTGGAGGTGTAGTTGCCTTTGTAGCTGGTTTCTATGAAGAGTTTATCTATTCGCTTCAACGTGTTAACAAAACTGCGCTAAAACTGCTAGTAAATGGTAGACTTAAAAGTTTTTACAGATACATTAATGGTAGGTTTTTGAGTTTATTATTCCTTGGAATGATTGTGAGTTACTTTAGCGTCTCCAAAGTTTTAGACTATTTTCTTAAAAACCACGAGCTTTATGTTTGGAGTTTATTTTTTGGAATGATTATAGGGTCTATCTATTACATTAATAAAGATTTTAAAGACTGGAATTTTAAGAGTATTATGTCTCTAGGTATTGGAATTAGCTTAGGTATTGCCATAAGTTTTCTTAATCCTGCAGTAGAAAATGACAATCTCTTCTTTGTTTTTTTCTGCGGAATAATAAGTGTTTCTGGTATGACACTTCCTGGTTTTTCCGGATCATTTATTCTCATACTTTTAGGCAACTATATTTTACTACTTGTTGATTCTGTAAATGCACTGTACGATACATTTTCAGAGCTCATTACTGGAGATTTTAGTTTCGTACAAAATGAAGTGCGACTAAGACTTTTAAAGGTGCTTAGTATCTTTACCCTAGGTTCTGTCGTTGGCTTAGTTTCGTTCTCTCATGTATTAAGCTATGTTTTAAAACATTACAAAAGCATAACAACGGCATCAATTATTGGTTTTATCGTTGGTTCATTAGGTGTTGTTTGGCCTTGGAAAAAAACAATTTTTAAAGTTCAGGATAATGGTAACTTTATTTTAGACTCTAGAGGTGAAAAAATCATATTAAATTATGAGCGTTTATTACCTCAAAATGAGTCACAAACTTACATTGCTATTGGTTATATTATCTTAGGTATCATCGTTGTACTTGCCTTAGAACGCTATGGTCAACGCACAATAAAAAACATATGAATAGATTAGGTTTAATAGGTAAAAACATTTCATATTCTTTCTCTAGAAGCTACTTCACCAAAAAGTTTGAAGCACAAAAACTACCGTTTACTTATGAGAATTTTGATTTGAATCATGTTTCAGAATTTAAACAACTCTTTACTAAAGAACATAACATTGTAGGATTTAGTGTTACTATTCCCTATAAAGAAGACATTATTCCATATTTAGATAGCTTAAATAAAAAAGCTAAAGAAATAGGTGCTGTGAATACCATAACAGTCGATAAAAAGGGACTATTAAAAGGATATAATACAGATTGCTTTGGGTTTAATAAATCCATACAACCCTTCTTAAAACCACATCATAAAAAAGCCTTAATATTAGGTACTGGAGGTGCTTCAAAAGCTATTGCTTATACTCTTAAGCGTTTAGATATCACGTTTGATTATGTCTCTAGAACAAAAAAACCAGGGGTCATGTTTACTTATGAGACACTAACTTCTGAAATGTTAAATGATTATACTATTGTTATAAACTGTACACCAATTGGCACACATCCTAAAATTGATAACTGTCCAGATATTCCTTATGAAGGGATTACCAATAAACACTTATTATTTGATTTAATCTACAATCCCACTGAAACAAAATTCTTAAAATTAGGCAAGGAACATGGTGCTGAAATTTGCAATGGACTAAAAATGTTAGAATATCAAGCAGAAAAGGCTTGGAAAATATGGAATGCAACCTTTTAACAGGTCTAAACAACGAGTTCTTTTTTGTAAATTAACCTCATGTTAGTATATTAGCAATCTAATATAAAAACATTGAAAAATGTCTGAGAATGATAACCTGCAAGAAGCAGATGGAAACAAAGAATTAAAATCTACTGAAACGCCTCAAACTCCAGAAAGTTCATCTGATGCGAGTGAGACTATTTCCGAAGACATCAAAACAACCACAGAAGACACTGGCGAGAGCGTGACAGAAACTGTTGAAGAGATTACCGAAGATGTTCAAGAGGTTGTTGAAGAAGTAGCTGAAACTTTAAAAACAGTGACTGAAGACTTGAAGGAGGTTACTAAAGAACCTATTGACATCGTAACAGACACTTTAGAAACGATTACAAAGGATGTAAAAGAGGTTACTGAAAAACCCGTTAAAGAAGTAGCTGACGCTTTAGAAACAATTACTGAAGAGGTAAAAGAGGTTGCTGAAAAACCAGTTAAAGAAGCAGCTGACACTTTAGAAACAATTACTCAGGATGTAAAAGAAGTTTTAAAACCATCTGAAGATACTAAAAAAGCAGATGCACATGTTGAAGAAATTGAAGAGTCCAATGCAGAAGACGCAGAAGACGAAGAAAATGCAGAGCGTCATACATTAGAATCTAAAGACTACCACATGATGTCTATGGAGCAGCTATCAATTGAATTTGGTCAGCTTGTAGAAAATCATAAAGTACAAAATATTAAAACTCAAGTTGACGATATCAAATCTGAATTCAACGCCAAATTTGATGCGTTATTAGACGAAAAAAAGGAAGAGTTTTTAAGTGACGGAGGTAACGAAATTGATTTCTACTACGCTTCTCCTATTAAGAAACAGTTTAACGACGTTTTTAAAACCTATAGAAATAATTTAGGGGCTTATTATAAGCAACGTGAAAATAACCTAAAGGCTAATCTAGAAAATAGATTGCAAATTATTGAGCAAATAAAAGGTTTGGTTAATGATGAAGAAAATATAAACACCACTTATAAAACTTTTAAAGACTTACAGGAGCAGTGGCGAGGTGCAGGTCCAATACCAAGAGATCGCTACAATAACGCTTGGAATTCTTACCATCACCATGTTGAGATTTTTTATGACGTTTTACATTTAAATCGTGATTTAAGAGATTTAGACTTCAAACATAATCTCGATCAAAAAACTAAAATTATAGAACGTGCCGAAGAATTGGCTGCAGACGATAATATCAATCGTTCATTTAGAGAGTTACAGGTACTACACAAACTTTGGAAAGAAGAATTGGGACCTGTTTCTAGAGAATATCGTGATGAAGTTTGGGAGCGTTTTAGTAACGCAACTAAAATCATACATGATAAACGTCAAGGTTATTACGCAAGCTTAGATAAAGTTCGTGAGAAAAACTTAGAATTAAAAGAAGAGATTATCACTAAGATTAAGGAGGTATCGGGAGACACTTCTAACGCACACAGTGCTTGGCAAAAGAAAATAAAATCTGTTGAAGCATTAAGGGAAGAGTTTTTTAATGCTGGTAAAGTGCCCCAAAAATCAAATGAAGCGACTTGGTCTAAATTTAAAGATGCTGTTAGAACTTTTAATCGTCAGAAAAATAATTTCTATAAGAGTCTCAAGAAGGACCAATATGATAATTTAGAGAAGAAGAAAGCTTTAATTCAAATTGCTTTAGACAATAAGGACAGTGAGGATTTGGCAACTACAACGCCTTTGATGAAGAAAATTCAAGGTGATTGGAAAAAAATTGGTCATGTTCCAAGAAAAGATAGTGACAAAATTTGGAAGCAATTTAGAGGTGCTTGTAATGCTTATTTTGATAGATTAAATTCACAACGAGATGAGGCTAATAAAGAGCTCATGGTCGCTTATGAACAAAAAAGCACAATGCTTGCAGAGGTTAATGCTTTAGAATTGTCTGGTGATTCCACAAAGGATATCGTGACCATTAAAGAAAAGATTGCCACCTGGAAAGCCATAGGCCATGTACCTTCTAACAAACGTTATATTGATGGAAAGTTCAATAAAGCGCTTGACGGTCTATTTGGTAAATTAGATATGGATAGAGCAAAGCTTGACATGATTAAGTTTGAAAATAAGCTTGAGAGTTTAGCACAACCAGGTGACAATAGATTACTAGACAACGAACAAAACTTCATCAGAAAGAAGATAAGTGATATTAAAGGAGAAATCATTCAATTGGAAAATAACATGCAATTTTTCTCAAATGTTGATGAAAGCAATCCTTTAGTTAAAGAAGTCTTTAAAAACGTTGATAATCAGAAAAAGAGTCTTTCTACATGGGAAGATAAATTGAGGAAAATTAAGAGTATGTATTAATTTATTCTCCTACTGAAAACACAAAAAGACCATCATTACTGATGGTCTTTTTGTGTTTTCATACTAATAATAAGGGATTAATCCCTTATTCTTTATTTACGTAAATAGTAAGAATATAATTTTAGCAGTTTAATAATTACTAACTTTAATTCATGAATTCAATTATAGAAAATTTTTACAGTGCATTTAAAAATCATGATGCTGAGTCTATGGTAGCCTATTACCACGATGATATTATTTTTGAAGATGCTGCATTTGGAATTTTGAAAGGTGAACATGCTAAAAATATGTGGCGCATGTTAATTGCTTCTCAAAAAGGCAAAGATTTTAAAATTGAATACTCAGAGATCAACACTCAGGGGTCTGTGGGGAATGCCAAATGGGAAGCACGTTATAATTTCAGCAAAACGGGAAGACCTGTTCATAATAAAATAGCAGCACATTTTGAGTTTAAAGAGGGTAAAATCATAAAGCATACAGATTATTTTAATCTGCATAGTTGGTCAAAACAAGCCTTTGGTATAAAAGGTTTTTTGCTAGGAGGCACTTTGTTTTTTAAGAAAAAAATCCATCAACAAACCAATCAACTACTCACAAAATTTGAGAATATACCGTTGTAGTTTTTTGTATTTAAAGTGTTACATACAAAAAAGCCACTCAATTAAACTAAGTAGCTTCTGTAATAATTAATTCTGTTTCTTTTTAGGGACCTTATGTTTACTTTATGTTTCAGTACTAATTACACTTTATGTAATTCAAAAGGTATGCCAAAGTGATGATTTTAGTCTAAAACATGATTAAGAATACTCTGGTATTTTACCAATAACCCCTTTGAAAAATGCTTTCATAAAAGCAAAATCGGCCTCGATATCATCTGTAGGATAGAAAGGCTCTGAAATATTATTTTGCTTCTTTTTAAAATCTAAAGTAAACATGATTATGGGAACATTTGCAGTTTTGGCGATGTAGTAAAAGCCAGTTTTCCACTGTTCGACTTTTTTACGAGTACCTTCTGGAGCCAGCGTTAACCTAAATTCATCTTTTTCATCAAATAATTTTGAAATGGCTTCAACCTTATTTTGACCAGAGGTTCTATCTAAGGCAGCACCTCCAATGGCTCTAAAATAATAACCAAAAGGCCAATTGAATAATTCTTTCTTACCAACAAAATTAGTTTTGATGCCTGTTATTTTCCGAAGAAAAAGTCCGATGAAGAAATCATGCCAACTTGTATGAGGAAAAGCGATAATAACCGCCTTCTTGACTGTATCTTTTGAGAAATTAGAATTTCCAATGATTTTCCAACCTAGTATCGTAAAATATATAAACCGAGCTATCCCTCTCATATTACATTTTTTGATATAAAGCTTTCAACTTATCTCTTGTTATAATCTGTTTCCAGTTTTCACCAATAGCATTTTCCCATAAAGGCTCTAAACTTAATGCGACATCAATCATTATATCAAATTCATCATCTCCTAAATTTGAACAAATCCCTTGAGGTATGAAAATATTATGCTTTTTCCTCATGGCTTTATACATCGCAACGCCTTCTGGGTAATACTCCTCTAAATGTTCAAATACAATACAATTACCAATCCCATGCTTGATACCTAATAAGTATCCTAGCCCATAACTCATAGCATGCGCTACTCCGACTTGTGAGTAAGCAATACTCATACCACCATGCCAAGAAGCCATCATTAATTGATCTTGAGAATCTTCATCTGACAAGGTATCTTCTAAAAATATTTCTTGGCAAAGCTCCAGTGCTTTCTCTCCATAACTTTGACTAAATGCATTTAAATAGGTTCCCTTTAGAGATTCAATACAGTGGACAAAACAGTCCATACCTGTATAAAACCATTGCTCTTTTGGAACGCCTACTGTTAATTCTGGATCTAATATCACTTGATCAAAAGGTGTAAAATCACTGTTGATGCCTAACTTTCGTTCTGGTCCAGTTAATATGGTTGTTCTAGATACTTCGGCACCTGTACCAGATATAGTTGGCACGCCTACATGATAAATAGCTGCGTTCTTTACGATATCCCAACCTTGATAATCTTGAGCTTCACCTTCATTAGTAAGCATTATAGCTACTGCCTTAGCCAAATCCATAATAGTACCTCCTCCGATACCTATAATACCAGAAGGTCTATCTTTATGATTTAATATAATTTGTTCAACCATGTCGTCCACCTGAGAAGTTTTAGGTTCTTCTTTGGCCGACACAAAGACCAATTGATCATTATAAGCCAATGGTAATCTAGATGTGATTAAAGGATTACCTTTAAATACATCATCCACCAGAAATATAAATGGAGCAGTCGTGTTTACTCGTTTAGGTGCAATAATGTCACCCAATTGATTAAAACTGCCTCGTCCAAAAACTACTCTGGACACCATAGGATAATTTTTATAACTCATTTATTCTTCTTCTTTAACAAAAATAAAAACATAGTTGGATTTATCTTTATTTATTTAAATAATGTTGGAATTTTTCAGCAAATAATCCAACGTGATAACCATCTACTAACGCATGGTTTACATTTATAGACACATTCATCATTAATCGACCTTCAAAATCCTTTACAGCTTTACTAAAAGCTAATTTAGGTATGGAATCTTCATATCCAGAAACTGGTTCTTTATGACCCGAAAAATTAACCCAGGGCATTGCTGAACAATGAATACATTCTAAATCATTACGCAGAGGAAACAAGGCTCCAGTGGTTTCAATTCTATTTTTTTCTGAAATTATATGTTCCAAAAACTGGTCTAATTCTTTACCAAATTCAATGTATGAAAACCCAAACGTTTGATCAGATCGGATTAATGTTGCTGACGCATTAATGGTTTCATATTTAACAACCTGATTGTCTTTTATTCTTAGTTTTAATTCGTCTATGTCATTGATTGCTTTCATGCAATCGTGCATATACTTTCCAAAGAAAGAAACATCATGAGTCTTTGCGAAATCGTATGCCCTACTAACATCAACTGGAAAAGTAATCCCAAAATAAGGGTCTTTTAGTGTTCTAAAATGATTGTAATGCTGCTTACGTTTCCAAGTATTTATATCGATAATCTCCACTAATTTAAAATCCTTTTTAATTCTAATAAACTCGTTATCGTTTTATATGCTTTATTTTTAGTCTCTTGCTCACTAACCTGCTCGTGTAACCATGTGGTATGAAAAGGAATATGGATGGCTTCTGCTCCAATATTTACTAATGGTAAAATGTCTGATTTTAAAGAATTTCCAATCATTAAAAACTCTGAAGGTGCTATTTCCAGATGAGCTAACACTTTAGAATAGTTGACCTCTTGCTTATCACTCATGACTTCAATATGATGAAAATATGCAGTTAAATTAGACTTTTTTAACTTTCGTTCTTGATCCAATAAATCTCCTTTTGTTAGCACTATCAATTTATAATCTTGTGATATATGTTTTAAAATATCTTCAACACCATCTAACAACTCTACGGGTGCATCCAGCATATCTTTACCGATATTCAATATTTTGGTAACGGTCTCATTGGACATTGAGTTATTTGAAATTTCAACTGCCATTTCAACCATTGAGAGCACAAAACCTTTAATTCCGTAGCCATATAAAGGAAGGTTTTCCATTTCCTTTTTAAACAGCTCTTGCTCAACTTTGTTAGCGGTTTCATAAGGCGCCATTAATTTAGCGAACTCTAATTCGGCATCACGAAAATAGGTTTCATTCACCCAAAGTGTATCGTCTGCATCAAAACCGATGACTTTTATATGTTTGTAATTTGTATTCAATTATTTCCAAAGTTTTTTTGCGCGTTCTAAATCTTCAGGTGTATCAATTTCAACACCTTCAACCGTAGTTTCGACCATTTTGATTCGCTTACCATATTCTAAATATCTAATACACTCAATTTTCTCGGTAGCTTCAATAAACTGCATAGGGAGTTTATAAAAATCTAGCAAAGCTTCTTTTCTAAATGCATAAATACCTTTATGTTTAAAATATCTAGCACCAGCCTCTTTATCTCTTGGATATGGAATAGGACTACGAGAAAAATACAGAGCAAAGTTATTTTGATCAACAATAACCTTGACCGTATTTGGGTTATTGATTTCATCCCAATCATGAATTTCTACCATCAAAGACGCTAAATCAATTTCTTTATTATGATCGTCTGTGAATGCCTTTAAAACCTTTTCTAAACTCTCTCGCTCTGTAAAAGGTTCGTCACCTTGAACATTTACAACGATATCAACATCTAAATAGGCAACAGCCTCTGCGATACGATCACTTCCAGATTGGTGATCTTTTATACTCATAATAGCTTTCCCTCCATTTGAAGTAATCTCATCAAAAATAATATCACTATCTGTCACCACATAAACTTCATCAAAAAGCTTGGTTGCTACAGTAGCCTCATAAGTTCTCAGAATGACAGTTTTCCCTTCTAAATCTTGCATAAGCTTAGCTGGAAAACGTGACGCACTGTATCGTGCAGGAATCATAGAAATTATCTTCATTTGAACAAAATTAGTGGAGTTTCAAAAATAAAACTTTAATACCGTTTAACTGCTGAAATCATTGTAAAATAAATTGATGGTTTTTTCCTTTATACAAAACTAAAAATAAATTTCAGCTTGACTTGCAGTTAGGTGGTCTTCATAAGTTACAGTTTCTTGTTATATTAAAATAAAAAGAAAAAAGGCCCTCTTTTTAGAGCTAGATACTATAAATCAAATTTAAAAAGCTTTGTAATTCACATCAATTAAAATAAGCGGTGAGACTTAGCGCTAACACGTATACAAATACTCGCAAATTAACTTATTTCGATAAAGCAATGCATAGACATATGCTTATGGTATTGTCTATTGTGAAGTATTAGGTCTTAACTCTTTAAAATTTTAAAGTTAAAATTTTACAATTTCCGAAGAACATCGTATAAAGCATTTATTGATGACTATAGAAATGCGACTAATGATCAGTCTTCTTCAAAAAATTCGTCTTTAAAGCCAATTAGATACAATTTATCTTTAGCTCTTGTAACAGCGGTATAGAGCCACCTCATATAATCTCTATCTACTCCATTTGGCAAATAGGGTTGCTCAACAAAAATGGTATTCCATTGCCCACCTTGTGATTTATGGCATGTAATCGCATAAGAAAACTTGACTTGTAAGGCGTTAAAATGTTTATTGCCTTTAATTTTTAAGAATTTTTTATACTTAGACGTTTCATCTTCATAATCTTTTTGAACTTCTTGATACAACCTATTACTCTCTTCATAAGGTAATGATGGCGTTTCTGCTTCGATAGTATTTAATAAAAGTACGGTTTCAAAGGGTTTCATATTAGGATAATCAACCATTTGAACTTTTACTTCTGCGAAGCGAAAATCATATAATGTTGAAATTGAAAAAATTTCTAATACCTGAATAATATCACCATTGGCAATAAATCCAGCTTCAGAATTTGGTTTCACCCAAAAATAATTATTCTTAACCACCATCAAAAAGTCACCTACCGTAAGTTCATTTTCGTTAAATAGGATACGGTTTCTTATTTGCTGGTTATACAAATTAGCTCGTTTATTACTTCGTACAATAATTGCTGTATCCTCATGACCATTTTGACCATATGAATCATTAATAGCGTCCATGACTTCGTGACCATCTATAAGTCTTACAATATCATCAAAACCATTTAAGTTAAATGTAAAGGACTCGTAAAAATCATGCTCAATAGCCTCACGAATTCTAGTGGCATTACTTAAAATGCCAGAATCTTGATTTTGCCTCACCACTTCGTCAAGCTCAATACTAGTTACGTTTTTATCATAGTTTAACTCCAGTAATCGTTGGTCTAGTGCTGGAGATAAATCTGATTTCACAGGAGGCAACTGCGCTTTGTCGCCAATAAGTAACACCTTACAATTATGACCAGAATACACATAACTCATCAAGTCATCTAATAAAGATGCGCTTTCAAGGTTTTTAAAATCTGATGGTACATCTGGAATCATTGAAGCTTCATCGACAATAAATATAGTATTGCGATGTTTATTAGGCTGCAAAACGAATTTCACACCTCCGCCTTGATCTTTCTTCGGAAAATAAATCTTTTTATGAATTGTAAAGGCTTCTTTTTTAGAATAATTTGAGATCACTTTAGCAGCGCGACCTGTTGGAGCCAAAAGAACAGCACTTTTTTTCGTTTCCCATAAATTAGAAACTAAAGCACCTGTGATACTCGTTTTTCCTGTTCCTGCGAACCCTTTTAAAAGATATAATGCATTGGGAGAATCATCAAATATAAAGTTTGATAACTGCTCTAAAGCAATAGTTTGTTTTAATGTTGGCTTAAATGGAAACTTATGAATAAGTAGTTTATAAAAATCTGATGCGATCATCTAAAGAATTGATATGCAATTAAATTGCAAGATAAGGTTTAATGCTGAAGTGTTTTAATAACTTCACAATACAAATTTTGTTATAGATTATGAAAGTTATTTTATATCTTTCAACCTTAATTGAATTTTTTCTACAATGTTTTAACCATTAAAAAAAAATTGTAGATTTGTAACACTCCTTAACAAAATAAAAAAACACTAACTATGTTAAAAGTAATTCTTGTAGTTGTTGGCCTAATTGCACTAACAATTGGTATCGTTTGGCTCATCGATAAATTTGTACCTAAAAAACTAAAACCAGTACTCAATATAGCACTTTGGGTATTAATTGTCTTTTTAGGGTATTTAACATTCATGTCTGTATATGGCGAGATTAAATTTAATAAGCTTAAAGATGATCGTTATAAAGTGGTTATTGCGAAATTAAAAGATATTAGAGATTCTGAATTAGCTCACAAAACCGTGACTGGAAAGTTTACTGATGATTATGGTAAACTTGTTAGTTTCATAGAAATAGGGAAATTCACAATTACTCAACGTAGAGACACAACCGTTATTGATGAAGAATTAACAAAACGATTTGGTGGTGTAGAAATGACTAAATCATTAATTTTAATTGATACATTAGGTTATGTTTCTGTGAAAGATTCTCTGTTTGGTGCAGATACGCGCTACAAAACGATGATGAATCTTCCTGAAGGCATCGGGGAATCTGGAACTAAAATCAACTTAAAAGCCGGGATTTTGCCAGCAACTAATATTCCTATTTTTGAAGCGTCTGTAGATAAAGACATTATTTTATTTGATCAAGATAAAAACTTGGTAGCAAAAGAAAAGGAAGTCATGTCTGTAGACGGTGTGAGAGGTCCTAAATTACAAGTTGGTTCTATGCAAGAAGCAGACACCAAAGGTAACTGGCCTAAAAACTTAAGTAACAACGACTAAAGATTTGAAACTAAACAGTATAAAAGCATTGTCCATTCAAATTCGTTTGAGTGGGCTTTCTTTTTGTATTTTAAATCGCTCTAATAAAACTATTGAGCTTATTAAACATGTTCATTTAGAAAAAAAGGCAACACCTTATGAATTATTAAATGATCTGAAAAGTTCAATTGAATCGAATGGAGAGCTTCAACAATCATTCGACTCTGTTATTTGTATTTATCAAAATGAATTATCCTGTCTTGTACCAAAAGAATTATTTGATGCAAATAATATGGCAGACTACTTAAAATTCAATGCGAAGATTTTAAAAACAGACTATATAAGTTATGATTGTTTAACTGCTATCGACAGTGTAAATGTTTATGTGCCTTTGATGAATATTAATAACTACATATTTGAAACCTTTGGCAGCTTTGATTACAAACATTCCTCTACGGTGTTGATTGACACATTATTGCAAATAACACCAAACGATACAGCGACTACATTACATATTAATGTGAATAGCTCTTCTTTTGAGATTATTGCTATTAAAAACCAAGACCTTATATTTTACAATACGTTTGAATATAGTACTAAAGAAGACTTTATCTATTATATTTTATTCACTTTAGAACAATTAAAACTAGATCCCGAAACTATCAAAACAGGTCTAATTGGCACTATTAATAAGGATGATGAACTTTTTAAAATTATTTATAAATACATAAGGTTTGTAGAGTTTTCCAAACCTAACTACACTTACACTACTGAAAATAATTTAGATTATAATCATAGTGATTTCACTTTATTAAACAGCTTTAGCTAATGCGTATAGTATCAGGAAAATATAAAGGACGTAGAATTACTGCACCAAAAAAATTACCAATAAGGCCAACTACAGACATGGCTAAAGAGTCTCTGTTTAATATCCTTAACAATCAATATTATTTTGAAGATATTTCTGTTTTAGATTTATTTTCTGGTTCGGGTAACATCAGTTATGAATTTGCATCTAGAGGCACAGAACAGATTACTGCAGTTGACATGAATTTTGGCTGTATTAAATTTATTAACGAAACGGCAGAGAGTTTTGAAATGTCTATTTCAACTATTAAAAGTGATGTTTTTAAATTCTTAGAAAGAACTAAACAACAGCATACTATAATCTTTGCAGATCCTCCTTATGATTTTCCTATTGAAGAATTTGCTAAAATCCCCCAGTTAGTCTTTCAAAATTCATTGTTAGAAACAGACGGATTATTAATCGTTGAACATTCTAAATACACAGATTTATCTCATCTAGATCACTACTCCCATTCTAAGAGCTATGGCGGTAATATGTTTAGCTTTTTCAAGTAAATATATCTGATTTTCATTATCAGTATAGCTGCTCTCTTTTGAACGTCGAATCATAAATTTATTTGTGGTGTTAATAATGATTTTTTTTTTATATCTTTATAATGCTTAAAATCTGAGTTTTAACTCATTTTAACACCTATACATTGTCCTCCAATTTACAGTGCACTATTCTTATATGTTTAATTATTGGCTATTAAGCAATCAATATATTAACTAAAATCAATTAATTATGAGAATTTTTAAACGCGGATTAACACTCCTATGCACACTGGTATTTGCTCTTAATTTGGCAAATTCACAAGACAGGCCAACAATGTTTGCTGTGCATACAGACAATGTCAAATTTGAAATGATGCCTCAATATGAGTCACTTGCTAAGCAAATGAAAGAAGCGTGTTTACGGCACAAAATTGCCGATGCAAACTGGACCGCTATAAGTATTGAAGACGGCCGCTATGTATATATCACGCCAATTAGCAGTATGGCTGATCTCGACAAAAATCCTATGGGCAGTCTTTCTGAAAAAATGGGAGCAGAAGCTGTAAAAGAAATGTTAGGAGAAATGGATCAATGCTATGACTCTCACAGCGATTCTGTAGTGCATCACATAGCTGAATTATCTTTCATGCCTGATGGATATAATACAGAAGGAAAAAACCACAGAGAATACCATCTCCTATATTATGCACCAAAAGATGGACAAGCTATGAAAGAAGCCATGGCAAATGTTAAAGCACTATTTCAATCTAAAAACGTCAAGACAGGTTACGACGTATTTCATAGCGGATTTGGTAGTGAAGAAAACTACTATATGGTTGTCATATCTGGAAAAGATGATATTGAAGTCGCACAAAGTGGTTTAGCGAATAAAGAAGCCATGGGTGATGAAGGCCAAGCAACACTGTTTAACGTGATTAAATTAGCAAAGAGGTATGATCAAGTTGAAGCTGAAATAAGACCTGATTTAAGTTATAATCCATCAAATAATTAATTCATTATGAAAAATATAATTTTAATCACACTAACTATTGTTCTGTTCACAGCTTGTCAAAAGCAAACCGAACAACGCTACTTTCCCAATTCTGAAGAAATTAACACTTTAAAAGCTGGAATTGATGCCTATGAATCTGGAGATTGGAACACATGGAGAAGCCATTTTGCCGATACCGCTAAAATTTATGTAAATTCTAAAGATTATATTTCTGTTGATGAAAGAGTGAAAGGCTTGCAAGAATCCACTTCTGTCTTTTCATCATACGGATTTGATAGAGAAGAAGAATATACCGAAATGGTTTTGGATAAAGAAAAAGAAACTTGGGTGTATTATTGGGCGACACACAATGGAAAATTAGCTGCTAATAACAAAGACATATCTTTTCCTGTGCATTTAGCTGTGCAATTTATAGAAGGCAAAATTGTAGAAGAACATATCTATTTCGATGGAACAGAAATGAATAAGGAAATGGAAGCTTTGGCAGCAGCAGCAGCAGCAGCAGCAGCAGCAGCAGAGGAAACTATATCTAACTAACGTTTTATGTAACTAACCAATCAATTATAAATGCAAAAAACCCTTTACAACTTGTAAAGGGTTTTTTATGTTTAAGTAAATCTATAAGCCGGATCCTGTATACTAACGATGATAAATCATGTCAGCATCCTTATCATTTATCTACGTTTACTGTTACCAGCAAACTTTAGCTGCCTACCCTCTAGCATCGCGCGTGTACGCTCAAGCACTAGTTTACATGACATTGCACCACATAGAGTTTACCTGGTTTCACTACAGCATGACCTGTACATACTTTCTGTTGCACTTTTCCTCATCTCGCGATGGATGGCTGTTAACCACTATGATTGCACTATGGTGTCCGGACTTTCCTCCATCTCGATAAATCGAAACAGCGATAAGGCGATTTACTTGAAGGCAAAGTTATAATTATTAAACTTATATTTTATTATTATTATTATTGTAATTCAATTAAAAATATAAACCATGAAGAATATAGTATCGGTATTAATAATTTTTATTTTTTGTTTCTCTACAGCCAATGCTCAAAAGAAGCAGATGGAAAAGCTAAAAGCTCAAGCTCAACACATCATACAGAAAAAATTAGCTGTAGTCTTGAAAAAAGAAACAAATGATAAAAACAAAGCCTATAATGACTATATTAAGAAGGCAATAGTAAGTGAGTGGACAATCAATATTGATATTGAATATGTAGACTTTAAAACTTACAAATCCTTAAAAAAGGAAAACAGTAAAGATTATGCTTATATAGTTCATTTAACAAAAATAAATCAAGATAACATAAATGATACTTATAGTTTTGTTGAAGGTATAATTGTAGGCTGTTTTGAGGATAAATACGCTGTGTTTTCTGAATCTTTTGAGTTCACTAATTCAACTACATTAGGAGATATGTTTAAAAAAATACAAAAGGCCAATAATTTTATTTCTACAATGGCAAATTACGAATACAAAAAAATGTCAATGAAGGATATAAAAGCTGCTTATGGCCAACAAACTGAGAAAGCCAAAATTCTAAAAACACAAACATTGTATATTGATAAAGACAATATTGAAAAAAAATTAGAAGATAAAATTTCTTCTATTTATAAATATGAATACAAATTGGTCTCAAAAGAAGAAATTGATAATGCTGTAACGAATAATGATGAGTCAATTTCTTATATCCATGGCGGTATAGTTTTTAATGCAGATACAGGAGATATGGTACTTCAATTTATTCAACCTAAAGGAAAAATCACAGTATCCACACCAATAGATATGTTTAAAGCCTCTAAATTAAAACTAAAAGAATTTAAAGATTTGATTAGTTACTTAAAATAAAGTGCTAAAACTAATTTTAAAGGGCCCTAAGAGCCTCTTTTTTGTTAATAACTAATTTCAAAACTGACCTCAGTATTTCTGTTTTATGGACTGATTTTTTAACTTTGTTGTTAGTTTAATGAACATCAAATTGATGTTACAATTAATTCAGCTAATTTGGAACACTTCGTAGTATCCGCTCGTAAATATAGACCCGAAACATTCAAGGATGTTGTTGGGCAGCAAGCTATTACGAATACGTTATTGAATGCTATTGAAAACAATCATTTGGCGCAAGCCCTTTTATTTACTGGCCCTAGAGGTGTTGGTAAAACAACATGTGCTCGTATTTTGGCAAAAATGATTAATAGTGATGGTAATGAAACTGGAGATGAAGATTTTGCTTTTAACATCTTTGAACTCGATGCTGCATCAAATAACTCTGTTGATGACATTAGAAGTTTAACAGACCAAGTTCGTATTCCGCCACAAGTAGGGAAATACAAAGTCTATATCATTGATGAGGTTCACATGTTGTCACAAGCAGCTTTTAATGCGTTTCTTAAAACCTTGGAAGAGCCACCGAAACATTGTATTTTCATTTTAGCAACAACAGAAAAACATAAAATCATCCCAACTATTTTATCACGTTGCCAGATTTTTGATTTCAAACGTATCACGGTAAAAGATGCTAAAGACTATTTAAAATATATTGCTAAAGAGCAAGGCATCAATGCAGAAGATGATGCTTTACACATTATTGCTCAAAAGGCAGATGGTGCCATGCGCGATGCACTTTCTATCTTTGATCGTGTGGTTAGTTTCTCCGGAAAAGAGCTCACTAGACAAGCTGTAACAGAAAATTTAAACGTTCTCGATTACGAAACTTACTTTACAAGTACAGATTATATTTTAGAAAATAAGATCCCTGAGTTATTAGTTCAATTTAATACGACGCTTTCAAAAGGATTTGATGGTCATCATTATATTTCAGGATTGGCGTCTCATTTTAGAGATTTGCTAGTCTGCCAGAATGAAAAAACTATAGAACTCCTTGAAGTTGGCGATGACACAAAAGCTAAATATTTAGAGCAGTCTAAAAAATCATCCCAAAATTTCCTTCTAAAAGGTATTGAACTCGCAAATGATTGCGATTTAAAATATAAAGGCAGTAGAAACCAGCGACTTCTGGTTGAACTTTGTCTCATGCAGCTTGCCTCTATCACTTTTGATGGAGAAAAAAAAAATAGCAAACATTACATAATTCCGGCATCTTACTTCAAGGCAAAAGGGATTACTCCTATTCCTGTTACGATCCATAAAGAAAAGTCTATTGACGTTTCAAAAGTTTCTCAGGACCGATCTACAGAGCAAAGCAGTCCAAAGGAAGATAAAAAAGTTGTTAATACTCCTGTTTTAGCTGAAGAACCTCGAGCTAAAACTGATTTAAAGAAAGATCATCGCACATCTGGATTATCATTAAAAAGTATTAGAGCAAAAAAAGAACATCAAATACGACAAATGGAAGTCGTTATTGACGTTGACGATTTACCTACTGAAGAATTTACAGAAGAACAGTTTCTTGAAACTTGGAATACTTACATTGCCACACTTCATAAAAAAGGGGAAAAAATAATGGCTTCCATATTAGAAATGGATACACCAAAACTAAAAGGCACAGATATACATCTGGCTTATCCTAATGAAACATTAAAAATAGAATTAGAGAGATCTCAATATCCTTTAATGGAATTTGTGAAGAAAACACTGCGGAATTTCGATTTAAAAATAGTCATTACTGTTAACGAAGAGATCTCTAAAAAATATGCCTTTACAGCCGAAGATAAATACGAAAAACTCAAAGAAAAAAACCCAAATATTGAATTACTAAGACAAACTTTTGGCTTAGATATCTAGAACATTCAACATGAAAAAAATAGTTCTTTTTATTCCTTTAATTTTACTAGTCATCTTAACGTCTTGTGATCGTAGAAAAAGTAAAATTGACTGTATAAATGATGCCGTTTCAAACTTTAATAAAAAAGAGAAGTTAATTGACTTAAAATATTATTATCCAGAAAGTTATACTGAAATTAAAACTGATTCTATAATTTATAAAACATTTAAAGTCAGTGTTAAGAATTATACTTTGATGGATCACCAAATATTAATCCACCAGTCTATAAAAAACTTAAATAAAACATCTCAATTTCATCGTGTTTTCGCATCTGATATCGTTGTTGCTGTTGCAAATAAAATTATTTATAGTAAGCACATTTCCGTAGAAAAATTTAGAGATTTTGAATCCACAGATTTCTGGAATAATGCCACACTAGAACATGTTTGGGTGAATCAAGAACAGTCTGATACTGAAAGATTATCTCTGGGTATATCTATAGTGAATCCAAAGAATAATGCCTTTAAATTATATGAAATCTTGATTGACAGATCAGGAAACGAACATTTAACGTTAATAAAAGACCACAGTTAATTATGTTAGGATTAAAATTACCTACAGATCCACGTTGGGTCAATATCGTCGAGAAAAACATTGAAGAGATCCTCACAGATCATGCGTATTGTGAGCAAAAGGCCACAAGTACAGCGATTTCATTAATTGTAAGCTTCCCAGAATATTCAGATCTCGTTACTGAGATGACTGCGCTCGTAAAGGAGGAGATTAGTCATTTTAAAATGGTACATGATAAAATTATAGCAAAGGGTTGGGTTTTAGGACGTGATCGTAAAGATGATTATGTGCTTCAACTAATTACGTTTTTCCCAAAAGGCGGCAGTAGAACAACGCAATTGGTACACAGACTTCTATATGCGGCACTTATTGAAGCAAGAAGTTGTGAGCGTTTTAGACTGCTATCTGAAGAGCTTAAAGACAAAGAACTCGCAGAATTTTACAGGAAATTAATGGTAAGTGAGGCTAATCATTACACGATGTTTTTAGGATTTGCTAGACAATATGGCGACCGTAAAGACGTGGATGAAAAATGGCAACAGCTACTTGATTATGAAGCAGATATTATGAAGGATTTGAGTAAAACAGAGACCATACATGGATAATAAAAAAAGCTTCAATACAGTATTGAAGCTTTTTTTATTATTGTATGATATTGTAGTTAAATTCTAATCCCGAATCCAAATTGTATCGTTGTATTTTGTGCTTCTAGATTTGTTAAATCTTTATCAAGAATATTACTTAAGCCATAATGAAGACGAGCATCTATGAATAATTCATCTGTAATCATATACTCTACTCCTCCAACACCAGAAAAAGTAAACGTTGAGAAAACGTCTTGCTCTTCCCAAGATTTTAAACTTACCATGGGTCCTATACCAACAGTGAATTTCTCACCCAAACTAAAGCGTGCCATGATTGGCATTTGAATATAATCTGCTCTTAACTCATCTGCTTTTGCTCCTTCTCCGGAATATTGCACCTCTAATTGAATAGAAAACTGCTCAGTCACACCATAATCAACGAATCCTCCAAAGGCAAATCCGTTTCTATGCTGGTTACTAAATGTTGGATCGGGATCAAAATCTAAATTTGAGATATTTAATCCTCCCCTTATACCATAACTAACTTCTTGTGAGAAAGATAACGTTGTTACTGTCACAAATAATAGAGTAAGTAATAATGATTTCATTTGCATAAATATTTTAATTAGGCTTCTCATTTTTAAGAGAATAACCTCAAAATTAGGCTAGCTTTTAGCAAAGATTTGAGACTGTAAATATAGGATGAAATTTAAAAATAAAAAATAAATATTTATTTTCAGGGCTTAAAATGGTTTCAAGGTCAACTTATTTATAAATCAATACTTGATACTGTTTTAAAATAAACACTTTTTATTATTCCATCTGAAAGCCCGATTTTAGGCACATACATATCCTTTGCTCCACTCCACTTCATAGCAGATAAATAGATTCTTGTAGCAGGAATAATAACATCTGCACGATCAGGATTAAGTTCGAGCTCAGTAATACGTTCCTCGTAAGAATACGTTTGAAGTTTATTATAATACGACGTTAAATAAAAGTAAGTTAACGGTTTACCCATTGCTTTACCAGAAATTTTAAATATTTTATTAATGTTACCACCAGAACCAATTAAATCGACTACATCATAACCTTTTGTGTTTGTTTTGATCCAACTCTCAAGCTCTTGCCAAGTCTCTTTTTTAACAATATCATTTAGCAGCCTTACGGTTCCAATTTTAAATGATTTTGATGCCACTGTTTTACCAAGGTGAATCACAGTAAACTCTGTACTACCGCCACCAACATCTACATATAAATATGTTTTATCTTCTTTTATATATGAATTTAAATCTGTAGCAGCGATAATAGCTGCTTCTTCCTCTCCTCCAATAATATCAATATGAATCTTTGCTTTTTTTGAGATTAGTTTAGAAAGTTCAACTCCATTATCTGCCTCCCGCATTGCAGAAGTAGCGCATGCTTTATAGGTAATAACCTTATGTGATTGCATTAATAACCTAAAGGCTGTCATGGTATCTAACATGCGTTTTTGATTGTCTTCGGAAATCTCTCCATTTAAAAACACGTCAGCTCCAAGTCTAATTGGAACACGAACTAGAGATGTTTTCTTGAACTTAACTGGTTGTCCTTTTTGTTCTATAATACTCGCAATCAAAAGTCTAACGGCATTAGATCCTATATCTATTGCTGCATATTTTTTAATGGTTAACATACTATGAATTCAGTTTTTCTTTAAAATAATCGTAAAGCGCAAATTGTGCTCTAACTTTAACTTTACTATCTTTTCTATATTCGTTACTTTGAGAACTTTCAATTACTCTAGCCTTTACATTATCACTCCAACAAATATCAAAAACATCTAACAATTCTTTTTTAATATCATCTTGATAAATTGGGCAACTTACTTCTACTCTATTTTCTATATTACGTGTCATCCAATCTGCAGAAGAAATATAAACTTTGTTATCATTATTATTGCAAAAAACATACATTCTAGTGTGCTCTAGAAATTTATCAATGATACTAATAACTTCAATGTTTTCACTCATTCCTGTAACACCAGGAACTAAACAACAAATACCTCTCACTATCATTTGAATTTTAACACCCGCTCTACTTGCTTCGTATAACTTATCAATCATTTTATAACTTGAAATACTATTTAATTTAAGTTTAATAAATGCTGGTTTTCCGTCCTTTACATTGTCAATTTCTGTATCAATAAGTGTAAATAGCTTTGATTTTGTATAATGAGGAGATGTTATAATATGTTTATATCTATATATGCGATAATTAGTGTCAAAAAAATTAAACACCATACTAATATCTTTTAATATTTTTTGATTCGCTGTAAATAAAGTAAAGTCAGTATAAATTTTGGATGTAGATTCATTAAAGTTACCTGTACTTATAAATCCGTAACGTTTTATAGAGTTTTCTTCCTCTCGCTCTATAACACAAATTTTACTATGAACTTTTAATCCTGGAACACCAAATAGTAAATTAACACCTTCATCCTGCATTTGCTCCGCATAATCAATATTGGCTTGCTCATCAAAACGTGCTCTTAATTCTATAACAACAGTTACTTTTTTTCCGTTTTTTGCAGCATTAATCAAAGAACTCGCAATATGTGAGATTTGTGCCAGTCTATAAATAGTAATTTTAATAGATTTAACTTGAGGATCAAGAGCTGCTTCACGTAAAAACTTAACAACATAAGAGAATGTTTGATAAGGAGTATGGAGCAAATAATCTTTTTTTGCAATAGAACTAAAAATACTGTTTTGAATACTTAACCCTTTTACTGGTAAAGGCATTATTTTATCATACAGTAAATCTGTTCTTCCAAGACTAGGAAACCCCATATAATCTCTTCTGTTATGATAACGACCTCCAGGAATAACACTATCCTTAGATTCAATACCCATTTTAGACATAAGATATACTAATGTTTCTTCATCAATTGTTTTATCATAAACAAAGCGAACTGGATCACCAATTTGTCTGTCTTTTACGCTATCAGATAATTTTTCAATAAAACTTTTACTCAAATCACTATCAAAATCTAACTCACCATCTCTTGTTATTTTAATCATATTAGCAGTAATACTATTATAATTAAAGATATTGAAAATGTCATCCATACAGTACCTCAATAAATCATCCAGAACCATTATGTAGCTATTATCTCCTGCAGAGGGTAAAACAATAAAACGGTCCATTGATTTAGGAATTTCAATAAGAGCATATTGTTTTTTTCCACTGGTAAGCTCCATTTTTACTGCCAAATAAGCAGAAATATCTTTAAGTACCGGAAGTTCTAATAAATCATTTAATATTATTGTAACTAACGCAGGACTCACCTGTTGAATAAAATAGTCTTTTATAAAGTCGTGATGGTGTTTTTTAATTGTTTTTTCGTCAACAATAAAAATCCTTTCCTTTTCTAGCTTTTCACCAATATTAGCCAGTATATCTAAACTTGTACTTTGTTGTTTTATAACAACTTGAGTGATAATTTCAAGAAGTTCAGAAGCTTTCATACCTAACTCGCTTTTACCGCCTTTTCCTGCTTCGTCAATTCGCTTTACGGTTGCATAACGTACTTTAAAAAATTCATCTAAATTATTAGAGAAAATCCCTAAAAAACGAAAACGTTCAATTAGAGGGACACTTTCATCAGCAGCTTCTTGTAATACTCTATCATTAAATTGAAGCCAACTTAACTCTCTATTTATATAACTGTTTTTATCTTTTGTCATTGTTTTAAATCTCTTGGAAAAATTGTAAATCTAGTACATCCTTTATTAATATCAGCCCATGAATTAACATCAAAATCAATGACGACTAATCCGCTTGTAGGAAGATTATCAATAAAAGAGTCACCAAATATATTGCAAATAGATGTGAAAGCGTGGTTATGACCAAAAATCATAACATTTTGATAATTTTGGTCTAACTCTTTAATAAAACTAATGACTTGATCTCCTCCAAAATCATACAAATTATTTTCAATTATAATTTTATCATTTTCAATATTCAAATTATTGATAAATATTTTACCCGTTGAGAGAGCTCTATTGGCAGGACTTGAATAAATCTGATCTAGCTCTAAATCTCTATATTTGAGAGCTATTGACACTAATTCTGCATCAGTATTCCCTCTGTTCTTTAGTGGTCTCTCTTTATCGTCAACGTTATGTTTCCACGATGATTTGGCGTGCCTAACTAGTATAAGTGTTTTCATCTATATTCGATTAAATACATTTTTTATCGATAAAATGTTGTGTTATTCCGTTTTAACGAGTATTTTGCCACCTTTATCATTTAAATTTGTCAAACGAATTAGTATTTAGTTCATTTGTAGAGTTAAATTAGTTTCTATTAAACCCAAATCAAAAATATATTAATATATCCATTTAACACGCATTGATTAACAATGTTCTTCCCTCAAAATATTTTACACCACTAATTATGGCCGATAAGGCTCCTATTAGTTATATTTATTTTTTAAATCGCATGACAGCGTATTTTAACATCTTAATGATGTTCGGTACCAACGGTAAAGCACTAACTTGTAGAGTTACAAAATGTAATGAAGTCAAGTAAGCGTCAAAAGTAAATTACAAAGTCATATATAATCGTTTGTGAAAATTATGAACGATGTAACAAAAATATTAAAACTAAGTCCCAAATTTAACTAGAGATGGTTAAGTAAAATAAAAATGTATTTATGAAAACTGCTATTAATCATAATACCTTCAAAAATCTCATTGCTATACTTACTATATGCTTTGGTCTTTTTGCAAATGCGCAAGTGTTAGATTCTTTTGAAGCGCGTCTCAATGAAACTGTTAAAGGTGATGTTTGCATGATTGCTAACAATGTGCTTTCTAGAACTTCTACACAAAACTATAACGGTAATTCAGGAAATCATTCTTTTAACAATAATGTATTTGTAGATATTGATAATGACAATACTACATTTAATTCTAGTAGTGCAAACCTTGTTAATCCTGAGCCTCATCTCGCATGTTTATCAATGTATAAAGTCTATTTATATTGGGCTGCTGCCGATAGAGAACCTACTAATAATATTAATTCTGAAAATCAACCTAACTGGAACTATAACGATGTGAAGTTAATGTTACCAGGACAAAACACATATACTACTATTACAGCTGACGAGATTGTGTATAGAGGAAGAGATAGAGCTACTCATATTGATAACGATCCCTATATTTGTTTTAAAGATATTACTAACGAAGTACAAAACTTAGGATCTGCATATGGTAAATATCAGGTTGCAAACGTAGAAGCCAAAACTGGTAGTCTTACAGGTCATGATTTCACAAACATTGGCACCTCTGGTGGTTGGCAAATTGTCTTTGTTTATGAAAGCCCAAAATTACCTTCAAAAAATATTAGTTTATACGACGGTTATGCTCAAGTTACAGCATCAAATAATAACTTTGATATTGTCTTTGACGGTTTTCAAACTGTACCAAATGGCAATGTCGATGCAGATATTTTAATTGGCGCTTTAGAAGGAGATAGGGATTTAGGTGGAGACATGCTGCAAATAAGAAATGTTTTAGGAGTCTACCAAGATATTTCTACTACTCAACGACTTTCAACAAACTTCTTTAATAGTAAAATCACTGATAGAGGAATCAATTTTATTAACAGAAATCCAGCAAGTTTAAATACTTTAGGCTTTGATGCGAGCATATTTAACTTAGACAACACTCTAAATACAGCAATTGCTAACAATCAATCTTCAGCAACATTTAGATTAACATCAGACCAAGAAACTTATGGCTTATACCTTTTAGGTCTATCTATTGAAGTGTGGGCTCCTGATCTTGCTCCAATTGATTTAGTTTTAGAGTCTGGGAGTAGTCCTGCAGTACCAGGTTCAACTCTAGGTTTTAGTTTTGATATGTACAATAGAGGAAATGATAGTGCTCAAAACCTAACAGTTTCAGGTATTCTACCTCCACAAATAACGAGTATCACTACAAATAACTTACCATCGGGTATTACACTTGACTATGATACTAATACAAGAGAAGCTGTGTTTTCTTTTGATGATGGCATGCTAGATGTAGGTGATAATATATTGGAAGTTCTATTCGATCTTCAAATTCAAGACGACTGCTATTTTTTACAAACGGATTGTAACTTAGATTTTGAGATTCAGTTTATAGCATCGTATACAGGTGTTCAAAATCCAAATGTTCAAACAACCCTTAGTTCTGCATCTATAAGAGATTGTAATCAAGGAGACCTATTACCTTTAATTATTGATGTAATTCAACCTGAAGTCAATTGGGCAACTATACCTAATGCTTTAGATGTTATTATTGATTGTTCTACTACTGACGCTATCAATGACGCACAAAACCTAGAACCCAATACTGATAAGTGTGATTTTACATTAATTAAAACTTCTGGGCCATTTGTTTCAGAGACAAATTGTCCTAGTAATGGTTCTTATACAAATACTTGGTCATTTACAGACGAATGTGGAGTGACTATAGATTCTTATGTACAAAGTATCGTTATTCAAGATACAACACCTCCATCCCTAACAGTACCATCAAATACAAATATTGAGTGTAATGATGACACAAGCCCTACAAACACTGGTAGTGCAACTGCTACTGATACCTGCGGAAATGTAACGATAACATTCAGTGATGATTCTGTTGATGCTTGCGGATCTACAGAAACAATTACTAGAACTTGGATTGCTGCAGATGATTGTGGAAACACGTCAACAGACACCCAGATTATTACTGTTGTAGATACAACACCTCCAACGATTATAATTCCTCCAAATAAAGTTAGAGAATGTGGAGAAAACACTAATCCTACTAATACGGGAACAGCAACCGCTTTAGATACCTGTGGAAGTGTCACCTTAATTTATACAGATACTTCTACTACAAATTGTGGTAGCACTCAAACTATTTCTAGAACTTGGACTGCCACAGATGACTGTGGGAATTCAGTATCAGAAATTCAAACTATTATCATTGAAGACAATGAAGCTCCTACATTGAGTATGCCAGTAAATGTCATCGTAGAATGTAACGAAAGTACAGACCCAGCAGATACGGGAAGTGCAACAGCTGTTGATACCTGTGGAAGTGTAACGATAACATTCAGTGATAATTCTGTTGATGCTTGCGGATCTACAGAAACAATTACTAGAACTTGGACAGCAACTGACGAGTGCGGTAATTCAATTTCAGACACGCAAACTATATCTGTAGTTGATACAATTGCTCCTAACTTAGATAACTGTTCTGTAAAAGATGAGTTTATTGAATGTTCTGGTGACGACAACGAAAAATTAGCCAATGACTGGAATGCGATTAACATTGCTACTCTTGAATCTTGTGTTACTGATACTTGTGATGCAGACTTTAGCGGTCAAGTGACTTCGAGTTATACCTACAATAATCTAGTTTCAACTTGTGGTCAAGTTGGTACGATTGCTGTTATCTATACTATTACTGACGATTGTGACAATACAACTACCTTAAACGTAACATTAACTTTAGAAGACACAACAGCTCCTAACTTAGATAACTGTTCTGTAATAGATGAATCTATCGAATGTTCTGGCGATGACAACGAAAAATTAGCCAATGATTGGAATGCGATTAACATTGCTACTCTTGAATCTTGTGTTACTGATACTTGTGATGCAGACTTTAGCGGCCAAGTGACTTCGAATTATACATACAATAACCTAGTTTCTACGTGTGGTCAAGTTGGTACGATTGCTGTTATCTATACTATTACTGACGATTGTGACAATACAACTACCGTAAACGTAACATTAACTTTAGAAGACACAACAGCTCCTAACTTAGATAACTGTTCTGTAATAGATGAATCTATCGAATGTTCTGGCGATGATAACGAAAAATTAGCCAATGATTGGAATGCGATTAACATTGCTACTCTTGAATCTTGTGTTACTGATACTTGTGATGCAGACTTTAGCGGTCAAGTGACTTCGAATTATACCTACAATAACCTAGTTTCTACGTGTGGTCAAGTTGGTACGATTGCTGTTATCTATACTATTACTGACGATTGTGACAATACAACTACCTTAAACGTAACATTAACTTTAGAAGACACAAAAGCTCCTAACTTAGATAACTGTTCTGTAAAAGATGAGTTTATTGAATGTTCTGGTGACGACAACGAAAAATTAGCCAATGACTGGAATGCGATTAACATTGCTACTCTTGAATCTTGTGTTACTGAT
>NZ_JBLIET010000007.1:0-107852 GCF_047633235.1 Psychroserpens sp. | reverse complement strand
AACTATCGACGTATGAAATATTAGATTGGATTCTAATTTTCTCTTCGGAATCGATTCGCCCTTTTTCTATAAGACGAACTAATATCTTTTCTAAAGCAGCTTTTGCTTTATCCAAAGCAGCTTGATTAGTATCGTATAATTTGACTTTACAACCAGCAGTAGCAGTAACTTGTGCTATACCACTTCCCATTGTTCCTCCTCCGATAATTCCTACATTCATGCTTTATCTTTTATTGTGGATTCCGCATCAAGTGCGGAATGACAAATCTGTTGATTTATCTTCCTTTAAATTCTGGTTTTCTTTTCTCTATAAATGCAGCAACACCTTCAGCATAATCTTCTGTACTCGCTGCTTCAATTTGTAATTTAGACTCTAAAGCTAGCTGAGATTCTAAATCATTTGTCATTGAATTATTATACAATTCTTTAATGAGACCTAAAGCTTTTGTTGGCATGTTTGCCATTTTCAATGCTAGTTTATTAATAGTGTCTTCAAATTCTTCTACTGGAACACATTTGTATATCATTCCCATTTTTTCAGCCTCAACTGCTGGAATTTTATCACCTAACATCGCTAACGCTAATGCTTTTTGAAATCCGATTAGACGCGGTAGAAAAAACGTACCAGCACTATCAGGAACTAAACCAATTAAACTAAACGCTTGAATAAAACTCACTTTTTCGTGTGCCACTATAACATCACAGGCTAAAGCAATATTTGCTCCTGCTCCTGCTGCAACACCATTAACTGCAGCTATTACTGGTTTCTTAATAGCTCGTATTCTTGTAATGATTGGGTTGTAATGTTCTTCGAGAATTTTTTTAAATCCTGGATTTAAGTCTGAATCTGTTACTTCTTTTAAGTCTTGACCAGCACAAAACGCTTTTCCGTTTCCAGTAAGAACGATTGCTCTTACGTCAGCATTCTTTTCACAAGCGTCTAAAGTGTCGTGAAGTAAAAATGCCATTTCACGATTGAAGCTATTGAATACTTCTGGTCTGTTTAGCCTTATTATGGCTACTTTATTTTCTATTTTTAATTCTATTGAACTCATTACATCTTTATTATTTATTGCAAGCACGAAGGCCATTACAGTGTTATATTAAGACTCCTGCTTTCGCAAGAATTGGTCACTTTAAACATTTAAAATAATCGAATGGTTCTTGACAATCATCACACTGAAATTGTGCTTTACATGCCGTTGAACCAAATTGACTTACTAGCCTCGTGTTTTGAGAACCACAATTGGTACACTTAACGATTCGTTTTCCGTTTAGCAAGACATCTATATCTGCTTCGGCATCTAAAGGCGCTGCTATTCCATAATCTTCTAAGGCTTTTCGACCTCTTGGTGTAATCCAATCAGTAGTCCATGCAGGATGTAAAATCAAATCAATTTCAGAGTCGTAACCTGCGTCCTTTAATGCTTTTTTAATATCGTCTCCTATCACATCCATTGCAGGACAACCACTATAGGTTGGCGTAATTTCGACTTTAACGATCTCGTTTATAATCACTGCAGAACGCACGACTCCCATATCCATAATAGATAATACTGGGATTTCTGGATCTGAAACCTCTTCCAATATTGGGATTAACTTTTCGTCTATATTTTGTTCTGTTGATGTCATATGTTTTTAAAACTGAATTTGAAAAGCTTTCTAACTACTGTCATCTTCAAATTCAACTTCTTTTTTTTTAGATTCCTGACTGCGCAGCAATTTGGGTTACCATTCCATATTTGGATAGGCGCGTTGCATGTATTGCAATTCACTTAATAAATACCCTAAATGCTCTGTATGAATCCCTTCTTTACCACCTTTTTGGAAATATTTTGATTCTGGTATCTCAAGGTCTGCTACCTGTAAAAGGTCATTTACTCGTTTATAATAATTTAATTTTAGCTTGGTTACATCGACACCTACGCCTTCTGCTACCATAACTTTATCGGCTTCTGTTTGATGAAACAATTCATCTGTATACGTCCATAAATCATTAATAGCCTCTTGCATTTTTTGATTACTCTCCTCTGTACCATCACCTAAACGCTTGACCCAATCTGAAGAGAAACGTTCGTGATAACTCACTTCTTTGATGCATTTATTTGCAATAGCAGACAACGTTAAATCTGTACTTTTCTGCAATTCTGCAAGGAATGCCAAATGATAGACATCAAATAAAAATTGACGACCAATGGTGTAGGCAAAATTCGTATTAGGTTGTTCTACCAATAATACATTTTTGTACTCGCGCTCTTTTCGGAGCATCGCAATATCATCTTCGGTTCTTTTATCTCCCGCAATTTTAGCTGCATATTGGAAATAGCTGCGAACTTGTCCGAATAAATCTAATGAGATGTTTGTACAAGCGATATCTGTTTCTAATGTTGGTCCATGACCACAAAGTTCTCCTAGGCGTTGGCCGAGGATTAAGCTGTTATCTGCAATACCAAGAATGTAGTTATATAAGTTTTCGTTTTTCATGTTTACTTCCCACGAAAGCGGGACTCATTTTAATTAAACATTGTATTAAATTTTAAGAATTTCCCGCTTTCTTGGGAATTGTATTTTGTACAAAGCTCAAATTACATATGTTTTACGTCGTCTGGCAACTCATAAAAAGTTGGATGGCGATACACTTTATCATGAGCAGGCTCAAATAATTCGCCGTTATTATCAGGATTTGAAGCTGTAATATTAATAGATTCTACAACCCAAATACTGACACCTTCACTGCGTCTTGTGTAGACATCACGTGCGTTTTCTAGAGCCATTTCTGAATCCGCTGCATGAAGACTACCAAAGTGCCTGTGCTCTAATCCGTTTTTACTTCTTACAAAGATTTCCCAGAGTGGCCAGTTTTTTTTATTTGACATAATATTAAAATTAAAATCGAGCGTGACATTGAAATCAAAAACCGTTCAGGTCCCTATTCGACTTCAATTTCAAGTCTCTATTATACTGCTTGTTTTTGTTTTCTTTCTTGTTTCTTTTCGGCATGCGCCATTGCTGCATCACGAATCCATTCGCCTTCTTCCCATGCACCGATTCTTGCTTTCATTCTTTCCTTGTTGCAAGGTCCATGACCTTTTACAACTTGCCAAAATTCATCCCAATTGATGTCTCCAAAATCGTAGCTACCACGTTCTTCGTTCCATTTTAAATCTGGATCTGGAATAGTTAAGCCAATTAATTCTGCTTGAGGAACTGTTTGATCTATAAACTGTTGACGTAAATCATCATTTGACTTTCGTTTTAATTTCCATTTCATGGACTGCTCGGTATGGACAGACTCAGCATCTGTTGGTCCTAACATCATTAAGCTTGGCCACCACCAGCGGTTTAACGCATCTTGAGCCAATTCTTTTTGCTCAGGGGAACCGTTAGCTAATTTCATCATGATTTCAAAACCTTGACGTTGGTGAAAACTTTCTTCTTTACACACACGAATCATTGCTCGTGCATAAGGTCCGTACGATGTGTTACACAACGGCACTTGATTAATAATAGCTGCACCATCTACCAACCAACCAACGGCTCCCATATCTGCCCAAGAGACTGTAGGATAATTGAAGATACTTGAATATTTGGCTTTCCCTGTATGTAATTGCTCGTACATTTCTTCTCTAGAAATCCCTAAAGTTTCAGTTGCAGAATACAGGTACAAACCATGACCCGCCTCATCTTGCACTTTTGCTAATAGCGCCACTTTACGTCTTAAGGAAGGTGCTCTTGAAATCCAGTTACCTTCTGGTAGCATACCTACAATTTCGGAATGTGCGTGTTGCGACATTTGACGTATATGCGTTTTACGATACTTTTCTGGCATCCAATCTTTAGGTTCGATTTTCTCGTCTCTTGCGATACGCTCATCGAATTGCCTTTCTAAACTTCTAATTTGCTCTTCACTCATTGTTTTTAGCTTTTAGCTGTTGGCTTTTGACCACAAGCGAGTTAATTTTTCTTTTTTACTATCCCAACCCTTTCCAAAAGAAAGGGCTTTTGTAATTGTTTTTAGCTTTAGAAATCAGTCTTAAATAATAGTCACTGATTTCTTATTTTGCGCTTACTCGATTGACAACCGCGTTAAGGATGGAGCACTTGTTGGAGCTCATCTTTGATAGCGACTTGCGAGAGCCTGACCCTTTAGGGTAACGCCCTAATTATTATGTTAAACGTCGAAATCGACGACGACTTTATCTGCCGTTGGCACAGCTTGACAGCTTAATACCAAATTTTGCGCGACTTCTTTTTCATCTAATGCATAATTAATTTTCATTTCTACTGATCCTCCAATCACACGGCATTTACAGGTGCTACAAACTCCGCCTTTACACGCAAATGGCAAATCTGCTCCAGCGCCTAAAGCTGCATCTAAAATATTATCATATTCTTTTGTCATCGTGAATGAAAATTCTTTTCCACCATCAACGATCGTAACTTCTACACCTTCTACTTTTTGTTGTGCTAAACGTTCTGCACGTTTAATATCATCTTCTGAAAGCCCAGTGACAAACAACTCAAAATGAACTAATTCTTTGGGCAAGCCTTGGTTAATTAAATACGTACTTATGTAGTTTACCATGTTCTCTGGTCCACAAAGGAATACCTCACTTGTATCTGGAATATCTATAAATGTTTTTGTCAAAATACCCATTTTATCATCATCAAAGCGACCGTTAAACAAGTCTATATCTCGCCGTTCTTTGGTTAAAAAGTAGTAGATTTCGAATCTTCCGAAATATTTGTTTCTTAGTTGTTCTAGTTCTTCTTTAAAGATAATAGATTTAGCTGTCTTATTGACATAAAATAACTTACATGTTGAATTTGGCTCTGCTTTAAGATGCGTTTTCACCATAGATAGCACTGGAGTGATACCGCTTCCTGCCGCAAAAAATAGATAATTTTTAGCATCTTCTGGTTTAACTGAGACACCAAAATTACCACTAGGAGACATAACTTCCAGGTCATCTCCAGCTCTCAATACTTCGTTTATATAGGTCGAAAACTTTCCGCCAGGGATAAGTTTAACAGCAACCTGCCATTTATTCTCAATAGGACTTGAACACAAAGAATAAGAACGACGCACATCCTCATTATTAATATCTACTTTTAAAGTCAAATGTTGCCCTTGTCTAAATTTAAATGCGTCTTGCAAGTGCACTGGGACCTCAAAAGTCACTACTGATGTATCTTCTGTCTCCTTATAAATATCTGCAACTCTTAAGTTGTAAAATTCTGCCATTACTATCCTTAACCCTTTCCAGAGGAAAGGGAATTATTACGTTAAACTTTATTAAAACCTATCAGGCTTTCAAAACCTTACAGATCAAACTAACAACTGTTAGTTTAAAGAACAAAGATACAAAATTTAAATCTTAATTAATTGTTAATTCCGTCAATGAGAACTTGACTCAATCCATTAGCTAAATCGTTTGCGTTAAGATCTTCTTTTTTGGGAATCCATAAATACAACGACCGCAAAGTAGTTAGCATTGAAAACATGATAATTTCGGGATTACTATTTTTAATTTCTGAAGTAGTAATACCTGTTTTTATAATCTTAAGAAAATTAGCTTCATATTCATTTCTAAGTTTAAGGTAGTATTCTAAATGGTCTTCTAGGTGCATCCAGTCATTATTTAAAGACGCCATACCGCTAGTGTTATGAGATGTGATATCAACATGTAAGCTTACGATTTTTTTAAGTTTATCAATATTAGATTCTTCTGAACTGATAATTATATCCATTCCATTAGTGAATTCTTCAGCTATACATATGATAATGACTTTAAGTATGTCTTGTTTCGAGTTGATATGATTATAAAGACTAGCTGCTTTCATCCCCATTGCAGTTGCCAAATCACGCATGGTCACGGCACTGTAACCTTTCTCTTTAAAAAGTTTAGCAGCAGTATTTATAATTTCATCTTTACGTGTTTCAGATTTCATTAGCGCTAAGATACATATTCGGCTTAAACTATATCTCAATCAAAACACGACATATTAAAAGGCGATTTTTAATTCATAACTTTGCAATGTTTTAAAGTTAAATCATCTCAATATTCTATGAATACTCAAATAGAAACCAATCCTTTAATTGATAGATTACCACCTCACTTAAAGCAATTTATTAAACCTCAAAACTACGATGACTACTCCCCAATCAATCAGGCAGTTTGGCGTTATGTGATGCGCAAAAACGTGTCTTACTTAAGCGAATTTGCTCACCATTCATACGTAAAAGGATTACACAAAACTGGAATCTCTGTTGACACCATCCCGAGTATGTATGGTATGAATCGTATTTTAAAAGATATTGGCTGGGCTGCAGTTGCTGTGGATGGTTTTATACCTCCTAATGCATTTATGGAGTTTCAAGCCTACAAAGTATTAGTCATTGCTTCGGAAATGCGACAACTAGAAAATATTGAATACACACCAGCTCCAGATATCATTCATGAAGCTGCAGGTCACGCCCCAATAATTGCAAATCCAGATTATGCAGAATACTTAAGACGTTTTGGAGAAATTGGCGCGAAAGCCATCTTATCATCACATGATAATGATATGTATGAAGCTGTAAGATCTCTTTCTATTTTGAAAGAATCTGCTGACTCCAGAAATGAGGAGATTGAAAAAGCTGAAGATGTAGTTAACGAACTTCAAAACAAAAAAGTGCCGCTTTCTGAAATGGCAAAAATCAGAAACTTACACTGGTGGACTGTTGAGTACGGATTAATTGGCACCATTGAAAATCCAAAAATTTATGGTGCAGGATTATTGTCTTCTATTGGTGAAAGCAAATGGTGTATGACTAAAAATGTGGAAAAATGGCTGTATAGTAGTGATGCTGCAGACATAGAATTTGACATCACTAAACCGCAGCCTCAACTTTTCGTAACTCCTGATTTCGCCTATTTAATGCAAGTTCTTGAGGAGTTCTCTAGCAATATGGCACTTAGAAAAGGTGGATTTAGAGGCTTACAAAAACTTATTGATTCTCAAAAAATTGGAAGTATTGAGCTCAATACTGGTTTACAAATTTCTGGCATATTTACCCAAATGATAACTGATGAAGACAATAATGTTGTCTTTTTTAAAACCCAAGGACCTACTGCTTTAGCCAATAGAGACAAAGAACTTATTGGCCACGGCAAAAACGCTAATATAAATGGATTTAGTTCTCCTATTGGCAAACTTAAAGGGATTAGTCTAGCCATTGAAGACATGCGACCACGAGATCTAAAAGCTTATAATTTTTACGACGGAAAACGCATCTCTATAGAATATGAGAGCGGCATTACTATTGAAGGCTTAAATGTTACTGGAATTAGAAATGTCTTTGGCAAATTAATCCTTATCGAATTTGAAGATTGTACTGTTACCTATAAAAAGCATAAATTATTTTCTCCCGAAGAAGGCACTTTTAAACTAGCTGTTGGCTCCTCTATTACTTCTGCTTTTGCTGGTGCTGCAGATTATAGATCATTTGATAACTTATATCATGTTTCAGAAACAAAAACAACTAAACTTGATAAAAATAAAACGATACTTGAATTGGAATTACTCTATAAAAAAGTGAGAACTCTAAGAGATTCAACATACACCGCTAAAGATCTAGAAGTAATTTTCAGTACATTATCAGCGAATCATCAGGAAGATTGGCTTTTAGCTATAGAACTGTATGAATTGACAAATAATTTCGACAATAGACTGAGTGAAGATATTTTAAGTTATTTAAACAAAATGAAGATTAAAAAACCTAAAATAGCTCACTTAATTGATAATGGATTAGAATTAATTACTCTATAAAACTTTAACTATGGGATTTTTAAATTTTATTTTTGGCAGGAAAAAACGTCAAGTACAAGAATACTTAAATAATGGAGCAATTATTTTAGATGTAAGAACACAACGCGAATGGGATAATGGACATATTAATAACTCTGTTCATATTCCTTTAAATGAATTGAATACTCGAGTAAAGGAAGTAAAAGCATTAAATAAACCTTTAGTGGTCTGTTGCGCAAGTGGCGTTCGTTCCAATAAAGCCGCTAAATTCTTAAACCTCAAAGCTATTGACGCTATCAATGGTGGCGGTTGGGTTAATCTAGAAAAAAATATAAATTGAAATGAGATTCGCAGCTCTACATATTGTGTGGCTTCGACTAGGCTCAGCACGACATTATGAATACATCGTGTGTTACCAGAATTACTTCTTTAGACTCGGTAGGTTTTTAAGCTTATCAAAATTGCTCACTAGGTTTTGATTATATTCTAAAGTCCAACCCTTAGTATTGGTAAGAATATAAAATTCAGACAGTTCGCTAATTAGTCTGTTTTGTGCGTTTGATTTTAAATCTGAAGCTTCAATTTTTTTGACTAGTGATGTATTCACTATTTTTTTTACGTCATTATAATCTTTAGCTTCAAATTGGTTTAGGAAACCGGCTTGAATGTCATAATATTCAAAATCTGGACTAATTTTAATTTCTTCTTTTGGAATACTCATAATACGACGAGTTTTGGCTAATTCGTCAACTTCATACGTCATCAAGCTAAATCATAACTAACGGTCACATCTGCATTTACGATTACAATAGCTCTTTTCTCGGCTTCTAATAAATCACCAAAAACTGCTTTTGAGTTTTTATAAGTAAAACCCTAACTAAAATAGCCTTCTGTAACTACTAACTTCCCAACGTTCTTGATTAGCTCTTGAATGAGTGCTGTATTTTCCAGAAGCGACATTCTATCTTCTTTTTTATCTCAACAATATTTAAATGCAAAGAGTACAACTAGAGTAATAATGACACCAAAAAGCGTCTATCTCATATGATAATTTACATCAAAAAAACCTTAGTTTTCTTTGATGCACGAAACCTAACTAATATTTGTTATTTCATTGAAATCGATAAAACCCAACAGTTTTCAAGCTGCTTCATATGATCTCAACTTTACATTAAGTTTAAATTATTAATCCTTTGTAAGTTCCAATTTCTCAGCAAAATAGTCGCAGAAATCTTTCATAGTTGCCGTCATTTTATCATCTTGAGTAGCTCTTTGGAAGGTATTACTCATTTCAACTAGTGTTTGATGAAAAAACTGTTTCATCTCGTCAACAGGCATGTCTTTAGTCCACAAATCAATACGAAGAGTTTCCTTAGCTTTCCCATCCCAAACAGCAAGCATCATTGCTTTTGCCTCTTCGTTTGAGATACCGCCATCTTCTGCGGTCCAATGTAATTTTTCTGGAACTTTATTTTCGTCAAGTTCTATATTGAGCTCTATTTTGGATGTGTGATTTGCCATTATTTGGAGGGTTTGTAATTTGATTTATTAAATATATCTATTGCTTCGGTTTGCAACATTTCGTTAAGAGAAACCTTGTTATTTTTCATATATGATCTTACAATTTGCCAACCTATATATTGGCCAAGTCGTCCTGGAGTTTCATTATCTAATGCTAAAAAGAATTTTGAAAAAGGTGCCTCTGCTATAAAACGCGCTGGTAAAGAACTATCGGTATTGTAAAGCATTTCATTTTCTACAAATTCTGTCCAAATCATATCTTCATTAAAGTTAGCGAATTCCAATTGCTCTTTTGAGTAACCGATTTTTTCAGCATCAGTTTTAAATGGAATGACTTTATCTTTGAAATACAGCTGTTTTCCGAAGAAAATCATCTCGTCTAAAAATGTCTTTCTTTGAGATTGAAAAATTTGTTTCTCTGCATACGCTTTTGCCAAATCGACGACTACTTGTGATGGCTCCAAATTTTGAGTAATATATTTAGGGAAATTTCCATAAAATTTATGATCTTGACCTAAATAATTATCAAGCGGAATAAGCACTATAGTATCTGTGACAATGACTTTATCTCTATAAGAAACATTATTTGTCAAGGTAATTATACGAGGTTCGGTAAAGGATACGTTGTAATATTTTAAATGCTGAAATAACCTATTGATTTCATTTTTGATTGTCGAAAAGTCATTAAATTTTTTACTTGCTTCGTTTAACAACTCATTTTGCAAAGTATCACTCATTTGAGCTATAAAAATTGAATCAGGAACATGATTTGAGAACATGAATGGATATACCTTTTTAAGCTGACCTAAATCCTCTGGTTTAGCCTCAGCGAAAGCACGATCAAATCGCTCAATATTAAAATGTGTATCAATTTTTGCGATTTCGTTCTCTAAGGCTTCATCATTTTTACAACTAAAAAAAGCCGCTAGAACAAAAACAAATAGTGTTATTTTTCTCATGTACTTAGATTTCAAAATTTTAATAAAAGTAAATATGTTTTACTAACTGATTTTTGAGTTTATCTTATTATTTTTGTAAAGCAAAGGTACTCTTCTTAAAATAAAAACTCAATAAAATGCAAACAGAAAAAGTCGTTGAACATATTGTAAATTGGCTTAAAGATTATGCTAAAAAAGCTGGTGCGAATGGTTTTGTTATAGGTATATCCGGAGGAATTGATTCTGCTGTCACGTCCACTCTGTGTGCCAAAACAGGGTTAAAGATTCTATGCATTGAAATGCCAATTCATCAAGCTGAAAGTCATGTAAGTAGAGCACAAAAACATATTTCTCAATTAAAAGAGCGTTTTTCTAACGTAAAAAGCACTAAAACAGACCTGACACCTGTTTTTGAAGAATTTAAAACAGAAGTCTCTTTAGACGGCGAACAAGCTACTGTAGATATGGTATTAGCTAACACAAGAGCTCGATTAAGGATGACCACCTTGTATTATCATGCTGGAATATTAGGGCTTTTAGTCGCTGGAACTGGAAATAAAGTTGAAGATTTTGGTGTGGGTTTTTACACAAAGTATGGAGATGGTGGCGTTGATTTGAGTCCTATTGCCGATCTTATGAAATCTGAAGTTTACCAAATAGGAGAATACCTTAAGGTACCAGAATCAATTATAAAAGCTACACCAAGTGATGGTTTATTTGGAGATGCTAGAAGTGATGAAGATCAAATTGGTGCTTCTTATCCAGAACTAGAATGGGCAATGAACATGAAAGAAGAGGGGAAAACTGAAAATGCTTTTGAAGGACGACAAAAAGAAGTATTTCGAATATTCACCAATTATAATCTCTCAAATACTCACAAAATGGTAGCCATACCAGTTTGTGAAATTCCTAATAATTTAAAATAATCGCTGAGATAATCACACAAAAACTGAACTATGTTGAAATTTTTAGTAGCTTTGTATGAAAAATTACAACATTCTTGAATTTATTTAACAAGTTCTGGCTCATTATTTTAACTAACTAATTTAAATATGTATTATGATTAAGGTATTAGTGGTTGATAACCATCCTATCGTAACTACTGGCTTTCAATTATTATTTGATAATCATGAAGACATTCAAGTAGTGGGAACTGCTGGAAGTGGTGTTGAGATTTTTGAGTTTGTAAGACGTCATGAAGTTGATGTTATTGTCTCAGAAATTGAGCTCCCAGAGCTCAATGGGATTACCGCGCTTAGAGCTATTAAGAAAGAGCATGGCAAGATTAACATTATTATGTTTAGCTACCATCCCGAAGAAATCTATGCTATAAGCACTATAAAAGCTGGAGCATCTGGATATGTATCAAAATCTGAATCTACAAATGTCATCATAAAAGCGATAAAGACTGCTTACAGTGGAGGAATTCATCTAAGCGATAAGATGTCTAAACATTTAAACTATAATGACACAAAACAGTCTAAAACTAGAATTTACAAACGCTTATCAACTCGCGAAGTAGAAGTCCTAAAATTATTATCATCTGGCAAAAAAAATAAAGAAATTGCTTTAGAACTTGACATTAATGAGAAAACAGTAAGTACTTATAAAGCAAGACTTTTTAAGAAACTTAATGTCACAAATCTTATTGATTTAGTAAATCAAGGCAAACACATGGATATTTCTTAAACTTTACCTCCAACAACTTTTCCAAGTTTTCTAGACAGTAACATTTTTAAACCTAGATAATCCTTAACATCCTCTAATATATTTCTGGAGTTCGCATCCTCTCGCAAGGTATCATTTTGATATTCTAATACTTTTTTATCAATCAAATAACAACGCAATGTCAAAATTGTTTGTGTTACTAACTGAGCAATTGAATGTTGTTTTGCCTTCGGAATGATATGATTACGCTCCCAATCATGCAATGTGTAACGCTCATCATTCATTAATATAGTAGTCACATCATTAGCCAACTCTTGATCTAGTCTATTTACGAAATTCTGTATTGAGAATTCAGGTTCTTGATGCAGCGTATCTATAATTGTTTGATATAACGTCTTAAAGATAGGATTTGAAAACTGCATCTCGTCTTCTTGCAAATCAAGATATATCTTCTCAAAAACTTTAGCATTTTGGATTACTGGTTCTAATTGCAATTCACCATCGTCTGATTCTTTTAAAACTAAGTCTTCAAAATCCTCTACCTCTGTACCATAGAGTAATAAGATTTCAATTATTTTACGTTCTAATTCATATTGCAAATCTACTTTTTGCGCTTTAGGCTCTGATTTTACAACTTGAAATGCGTTTTGTTTTTGCTCATTCTTGTGGGTTTTATTTGCCTCTTGAACATCTTTTTTATTTATTTGGGCTAAGGTCGTAAACAGCACGTCTTCTCTAATATCCATAATACGGGAGCATTCTTGGATATAAATTTCCTTTTTTATTTGATCAGGTATTTTAGAGATACTATTTACAATATCTCTAATAGTCTCTGCTTTTTTTATTGGGTCGTTATTAGCTTCTTTTATTAATAAAGAGGCTTTAAATTGAATAAAATCTTTGGAGTTGTCCTTGAGATACGTTGTTAATTCTTCAAGCGTCTTTTGTTTTGCAAAACTATCTGGATCTTCACCTTCCGGAAAACCGCAGACTTTCACGTTCATACCTTGCTCTAGAATCAAATCTATACCTCGTATTGAGGCTCTAATTCCTGCCGCGTCACCATCAAAAAGTACTGTGATATTATTTGTCAATCTATTTACAAGTCTTATCTGCTCAGAAGATAACGCAGTACCAGAAGATGCTACAGTATTTTTAATTCCTGCTTGATGAAATTGAATGACATCTGTATAGCCTTCAACTAAATAACAATTATCTTCTTTAGCTATTGCTTGTTTTGCATGGTAAATCCCATAGAGTATTTTGCTTTTGTGATATACTTCACTCTCTGGAGAGTTCATGTACTTAGCAGCCTTTTTATCTACTTTTAAAATACGCCCTCCAAAACCTAGAATACGACCACTCATACTATGAATAGGAAACATAACACGACCTTTAAAACGATCAAATTTCTTATCTGGCTTGACTATTGTTAATCCTGTTTTTTCAAGAAACTCAATTTGATACCCTTGCTTTAAAGCTTCATCTGTAAAGCCTTGCCACTCATCTAATGAATATCCTAGATTAAACTGTTTAATGGTTTCGTTTGTAAATCCACGTTCTTTAAAATAGCTTAAACCGATCGCTTGACCTTGATCTGTTTTAAATAGGATACGCTCAAAATATTGCTTAGCATATTCATTAACCAAATACAAACTCTCTCTTTCATCAGCTTCTTGCTTTTGCTCATCGGTTTGTTCGGTTTCTTCTATTTCAATATTATATTTTTTAGCGAGATATTTTATAGCTTCAGGATACGTAAAATGCTCATGCTCCATTATAAATGTGACTGCATTCCCTCCTTTTCCGCTGGAAAAGTCTTTCCAAATTTGCTTTACAGGAGACACCATAAAGCTTGGTGAACGCTCATCACTAAATGGACTCAACCCTTTAAAGTTACTTCCTGACTTCTTCAACTGAACAAAATCACCAATAACCTCTTCAACGCGAGCGGTTTCAAATACTTGTTCTATGGAGGATTTTGATATCAATTTTAAAGATAATAGTTAACATCAAATTTAAGCTATTATATGCTAACAAAAAAGCACCATTCGTTTTATAAAAGGTGCTTTAAATCGTATTTTGATAGACTAGTCCAAATCAAATCTAAACCCTAGAGATAGGTTATGCTGATCAAATGTTTGGTTTTCAAATACAGGGTTTAAGTCATATTTCGCATATATACCTAAGCCTCCATAACCCACATAAGCACTTACACCGTATACAAAAGGTGTCGCATTATAATTACGTCTTATTCTTTGCTTTACGCGATTTCCATCTTCTTTGAAACGCAACTTTTGTTGCGTACCAATATTAAAACCTGCGTATCCACCAATCCCTATTTTAAAGTGATTCTCTGTACTGTATCTAAAGTAATTCTTACGTTCTATTTTTTTTGATGGCCCAAACTCAAAGTGTATGGGTACAACCAGATTTGTTATTCTAAATTCCGCCTCACTTAACTCACTGGGAAAAGCTTCCAAAGTCGTTATATTTCCATCTTGAACAAAATATTGATCATTTTTAGGTGTTAATTTATTCCATTGAAGAGAGACACCATATTTTAATCGTACTGCATTAGACTCCTTAAATAGTCGTGTTTTCCATGCGACGCCTAACTCTATAAATCCAGAACCCATGAAAGAGTATTCATCACCAATTTTTTGACCATCACCGATAGCATTATTAAACCCCGCTGCAAACACTAAATCACTGGTGGTACGTTTATCATAAACTCTTGATTTATTTTTTGGATTAATATTAATTCCTGTAAATTTTCTGAAGCTAAACCCAAACTGCACAGTCTCATCGGAATACCCATCATTATTTCGTTCTAATAGAGCAATTTTATTATCAAGAATTGCCATACGATTCTCAATATTTAGAGCTCGTTTTTTAGCTACTTCTTTTTTTAGCATTTCAGCGTCATCCTTAGTTATGCCTCCAACATCTAGTCTTCTATTAATGTTTTCTACTTCAGCCTTTAAAAATTCGCGTTCTTCGTTTTCGATAGTTTTTTTTAGCTCGATTAATCTGTCGATTTCTAAACCATTTTCTCTAAATGGCATATTATTTCCCGTAGAGTCTTGTTGTGTTTCTTGTGCATTCACATTACTTACAATTAAGCATAGTATGAGGAGCACTAAAGGTTTTGTGATCGTATTCATAGTGTTTGTTTTAGTTACCGAATTATTCGGAATGGATTGATGATAAATTTCACTTCGACTGCGCTCAGCGACTACTTGGAACCTTAGTTGTTACGCTCAGTAACTGCAGTTATGACCGATTTGTAACCTGATTTTAAACCGTCAAACACTCTGGTTCTAAACGATTGTTCCAGATCATCTTCAACGTCTTGAAGTAAAGCGTCTGCATCTACTGTTCGCGAAGTTTTTTTATATATTCGCTCTCTTAAAATAGCTCTTTCTGCCTGTTTTAATAGATTTTTAATTTCGGCATCTGTAATAGCTCCATTTTTAATTGTGAGGTTTTTGATTTGATTAACAACCTCAACCGCTTTGACCTCTTCAAAGGTTAATGTACTCACAGCCGTTTGTTCTAATTTATTAGTATTTGAATTTATAATCGCTACAGCTTGTTTTGTTTCATTTAATTTAATTAGTTTCTCTTTTATTGATTTCTCAATTTTAGTCTCTGTTTTATTATTAGTAGACTGATTAGATATTGTCGCTAACTTAGGTTCGTCTTTGATTGATGGTTTAATTTGTTTCTGCTTTTTATTCTCTTCGGAAATTTCAGCAACAACTTCCTTTTTAAAAGCTTCATTACTATCATTTGCCTCTACCTTAATTTGAGATGCTTTGATGCTGGTTTCGACTACTGTTGGTTCTACTAGTTGATTTTCCGAAGCATTAAACATTATATTAGTGACGAAAATAATTCCAATAATACTCGCGGCAATACCGATATAAAAGAGAAAGCCTCGTTTGCTGTTTTTATTGCTGGCATCAAGATCTGTAGACAATTTATCCCAAGCATCACTAGATGGCTGTAGGGTTCTTTTCTCTAACTTATCTTTTAGACTCTCTTCAAACTTAACTGATGCCATAACTTGTTGTATTTATGTCCTTAATTTTTTTCTGAAGCATTTGTCGGGCTTTAGATAATTGTGATTTTGAGGTGCCTTGAGAAATACTCAAAATATCTGCTATTTCCTGATGCTTATAGCCTTCAATTGCATGCATAACAAACACCATTTTATAACCTTTTGGAAGCTCATCAATGAGCTGTTGAATTTGAGCAACTTCAATTTGTGACTCTATATTGTTGTAGTGCTCTTTATAAATGGTTTCATCTTCAACCGAGAACTCTACCTGCTTTTCTTGTCTTAAAAAAGAAATAGATTCTCTTACCATGATGCGTCTCAACCAACCTTCAAAACTTCCCTCATTTTTAAAATTTTTAAGATTTATAAACGCTTTTAAAAAACCTTTTAACATCACAGATTCAGCATTTTGGATGTCTTTTATATAATAGCGGCATACGCTAAGCATTTTTGGCGCATGAATCTCAAACAATGTATGCTGAGCATCACGCTTGCCTTTCACTGCTCTTTTTATAAGCGTCGTATTATTTTTATGATGTAATTGAATTACTTTCAAAATGGCTTTCATTTGGTCTTCTATTTATAAAGACGTAATAATTGTTCAAATGGTTGCCTGATGATTCAAAAAACTTTAGTTAATGACTTGTTTGCTATTAACTTGATGTTTATCAGGCAAATAAATTTAACCATTTGGTAAGTGACCTATTGATTAAATTAGTTCTATTTAATAGATAACGATTATTTTTTTCTATCAATCACATAATTAACCATTAACTCCAATGATGATTTGTATTGAGATTCTGGATATGTATGTAATATCTCTAAAGCTTGCCCTTGAAATTGCTTCATTTTATTGACCGCGTAATCAAGTCCGTTGTGGTCTTTCACAAAATTAATAACCTCCTTAACCCTCTTTTTATCTTTATTATGGTTCTTAATTGAATTGATCAACCAAGATTTTTCCTTTTTAGAGCAATTATTAATGACATAAATCAAAGGTAGTGTCATTTTTTGTTCTTTAATATCTATTCCTGTAGGCTTACCAATTGCTTCATTTCCATAATCAAAAAGATCATCTTTGATTTGAAATGCCATTCCAATGAGTTCTCCAAATTTTCGCATAGTCTCTATATGCTCAGAATTTGGTTTTACAGATGCAGCACCTAAACTACAACATGCAGCGATGAGTGTTGCTGTTTTTTGTCTGATGATTTCGTAATAGATATCCTCTGTAATATCTAGTTGTCTCGCTTTTTCAATTTGCAATAATTCTCCTTCGCTCATTTCTCGAACAGCGACGGATATAATCTTTAATAGATCAAAATCATTATTATCTATGGATAGTAATAATCCTTTCGACAACAGAAAATCACCGATAAGAACTGCAATTTTATTTTTCCATAATGCATTAATTGAGAAAAATCCTCTTCTACGATTACTATCATCAACAACATCATCATGAACTAGGGTTGCTGTATGAATTAACTCAATAACCGAAGCTCCTCTATAAGTACGCTCATTAACTTCACCGTTATCAACCATTTTAGCGACTAAAAAGACAAACATTGGTCGCATTTGTTTCCCTTTTCGGTTTACGATATAGTGCGTTATACGGTTTAATAAGGCAACCTTACTTGACATAGAGAGTAAAAACTTCTGTTCAAAGAGTTCCATCTCGTAGGCAATGGGTTGTTTTATCTGTTCGGTAATCTTCAAGTATTATTACTTTTTTGTGTTGATTTTACAAAATTACTAATTAAGAACTAAAGGTTTTGAATATGATGTAATAAAAAATTAAATCTTATGACTTTGAGATTTCCCTTATCTTTTTTCTTTACTTTTAGGTTAATTAATTTAAATTTTGAATTTTATGAAAAAAATTACTCTTTTCTTTTTAACACTCTTAGTATTTACTTTTGGTAATGCTCAAGAAACCATTTCTTTTGAAGCTCCTGCCTACAGTCTTGGGAATATTAATGCTCAAAATGGCTGGGTGACCACTGGAGATGGTACTGGAGGTTTTGTAGCTAACCAAGTCATTACTGACGAATTATCAACAGACGGTACACAATCTCTTAAAATTGTCCAAGAAACTGCTTTTGGAGGGCAATCAAGTGCTATTGTAGGTGGTTTTTATGATTATGCTTTACCTATAACTCAAGAGGGTTCTACATTTTCTGCAGATATGAACATCACTCAACAAGATGCTAATAGTTCAAATTTTATATTTGGATTAGTTAATCTTACGGCTGGATCATTTATAACTTGGATAGAATTTGATTTTGCTGGTAATATTTTTGTTTTAGTAGACGATGGTCTTGGTACTGTTGTTAGAAATGATACTGGAACATCATGGAGTATTGACACGTGGTATAATATAAGAATGGAAATAACTGGTTCTATAATAACTTTCTTTGTGGATGATACTCAAGTAAGCACTGGAACAGTTATTATTACTGATGCAGTAGAACAGGTTAGATTCTCACATGATAATTTTGCAGGATCTGCTTACATTGATAATTTTAGAACTAATGATGAGAATTTATCTGTTTCAGAATTTGATCCAAATACATTCACACATTTTTATAACAGAGATTTAAAACAACTAAAATTAAACGCCCCTCAAAACAACCTAAATAGGATAGATATCTATGATGTCTTAGGAAAACGTGTTGTAAATCAAAGTTTAAGCGGAAACGAAAGCAATATAGCATTAGCGACACTTAAAAGTGGTGTTTATATTGCTAGAATTACAACAGAAAAAGGAATTCAAACTATAAAGTTTATAAAAAACTAATAGTACAGACACCAATAAAAAAGCGACCAGACTTCGACTACTTTCAGTAAGCGAGTGGTCGCTTTTTTTATTATAATAACTTGATTCTCAACTATTTAAAATTTATTAAAATCAATCAACTCTTTCTTCTTCTTTGATTTTTTTGTAACTTATTGATTCATTAATCTTTAAAATTCTCAATATAAAAAAAATTACTTTATTAATCTTTACTATTTGCGCCTTCCACGCTGGAAATGCTCAAACCAATCTTTTCTTTGATGATTTTGAATCTTACACAGACTTCATCATTACAGGAATAGGTGATTGGGACACTCTAGACTTAGATGGTTTACCAACCTACATTGGAGGAGATTCTACATTTGAGAATGCAAATGCTGCAATGGCATTTATAATTTTTAATCCAGCAGCTGCCGGTTCAACAAATGAGGATGATCCTGCTGCGGCAGAAGCAAGAAATTTTGACCCATTTAGTGGTGTAAAATATGCTGCAGCTTGGGCTAGTCCTCCTGGAGCATTAGCAGCAAACGACGATTGGCTAATATCACCTCCTGTTGATTTAGCAGTATCTGGAAACTCAGTTACCTTTCAAGTCAAAGCCATGTCTAACACTTATGGTGATGAAAATTATGAAGTTGGTATTTACACAGGAACTGGCACACCAACAGCCTCCTCTGATTTTAATATATTAGGAGGAACAAGAACTGCTACTTATCCCGATTAGGCTGAAGTCACAGTAGATTTAAGTGGTTATGATGATACTGAAATCAGAATTGGTATTCATTATACGTCAAGTGATGTATATATGCTCTTGGTTGATAATTTTTCTGTTGACACAACTTTAAACTTAAGTGTAAATGATTTTGAATCAAACACATTTACGCATTCGTATAATAAAGACACAGACATCCTTACTCTAGACTCATCTACTTTGCCATTTAGCGGTGTAGAAATTTATAATATCCTGGGGCAACGTGTTATAAACAATACGTTATCTGTAAATAATGAAACCATTGATATATCAAATTTAAAAGATGGTATTTACTTAATTAAAGTATCTATTCAAGGACATTTACAAACCATAAAGATTTTGAAGCAGTAATTGTTATTCAAGCATAATTAAAAAGCGACTACCCTTCGACTACACTCAGTAACCGAAGGATCGCTTTTTTTTATGCCTTATTAGCCAATTGCCCACAAGCCGCATCAATATCCTTTCCACGCGATCGTCTCACGGTTACCGTAATATTATTAGCTTCCAGCATATCGACATACATGTCAATTGCTTTTGAATTTGCTTGCTGAAATTCGCCGTCATCAATAGGATTATATTCTATTAAATTAACTTTACTAGGCGCAAATTTGCAGAATTTAATCAAGGCTTCTACATCATTTTTGGTATCATTAATTCCATCCCAAACTATGTATTCATAAGTAATACGGTTTTTAGTTTTCTCATACCAATACTCTAAAGCCTCTCTTAAATCTGCTAACGGAAATGTTGCATTAAAGGGCATAATAGATGTTCTAATCTCGTCAATAGCAGAATGTAAAGACACTGCAAGTTTAAACTTCACCTCATCATCAGCCATTTTCTTTATCATCTTAGGAACTCCAGATGTTGATACTACAATACGCTTTGGTGACATTGCTAGACCTTCAGGTGATGTGATTTTATCAATCGCCTTAAGGACGTTATTATAATTCATGAGTGGCTCTCCCATACCCATGAATACGATATTAGACAGTGGCCTGTTGTGATATAATCTACTTTCCTTATCTATAACAACGACTTGATCATAAATCTCATCTGGATTAAGATTTCGCATACGTTTTAATCTTGATGTTGCGCAAAATCTACAATCTAAACTACAACCAACTTGACTAGAAACACATGCCGTAGTGCGGTTTTTAGCAGGAATCAAGACAGACTCTACGATTAAACCATCATGTAATCGTACTGCATTTTTAATGGTCCCATCGCTACTCTTCTGTATTTGATCTACTTTAATATGATTAATAACAAAGTTGCTCTTAAGCATTTCTCTGGTTTCTTTAGACACGTTGGTCATGTCTTCGAAGGAATGAGCACCTTTACTCCATAACCATTCATAAACTTGATTTCCACGAAACGCTTGATCGCCTTCTATGACAAAAAAGTCTCTTAATTGTTCTTTTGTTAATGCTCGTATGTCTTTTTTTTTAATATCCATATATGTTGCAAAAGTAATAAAACCTTTTTTTCTGTTTATGATTTAACATTAAAGTTTAAAATTTCCGAAGCATAAAAAAAGCCTTACTATTACAGAAGGCTCTATTTATAACTATAAGTGATCTATTAAATAATCAACATCGCGTCACCATAGGTGTAAAAACGATATTTTTCTTTAACTGCTTCTTCGTAAGCCCTTTTCATAAAATCGTGACCTGCAAATGCAGACACCATCATTAATAACGTAGATTTTGGTGTATGAAAATTAGTAATCATACTATTCGCTATACTAAACTCATAAGGAGGGAAAATAAATTTATTCGTCCATCCTGTAAATTCATTTAATGTTCCACTAGAGGATACACAACTTTCTACAGCACGCATAGCGGTAGTACCTACAGCACACACACGCCTTTTTTCAGCAATACCTTTATTAATGATATCTGTAGCTGGTTTTGTAACGTAAATTTCTTCACTATCCATTTTATGCTTGGACAAATCCTCAACCTCAACTGGGTTAAAAGTACCTAAACCAACATGAAGTGTCACTTCTGGTAACTCAACTCCTTTAATTTCTAAACGCTTCAGTAAATGCTTTGAAAAATGCAAACCTGCAGTTGGTGCTGCCACAGCTCCTTCATTTTTTGCAAAAATAGTTTGATAACGTTCGGCATCTTCTGGCTCTACTTCTCTTTGAATATATTTTGGGAGTGGTGTTTCACCGAGTTCGGTTAATTTTCTTCTAAATTCATGGTAAGACCCGTCATATAAGAAACGTAATGTTCTTCCTCTAGAGGTTGTATTATCAATAACTTCGGCCACCAAAGTTTCATCTTCACCAAAGTATAATTTATTACCAATTCTTATTTTACGTGCTGGATCCACTAAAACATCCCAAAGGCGCTGTTCTTCATTTAATTCTCTTAATAAGAAAACTTCAATTCTCGCTCCTGTTTTTTCTTTGTTACCGTATAGGCGAGCTGGAAACACTTTCGTGTTGTTCAAAATCATGACATCTCCTTCATCAAAATAATCGATGACATCTTTAAATAGCTTGTGCTCGATAGTTTGATTTTTTCTATCCAAAACCATTAGTCTAGACTCGTCTCTAATATCTGACGGACGTTCAGCTAATAATTCATCTGGAAGATCAAAATGGAAGTGTGATAATTTCATAAGTTATTGTTTAATTATTTTTAGGTCTTATACAATTTTGCCAAATAAACATCGCATCAAATTAAAATACTTATATCTCTGAATAATTACGGCAAATACGTTTTTTTCAAGTCGCAAATATACAATCTCAACATAGGCCTTGTCAAGTAAAACGCAGTATTTATTTAGAAAATTTAAAACCAAGAGTTTTTAAGTCGTCCCAAAACGTTGGATATGATTTAGAAACCACCCTGTAATCTTCAATAATTAAATCTGTTTTTAAGGCTAATGGAGCAAATGCCATTGCCATTCTATGGTCATTATACGTAGCAATAGCAACGTTTTTATTCAAGGTTACTGTTTTATGAAGCATTAACGTATCTTCTGTAATATCAATTGTTGCTCCTAATTTTTGCAATTCATTTTGAAGCGCAACTAAACGGTCTGTTTCTTTAATTTTTAATGTATGTAAACCTGTAAGATGACACTTTAAGCCCAAACCTAAACATGTAACTGCAATAGTTTGAGCAATATCTGGTGAGTTATTAAGTTGAAACTCTACTGTATTGCTTTTAGAATCCTCCACTTTTGTAAGTAATATACAATCACTTCCAAAGACTGTTTCCACACCAAATGCTATATAAATATGTGCTAGTACAGAGTCACCTTGTAACGATTCTTCTTTGTAAGACGTCAACTTCACTTCTGTTCCAATTGGACTTAAAGCCACTATGCTATAAAAATAAGATGCCGAAGACCAATCTGATTCTACGGTAAGACTTTCTGTTTTAAGAGCATCCTTTTTTGAATTGACCTTTATTACTTGATTTTCAAAGGTTGTTTGTATTCCAACTTGGTTTAATAAGTCAAGTGTCATATTTATATACGGAATCGAAGTGATTTTACCTTCTAAGGTCAATTCTAGTCCGTTTTCTAAACGAGAGGCAATTAATAATAATGCTGAAATATACTGACTACTCACATTAGCCTTTAAAGTTACTTTATGCCTAGTAAGTTTTTTACCTTGAATCCTAATAGGCGGACAACCATAAGCCTCTGTATAAGAGATTTCTGCACCTAATTGATGTAATGCGTCCACCAAAATTTCTATTGGTCGTTCTTTCATACGACTGGAACCAGTAAGCACAACATTCCTGCCTTCTTTACTTGCAAAATAAGCTGTTAGAAAACGCATTGCAGTTCCTGCATGATGAATATCTAAAGTAGTTTCTTTAGAAGCTAAAGCCTTTTGCATCACTATTGAATCATCAGAGTTTGAGACGTTATTAATTTTTAATTCTGGATATAATGCTTGCAGTAGCAACAATCTATTAGACTCACTTTTTGATCCAGTGATCGTGATGTTTGATTGCTCTTTAATTACAGATTTGTGAAGTTGTATTGTCATAAAAAAATACTTGCTCGTTTTGGCAAGTTGATAACTAGAGCGGAAGTTTTATTTTAATTTATCGTTATTTTGATGTCTGTCGTGGTCTCGTTTAGTTTTCAAATCCAATTTTTTATCGAAAGCACTTTGCAAATCAATACCTGTTTGATTTGCCAAACACAAAACTACAAAAACCACATCTGCTAACTCTTCTCCTAAGTCCTTATTTTTATCACTTTCCTTTTCGCTTTGCTCACCATATCGCCTTGCAATTATCCTTGCCACTTCACCAACCTCCTCTGTAAGTTGAGCCATATTAGTAAGCTCATTAAAATACCGTACGCCATGTTCTTTAATCCATGAGTCCACTTCTAATTGTGCATTTTTGATATCCATTTTAAATCTTTTTAAGTACTATCTTTTCACCTTCTTTTTCCATGGCTTGAGCAAAAAACTGTTTAAAAAACGTATAATTCTCAGGAAGTATTAACGAGGCGTTAATATTTAACTCTACATTGACTTGAAGAAAACGTCCATTTTGATTCACTAAATATTTAAATTCCCCTGTCTTATTTGCAAAATCTAGAGCTTGATTTTCCGGCAAATATTCAACATTATAACCTTCAGGCAGCATAATATTAATCATGTATTTATCAGACATTGGGTACATTAAATCAATTGGTAATTTTCGTTCGTCTTGCTTAAATGGATTTTCTTGAGTATTCAAAAAGAGTAACGGAGAAAAGTATAGTTTATCGCCTATTTCTTCAAGTGCATTATCCATTGTATACTCGTAAGTGATTTTAATGGGCTCTAATAAGCTATCCTCTCCTTCAACCTCCAAATTAGAAATAAGCAAATCCCCTTTATCCTTTTCTAAAACCTTTATATAAGCTTCAGTACTTAAATCTGCATAATTATCTCTATAACGTTTGGCGATATAATCAAACTTTTGTGACCTTACTTTTCCTTCCGCAGATAAATCTGAATTTATTTTAATATTCAAGCCTGTGATATCTCTAGAGACTTTGCGTGGTGTCAAATCAATCCATGTAGAGCTGCCATTTTCTCTAATCACCCGTCCTTGCCAATTTAAATCTCTTATAGGTAATGTATTAAAGGTCGCATTATCTCCTGTTGCATCTAATAACGACATGATGTCTTCATCTTCAACAAAACAAATAACATAGTTAAAACCATCTCTTGTAGGAAATAATGGAATCCCGTGACTCTTTGTACTAATCAATACGGGGTTTGCTATAATCCCTGCATATCTTAGCATTGACACTAACATTAAATTAATATCGCCTACATTACCAACCCCTTCTTTATAAGCTTTTCTAACACCGGCATCTGTTGTGTAGCCATAATAACCATTCCATTTAACCTTAACTTTTACATAATTATAAATAGCAAAAGCTTTTTGAGCATTACTCTCAAGATTAGCAGTTAAAGCATCTATCTCATCCTCATAATAACCAGATTTATCTAGTTGTTCGCCAAAATCATCAGACTTATAAATTGTTTTTGTTACCGCATCCCAAGAATTGGATAAATTCTTATAAGGCTCATTAGGATATTTAATCGCTGTTAATTCTAACTTTAATTTGGCTTGATAGTTACCTAAATTATCAATAAAAGGCTCGTCTTTTAATGCTGGTATATCGGTTTCATTAATTTTAATTACATTTTCGTTAATGGAAAATTGAGACACAGAAGTCTCTGAATTTCTACTACCATAACTATCACTAGAAACTGATGTATTTGTCACCGATTCGTTTCGAGACGAAGTGGTTTCTTCAATCTTAGGCCTATATGTTGTTTGAGGATTCAACACTTTATTGTAAATAAAGTACTCCGGTGTTTTTACAGACACTTCTAAGACATTAATCGGGATGGCATATTGCAATTCCAAATCGTCTATTGCTAAAAACGGTGAAGATATCTCATATGTGAATTCCACAATACAGCCTTCTTTTATATTGGGCATTGTGAATGATTTCACCTTCCAAAACTTATTTAATTCCTCATCAAAAACACCATCACTTTTAAGCTTGTCGTCTTTTACTTTACCATCTACCAAATTATATGTGTAGGCCTTAAGCTTATATAATTTTTCGCTTTCAGAATTCATCTTATTATACAACCTAACCTTCTTAGTAGCCCAACTAAAACCCTCTTTATTGTAAATTTTGATACGTTGATGAATGGTTCTAACCTGAATAAAACCGTCACCTTTACGATAATCAAATCGCACACTTTCCCTTTTAAATAAGAGAGCAGCATTCGCTGTTGGATCTTTTGGATGTACTTTTTCTGCTAGTTCATCTTTTGAAACTTTACCAAATTTAAAATTTTGAGCTTGCAAGTTTAATGCAATAAGGAGCACTACTGATGTAATTATAGTCTTCATTCTTTACGTTTTAGAGATCAATACCATTTTAGATTTATCATGTTTCACCATTATTGACATGAAGGTTCTAAAATCATCGTACGCTTCTTTTGGGTAGAATCCCTTATTTAAAATTTGTGTTCGTTTGTATCGTAATTTACCGTCAGATAATTTTTCAATAGAAAAAGAATAGCTTCCAAACTTATTAGATATATCAACTGCACTTGGTATGGCTTCAATATCAAAATTTGGATCTATAGTAATGATAAATTCATCTTCATCTTTATAACCTCTTTCTATTTCAAAATCTAAAGTTCTCTTTTTATATCGCGTAGGAATTCGAGTTACTCTATTAAAAGCATTAGGGTGAAACAGTAAACGCTTACCACTTTTTATAGCAAAACTAGAAGAAGATACACTTACGTCCTCAATAAAAACAACACGATCTTTATCATTTGTGAATTTTATGTTTTCTACGGAAAGGTTATTTATATAATCCCAATAGTCTTTAAAATATAATTCTTGATCTCGTAATGATTTATTTTGATTCCCTTCATGAAGCGCATATTGATAACCTTGAGTTTTAATCGTTACATCTGCTGAAATTGATCCATCCGCAGCAATAGTTATCATTGCATTTGTAGATTGCAAATTATCTTTTGTAGCATACACCGTTGTATGTATAATTTCACCTCCTTCTGGAGTAATCAATAAAGCATCTCTATCATCTGTAAAACCAGCGGTAAAACCAAATGGATTTGTTTGGCTGGTGCATTCTAACCAAATATCTTTAGTCTCATTTGGTATGCATAATACTGCGTGGTTACCCTCAGTAGCAGAAAATTCATTATCAAAACTGGTAATAGCTTTACCTCCATAAATAACTGCATAATAAGAAGTTACACCTACCTCATCCAAAAGCGCTTTTGTATAATTAGACAAACCTTTACAATCAGCATAACCTAGGCGTTCTACATCTCCAGCCAGCATAGGTTTCCATCCTCCAATACCCACTTGTACGCTTATATAACGGGTTTTATTTTGCATGTAATTATAAACAATCTTTGCTTTCTCAGCATCTGTAGTTGCATCTTTAGCCAAGGCTTTAACTTCTTCTTTTATGATTTCTGGTATAACTTCTGTACCCGTTAACAGCTCGTCATACATCCATTTACCAAAATCTTGCCAGTTATTATTTAGACCTTTAACGCCTTCCATTTCAAAATCTACTAGTGCTGCTCTTACCATGGGTGCGTAGCTTTTAAAAGACGGACTATAAGCTTCTGGTTTTATCGACTTTAGATTTTGAGCAGAATAATGAAAATCACTATGTGTCTCAATAGAATAACTATCAAGGTTGATTGCTTTAATCTTAACTTCTGTATCTGAGTTATTAATAATTTTATATTCTGAGTTTTCTGTGCTGACATAAAAACCTCCAATAGGTCTCCAAGACGGGACAAAAGCTGTGCTCTTATAATTTACCTGAATTTCTATAGCAATAGTATACGGATAATTTGTTGGTGTGTAATTCAAATACTTTACTCGATTATCTGAGTAAAGCGTCCCACCACTTACAGCACTTACATCTTCAAAGTCTTTTTCTCTAAATTTCTTAATCTCCTCACCATTACTATCGTAGATTCTGGCTTCTAGGCTTTTAATCTTTCTATTGTCATCATACCCTACAACAGCACCCTGATCTAAAAGACCATTTTCGTTATATACTGTCACAATACGTTTATTGCTATATAAAAAATCATTGTAAGACTCAATCTCAATAAGTGTATTGTCATACCGAACAACTGCGTTAGCCTTAACTCTTAATTGAATGGGAACTGTAGATGATTTAAGTAGTTCTTCATCTTGAGCATTTGTAGTAGTTGACAGCAATATTGCAAACAATATTACAGAGAATTTTAAGAGCATAAAAAGCGTTTAAGTTTAGGCAACTATCAAATATAGAAAATATACTTAAACACTAGGTGCGGAAAACCGTAAAGTCATCATAATTAATTAGCCATCAGCTTTTTTAAAAAAAAGGCATCAATAAAAGGGTGCCACACGGTATTGTTATGTATTGAATTTCACTCAAAATGACTCTAACGCCCCATTCTGAGAGAAACTTCTCAAGTCCAATTGGCGACACTTTTAGACCTCTAAAAAGAAAGAAATATCGAGCATTTTCAAAAGGGATTAAAAAACCCACACCTTCTACTCCAATAGTCATAGCAGCTTATATCCCGTGAGAAATAGTTGATGAAAATAAAACAACAACAAAAATAAGTGGTCTAGATTTTCCGAATAAAAAAGTAAGCAAGATAGAATGCGTAAAGCCTCTATGACGAAAAGGATGCAAATAATCTATACCAAAGAAAAACCCTAGAACACCTAAATCTGGCAGTACAGAAGACCCAAAGGATAGAAAAACTAACAACTTACTAGATTTAGAATCTACAACTTTCGCAACGGTATAAGCAACTACGCTGTGTCCAAAAATTGATGCCATTACGCCTTATCCTTAGTATCAATTATGACGGTAACAGGACCATCGTTGATCAGCTCCACTTTCATGTCTGCTCCAAATTGACCCGTTTGCACTTTTTTACTTAAATCTATTTCTAACTGTTTTACAAAGGCTTCATATAGAGGAATAGCTAAATCTGGTTTAGCTGCGCGAATATAACTTGGTCGGTTTCCTTTTTTTGTACTCGCATGAAGTGTGAATTGACTCACAACGATAGCATCACCTTTGGTTTGCAATAATGAGGTATTCATAACACCGTCAACATCTGAAAAAATACGAAGATTAGAAATTTTATTAGATAGCCATTTGATATCCTCTTGAGAATCATCACTAACAATACCAAGAAGCACTAATATACCTAAGTTGATATTCGCTACTTTTTGCCCTTCAATACTTACTGAAGCTTTTAATACGCGCTGAATGACTGCTTTCAAAATAATTTAAGATTTAAAATTCAGATTTACTGCAAATCAAATACTGCTTGCTATATACTAGTTACTTTTCTTCCCAATTATCAGTCCTATAGTGCTCGTCTTCACCTTCTAAAATTTTAAGATAGCTACGATATCTAGAATATGAAATCTCATCATTCTCTAATGCATCTTTCACTGCACATTTAGGCTCTTCTACGTGAAGACAATTATTGAATTTGCAGTGTTGTTTAAGTTTAAAAAATTCTGGAAAGTAATCAGCGACTTCTTCCTTATCTATATCCACAATACCGAAACCTTTAATCCCTGGAGTGTCAATAATTTTAGCATCAAAACTCAAGTCAAACATTTCTGCAAAGGTCGTCGTGTGCTGCCCTTGACTGTGTTGGGAGGAAATGGCTTTCGTTTTTAAATCTAATCCAGGCTCAATAGCATTAACCAGTGTTGATTTTCCAACACCAGAGTGGCCTGCAAACATACTCACCTTGCCTATCATTAATGCTTTAACCTTATCAATGTTTTTTCCTGTTTCCGCAGAAATACCGATGCACTCATATCCTATCTTTCTATATACATGAGCTAAATATTTCACCTCATCTAAAGTCTCTTCACTATACGTATCTACTTTATTAAAAAGCAATACTGTTTTTACCTGATAAGCTTCTGCAGTGACTAAAAAACGGTCTATAAAACTTGTAAACGTTGGCGGATTATCAATGGTAATTAACAAAAATACTTGATCTACATTGGATGCAATAATGTGAGTTTGTTTGGATAGATTAACCGATTTACGAACAATATAATTAGAACGGTCATGAATCTTGTGGATTACGCCTGTTACATCATCATTATTGGTCTCTAATTCAAAATCTACAATATCACCAACCGCAATGGGATTCGTGCTTTTAATACCTTTTAATCGGAATTTACCTTTGATTCTGCATTGATAAGTAGCACCAAGATTAGTTTTCACGGTGTACCAGCTTCCTGTAGATTTATAAACGAGTCCTGTCATTAAAAACAAAGATGCTAATAATTAGCGTTTAAAACAATAAAAAAAAGACCATCACTTGATGGTCTTTAATTCTATGTAAATTAAAATGTTAGTTTATGATCATACGACCTAACTTATCTTCAGATTTTCTTGAAGAGTAAATAAGATACTCTTTGTTGCTTTTTATATAAAAAACTCCTGGTCTCAAGATTAATTGATCTTCTTGTAATTCTTCTGGATCAATTCTAGTGATATCGCCATTAACTTTATTAAAAGTGAAGGCTGTTGGTATTGCTTTATTGTAGTTTCCTAATTTTTTAATCTCTTCAATATCTGTAATACCTATATTTTTTTTGTTGTCATTAAAAACAACTGTAAGCTCGCCATTGGTGTAAATTGGAATAGCTCCTAAATACTCTGGTCCTTTTCCTAAAACCGCCAAAGGGATTGCAATACCTACTCCTACTGAAAAATTAGAACCATTTGAAAACCCATACATACCAATTGACATAGTGGTAAAGCTTGCTCTTTGGTCCTTGGCAATGACATTTGCCCATTCTACAGACCCATCAGCATTTAACGATGTCACAATAATTTCATTGGTAAAAAATGTGATAGGAGTGAAACTAATACCAAGACCTCCAATACCAATACCTGAAGAACTACCAATAATTGATTGTCTATATTCTGCAAGAAAAATTAAACCTCCATTTTCTTTTTCAATTAAACTATGCGTCGAATAATAAGGTAGTATATCCTTATCCTTTTTAGCTCTTCGCTCTCCAATGAGTTTAACTTTTGTGTCAAAATCAAAGACATTAAATTTTAAGTTAGTGACTTCGTTTGAAGAGCCGTTTATAGTTGCAGAATAAATACCTTTTAATTTCCAATTTGCTTTTCCGCGTTTATTAACACTAGAATAAAAACCAACTAAATTAAGTGTGTTATTCGCTGTCATTAACATTTCACAATTAATAACTTCTTTTCCTGTAAAGTCTATATTAATAACTTCTTTATTATAGCTATTAGCTTCTTTAAAGGCATGCACTTCAAATTTTTCAATATTCTTTTTTGCTTTTCTATCTCTATAACTTTCATTAATTACAAGAAAGATATCGTCTTCCTGAGTAATATCAAAATCTGAAATTGTAAATTCTAAATCCTTTCTATCTTCAAATGATACTTTTTCTAAATGCGATGTAACGATGTCTAAATTTTCATTAATAAGCTTAATTTCATATTGCATGATTTCCTCTTTATCAAATAGAGATGCATGCATTATTAAAAGCTTATCTAGATTAGGTGAGTGTTTAAAATAGAAAGCACCTTTCTCTCTGTTTTTGGTAACCTTGGTTGAAAATAATTTTTTTGTGTTTGTTGTTAACTTTCCATCTTCAGAGATTTCTACAGCCAACAAATTATTAACTTTATTTTTTCTATCATAAACGCTACCAATAATATAAATTCTATTATTTAAAACAGCGATTTCTTCAAAGTTTGGTTCTTTATCAATAAAATCATCCATTTCAATTTCATTAACAGAAATTAAATCCATGTCTACTGAACTAAACACTTTAATATAAAAGTTTTTCCCTTTGGTTGCTAAGGTGTAAATTTTACCATTAGTCTCTCCAGCTATTTTAACAATTTTTTCTTTGTCGGCCTCAATTTCTTTTCCGTGAGTAATTGTAATTGGTCCTAATTGTCCCTGAGCATTTACCGTAGTATAAGACACTAATATCAGTAAAATAAATGTAATTCTTTTAAGCATATAATCTATATATTGAATTTGAAAGAGAATTCTTTCACGAACAAAAATATACTTTTTATTGACTTTTTAGTTTAGATTGTCAGTAATCTACATTCTAATTACTCTTTTAACAGCAATTTAGACCCCATTAGAAGACACGCTAATGATATAAATTTCAGATGATCGATTTGATAAATCAACAATAATATTAGACCTTAACTTTCCTTCTGTTCCATTTAAAATAATACGCCCTGCTTTAGCTGATACCATGACCTTTACTTGAGAAATATCTTCTAGAAACTTAATTTTAAAGATGCCATCCTATGATGGGTTTGGATAGAGTTTAATGGTTTCAGACTTACTTTTTCGCACTATGTTGTCTTGAGTAACACTTAGACCAAGACGTCCTCACCCACACATAAGATAACAACTAACGGTAGTGCAACTTACTGCTCCTGTATGCGCATAAATCAATACTGAATCTACCTCCTCAAAGCTATCAAAAACTAAATCAACTGTCGTCACCTCGCCTACTAAAACTTCTTTGGTCTTATAACCTAAATAAGAAAACTGTAAGATATCTGTAGGCTTAGCCATAATCAAGAATTTTCCATCGTCATTTGAAGATGTTCCTATTTTTGAGTTTTTAATCGTAATATGAGCTGAAGATAATTGACCTAAATTATCTGAAACTGTACCTTTAATAAGGGCCTGAGCAGATGTTCCTAATGCGATTAATACTGCACATAACACCAGTAATGTTAATTTCATAATATGAGTTTTAAATTATGAATCAAACCTCGATGAAATCTAGAATTTACAAAACCAATAATGAGTAAAACATACTTTTGAGTGAGTATAACGCATAAAAAAGCCTCAAGTTAATGAGGCTGTAAAATTTATGGATAAGGGACTAACCGTTGATGACTTTTTCTTGATGGTTAATGGATTCTTGATGAATTGCTTTAAACATACGTAAAATAAATTCTTCACTCAGTCCTTTTTCATCACCATGTAAAACCATTTTACCCAAAATCTCGTTCCATCGCTTGCTCTGCAACACTGCAACATTTTTTTGTTTTTTAAGTCCGCCAATACCATCGGCAACCTTCATTCGTTTACCTAATAATTCTATGATTTGATTATCAACCACATCAATCTGAGCTCTCAAATTATCGAGTTCTTTATTAAACGCTGCTTCAGGATCTGATTCTTTTCTAATTTTCAAATCGTCCATGATACGAATTAATGTCTTTGGTGTCACTTGCTGAGCAGCATCACTCCAAGCGTTATCAGGATCAAAATGAGTTTCTATCATTAAACCGTCAAAATTAAGATCTAATGCCGTTTGAGATACATCAAAAATCATATCTCTTTTACCAGTAATATGCGATGGGTCATTGATTAATGGTAAATCTGGAAATTTATTTTGAAACTCAATAGCTATTTGCCATTCAGGAATATTTCTATACTTCGTTTTCTCATAAGTAGAGAACCCTCTGTGAATTGCTCCTAAATTTTTAATTCCTGCAGTATATAATCTTTCAATACCACCTAACCATAAAGCTAAATCTGGATTTACTGGATTTTTCACTAACACTATTTTATCTGTTCCTTTTAGAGCATCTGCAATTTCTTGCATTATAAAAGGACTCACTGTAGAACGCGCACCAATCCATAATAAATCAATATCATGTTCTAGAGCTAATTCTACATGGTTTCTATTGGCCACTTCTGTACAGGTTTTCATACCTGTTTCTGATTTTACTTTTTGTAACCATTTTAAACCTAAAGCACCAACACCTTCAAAATTCCCTGGACGAGTTCTTGGTTTCCATATACCTGCTCTAAAATAATTAACGTCTGTATCCTTAAGCTCGTGCGCTATTTTTAAAACTTGTTCTTCGGTCTCTGCACTGCACGGTCCTGCAATAACTAGGGGATGATCTAATCCTAGACTATCTAACCATGTTCTCATTTCTTTTTTATTCTCCATTGCTTTTGGTCTTTTGGTTCTGTTTTCCATAGAAAACAAAGTCAATTTATTTTTATTTTTACGTCGAATTATTCTCTTTTAAACCAGTCCTTGTAAAATATCTTTGATGTGGTTTGTATTTTTCATTTCATTATAAACTTCATCAAAATCTTCGGCTTCCATCAATGCTTTAAAATGCTTTAAATTATTGATGTATTCATCTAATGTTTCAATAACATTCTCTCTATTTTGCTTAAATATTGGTGTCCACATTGCTGGTGAACTTTTTGCCAATCGCACTGTACTTTCAAAACCACTTCCTGCCATATCAAAAATATCGCGCTCATTTCTCTCTTTATCTATTACTGTTTTACCTAACATAAATGAGCTAATATGGGATAAATGAGACACATAAGCAATATGCTTATCATGAGCTTCAGGATTCATATAACGTATCCGCATACCTAAGTCTCTAAAAAGCTGTAAAGCTTTCTCTTGAAGTTTAAATGTTGTCTTTTCTACCTCGCAAATGATATTTGTTTTCTTATCAAATAAATGTGCAATAGCCGCTTTTGGACCAGAAAACTCAGTTCCTGCAATGGGATGTGTTGCTAAAAAATGATGTCGGTTTTTATGATTTTCAACAGACTTACAAATAGGAAACTTTGTAGAACCAACATCAATCACTAGCGTTTGCTCGCCTATCCTATCTAAAACCTTCGGTAACTCTATAACGGCTTTATCTACAGGAATTGAAAGTATGATCAAGTCTGCATTATACAAATCATCATAAGTTGCTTTCTCATCAATTAAATTGAGGTTTAAAGCGTCATCAAGATGACTCTCATTAGAATCAATACCAAAGATTTTAGCACCTACATAATTAGACTTAATGTCTATTGCTAAACTTCCGCCAATTAATCCAATACCTATGATGTATATGTTGTTCATATCTAAATTTCGTTTCTACGGAAATATTATAATTCAGGAGTTGCTATTCTTCCGAAGAAAAATAAATAGTCTCTATATTAATCGTGCTAATGCTTCTTCTAATTGATCTATTGAAGCACATAATGAAATTCGTATATAGCCTTTCCCGTTACTCCCAAAAATGGTCCCTGGTGTTATAAAAATTGACTTTTCTTTTAATATCAAATCAATATATGCTTCTGCTTCTATATGCTCTGGCAACTTAGCCCAAACAAACAATCCTGTTGCGCCTTTATTGTAAGTACAATGTAATGCCTCTGCAATTTTCCAGACGATTTTACGGCGTTGCTCATACACACTATTCAAACTTGTAAACCACATATCTGAACATTTTAAGGCTTCTATAGCTCCTTTTTGAATTCCTAAAAACATCCCAGAATCCATATTACTCTTTACACGTAATACAGCATCTATATAATCATGTTTTCCTAGCAACATGCCTACTCGCCATCCAGCCATATTAAAAGTTTTACTCAAAGAGTTTAACTCTAAACAGACCTCTTTTGCATCCTTATACTTTAAAATACTCCTAGGAAAGCGATTAAGCACAAAACTGTAAGGATTATCATTAACTATTAGAATATTATAACGTTTGCCAAACTGTATTAATTCTTCAAATAATTTAGCAGATCCATTCTCTCCAGTTGGCATATGCGGATAATTTACCCACATAATTTTCACGTTTTCAACACCTCTTTTTGCTAAAGACACCAAATCTGGACACCAATTAGACTCTGCTTTTAAGTCATAAAAAACGGGAACTGCTCCAACTAAATTAGCTACTGATTTATATGTTGGATAACCAGGGTTTGGAATCAAAACCTCGTCACCTACATTTAAAAACGCCATTGATATATGTAAAATTCCTTCTTTACTTCCCATAAGAGGAAGTACTTCGGTATGCGCACTTATAGATACTTGGAAATGTGTTTTATAAAAATCCGCAATAGCTTCTCTCAATTCTGGAATCCCTTGGTAGCTTTGATATTTGTGCGCTGCATCGTCTTCAAAAGTTTCTACAAGTGCATTGAGTACTGCTTCTGGAGGATCCATATCTGGACTTCCAATCCCCAAATTGATAATTGGCTTGCCTTGAGACATGAGCAAACGCACTTCTCTCAATTTCTTCGAAAAGTAGTATTCTTCTACATTTTGTAAACGTTTAGCAACTTGTATCATAGTCTCGCATTTTTATATTCTCCCAAAACTTTGAAGTCTTGCGTCATAATTTTCAAAATTGATTTGGCTTTATCATAGTCTTTATAAGACTCAAAAGTTATATCGACGAAAAAGGCATATTTCCATGGGGTTTCTATTTTAGGAAGTGATTGAATCTTGGTTAAATTTAACTTACAATCACTCAATACATTTAAAATAGCCGCTAAACTTCCTCTTTTATGTTCTAATTCAAATTTTATAGAGGCTTTATTAATTTTATTTTCGGGTATTTCAGAATTTTTAGTCTTGACAACAAAGAAACGTGTTTCGTTATGCTTGATTGTTTGAATGCTCTCACAAAGTATATCAAGATCGAATAATTGGGCTGCCATGCGTGACGCAATAGCGGCTATACTTCTAGTTTTATTATCCTGAATCCTCTGTGCTACTTGAGCGGTATCTATATCCTCTATTAATTTGATGTGTGGATATTGCTTAAAAAACAGTTTACACTGCAATAAAGCCATAGGATGCGAGTACACCTCTTTAATATCATCTATAGTTTGATCAGGCAATGCCATTAAGTGATGTTGGATATCTAAATAATATTCTCCTACAATATACAAATCATGTGTATCTATGAGTGCATAATTTGGAATAATGGATCCTGCTATAGAATTCTCGATTGCCATTATAGCGGCATCACTTTTACCGTTTAACACACTATCAATTACAGCATCAAACGTCATACACTCATCCACTAAGATAGTCTCGTCAAAATAGTGTTGAGACACAATGTGATGAAAAGAACCCTTCACTCCTTGTATGGCTACTTTTTTAATCAATCTCTTTTAAATTTTCAAATAATTATATAAAAAAAGTCCCGATTTTCATCGAGACTCATATTAAATTTATTTCTAATAAACTATACATACGAGGTCTCTGTCTTTTCGTTAAAAAAGAAATAAAACCAGTTATGATATGTATGATTTGATGTATTCATGTGTGTTACTAATAAAAATAGGCACCTATATTAAGACGCTAATGTACTTATATTTTTAAGAAATTAAAATTGTAAGACTATTTTTTTAGATTTTACGTTTCATAATTAAAGAATTCATAAATTAAACTACCTCATTAGCAATAATTAGTATTTTTGAATAAATAAATTTATATATGTCTATTGAGGTTGAAAACATTTCAAAAGTTTATGGCGCACAAAAAGCACTAAACAACATTTCATTTTCTGTAAATACTGGTGAAATTGTGGGTTTCTTAGGACCTAATGGCGCAGGAAAGTCTACGCTTATGAAAATCCTGACGACTTACATTAATGCCACGCAAGGCATGGCTAAGGTCGGTGGATTTGATGTACAAGCAAATAAACAGGATGTACAGAAAAATGTAGGTTACTTACCAGAACATAACCCTTTATATCTAGAGATGTATGTTAAAGAATACCTCACATTTAATGCTGGCATTTATAAAACGCCCAAAACTAGAATAAATGACGTGATTGAGCTCACTGGTTTAACACCTGAGGCTCATAAAAAAATAGGCCAGTTATCAAAAGGATATAGACAGCGTGTTGGATTGGCTAATGCTTTACTTCACGACCCATCAGTTTTAATTTTAGATGAACCTACAACTGGGTTAGACCCAAATCAATTGGTAGATATTAGACATTTGATTAAGAATATTGGTAAAGATAAAACTGTGTTTTTATCAACACATATCATGCAGGAAGTTGAAGCGATTTGTGATCGTGTCATTATCATAAATAATGGTGAAATTGTTGCCGACAAAAAACTCAAGGACTTGCGTAATGAGAAAGAACAAATAGTCATTGTAGAGTTTGATTATCGTGTTGAAGAGGCTTTTCTAATTAAGCTACCTAATGCTAAAACCGTAAAAAACACACATGATTTCACTTATGAAATTACATTTTCTACTGGGCAAGACATGCGTTCTTATGTGTTCGATTTTGCACACGATAATAAACTAAAAATTCTTCAGTTGAATCAGAAAAACGCGAGTTTAGAAACTTTATTTAGGGAATTGACTAGTTGAAAGTTATGATCCACTTCAGAAAATATCATGAATTTAAAAAAAAAGTTAGATCACATCGACTCTGAAATTAAAAACGGAATAAATTAAAAGCAACAGATAGGTTGCGCAAGCTAATTCAATAAAACCCAAACGACACTCAGCTAAATAATAAACGTGCTGAATTATATTATGAAAGCGGGTTTTTAGATGCTGCCGGAAAACATTGGATTTTGTTCCAACCTACTAATGACCGAATAAAAAAATGGGTCGAAATTTATGATAAATCGGTAAATTATTCTGGCCACCAAATTTTAAAGGACATAACTTTTCGAGGAGATATATCTAAACTCTCTGAATTTGCTAAAAAGAAATTGCCAGAACTAGAATCTCATAGCAAAATAAAAACAAATCATATTCGCAAATTCAGACCTAAAGTCAACAACTCTAAAAATCAAAAACACAAACAAACAATTAATGATAAATTAATAGGATATGGAATATTTGGAATGCTTATAATAGTCCTTATTCTAATTTTAGTTGGATTTATAACGGCTATTGATTAGATTTTTTAACCATTACTACTTCTAAATTCCTGCTTCATTAAGATAAACTCGGCACAAATCTCAGGAATTAATCTTCAAAAATAAGTGCACCAGTATAAAACTGTTCGACATCAACAACCAAAGGAGTATTCACAACAATCACATCGCCTGTGCTCCTAATTTCGCCTGTTAGCGATTGCTGTGCATTTATAATCATGTCATTGCTACTGCGCTGAAAGACATCAACACTCTGCGCTATTAAAAGACGCCCTTCAAAGCGCGCATCACCAGAATAATATCCTAAAAACAGGTTGTCAACTTCCCCACTTATAAAAACAGATGATAAGTTGTTAACGAATACATTAAGCGTATTGCAATCAATTTCTAATATAAAATTACCGTTTGTATTCACCACATCTTCTTCAGTAAAATCTTCAGAAATCAAAACTAAACTGGAATAGTTTAAAACACCTTGGCTACTCACATTTCCACCTGATCCATTTCTAATTTCGGTAAGATTAGGTGCACTCACAAATACTTTTGTAATTCCATACTCGCGAGTCAAGTTACACGCATTATTATTGATTAATTTTAAACGACCACCTTCTACTTTAACCTCAATATCCTCCATTAAATATTCTCCAGTTTGGACAGTTACTTTTTGAATTGGAGCGTCAATTAATATTAACTCTATGCGCGGAAAAACAGTAACCTCAGTAAATACCTCAACGTCATAATCTCTTTGAATGACATCACCAGCATTTTGAAAACAATCTGGCACATTCTCTCCATTACAGGACAATAGAACGATTGTAAACATTATGTACACTATTTTTTTCATAACCTAACTCCTATTCCAAATTCAACTGCTTCTGCTTTTGCACCATGAGATTTAAGCGTTATCGCACCAAATATCTTATCACCAAAATAACGTTTTAAACCAATTCTATTATAAACGCGTCCTTCAAAATCATAAGGGTAATACACGTAATATCCCAATTGGGTTATAAATGACATTTTATTAATAAATAACTCATGACCTACAAAAACGCCAACACGTTTCCAATCTTCATCACCCATAATATCAAACTCTGGAAAGGCAACAGAATAATACGTAATCAACTCTTCCAAGAATTTTGAAAAGAATACATCTGCACCAAATTGGATAGCACTTTTTCTATTTAATCGTTTATCGGCATAAGCAGAGACAATATAAAATGGATACTGACCAACACCAATCACATCACTTTCATTTAAACCCGTTCTAAAAGCAAAATTATATTTTATGGGTTCTTTGTGTTTTTTCTCTTCGGAAGATGGGATATAATCAGGTTCCTTTTGATAATTAAACAGGTAATTGGCACCAACATTAAACACAAACGTATTAGTGGACGTATTTGGTGCTTTAAAATTAGCATTAGAATAATGAATGACTGAAATACCTGCTTGTAGTCCTAAGCCTTTAAAGATATTCTCTTTTCTATAATTAAGCATTAAGTAGGTAGAACTCATCAAATCTGAACCATAAGCATTGTTCAAAAAGTTAGTATTCTTATCATAAGGATTCGTGGTGTAAGCAATCCCTTGTCCTATTCTAAAGTTAAGATTACGATTTAAAAAATAAAAATTATAATGTGCATACAAGCTGTAATTTTCACCTAAATTTTTATTTTTCATATCCTGATAGATGAATGAAAAACCCCAATCCGGGTAGTTATATCTACTTTCCCAGTCTTTAAATCCGTATGTTTTTTTATTGTAACTTAATATCAATCCGGTAGGATGATCTGTTATTAAATGAGAAATATCTGAATTGTGCTCTAAGATTGTTCCGTAGAATACATTCGCATCTAAAGAGAAGAGGTCAGGATCTTCTTCTTGCGCAAAAGCAGGCATACAAAACACACAGAATAGGTAGGCTAAAAAACGATTCATAAATCTAGTTAGAGCGTAAAAGTATGTAATTAATTTCAACGCTTTAGACTCTAAACGCAAAAAACAAAATTTGAGTTTAAATTAAAATAGATTCAGCTAAATACACTTTTTCAGAACAGTTTCATAATTACAAGATATTTCAGTTTTAAAAATAGGGGCTAAAAATTTAGACAATTGCCCAAACTCAATTAAAAAAGCGTCGTGACCATGAATCGAGTTAATTTCGTTTATAGTGACATTATCTTTAATTAATTTTAAATCCACATAGGTTTCCCAGTTCTCATCCGCTTTAAAAAAGAGATCACTATTGATGGTCACAATATGAATATTTGAACTAATTCTTGATGCCACAGCACTAAACGAAGATCTACCTCTCGTAATATCAACAGTTCTTAATACTTGGTTGAGCAGCTTATATGCCGAAACATTAAAACGCTCATTCAACACCTTACCATGATAATTAAGCCAGCTCTCCACATTAAAAATTGTATTTGTGTTTTCACTTCTTCGAAATTTGCTCGTCAAAGACTCTGGCGTGCGATATAAGGTCATCGCATGCATTCTTGCATCTACTAATGGTTCTCTTGAGTTGTTTAACAAAGCATCTTGGATATGACAATTCGCAATTAGCCAGTCTGTCGATTTCCAATCTGTTGCAATTGGGACCAGATTACATATCAAATCTGGCTCTAAAGCGGCTAATTCCCATGCAATCGCACCTCCAACAGAACCACCAATAACAGCAAAAAGCTTTTGAATTTCTAATTGTTTTAAACCTTCTAAAAATAGTTTAGCGATATCTCTCGCTGTAAAATCCTTATAGTTCTCAATGAGGTTGTTACTATTTCCATCGTATCCATTTCCAGGAATATTGAATGCTAAAACCGTGTAAGCGTTTGTATCAATACACTTGTTTTCACCTATAAGATCGTTCCACCAACCCTTATTTCCGCAGACATTAGAATTACCCGTCAACGCATGGTTCACTAATACTATTGGGGCATCATACAACGGTTGACCAAAAGTTTGGTAAGACAGTTGTATCGAAGCTGTCTTACCATTTTGAGTAACATAATTTGAAATGTTTATGTATTGCAAATCTTTCATTTTAAGTCAAATTGAATTCTTTTTCTACAGAAATCGCAATAGGTGTCTGGTTGGTTAGATTATCTTTCACAGGACATCGTGCTTCAACTATTTCTAACCATTTCACTAATGTTTCTATAGAGGCATCTGTCTCAGGAATAAGACTTAACTGGATACTTTTAAATCCAGCGCGTTCTTTATTTGATACTCCTAAAAAACGTTCTGGATTAATATAACCAGAGACTTCAATCTTTAGTTTTTTAATTATAAAGCCTAATTCTTTGGCTACTACATGTCCAACTACATTTATACATCCTGCAAAACCTGCTAAAATATATTCTACGGGATTAGCATCTTCGTCTGTCCCATTTAAAGCTTCGGGCTCATCAATAATTAATTCAAAATGTCTCGCTTTGCCTATAAATTGAGTTGCAGAAGTACTTTCCCCTGATACCGTAAATTTTAAATCACTCATGTTCTATTTTTTATTAGAGATTAGTTTTTCATTTGTATTAGAAATGATTAAATAATCTCATTATATATGTTATCTAAATTTTTAAGCTAAAAGTGCTTGTTTAACTACTATAAAAGCATTTTCCAAATCGGCTTTCAAATCATCAATATTTTCGATACCAACAGACAGGCGAATTAAATCTTTAGTAACACCTGTTGCTTCTTGCGCTTCATTACTTAATTGTTGGTGTGTTGTACTCGCTGGATGAATAATCAATGATTTGGTATCACCAATATTTGCCAATAATGAAAATAATTTAGTTGTATCTGCTACTTTTTTAGCCGATTCATAGCCGCCTTCAACCCCAAAAGTCACAATCCCGCTTTGTCCATTTGGTAAATATTTTTTAGCTAAATCTTTATATTTACTGGTCTCCAACCCTGGATAATTTACCCAACTCACTTCAGGTTGTTCTTGTAACCATTTTGCTAATTCTAAAGCATTTTCACTATGCTTTTTAATACGCAATTCTAAAGTTTCTAAACCTTGAATAATTTGAAAAGCATTAAACGGACTCAAAGCTCCTCCATAATCACGCAATCCTTCAATTCTAATTTTTGCTATAAATGCTGCAGGGCCAATAGTTTCACTATACACTAATCCGTGATATCCAGCCGATGGCTCAGTGAATTCTGGGAATTTCCCGTTAGTCCAATCAAAAGTTCCTGCATCGACGATAATTCCGCCTAACGAGGTACCATTACCATTAATGTATTTTGTTAAGGAATGTATGACGATGTTTGCGCCATATTTAATTGGATTTAATAGATAAGGAGTTGCTACTGTGTTATCGACGATCAATGGCACTTTATGTGCTTTAGCCTCTTTAGAAATTGCTTCAATATCTAAGACATCTAATTTTGGGTTTCCTAAAGACTCCACAAAAAAAGCTCTGGTATTTTCTTGAGCTGCTCTCTCAAAATTTTCAGGATTTGAAGGCTCTACAAATGTTGTTGTTATACCGTGTCGTGGTAAAGTAACACTCAATAGATTGTAAGTTCCTCCATACAAACTACTTGATGCAACGATATGATCTCCAGCTTTTAAAAGTGTTAATAGTGTTGTTGAAATAGCGGCTGTACCTGATGCGGTTGCAACCGCTGCTATCCCACCTTCAAGGGCTGCGATACGTTGTTCTAAGACATCGTTGGTTGGGTTATTTAGACGTGTGTAAATAAATCCTGGAACAGATAAATTAAATCGTCCTGCTGCATCATCTGAATCGTCAAACACATAAGCTGTAGTTTGATAAATTGGAACCGCTCGTGTTCCTCCATTTTTACTAACGTCGTGTCCTGCGTGCAACGCTTTGGTTGCGAATTTTTGTGTACTCATTTTTCTAAGTTTTCGAGTTAAAATATATTAATTCAAAAGTCAAATAAGCCTCACTTGCCCTGAACATAGTCTAAGGATGAAGCATACTTAATAGAAAAATGTTATAAGAAAAAGGTAATTACAGATGCGTAATTACAGTTTGGTTATCTATCTAGCATCGATTTATGAATCGAACAACTGAGTAGAATTTAGCACCTTCTTAATACGTTTAAGGGTTGCTAAGGCTTCAACGGGTCCAATCCCTCTGCCTTTCTTGATAACATTTCAATACGTGTTTGAACTTTATTGGGTCAAAGATTGCAAAAAATATAATTACAATCCAAATTAAATAGAATAATTTTCTGTTTAATTATCATTTATCTTATTTAAACGGAAAATTATTCTGTAATAGTTAATTATTACGATATTATAATCTTAAATATCAAAATTAGCGGTTTTTGCTTTTAAAATAAAAGTCCGTTCTAAAATTCTATTAACATCCAATTAACTTGTGATCGGTTTTCTAGTTTCAATAATAACTGTACTTTTGTAATCAATTATTAGGGAGGAAAAATTTGTTCTGATTGCAACCTCTGACACTAAAATACATTTAGTGTTATAAAAATGCTAAAGCAGTTAGTTTTCAACTTCTCTAGCGACCAAGCAATCTCAAAATTCCTCAACAAGAATTGTCAAAACAATTCTAGCCTCTCCAAAAGAAAGGTAAAAAAATGAAGTTCAATAAATTTAAAAATTTATATGTCATATTTATTTACTTCGGAAAGTGTCTCTGAAGGCCATCCAGATAAAGTAGCAGATCAAATTAGCGATGCTTTAATTGATCATTTTTTAGCTTTTGATAGCGAATCAAAAGTAGCTTGTGAAACCTTAGTTACTACTGGTCAAGTTGTTTTGGCTGGCGAGGTGAAATCGAACGCCTATTTAGATGTTCAAAAAATTGCACGTGATACCATTAATAAAATTGGCTACACAAAAAGCGAATATATGTTTGACGGGAACTCATGTGGCGTGTTTTCGGCAATTCATGAACAATCTCCAGACATCAATCGTGGTGTTGACAGAGCTAGTAAAGAGGAGCAAGGTGCAGGTGACCAAGGAATGATGTTTGGTTATGCAACTCGCGAAACCGATAACTACATGCCTTTAGCATTAGATTTATCACACAGAATTTTAAAAGAACTCGCAGCATTAAGACGTGAGAATAAAGACATCACATATATACGTCCAGACTCTAAAAGTCAGGTCACTATTGAGTATAGTGATGATAATATACCGCAACGTATTGATGCGATAGTGGTCTCTACACAACATGATGATTTTGATGAAGACGAAACCATGTTAGCCAAAATCAGAAAAGATATCGTTTCTATTTTAATCCCAAGAGTCGTTGCTAAATTACCAGAACACATTCAAGCCTTATTTAACGATCAAATCACGTATCATATCAATCCTACAGGAAAATTCGTCATTGGAGGACCTCATGGAGATACAGGGTTAACAGGACGAAAAATTATTGTTGACACGTATGGTGGCAAAGGTGGCCATGGTGGTGGTGCTTTCTCTGGAAAGGACCCAAGTAAAGTAGATAGAAGTGCTGCTTATGCTACGAGACATATTGCAAAAAACATGGTGGCAGCCGGTATTTGTGACGAATTATTAGTTCAAGTCAGTTATGCCATTGGTGTCGTAGAACCAACGTCCATTTATGTGGATACGTATGGCACTTGTCCATTTAATATTACAGATGGAGAGATTGCTTCAAAAATCAGAGGTATTTTTGATATGCGACCAGCAGCTATTGAAGAGCGTTTAAAATTACGCCAGCCAATGTATAGTGAAACTGCAGCTTATGGTCACATGGGAAGAAAAAATGAAACTGTAAGTAAAACATTCTCTCAACCCAATGGTGATGACTTAACAATGGATGTTGAATTATTTACTTGGGAGAAATTGGATTATGTAGATAAGGTTAAGAAAGCGTTTGACTTATAAAAAACGCTATTACTAAAACTGTTACAACCTCTGAATTCAAAATTTAGAGGTTTTTTTACTCAAATATTTGAGTAATACCCTCAAAATTTTAACATTTATTCTCATTAATATACGTAGCTCTGCCTATTGACTTCTCCGTAATAAAACACCCCTTTTGTTTCAACTAAATTAAAACCTTAAAATTTATGAAGCAAAAAATGAAACACCATCTTAGAATTGCTATGCTGCTTCTAGGAATTCTAAGTTGCTTTACGAGTTATCAAAAGGATGACTTTAAAGAGCCAGTTAAAGAAACTGGAGAATCCAGAGTAAAACACATTTCTTTATCAGCCTTTAATAGTAAAGTAGGTGGCAGTAAAGAGTACAGAAAACTAAGTAATTTATTTGAAGGAGAAGCAGTAACATTATTATTAAACTCTTAACAGCTAAAGACTAATTAATCATTTAGTTTTTAGCTGTTTTTATTAGAGCTAAATGAAAAACTTATTTTTTACAATATCAATATTACTTTTAGCTTTATCATGTAAAGCACAAACTTTACCTATAGATACTCCAGGACATTTAATAGAAGATGACTCTTATGTTAAAGACCTTAATAATGAACTCAACAATTTTGTTGGCACATAGGTTTATACTAATGGTAATATAAATTTTACAGTTACGATACAAAAACTTGTTCATTCATTTAATGGTGATTATTACGAAGATTATCTTATTGGTGAATACGCTTACACCTTAAATGGTCTCACTATTATAAATACATTATCTAACCGACCAGATGAATCAGAAGGCAATACAGAAAATGGACCAGATAATATTAACAATGTAAATGTCACTCAAAACATAGGTGGTAGATATCTTGTCACAAGGCAAGACCTCGATTGCCCTAACTGTGGAGTTAATGAAAGAAGAATTGGATTATATTTTGTAGATCCAGAACGAAAATATCTTCATAATAGAATGAATTTTAGATACATGGAAGGTCAAACTAACCCAGAAAAAATTACTATAATTATAAAAGCTAGAAGTGGTGCAGTAATACCAGAAGATGGCTTCGAAATACCTCGTGTACCTTACGGTACTTATTTGATGGAGAAGCAATAAATAATTTATTTTAAGAACACGAAAACCTCTGAAATAAAATTCAGAGGTTTTTTTGTTTTAATTATGGTAGAGAAAATAATTATCCACGTCTACCACCCATACGTTGAGACCTAAACTCTTTCATTTTCTCAACAATGGTTTCTTGGTAGTCTTTCTTATTAATTTCTTTGCCTTTATCTGGCGCCTCGATTTCAATAGTTTCTTCTGGATTGATGACTAATTTAGAACATAACATGGTCGTATCTCCTGCGCTGACTTCTAAGATTAAACCTGGAAGTCCCCAATATTCTGACGGTCCATGACTTACTGGTATTTGTGGAGAATACCATGCCTCTACATCGGTCATTGCGATTTCTGGTTCTGTAGCCTCTTCTCCTTCTGAAGTTGGGGCACTAGTTCTCAATTTACCCCAAGAAAATGAATACCATGTCAATTCATCTGATGGTATAGATGCTGTGGCTTTAAAACACATGTAACTTCCTATTTGCTTGCTTTCTGATCCTAATTTCCATTCTATTGGTTGTAAGCTATCTTTTACAAGAAAACGTTTTCCATAAAACTCTTGATCTTGAATTTGAGTATTGGTCTTTACATTCTTATATTGATCTCCTGCTGCAAAGTTTTTCCCCCAAGAATCTGTTGCTCCAGACATCGCATCTAGCTTATCCTCTTCCGTAAAGTAAGATTCTGACTTATTAAATGTAAGCGTATATGTTTTTTCTAGTCGATTTTTTAATTGTGCCTTCATGGCCTTCTTTTGTTCTTCACTCATTCTTGCTCCCCAAGCTCCAAAGTCTATAGAAGATTTCGCCATGTAGTAAGCCTTACCTTGAAATCCCTTAGCGTCTTGTGGATTATTTGAATTAGCGCTTCTACTTGGATTAAGCATCATTAATCCTATTAAAAACAAGGCTGTAAATGTGGTAAGTATAACTTTCATAATTGCAAATAATAGTTGGTTTGTCTAACAAATTTATATAAATATTAAACATTACTAGTGGTTTTATTATAAAATTAACAGCTTAAGGATGTCATAGGCTCTTAATAAAAAAGACCTTCTTTATAAGAAAGAAGACCTTTTTATCTTTGCGTTATGGATGGAGGCTTTGCTGGAGCTCCTCAAAGAGAGCGACTGCCGAGAGCCTGACCCTTTGTCGTTTTCTACGAAAAAGGGTAACGCCCAATATAAATTATAGGGTATATATCACTCTAAAGGTCACAAAACGAGGTTGAATAAACGTTTCTGAATTAAATACTGAAATATTACCTGCACTATTATTTATCCTAGCATCAACATCTAATAGGTTAGATGCTTTCACTTCATATTCCCAATTAGCATCTTTATCTTTTCTGTAAGCTAAACTCGCATCCCAAGTTTGAAAAGATTGTGAAGGTCTAACACCGTCAGCTTGATTGGTGTAGGTGAAATCTGTTCTAAAGGTTACTGATTTCCAGATATAAGCATCAAATTCAATTGAAGGTGCATTGGTTACGAATCTTGTTGACGTTGTGCCTTGATCGTTGCTGTTAATAGAATAGTCGTATCGTATGCGTACATTTGGTGCATCTCTAAAATTTGTACGTAATTCTGGAGAATACGTTTGACTAAAGTTTTCACTTACCGTTCGTATATTTTGAACAAATTGATTTCTTTTAAAATAGGAGAAACGCACAGCCATTCTCGCTCTAATTTTTTTGAAGGTACGCTCTACACGTCCAAATACATTTGCAGATTCATCTGCAAAATTAGAATTGAAAAAGGAACTGGTTTGAATCACATTATCAAAATTTGTTAAACTTCTAATTTGATCGATATTTTTACTATAATTCGCAATAGCAACCACATTCGTATAATTAAAAAGGTTAAAACTAAAATATCTCAAACTCAAATTATGTGATAATGAATTTTGTAATTCTGCATTACCAAAGCTAATATTATTAAAACTGTTTAACACCAATCCTTCAGCCAAACTATTAACATCAGTAAAAGAGTTACTCATATTATATCTAAACGTTAACGTTTCACTTTTTTTAAATTGAATTAGCGTTTCAAACTCTGGTAAAACTCTAAAGAAATTGTCTTTAAATTCAGTTCCAAATTGTGTGTTCTTATTACCATAAGAGTGTAAAGATAGTCCTGGAGTAATTGTGAATTTACCAGTTTTGAGCCTGTATTTAAATCCTAAATACACATCACTAAAGTTATACTCAGTATCATTTTCATTTCTCAAAAGAGCACCTTCGCCATCTGTCAGTGCTGCTACTGGATCAAATACAGAACCATTATCTAAAAACTGAAATATATTAGAATTAAATCTTTGATTACTTAAAATAGTACCTAACGTTATATTGATATTACTCTTGTTATTTAAGATATAGTAATAATCTAATTTGGCATCTAGTTGATTGGTCTTAATACGACGCTCTTGATTTAGATTATATCCAAATTGATCTCTGTCAAAACCCAAAGCTCCTGCAGTATTATCAAAGGCATCTTGTTCTGAAGGGTCACCAGGTTCATTATCGTCATCAGCATCGTTATTAGTTGGATCATTACCTAATAAAGCATTATAAAACGGATCCTCATCCCTTATTAAATGCTGCGCTTCAAGTGCAAAAATATTTTTTTCATCTAGTGTGTAATAATAGTTGAAGTTTTGATTAATACTAAACGGTTTTACTTCGTTAAATTGACTGGTACTGCCAACAACCGACGACAGGACGTCTTGTCGCTCTGAATCTGAAGAAATCCTACCCAAAAGATCGTAATCTAATTGATTATTAAAGTTTGGTTTGTATGATACACTCAATTTTGCTAAACCTTGATTAGTGGCTTCCCTTCCTGTTTGCACTGTTTCTTCGTCAGGAATACCCAAATCTGAATTAATATATCTCACAAAACTTTCTTCACGAGTTCTTAAACGACTACTATTATAAATTAAAAACCCACTAAGGTCTAGATTTTTTTGTGGTGCATAACTAAAATTTGCTGCACCTAATTTTGTTACAATCTCCTGGGCATTGCCAATATTAGTAAGGCCTCCAAGACCGTTGTCTCCTAAGTTAATACTTGTTCCACTCCCTTGGCTTGGACGTCTAAAACCACCTCCAAAATTTCTAATATCTCGATTAGTCAAAGCCACTTCCCCAATGTTATTCATGTCACCAATAACGTTGATACTGTATTTAGGACTGTAATAAAACAGTTTGGGTTGCACAAGGTAAAGATCATCTGTATCTGCCACTCCAGCTCCCATTGTAACGTCTCCAAACCAAAAACTCTCTTTCCCTTCTTTTAACTTAATATTTATAGCGACATTATCTTGATTATTTGTAACACCTCTTAATTGTCCAACTTCGGAATAATTTCTTAATACTTGTATTTTATCAACCGCATTTGAAGGAATATTTTTAGTCGCTAATTTTGTATCGCCATCAAAGAAATCTTTCCCATTGACCATGAGTTTATTAACAACTTTACCTTCGACTTCTATTTGTCCGTCAGCATTAATCTCGACACCTGGCAATTTTTTGAGGACGTCTTCTAGCTTTCGCTCAGAGCCATCCTTAAACGAATCTGCGTTATAAATCAGAGTGTCACCCTTTATGGTTACTGGCATTTCATAAGTAAGCTCTACGGCTGCCAATGCGTTATCATTTTGGAGCGTAAAATCTTTAGTAATATCTGCTTCTATAGTTGAAATCGTTTGAGAAACGGTTTTCATTCCAATATAACTTACTTGTACGGTATACGTTGTGTTTTTGTCTAAATTGAGTTTAAAAAAACCGTTTTCATTCGTAATAGCATACGATGCCATCGCTTTGGTTTCTTTATTGATGGCAATCACGTTTGCCAATTCTAAAGGTGCTCCAATACTATCTTTCACAACACCTTTTGCGGTAACTTGAGAACTAGAAACTCCTGCTATTAAAAGCATTAAAACAACTAATAATTTTTTCATTTGATTGGTTTTTGTTTCTATTTTATTTTCGGAATAATAAAAACGATTTTGGTTAGTAATTTAATTTCTTCGACCGCCTCGACCACCATACATTTCTCTCATCTCGGCAATCTTATCTTTCATGATTTGGTTATACTCCTCACGAGTAACAATGTCTCCTTTTTCCGGTCTATCTATCGCTTCTCTTTCTTGAGGGTTCATTACAATTTTAGTACACAACATGACTGTTTTATCTGCCGTTACTTCAAGAATTAATCCTGGGAGTCCGTGATATTCTCCTGGGCCCGTACTCACTGGTATTTGCGGCGTATACCATGCGGTAACAACTACAAATTTTGGCACTTCTAATTCATCAAAAGGATCGTCTGATTCTTTTTTTGTGGAGTCTGCCTTTTCTTCGCCTTCCTTCTTTTCATCATTACCTCTATTTCTTCTTCGCATGCTCATAAAGTCCATGTCATCAACAGGCTTAATTGTAGTAGCCTTGAAACACGTATACTGTCCAATTTGTTTGGTTTCGCTTCCAAGCTTCCAATCTAAGCTTGATAAAGAATCTTTTACTAGAAATTGTTTGCCAAAGAATTCTTGTTCTTGTAAAATCAAAAATTCTTTAACATTTTTGTATTGCGGTCCACCAGTGAAGCTGCTCATCATTCCTCCCCAACGACTATTACCAGATCCTGGTGCTGCCAATTTTTCTTCTTCTTTATATGTAGATTCACTTCTATTGAAGTTAAGCACGTAAGTTTTCTCTAACATACTTTTCATTCGATCTGCAATTTGCTTTTTTCGTTGCTCACTCATTTGATCTCCTCCCCAACCACTCATATCCATAGATGTTTTAGTTTGATAAATAGCTTGACCTTGAAAGTCTTGAGCACTTACTTGTAGTGATAGAAACAATAGTAATAGAATGATAGAAAACTTAGGTAAAGGTAGTTGCATTTTGTAGTTGTTGAAATTCATGTTGAGCAAATTTATATAAAGATTAAACAAATGCGTTGTCTTTATAATAACATTAACGCTGCATTTTCGCTTAGAAGCAATATTAATACAACGACTATGACAAAAAAAACACCAAAATGTTTAAACCTCAATTGTTAAACTTTTCTTAATAAATTAACCTCCAATTCTAATTTCTATATGCTCTCCATCCCCTCTTCCATTAGGTCTAAATCGCTCTTGCATGTCTTTCATCTTCTTTATCAAGATCGCGTCAAATTCTTCTTGGGTCACTTCTTTACCTTTTGTAGGTTCTATAATTTCATTAGACTTTTTGGGATTAATAATAATCTTACTGCAAATTATAGTTTGACTACCATCATTAGTTTCAAGAATTAATCCAGGAAGTCCATGATATCCAGCTGGACCTGCACTTACCGGAATTTGTGGAGTGTACCAAGCCGTAATAGTAATGGTTTTCATTGGCGCCTCTTTGTCTTCTTTTTCATGTGAGTCTTCATCTTTATCTATTGTAAAACCGCTCTTAACCTCTTCAACTTCCCTAGTCATAATGGCTTTAAAACATGTGTATTCCCCAATGTTTTTTGTGTCAGATTCTAAAGTCCATTCATGTTCTTTCAAACCACCTTTAACTAAAAAAAGCTTACTAAACGTTTCTCTCATGTTCGTGTTACGTTTCTCTTTTAGGTTTTTATATAACACATCAGATCCTCCTGCACCTATTATTGCCATTTGCATTCCTTGTGGATTTGGAGCACCAAGTGATTCTTCTTCTATGTAAACAGACTCTTCTTTATTAAACGTAAGGATGTGCGTTTTTTCAAATTGCTTTTTCAACATTTCCATCACCTGCTCTTGCATTCCTGAATTCATCTGTGTGCTATCTAACTTAACATCTATTTGTCGTTTAGACTTATATGTTGCTTCACCTATAAATTCTTGAGCGTTGATTGTTCCGCAGAGCAGAAATATGGACACGATAATTAATTTCACTAGTACTTTCATCTGTTTGAATGTATTTAAATGTTGATTTTATAGAAAATGAGCTCTAGAAACAAAGGTTAATTAAGTGTTTTTCAAAGCTCATTTAATGACTACTCTTTATTGTTATAATATGTAATTGCTGCTTTTCTAATTTTATTTATACGCTTCAAAAAAGCATCTTTATCATTTGAATTTCCCGTCACACGATAGGACACTTTTTTTGTAACACCTTCTGATATTTTTTCCCCGTTACACGTAATTTCAAAAGAGATCTCTTCATCTCCTTCAACTTCATTTAATATGCTCTTGATGTCTTTCATATCAAAAGTAGTCTTAACTTCTTCTGCCGAGTCTACTGTTACCGAAACACTCAAATTTGTGATTTTAATGTTTTCCGTGGTCACCTTTCCTTCTAAATTTTGAGCTTGACTAAACGTAACTGTTGCAATTAAAAGTCCTAAAAATGTAAATACTGTTTTCATGATGTTTTATTTTATGATTAATACACTACAAATATAATTCTGCCTTACATAGATTATAGTTAACCAATGTTAACGTGTGTTAACCGATTAGCTTTTAAAGGTTTTAACATTTACTTTTGGAATATGAACGATACTAAATACAGATCTATACTCTATGTTATTGTCATTGTAATACTGTCTACAATAGGGATTCAAGCCTACTGGAATTACAAAAACTATTTATCTAGCAAACAGCAACTTGTCAATGATGTACAAACAAGTTTAGATAAAGCGGTGGATGACTATTATGCTAATTTGGCCGAAAATAGCACCATTGGTTTTAGCTTTCAAGGTATGAATCAAAAAGACTTCCTTAAAAATGGTAGATTTGATAGTATCATGAGCTCTATTACTGAGTCTGACACCGATGGGTTTAGTGGTATTGATTCTATTAACCCAAGTTTATTGAATGGCGTTTCTGTAGTTAAAGGACCAAAGGCTGACTCTATTATTAGTCAAATGCAATTAAACGCTACTGTCGATTTTAAGGATTCGCCTTCAAATCGTATTACACATATTAATGTAGATACGCTTTCCATAGCTTCTACAAATAAAGACACCCTATTTTCAGATAAAAGTTTAAGACAGTTTACATCTAAGATTATAATATCGATGAAAACAGATTCTTTATCGCTAAAAGGCATTGATACGTTATTACAATCTGAACTTCTCAGAAAGGATATAGGCATTAATTATACGATCAAATATAAAGATCCTTCAACCGATATTGATTATTATAACGCGGTTGAAAAAGACATAGAATTTATAGATTCGGTTCAATTAAAATCATTTTTAAGCACCTCTTCTAAATCCTCATTACTACCTAAAAACAGTGAATTAAGCATCTTATTTAATACTATTTCAAATGATGTCTTCAAACGCATCATTTGGGGAATCGTCATTTCAACACTTTTAGTTTTATCTGTCATTAGTTGTCTTTTCTATCTTTTACAGATAATAAAACGTCAAAAACAACTAGCAGAAGTTAAAAATGATCTTATTAGTAATATTACGCATGAGTTCAAAACACCTATTGCTACTATTGGTGTTGCTTTGGAGAGTCTTCAGAATTTCAATATGATTGACAACAAAGAGAAAGCGAAAACCTATTTAGAGATGTCAAGATCTCAATTATCAAAATTAAATACTATGGTTGAAAAGTTGTTGGAGACTGCTTCTCTAAATAGTGATAATTTAGAACTCAATTTTGATACTTATAATATTTCCGAAGTGATTACCACAATCACAGAGAAACATAAATTTAATGATCAAAAAAAAATGATATCTCATGACATTGAAGCTGCTGTTTTTGCACATGTAGATATTTTTCATTTTGAAAATGCCATTAATAATATTCTTGATAATGCTTGTAAATATGGTGGCAACACCATACATATTATTCTAAAACAGACTGTGAATCATACAGACATCTCAATTTCTGATAACGGATCATCGTTAACAAAGGTAGACAAAGACCGAATTTTCGAAAAGTTTTATCGTGTACCAAAAGGAAACACGCATGACGTTAAAGGGTTTGGAATTGGCTTGTATTATGCTAATGAAATTATTAAAAAGCACAATGGATCGATTGAACTAGACCTCAAAAAACAACTAACAACTTTTAAAATCCAACTGTCAAATGTCTAAAACTACCATTTTGCTTGCAGAAGACGAGCCAGCATTAGGACAAATTATCAAGGAAAGCTTAGAGACTAGAGACTTTCATGTTTTGCTTTGTGAGAACGGAAACATCGCTTTTGAGGCCTATAAAAAACAAGCTCCAAAAATTTTAGTCCTAGATGTCATGATGCCAAAAAAAGATGGCTTTACACTTGCTAAAGAGATCAGAGCAATTGATGATAGTATTCCTATAATTTTTTTAACAGCAAAGTCACAAACTAGAGATGTCGTTGAAGGTTTTAATATTGGTGGTAATGACTATCTCAAAAAGCCGTTTAGTATGGAAGAACTTATTGTAAGAATCAATAATTTACTCAACCGCACACAAGTCCAAAAAACAGCTGATATTATAAAAGTAGGGTATTACACATTTGATTTTCCTAAGCAAATATTATATTTTGAATCTAGTGAACAACCCTTAACACATCGAGAATCACATTTATTATATCACTTGGTACAAAACAAAAACAAAGTTCTTGATCGCTCACTCATACTCAATAAACTTTGGGGAACAGATGATTTTTTCACAGCGAGAAGCATGGATGTCTTTATCACAAAACTGAGAAAGAAACTTAAAAAAGACGATAGTATACAAATTATCAATGTTCGTGGATTTGGATACAAATTGGTATTCTAAATTAAAAAATCACACCATCTACTATGACAATTATAGTTATCTAAATACTGGTTCAATTTTTGTACTTTTAAGTTCTGTAAAACACCTATGGCTTTAATTAGATACATTTTATTGATTTTCACCTCCATGGCTGCTGCTCAATCTCAAATTGGGTTAACTCCTGTTAACGCAATCGCTTTCAAAGCAGATGAAATTGTAGCTGTAGATAATTTTGAGACGGTTTATTATACCATTGGCAATATCCTCTATAAAAAATCCTCTGACAAACCAGCAATTAATTACAGTAACGTTCAATTGGGTTTCCCAACGACAGTTAATGCTTTTAATCCATTAAAAATTAACGTGTTTTATCAGGATTTCAATACGATTCTAATTCTCGATAATCGGTTAGCCGAAATTTTTAAAGTTGATTTCAATACCAAGCAACCTTATAAAAATGTATCTCATATCTCGACTGGCTATGATAATACACTTTGGATTTTTAATCAAGATCTCCAACAATTAGAACTCTATGATTATAAGACCGACAAGGTAAGAGCCACAGCTGTGCCTGTACAATCAAATGTTTTGGCATTAGCGAGCGATTATAATTATTGCTGGATGCTCACTGAAAAATATTTGTATCAATATACCTACTTCGGAAGTTTAATCTCGAAACTCGAAAACAAAGGCTACACTTCATTTGCTGCAGATAACGAGAATCTCATTTTAAAAACAGAAACTGGTCTTTTTTATAAATCGCAAAAAGCCGAAACTATTCGCCCTATTTCAATGCCAAAATTGTTAATAAATCAGTTTTTACTAACCAATGAAACGGTGTATATTTACGACTCTAAAATACTTCATAAATACCAACTAAAACTCAAATAAATATGCATGTTGCTGTCGCAGGAAATATTGGTGCAGGAAAAACTACACTTACTAAATTACTAGCTAAACACTTCAAATGGGAACCACAATTAGAAGATGTGGTTGACAATCCATATTTAGATGATTTTTACAATCAGATGGAACGTTGGAGTTTTAACCTTCAAGTCTATTTTTTAAATAGTAGGTTTCGTCAAGTATCTCAAATTCGCAAGAGTGGTAAAGATATCATCCAAGATAGAACCATTTATGAAGATGCGCATATTTTCGCTCCCAATCTGCATGCCATGGGATTAATGACTAACCGTGATTTTGAAAATTACCGTTCTCTTTTTGACCTTATGGAGTCCTTTGTTGAAGGGCCAGATTTATTGATTTACTTGCGTAGTTCTATCCCCAATTTAGTGTCACAAATTCACAAGCGTGGACGCGATTATGAAAATTCTATTAGTATTGATTACCTCAGTAGACTTAACGAACGTTATGAAGCTTGGATTACGACATATGATAAAGGTAATTTACTGATAATAGACGTTGATAATTTAGACTTTGTTGCAAACCCTGAAGATCTTGGTGAAATCATCAATAAGATTGATGCGCAAATTAATGGTTTGTTTTAATTCTTATCATACTTAGAATTTACGTTTTTTCTAAATTCTGTAGGACTAGCTCCAACTTGTTTTTTAAAGAATTTTGAAAAATGCCCAGGATCATTATAACCTAGTATGTATGTTATTTCTTCAGAGGTTTTATCGGAAAACAACAATAATCGTCTAGCTTCTGTAATTATTCTATCATTAATAAATGTAAGTGCTGTCTTATCACTATACATTTTAAAAAGATTTGAAAGGGTTTTAGGCGATTTATTAAGCATTGCTGCATAATCAGACACTTGATGTTTCTCTTTGAAATACTCTTCAACCAAAACATTAAAACGTCTTATAATATCAATTTTAATAGTTGATAATTGCGGTTGAGTTATATCTAGCTTTATTAAACGTGTAGATTTTATCAATATCCTTTTTAACATAACTCGAAGCATCTCTCCTTGAATAGTGTCTTTTGTTTGAAATTCATCCAAAAGTATTTGAAACATCATATTGTAACTAGTCTTCTCCTTTTCATTTAAGGAGATCACACGAGGAAGAGAAGAACCAAAGAACAAAATACCATTACAAGAGACCTCATGATCATGATCTCTAATACAATAAAACTCTCGATTAAACACAAGAGCCACAGCCCCTGCTTGTCCCTTCTCTATTTGGACTACATTCATTGGTGTGCAAAATAAGACATGGGATGTATTGAGTTTAAAATCATAGCCATCAATAGTTAAGTTTATATCGTTTTCCCTTGCCCAAATAATCTTATAAAACCCCCTTGTTTTAAGCAGTTGTTGAGATGATGAGCAATTAAAGTCTGTGACATTAAACATGCTTTCCTCAATATTGCTTGTATAGTTTAAGTGCATAATAAAATAAGTTAAGGGAGATTAGAACCTTTTAGCTATCTAATCTTCATAATGAATAGATTGTTGCGAAATATACAAGATTTAAGGAAGAATATGTATGCTGCAATCTGACTTTCAACAATACTTTTGTTATTAATAAATCACTAAACAAATAAATCAATAACAAAAAAGATTAGAAAATGGAAAATCAAATTAAAAACGCATTATCAGATTTAAAACAATTATTAGGAAAAGGAGAATTTATGGCAGCTATGGAAAAATATTTAGCGGACGATGTTGTCCTTCAAGAAGCTAATAATGAACCTAAAGTAGGCAAAGAAGTATGCTTACAAGCAGAAAGAGAATTATTAGCAACCGTAACACACTTTGGAAAATACGAAATGAAAAACATAGCAGTTGGAGGAGATACTTCTTACTATGAAGCCGTAATGGAATTTACTACAAATGATGGCACAGAGCACCACTTTGAGCAAGTTAACAGAACACAATGGCGCGATGGCAAAATAGTTAACGAACGCTATTTTCATGCATAATTATACAAAGATAGTGCGACAAGAATTAAAGAATTCGTTTTAGAATATATAGAATACTTTGGCGAAGAAAATGAATCAAATCAAGTTATTGCAAAAAACTCACTATCACATAAAGAGATTGCAAACCTTACTAATACCTCCAGACAAACTGTTAGTAATGTGCTAAGTTCAATGCGAAAAAAAGAATTGATTGATTACAATTCGCAATTCATTTCGTGCACAAAAATCCTGAAGTAAATAAAAACTAACTTACTATATATTATCGCATCAAACTAGACTCTGATATCTATTGAAAGTAATTTTAACATATTTCGACAAAATAAAAATTAACCAATTAATCACAACATGAAAAAACCAACTATAATCGCACAGATAAGTGAATTAATAAATAAACAGCCTGTTCACGCCTTAGTCAATGGATTAGATTTAGTCATTGTAAAATTTGATGAAGACATTTCTGTTCTTTACGGAAGATGTTTGCACAGAGGTGCTTTAATGTCTGATGGACATGTCGATGGTCACAACCTTATTTGTGGAGTTCATGGTTGGGATTATAGAGTAGATTCTGGTGTTTCAGAATACAACAATAAAGAAGTTTTGCATAAATTCTCTACTAAGATTGAAGGCGATGATTTAATGGTCGATGCTTTTGAAATCGATGCGTATTTAGTCAATAGTCCTCAACCTTTTAATCGCGATGAATACTTAGGCGCTTATGCAGATACACATCCAGAAGCCACCGAACCTTATACGGGCTATATCAAAGAGCTATCACAGAATGGCTTAAAAAATATTGGTCATCATGGATTTTCTGCCTCCATGGGAGTTGACAGAAACACATTACCAAAATGGAATGATATTCAATTTTTACCAGCGCAATTAGCAACACGTCCCTTATTAGATCATGAAACTGTAGCCACCAAAATCGTTATTGGCCCTAAGGCTAAAAAGCCATTAGAGTTAGACATGCCATTGTTTGTAAGCGATATGAGTTTTGGCGCATTATCTCGTGAAGCCAAAATCGCTTTAAGTAAAGGTGCAGAACTTGCTGGAACTGGTATTTGTTCTGGTGAAGGTGGTATGTTACCTGAAGAACAGGCTAGTAATTCAAGATATTTTTACGAATTAGCATCTGCTCAATTTGGATTCTCTTGGGACAAACTAGACAATGTACAGGCCTTTCACTTTAAAGGTGGACAAGGCGCAAAAACAGGAACTGGAGGGCATTTGCCTGGAAGTAAGGTAAGTGCAGAAATAGCAAAGGTTCGTGGATTGAAAGAAGGCGAAACTGCTATATCACCTGCGGCGAACCCAAATTTTCATAGTGTACAAGATTTTAAGGATTTTGCCGATAAGGTTCGTGAACGTACTGGCGGAATTCCGATAGGTTTTAAAATCGCAGCAAGTCATATAGAAAAAGACATTCAATTTGCATTAGACGTTGGTATCGATTATATAATATTAGATGGTCGTGGTGGCGGAACAGGTTCTGCTCCAACCATTTTAAGAGACCATATTAATGTTCCAACAATTCCTGCATTAGCCAGAGCAAGAACCTATCTGGATAAAGTTGGCGCATCAGATGTTACATTAGTAATCACTGGTGGTTTGCGCGTTGCTGAAGATTTCGCAAAAGCTATGATGCTAGGAGCCGATGCCATTGCGGTATCAAATTCTGCATTACAGGCTATTGGTTGTTTAGGGATGCGCGCTTGCGGAAGTAATAATTGCCCAGTAGGAATAGCTACTCAAAAAGAATCACTTCGTAGTCGATTAATTATTGATTCTTCAGCAAAGCAATTGCATAACTTTTTTGATGCAACTAATGATTTAATAAAGGTCGTTGCAAGGTCTTGTGGTTATGATGATGTCACCAAATTTAATCACGATGACTTATCTACATACGCTAGAGACATTCATAAATTAACAGGAATAAATTACGCAGGAATACACTAATGGAAAACTGGTATTTACCCATAACAATAGTGCCTGGTATAGGTTTATTAATCTTATCAACCACTAACCTTATGGTAACTTTAAGCAATGAATTAAGCGGTTTAATAAATGAGCAGTCAAAAGACGATTCTATTATTCACCGAAAATTAGCTCAGTTAAAAACCTTAAACCGTACCATGGTGTTTTTTTAAATCGCAGTGGCCTGTTTAGCAATTTCAGGATTAATAGGTGGTTTACAATTAAAAATGATAGAAAACAGTGCTACGTACATAAGTGTTTTAGGCATTGTTATCATGCTTTTAGGGTTATTTTTCTTGATAAAATATTCATATCGCGCAGTTAGTATAAGGCAAGATCAATTCAATTCAAAATTTGACAAAAACTAAAAACATGGCAACAACCAAAAAATGGTACAGTGTACTAAAAGACAAAAAGACATTACCTGAAGGACGTGTTCAAACAGTTACTGCTGGTCATAAAGGCATTTGTTTAACACATTATAAAGGTAAATTTTCTGCCCTAGATAATAGTTGCCCACATCAAGGTGGTCCTTTAGGAGAAGGCTCTATTGAAAACGGGATGTTACGCTGCCCGTGGCATGGTTGGGATTATGATCCTTGTACAGGAATGTCTCCAGGAGGTTTCGATGATGGATTAGAAACTTTTGAAGTAAAAGAAGAAGGCGATGAAATTTTTATAGCAGTAGAAGAAGAAACACACCAAGAAACCATTTCTGACGTGATGATAGAAACCATGGTAAATTGGGGCGTTAATACTGGCTTTGGCATGGTAGGACATTCCAATTTAGGCGTTGCAAATGCCATGATGCGCCAAGAAGAACAAGGTAAATTTCAATTTTTTGGAATTCGTCATGAAGGCGCTGCCGCCTTTGCCGCCTCAGCTTATGGAAAACTCACAGGAAGACCCGCTGTTTGTTTTGGTATTGCAGGACCTGGCTCTACAAATATGTATACAGGAATGTGGGATGCAAAAGTAGACCGCTCACCTATGTTAGCCATATCTGGACAAGTAAATACGCAGGTCATGGGAACTGGAGCTTTTCAAGAAGTAGATTTGGTTGGTGCGTTTCAAACCGTAGCGAACTTTAATCATAGCGTACAGCAAAACTCAAAACATGCAGAGTTAATGAGTTTAGCAATAAAAAGTGCTTTATTGAATAGAGATGTATCACATATCACATTTCCAGATGAAGTGGCTTTTATGCCAAAACCAGAAGGCCAAAAAGCACAAACACCAGAAGACAGAATTACACCTATGAATATTTCGCCGCCAAGGCAAATGGTTGCAAAGGCTATTGATATGCTGAAAGATTCAAAAACACCTGCAATAATTGTTGGTCATGGAGCACGTTTTCATATGAAAGCGATTACTGATTTCGCTGAAAAATTAAACTGTCCAGTAATTACGACGTTTAAGGCAAAAGGACAAATTTCTGATTATCATGACTTAGGTTGCGGTGTATTAGGAAGAAGCGGAACACCCATTGCTTCGTGGTTTATGAACGAAAGTGACTTACTGATTGTATTTGGAGCATCGTTCTCTAATCATACAGGAATCACACCTAAAAAACCAATCATACAAGTAGATTACGACCCAACAGCATTAAGTAAATTTCATAAAGTTGATGCCGCGCTTTGGGGAGAAATTTCAGAAACCTTATCTATTATAAAAGAGCAAACAGAAGGAAAACTCACGACTGTAGATAGACGTCCGGAAATAGCAAAACGTTGGGCCATATGGAAAGAAGAAAAAGCCAGTCGATTAAAAGATGAAAGTGATATAGGTTTAAGTTCTATTGCTGTTTTTGAAGCGATGAACAAAGTGGTTCCAGACAATGCCGTGATTGCGGTAGATGTTGGAAATAACACCTACTCTTTTGGGCGCTATTTCGAGCCTAAAAATCAATCTGTTTTAATGTCAGGCTATTTAGGATCTATAGGTTTTTCATTGCCTGCAGCCATGGGAGCTTGGGCAGCGCAAGGTAAAGACAGACCTATTTGGTCAGTTTCTGGCGATGGTGGTTTTGGCCAGTATTTAGGGGAGATGATGACCTTGGTAAAATACAATATGAACATTAAACACGTATTGTTGAACAATTCAGAATTAGGAAAAATATCTAAAGAGCAAAAAGCAGCCGAATTGGATGTCTGGAAAACATCTTTGCACAATGTGAGTTTCGCAAAGTATGCTGAGAACTGTGGTGCTTTAGGAATTAGAGTCACAAAAATAGAAGAATTACTACCCGCTTTGGAACAATTAAAAGCACATAATGGTCCAGCGTTATTAGAAATAATTACAGATCCAACATTAATATAAAACTATAAACTAAACATGGAAAATTCACATTTAGAAACCTTCAAAGCTGAAGCACGAGGAAAAGGGTGGCCTACTACAGTAGTCATTACAAATACAGAATGGACGCTTAAAACAGATGAACCTATTGAAGAGGGCGGATCAAATACAGGTCCTAACCCTATGCAACTTTTTATTGCGTCTTTAGCTGGCTGTCAAAATGAACAAGCCCAAGTTGTTGCTGAAGAACTCTCCTTGAATATCACACAAATTGATATAAAGGTGGAAATTGATCTCGATCTTTCCGGTTTCATGGGGATGTCAGATCATTCAAATGGCAGCTACAAGAGTTTACGACTAGATGCTTTAGTAACAGGAGACCTATCAGATGAGCACGTTAAGACCCTAGGTCAAAAAGTAGATGATCGTTGTCCGATTTTAGCATTGTTACGCACAAGTGGTTGTCAAATTGAAAGCAGTTGGAGTAAACGTTAAAGGGATAGAAAATCGAATTAATAGTTATATCGTATCAAAATTTAACCAATTATAGTAAAAAAAACATGATGAAGCATTTGGAAAACTATAAATACCTCATTGCTTTATTAAGTGTTTTTAATTTTCTGTTAACACCTATTCATATTGCGATAAGCGGCTTTAACCCTGCATATATTATTGTTATTAATTACACTATAGTTATTTTAAGTAGTTCTCTAATTGCCTCTAAGAGGTTAGCGAAATTTTTTACATACTTTCTAGGCGCTTTAACGTTGTTAGCTATTTGGTTAGAATTTTCTGATAGCAATTCTAAAACACTTTTAATTTGTCGGTTAGTCTTCTCTTTTTTACTATTTGCTTGCTTTTGTATTATTTTAATTAGGCAGCTATTAAAGATAAAAGACATTAATCTTCAGTTTATAATAGGTCCTATTTTGGGTTTCCTCTATTTGGGAATTATTGGCGGTGTACTTTTTGAGTTTGTTCATTTTTTAGACTCAAATTCATTTCAATTAATCAAAGGGTTTTCTGGTTATAGTTTTTACTATTTCAGCTTTATAAGTATAACATCTGTTGGTTATGGTGATATTACACCATTAACAGCGCCCGCTCAGTCCTTAACATTAGTCATGAATATTATTGGTCAATTTTATTTAGCCATTGTGATTGGTGTGTTTGTAGGAAAATATATTAACGTAAATCAAAATTAATCATGTTCGAATCTTTCAGTATCATATTTACAATTGCAGCGCTGTTTAATTATATCAATTATAAATGGTTAAAGCTGCCAACTACAATAGGTTTAATGATCTTAAGTTTAATCTTAATCATTCCAATTACACTAAGTGAAAAGGTGTTTCCCGAGTTTTACAAATTCTTTTGTGATATTATTGTCAATGCCGATTTTAAAACACTGTTACTCAATGGTATTTTAAGTTTTTTATTATTTGCAGGCGCATTACATGTGAACCTTGGAGCGCTTGCCAAAGAAAAGAAATCAATTTTTTTGTTTGCAACTTTGGGCGTTCTCATCTCAACATTTTTAGTTGGTGGCTTAGTCTTTTTTGCCGCGCAACTAATTGGTTTAGAATTACCTTTTTTACACGCACTTTTATTTGGTGCCTTAATCTCACCAACCGACCCAATTGCCGTTATGGCCATTTTAAAAGAGGCTAATATTTCTAAAAGTTTAGGCATAAAAATAGAAGGAGAATCCTTGTTTAATGATGGCATTGGTGTTGTTGTTTTTTCTGGTATTTTATTAATTGCTACCGCAATGGGAGAACACAATATTACAGAGTTAAGCACTGAAATAGGGACGCTTTTTCTTGAAGAAGCTGTAGGTGGATTAGTATATGGATTAGCGATAGGTTTTCTAGGGTTAAAATTCATTCAATCCTTAAAAGACAACCCGCAGTTAGCGGTAATGATCACACTTGCTGTAGTCATGGGAGGAACAGCAGGTGCATTTATGCTGCATATTTCAGCACCATTAGCGATGGTAGTCGCAGGATTGTTAATTGGAAATAAAATAAATATTAATGAAGATAAAAACTCCGTGCAAAAAGCTATCAATTCCTTTTGGGAGATTCTAGATGATGTTTTTAATGGCATTTTATTTGTCCTAATTGGGTTAGCCATTCACTTGTTAGAGTTTAATACTAGTTATATTTTACTAGGTATTCTCGCTATAGTAATTGTGCTTCTTGCACGATTTATTTCTGTACTTTTACCTTATTCACTATTAAAACATGAAGAGAAAAAACCAATTAAAACTATAGCCATTTTAACTTGGGGAGGATTACGAGGTGGCATTTCTATAGCTCTAGCCTTAAGCTTAAGTGAAGAACTTTCATTAGATATAATACTTCATATCACTTACATCATCGTGTTATTTTCGATTATTGTTCAAGGATTAAGTATTGGTCGTGTTGTAAAAAAGTTATATTCTTAAAATCCATTACTATACATTTGACATATGAGCGATAAATTAAAAGAAAAGGCAGAAGACAAGTATTTAATGGACGAATTAAATATTGATAAAGACGCCTTAAAACAGTTAAAAAAGAAACTTGCAAAAGTAGCTCCGAGGTCTGAACGTGGCGTGGAAACATTATTTCGGTTATTATCTAAAAATCAGTATACCCTAAATACAATGATAGATACCAAATCAAATATTTTAATATCTATAAATGCTTTAATTCTATCACTAATACTAGGAACGGTTATGGGGCAATTAAGCTCAGATCCACATCTTATTTATCCAATTATAATGATTTTGATGACCAACCTAACATCTATAGCTTTTGCTATTTTTGCAACGCGTCCAGAACTAGTTCATGGAAAAAGCGAAGCAAAGAACTTGATGTTTTATGGTAATTTTCAAGATATGAATGAAAATGAATATGTAAATAATATTACTAATCTAATGAATGAAGGTGATGAGTTATATAAAACCATTGCTAAAGACACCTACCATTTAGGAAAAACGATAGACCGTAAATTTAAGTTACTTCGTAAATCGTTTAATATATTTTTAATAGGAATTATTTTATCAGTGATCGCATTTGTTAGTTGTCACGCATTATTTGGAAATTTGATATAATATGGAAACAATCATTATTATTATTTTAGCAGTTCTAGGCGTTTACTTTGCTTTAGGCCTCCTTTTTGGTTTATACTTCCTATTTAAAGGTGCTACCAAAATAGACCCTTTAATGCAAGACACTAAAAAGAAAGTACGCTTTCTACTGCTGCCAGGAGTCATTGCGACTTGGCCTTTTTTAATAGAACGTTTATTCAAATCTAAAACTGTTTAATTATGACGTCAGGATTACGTAAAGCACATCAATACATTTGGCTATTACTCCTTATTATAGTCCCACTTATTATGGTTTTATCTGTCAAGGATTTAGAAATATTTTCTTCGGAAAGCGATACAACATCGCAAAGTAATGGCTCAAAAAAAGGAAGTCTCAAGACCTCAGAAAATGAACTAATCAAAGCCTCAGTTTTTGAGAGCCACCTGGAAATCATTTTAAAGGCCACCCTTAAAACCTCATCATCTGTAGTCTATGAAATGGACACAAAAGGCAATAAGGCCACTATTATTGGTCAGTTAACAGCAGCTGGCATCTATAACTTCAATATTAATAATCTACCCAAAGGAATCATTATTTATGATGATTTAAAACAAGTAGAAATCACTAAACTTAAATTTTAATGGGATTAGATTATAAATTAGTGCTTTGGAATGCACACAAAAAAACCTATGATAAAATCATAGTAGTAAGTATGTTACTCTATATCATTATGTTTGCTGCTATTACTTTCGTTTTCAATTCTGAAACTAGTATAGAAACATTAGTAATTAGAGCCTTTGGTTCCCTAGCTATTATAATGCTTCATATTATTTTGGTTATTGGTCCATTAGCAAGATTAAACACAAATTTTCTACCTATACTTTATAACCGAAGACATCTAGGCGTAAGTATGTTTATTGCAGCTTTGATTCATGGTGGTTTTTCTATGTTCCAGTTTCATGCATTAGGTGATGTAAATCCAGTATATTCTCTATTTACCTCAAATATGGATTATGGCTCACTCACCAATTTTCCATTTCAAGTGTTAGGTTTCTTCGCCCTACTTATCTTATTTCTTATGGCTTCTACAAGTCATGATTTTTTCCTCGGAAATCTTTCAGCCAAGGTTTGGAAACGTCTACATATGATGGTTTACTTTGGGTATGCCTTAATTATTGCGCATGTATTTCTTGGCGCTTTTCAACAAGAAACATCACTATTTACTATCGGCATAATGGTTTTAGGCTTTATAGTAGTTGCAAGCCTTCATTTGATAACAGGATTTAAAGAACGTAAAATTGACACCACCAAAACAAAAGAAAAAAAAGGTTGGTTAGAAGTCTGTAATATTTCAGAAATCGAAGAAGACAGAGCTAAAATATTCACTGTTGAGAATGAACGTGTAGCCATTTTTAAGTACAACGGAAAGCTATCTGCCATTCACAACGTATGTAAACATCAAGGTGGACCACTAGGAGAGGGAAAGATTATTGACGGTTGTATTACGTGTCCTTGGCATGGCTATCAATATTTACCGAGTAACGGACAATCGCCTCCTCCATTTACAGAGAAAGTAGCGACTTACGAATTAAAGTTAGATGGCGAAACTGTTTTTATTAATCCGAAAGCTTTTGAAGAAGGCACTGAAGTCAAACCTTGTAAATTCTAAATTATGAAAAAGAACGATGAATTTTATGTGTCTTATATACATGGAAGTCTAGGCTATAAAACAAAGCGAACTCTAAAGCGTTTTGCACTCTCTGCTATCATGGTTATTATTGTTGCGGCAGTGGTGTTTAGCTTTTCACAAAAACCCTTTAAAAATGCCACATTTGAATTATTAAGTGACACAAAAATAACAGGAACTTATCACGAGAATCCTTATCCCATGTTACGCGTTCAAGTCGCTAAAAATACATTTAAAAATATTTTGCTTTTAGGCTTCGGAAAATCTAGTGCTAACCCATTTTTAGAGCAAATTAAAAAAGAAGCTAAAGACCTCAACGGAAAAACGTTAAGTATTGAAGGGAATTTAATTTACTATAATGGGAAAACGCTCATTCAAATAACTGATGAAGAAAAGGTAACACTTATACCAAACTCTACAGGAATACCTCCTAAAAAAACAAGTATTACCAACATGACACTTGAAGGCGAAATCATAGACCCTAAATGCTACTTTGGCGTTATGAAACCTGGCAAAGGCAAAATCCACAGGAGTTGCGCTGTGCGTTGCATTTCCGGTGGAGTTCCGCCAGTACTAGCGACGACAGATAATAATAACATCTCAGAATATTATTTATTAACCGATTTGAAAGGCCATCCAATTAATAACGACATACTCCCATATATAGGAAAGCCATCAAAAATAAAAGGCACTGTAGAAAAAATGGAGGACTGGTATATTATGAAAATTAATGTTTCTGATATATTAGCCTTAAACAAAAAATCATCAATTTATTAAATTATGAAAAAAGTATTGATAGTATTATTCGTCGTTTTAGGTTATTCTGTAAACGCTCAAACAATTGATTATAACACTACAAAAGGCTATGTCGTCGAAGGATATGATGTGGTCTCCTATTTTAGCAATACTGCTAAAGAAGGCAGTGATAAATATGTAGCTACACATGATGGAGCTAAGTACAAGTTTTCGTCTCAAGAAAATTTAGATTTATTTAATGCTAATCAAACCAAATACGTACCTCAATATGGAGGTTATTGCGCTTATGCTCTTGGTACAAAAAATAAAAAAGTTGCGGTTGACCCAGAAACTTTTGAAATTAGAGGTGGAAAATTATATCTATTTTATAATTCTTGGGGAAGTAATGCATTAAAACTTTGGTTAAATGAATCTCCAAATGAGTTATTAGTAAAAGCAGATAAGAATTGGGAAAAACTAAAACAAAAAAAATAATCTCTTAAAAAAAACCCATCCTCTACTCAGTGTTCTTTTAAATTTAAACAACAATGAATTTAATAACGTATTTCTTTCTAGGTCTTATAGCAGCTATAACAGGCGCATTACCATTAGGCACCACAAATGTTGCCGTGATTAATACGACGATAAAAGAAAATATACAAAACGCCTTAAAAATTGTATACACAGCTGCTCTGGCAGAACTAATTCTAGTCATCATTGCCATCAATTTCAATATGCAAATTGGAAATTTTGTAGACATGAATATTTGGCTACAGTACACCATTGCAATCCTATTGCTTGGTGTTGGAATTATTCTTTTAATAGGCAGAAAGGAATGTGTAAAAGATGAAAACGAAGACTGTATCATCATTAAAAAACGGTACAATATTTCTAAACAAATGCTAGGTTTTATTCTAGGATTAGTGAACCCAACCGTTTTAATTTATTGGATTTTAGTGATTTCGTTTTTAAACAAAAAGATGATCTATCTAAATATGAGTACAGAATATATTTTACTTGTTGTATTCATAATTGGTGTCTTCATAGGGAAAGTAATCACACTTTATGGCTATGGGAAATTTAGTAATGTCCTAAAAGTTAAGATAAAAAATATAACAACACGAATTAATAGAGTGATTGGGGTATTGTTAGTTTGTGTATCAGTTTTTCAGTTTACAAAGTTGTTGTACTACTAACACTATTTAATAAATTCATGCTTTCGAGCATGCGCAATAGCCTCATCACTGCTTTCTACCAATAACACAGGTATTTGATTATAGTCTTTAAATAAAGATCTTATTTTAAGCATTTTCTTTCTATGCTTAACACTTCGCAAATATATAGCAGCAACTTGCAATGGAAACTCATTGGCTACGTCCATATAAATATCTGCATCTTTCTCTCCACTGTCTCCAATTAAAATAAATTTTAATTCTGGATAAGCTTTCAAAATATTGAGAATTTCAATATGCTTTTGAGGTCTATCCCCAGACTTCTTTTTAAATATATCCTTAAAACTCCGCAATAGAATAGGTCCTTTAGGAAACGTATTCTGTTTCAAAAAGAATTCGAGATAACGGTATAAATTCCACGGGCTATGGCTCACATAAAAAATAGGATTAGCATGCTTACCAGACGAGCCTCGATGTAACTTGTGATAAAAATCTGCAGCACCTTCTAATGGAATCCTACTAGTGGCACTTTTAAAAATACTGTTGATTAAGACTTTCCATTTAAGAGTAGACACTACTCCTGTGTGAATTATTGTGTCATCTATATCGCTTATGACACCGTATTCAGCCTTAGCGTTTGGTATTAATAACTCACCGGGAAATCGATTAGAGTTTTGAATACTACGTTTGATATTCACATCATCATAAGCAACCTCAAAACTAAGCCAACCATTGTCATTCGTTAAAGCACTTAATCCTTCTAATTGAGCATCAATCTTAAAATAACCATGGTCATCTGTTGTGGTTCTTAAAAGGGTTCCATTTGGAAGCGTTATTTTAAGTTCAGTATGTTTGATCTCATCACTTTCAAATCGTTTAAAAGAATTGATCAACAAACCAAACAAGCCCTTCTGTTCCAGATTTATAGTTTCATCCTCTAGAGCACGACCACGCATATAAAAATGAGTATCTGTACCATAACTTTGAAATGTAATAACTTGTAAAGGATCTTTTTTAAACACGAACCTATTGAATTAGATGTTCAAGATACTAAAATCAAGAAAAATAAAATCTTAAATGTTACTGTAATTAACTTCGGTTATGATAAGTCCCTCAATATCAGTCTTTATTTTTAATAATAGATTTATAAGTTGTTTGTTATGGGATTCGTTTATCTTTTCCTCAGATATCAGAATTCAACTCATAAACGGCTATATCGTATTATAAATTACCACCTTTATAATCTAAAGCATAAATTTTTATTACCACTGTTTTAAACTTATTTTTATATTCTAAAATTTGCGTCATGCATTGCGGTACATCTGTTTCCAATGGCTCTAAAATGAGTTCAAAATTGAGATTAACTCCAGAATGCGGACAGCCCAGACGTTTATTTCTGTCTTTAACATCATAAAGTTTACCGCGATCAAAAATAAGCATCTCACCTAATGCATTATGAATTGGATTTCCACTTCCATCTATTAGCACTTTCTCATGACGCATTTGACACTTTACAACTTTAAAAGATTAGATAGTATTTAACATATTTATTTACAGCCTCCATTACTCAACTAAAAATAAAACATTACAAACAGTTAGCTATAGCTATAGCTATAGCTATAAAAACCTAATTATTAAATACAAAAAAGCCACGACAAACGTGGCTTTTTAATATTTATAATTTTGAATTTAGTTGTTTTGCTCAACTTCCTCAGTAGTCGTTTTTTTGATTTTCACATCTTCAACACTTTGATTATTGTTTAGAGCTTTTACCTTGGCCTGAACCTCTTTTAGTGTTCCTTCAACAGTTTTTTCTTCTGTAGTTGTTATGTTATTTTTAGTACTAACTTTAGTTAAAGTAGCCATCGCTTTACCAACAGTTGCATCTTCATTAATTTCTATAGTTTCGGTTTTAATAATTTCTTCAGTATTAACAGTGTTAGTTAATACAGTTTCATCAGCGTGACCTCCTAAAATTGGAGCAATGACTAATCCAATTAAACATGTTAATTTAATTAAAATATTCATTGATGGTCCAGATGTATCTTTAAATGGATCTCCAACTGTATCTCCTGTCACTGCAGCTTTATGCGCCTCAGAACCTTTGTAAGTCATTTCACCGTTAATCTCTACACCAGCTTCAAAAGATTTCTTAGCGTTATCCCATGCGCCTCCTGCATTGTTTTGGAAGATTGCCCATAACACACCAGATACAGTAACACCAGCCATATAACCACCTAACATTTCAGCAATAGCAAGATTATCCATACCAAATAACATCGGTACAAATGCAATTACTAATGGAAAACCGATCGTTAATAACCCTGGTAACATCATTTCTTTTAAAGAGGCTTTAGTAGAAATAGCGACACATTTATCGTATTCCGGTTTCCCTGTACCTTCCATAATTCCTGGAATCTCTCTAAATTGACGACGTACTTCTTCTACCATTTCCATAGCAGCTTTACCTACAGCGTTCATTGCTAAAGCAGAGAATACTACTGGCACCATTCCACCAACAAATAACATGGCTAATACTGGCGCTTTAAAGATGTTAATTCCATCAATTCCTGTAAACGTTACATACGCAGCAAAGAGTGCTAATGATGTTAATGCAGCAGAAGCAATAGCAAATCCTTTTCCGGTTGCTGCTGTTGTATTTCCAACGGCATCTAAAATATCTGTTCTTTCTCTCACGATTGGTTCCTGTTCGCTCATTTCGGCAATACCACCTGCGTTATCAGCAATGGGCCCAAAAGCATCAATTGCTAATTGCATAGCTGTTGTTGCCATCATCGCAGAAGCTGCTAAAGCAACACCATAAAACCCTGCTAAAGCATAAGAAGACCAAATTGCTCCAGCAAATAATAATACTGAAGGGAATGTAGAAATCATACCCGTTGCTAAACCTGCAATAATATTTGTTCCTGCTCCTGTAGAAGATTGTTGTACTATTTTTAAGATAGGAGATTTTCCTAATCCTGTATAATATTCTGTTACAGATGAAATTCCTGCTCCAACGACTAAACCAACAAGTGTTGCATAGAATACACGCATTGAAGAAATCTCTTGCAAACCTTCACCGAAGAAGTTCATTTGCATAGTTTCTGGTAACATCCAAGTGACTAAACCAAAACAGGATATGGCAACTAAACCTATGGATACCCAGTTCCCAACGTTTAAAGCACTCATAACTTGAGATTCTTTAGCATCGTTACTTTTTATTTTTACGAGCATCGTTCCTATTAAAGAAATAATAATTCCAACTCCAGCAATAGACATTGGTAATAAGATTGGACCAATCCCACCAAAGGCATCGTCAATAAACCCACCCATATCTTTAATTACATAGTTACCAAGAACCATAGCAGCTAGTACAGTTGCGACATAAGAACCAAATAAATCGGCTCCCATTCCAGCAACATCACCTACATTATCTCCAACGTTATCTGCAATAGTTGCAGGGTTACGAGGATCATCTTCTGGAATACCAGCTTCTACTTTACCAACTAAATCAGCTCCAACATCTGCCGCTTTGGTATAAATTCCACCACCAACACGTGCGAATAATGCAATAGACTCAGCTCCTAGTGAGAATCCTGCTAGTGTTTCTAAAACAACCGTCATTTTCTCTACAGAAAAAACACCTTCTGCTCCACCCATAAAGTATTGGTAGAAAAAGATAAAGAAACCTGTTAAACCTAATACCGCTAAACCAGCAACCCCAAGCCCCATTACAGTTCCACCTCCAAAAGAGACTTTTAATGCATTTGGCAAACTCGTACGAGCAGCTTGTGTTGTTCTAACATTTGTTTTAGTTGCGATTTTCATTCCCATGTTTCCTGCAAATGCAGAAAAGATAGCACCACAGATAAAAGCAATGACAATAAGCCAATGTGTTGTATCTACTAAAAGCGATACTGCAAAAAGTAATATACTTACGATTACAACAAATATTGCTAGTAATCTATATTCAGCGTTTAAGAACGCTAAGGCGCCTTCGTAGATATGATCTGAAATTTCTTTCATTTTACCATCTCCAGCATCTTGTTTCATAACCCATGCTTTTTTTATAAACATGTAAATTAATCCTAAAAGCGCCAAAGCAATTGGCAGGTAAATCATTAGTGACTCCATATTTTAATTTTATTTTGATTTGTTAGTTATACATCCTTTCTGAGTAAACATTTTGCAATAAAGCGACCTTGAATCACTTTTTATCGCAAAACTGAACTGAAATTTGCTGGTCAAAAGTAGTGAAATCTCTTAAAACTAAAAAACCCTTCAATTTTATTGTTGAAGGGTCTTATATTTTATTGGGATTCAACAATTAAATTGTAAAATTTCCATTGGCTTTATGTTCACTATTCTCGTATCTATCAATACATTTATTTAGAATCTCATATGCTTCCTCCGCATTTCCCCATCCACCAATGTCAACTTTCTTTTTCTCCAAATCTTTATAAACTTGAAAGAAATGAGTGATTTCTTTAATTCTATGCGGATTTAAATCATCAATATCATTATAAATATTCCAGATAGGATCAGTTACTGGGACGCAAATCAACTTCTCATCTGGTCCTTTTTCATCTGCCATATGAAACACGCCTATTGGCTTCACTTCCATCACACACATTGGGAATGTTGGCTCGGTCCCCATGACTAAAACATCTAATGGATCACCATCTAAAGCCAAAGTTTCTGGAATAAATCCATAATCTCCAGGATACATCATTGATGAAAATAACATACGATCAAAACGTATTTTATGAAGATCAAAATCATATTCATATTTATTACGACTCCCTTTTGGTATTTCTATCAATACATCAAAGGTTAATTTTCCAGTTGCTGTCATGGTCTTTTATTTTTTCTCCTACGAAAATAGGCCTGTTATTCTTTTTTTGGGATGCAAAGATATTATATTGTTTGAGTTTGGCAATATTTTTAGGGTTGTAAAAGTTAAACAGAACACATTTGATAATTGAAATGAATTATAAGTGTTTTGAGCCCTACAATTCAAAAACATGCCGCTAGACCTCAAAATAACATTAGAATACTGGAATACTTTAGCCAATCTAACTATTCTAACTAGCACTTTACTCATTCGCTTTTCTGTTTCAGCAGTCACTAACTTATTAGTTTTTAATAAGAACGATACACTGACTAATTGTGTTTTAAAATCCGCAATGTTATCTGCTGGATATTTTCTAGTGATTATATTTATCATAACACCAATCTTAATTATTACAACAACAGAAAACTTTTTAAAGCCTTCTATTATACATGACTTTTTGATTCACAGCGTCATTGCAATGGTAACTGTTCTAATTGGATTGTTATCTTTGGTCGTTATCATTTTATTATCAGGATGGATACAACCTAATTGTTCAATCAATAAACCTTAAAAATGAAACCCCATAACATCATCCTATTTTTATTCATAACATTCCTAAGCTTTCAAATGAACGCACAAGACCTTTTAAAACACCAATGGGAAGACAGAGTACTATTACTGATAGCCCATAATACCAACACTCCAAAATTTCAGAATCAACTTAAAACATTACAAAACCAAGAAAAAAATCTTAAAGACAGAAAATTGGTTATTTATCAAATCACACCAAGTTATTATTGTCAAGGGGTTTTTTCCGAAGAAAATAAATGGACGAAAAGACCTGAACTATACCAAAAGATGAAAACAAATGACAACACATTTGAAGTCATACTTATAGGATTAGATGGTGGCGAAAAACTGAGACAAAACGAACTACTAACAATTGATAAGTTGTTCGCTATAATTGATGGGATGCCAATGCGACGGGCTAAAACGGAAAATAAAAACTAATTATATATGATTGGAGATACAACAGAAGATATTCTTAAATAGTGGGAGCCAAAAAGACTTTGGTTTACTATAGCAGTTAGCTTCTTTAGTGTATTAGCTATTGTTAGAACTAAGCAATTTTCGTTTTTAACTATAGAATTATTTGGTGTAGTACTTTGGGGAATACTAGCTAATATATTATTTTCTATAGGAATCGTAATTGAGCTTTTAGACGCCTATTATTTTAAGGGAAAGTTAGGTATTAAAAACCTTAGATGGCTTTTCTATATTTCAAGAACATTGCTGTATTGTGCTTGGTCTTTCGTTTATGTCATCTTTTACTATATGCCAGATTTTTAATCTCTAAAAACTAAACCCAAAACTACCCGTAACACCAAAAGGTCTCGCATCTGGAGTATCTAAGTAATTACCTCTAAAGTTAAAATCAATACGCAGTATTTTAAAAATATTACCAACACCAACGCTATACTCGTAATACATTTGATCATTTGGTGCAATTAAAGGGGTTTCCACAGGGTTTCCTGTGGTATTGAGCGCAATATTATCCACCGATAAATCTCCCCAAACCCCTCGAATACCAATAATAGCTCTTAGGTTATATTGTTTAAGAAATGGAATTCTAGAGAAAAAGCGTCCATTAAAATTATGCTCTAAATGTAATGAGGTATAGGTATCTGTAATAAACTCATAGAAATCTAATTGCGGGAATGTATTATAAATAGAGAAATACGATTGGTTTCCTGGAACCACACTTAGCAATGCTAAAGGCACCTCTCCAAATGTTTTACCTGCTTCAATAGTTGTAGTTAAACGACCAAATCCACCAACTTGCCAAGGTTGGATATATGAAAATTGAACTTTTGTATAATTAAAATCACTATTAAAAAAAGCTTGATCTCCACGAGTAACCTGTGCAAATAAACTCGCAAAACCGTCATTAGCTGTACGACGCTCTACACCATAGCCTGTCATTTTTCGATTGGGAAAGTAGGATAGTGACAAGGCGGTCTCAAACTGTTTAACTTCCGAAAAAATTCCAGTAGGAGATTCTGGATCATTATAATCCAAACTAAATGTTGGTGAAGCAGACTCTAGAGTTCGATAAGTTCCGCTGGTACGAATCACAAAGTTTTTACTAGGTTCAATTTCCACGCCTAACGTTGTTATATTTACACTTGTTAATTTGTCATTAACACTCGTGTTCACAACTGCAGAAGACGCTAAATTACGACCTAAAACATCAGTAGAAGCGGTTAAATTTGCCCCTATTTGCTCAACATCTCGCCTGTTTCCACCAGAAATAATGAGTCGATTCTTTTTATCAATCAACCATTTCCCCGAAATACCATACTTAAACTTGTCATCTCTAAATCCGTAAGCTAAAAACCCCTCTACTCGCCAAAGATCATTGGGTCCAAAATAGGTTCGTCCGCCAGCACGTATTCGAGTTCCTTCAACCTCATTAAACCCAAAAATAGAGAAGATAGGTCCAATATCCATATTAAGACTTGGTACTTCTATATAACCTGAGGCTAGAATACTTCCAACATTATAGAGTCGCTTAAACTTTTTAACTGTTTTTAGGGTATCTAGCATTTTGTAGACGCCTTTTTCATCTTTGTTTAGAGATTCCATTCGGTTTTGAACCCAAAAATCATCATTGCGATTATAAGCATCTTCATTGTAGTTATAAACTTCTACATCGTAAAATGCTTCATCCTTAGGCTTATCAAAAACATAATTATCGTATAAAGTTGTCCGTTTCCCATAAACACCACGAGATTTTTCCTTTTTGTTCAAAGCAAAATCAGATAACATATAATCCCGCTTAATCAAAAACAGTGTATCATTTAACACCTCAAATTCCTGCTCTATATAAATTTCTTTGACCCAATTAATATTGGCGCTTTTTGAAGCTTGAAGATTGATGTCCTTAATAGCATATGTAGAATCATTAACCCAAAAATCACCTTTAAACGTTAATTCATTTTTACGTCTTGGGTAATACACAATATTATAGCACCATTTATTGTCAATAAAAGCACTATCAGACAAAACATAGTTGTAGGTTTGGACTCCTGTTCTAGATAACGGACTCACAAAACTCTTATCAAAAAACTTTAAGTAGTTATCATAGATATTAAAATCTGCGTAGAGATCATCAATAAAATCAATGATCATTTGATTATTGCTAAATCCTGAATTTTTATTCCCTTTTAAATCGTTCTTCTCCTTATTCAATAAATTATCCCCATAAACTTTACTTACAGCCTCATTAAGAAATATTGGCAAATAGGTTTTCCCTGTAATACTAGACGTATCTACTTCCTCAAAAACGAACTCCATACCTTTAAAAAGCTTACTTTTAATTAAAGCACTATCTATCGTATTAAGATCAAATTCTACCTTCTCGTATTTATCGTATTCATATTGTTTAAATCGTTGCAATCCATTTCTTCGTTTGCGTTCCCATATTTTCTTTAGGATTCTAATGGCTGGGTTTTCAGATGCTTTTTTAGATTGCTTTCCTGTAACGATAAGAACAGCATCCAAAGCTCCCGCCTCCTCTTTTAATATGAATTTTAAATCGTAGTTAACTTTCTGCTCCAGTTTAATTTCTTGACGTTCATAACCCAAAAATGAAACAATAAGGATATCCCAAGTGTTTTCAGACTCGAGGTAAAAACGCCCATCTTCATTAGAAATGGTTCCTTCTGTAGATCCTTTGAACAAGATGTTTGCAAAAGCGACGGGCTCATTGAATTCATCATAGACATAACCACTTACTTTGGTTTGTGCATAAGCGAAGCTTATTCCGAAGAATAACAATAAAACGAGGAGCTTTTTTTTCATTAGTATAGGTCTCTGCAATGTATACTTTTTTGGGGTTAAAAATTGCAATTCCCAGCTCTTAAACTGGATAATATTTTAAACTAAAAACTTCATCAACGATCGTGCTACAATTTATCTGCCGATAGTAGATGAAGTTTTTATAACGCAAAAAATTGCGTAATATTTACTTGTACATCACTTTATGTACTCCTTTAATTACCTCTTTGTAGTCAGGCAACCACTCTGCAAATAAAACTGGCGAATACGGTGCGGGCGTATCTGCTGTATTAATTTTCACTACAGGGGCGTCTAAATAGTCAAAAGCTTCAGATTGTACTAAATAGGCAATGTCCGTAGAGATGTTTCCAAAAGGCCATGCTTCTTCAAGAACTACTAATCTATTCGTTTTTTTTACCGATTTTAAAATTGCATCACGATCCATAGGACGAACCGTTCTTAAATCTATAATCTCACAAGAAATACCTTCTTTCTCTAATTCGTCTGCAGCTTTGTAAGCCTCTTTTATGATTTTCCCAAAGGACACAATAGTCACATCTGTACCTTCTCTCTTAATTTCTGCAACACCTAATGGAATGGTATATTCACCTTCTGGCACTTCGCCTTTATCACCATACATTTGCTCACTCTCCATAAAAATTACAGGATCGTCATCACGAATGGCAGATTTCAATAATCCCTTAGCATCATACACATTGGAAGGTATGACCACCTTTAAGCCAGGTGTATTAGCGAACCAATTCTCGAAAGCTTGAGAATGTGTTGCCCCTAGTTGTCCTGCAGATGCCGTAGGTCCACGAAAAACGATAGGGCATTTAAATTGTCCACCAGACATTTGTCTAATTTTCGCAGCATTATTGATGATTTGATCAATCCCAACTAAAGAGAAGTTAAAGGTCATATACTCAACGATAGGACGATTCCCTGTCATTGTAGAGCCAATAGCAATCCCAGCAAAACCAAGCTCTGCGATAGGTGTATCAATCACACGCTTTGCACCAAACTCGTCTAACATTCCTTTTGAGGCCTTGTAAGCTCCATTATACTCTGCAACCTCCTCACCCATTAAATAAACACTCTCATCTCTGCGCATTTCTTCGCTCATGGCTTCGCAGATCGCTTCTCTAAATTGAATTGTTTTCATGTATTTCTTTTTTTAACGAATAGCAAAAGTAAGAATTATTGATAATACTATCACATAAAAATAAGCTCGAAAATAGAAATCAAACAACTTCAAGATTATATGTATTACGAATACTCTTTTTCTCCTTCGGAAATGAGCCTTGCTATAAAAAATTATTAGTGTTAATTTTACACATATCTTCTAATAAGACAATAAAACTTATCATATTGACAGCTAAACTATCAATAATCAAATTTTCACAAAATTTTATTATGCATGCATAGTAAAATTTGGAATTTTATAATTATCTTCGTGGTCATTAATTTTTTAACTAAAAAAACTTAAATGAAAAAAAATATACTGCTCATATGTATTACGTTATTCTTAATTACTAAAGGTTTTGCTCAAGATAAAAAAGTAGCTGTAGTTGGTTTTTATACGGATAAAATTATCAATTTTAGTGACCTTGATATTGGAAGCGAAGAACTTATTGCGAGTGTTTTAAAGCTTAGAGATAATCCAGATTTTGATTTAACACCTATATTAGAGCAATTTCACGAAGAGTTTTTTAATACTTACGCAAAGAAATTCCCTTTCGATTTACTTCCAGAAGCAGATGTAGCGACAAACGCAGAGTATATTGCTTTCAACCCTAAGTATGATAAAGATGAAGACGAGCTTAAACGTTATGTCGTATATGATGGATATAAATATATCTATGAGGGTTTTGCAGGAAAAGATAATGAAATTGCAACCGCCAAAATATTTAGTGATAAGGCAGATGGTGTTATGTTTGTAGAAATCCATTTTGCACTTCAAAAAGGATTTGGCATTGGAGGAACAGCGACCGTTAAGATGAGAGCCTTTGCTAGAATTGCACTTTACGATAAGACAGGAAAGAAAGTTTTTGCAATAAGTGAAGGTGAAAATTCTAAAAAAACATCTGTTATGGTTGGAGGAATACCCGTTATGAAAACAGAAAAAATATTACCAATGTGCGAAAGTGCATTACAACAATTGATGAAAGACTTAGAAAAACGTCTTCCAAAAGTTATCAAAAAAGCAGATAAATTATAATAAATATACACTCAAAATAATTCGATATGAAAATATTAGTATGTATCAGCCACGTACCTGATACGACTTCAAAAATTAATTTCACTGATGGCGACACAAAATTTGATACCAATGGTGTGCAATTTGTGATCAACCCAAATGATGAGTTTGGTTTAACTCGTGCTATGTGGTTTAAAGAAAAACAAGGTGCTCAAGTCACTGTTGTTAATGTTGGTGGACCAGAAACTGAGCCCACACTTCGCAAAGCTTTAGCTATTGGAGCAGATGCTGCCATTAGAGTAAATACTGAAGCTAAAGATGGTTTTCAAGTTGCCAAAGAATTAGCAAATGTTGTAAATGACGGTGGTTTTGATTTAGTAATTGCTGGTCGTGAATCTATTGATTACAATGGCGCAATGGTTCCTGGTATGTTAGCAGCTTTAACCAATGCTAATTTTGTAACTAATTGTATCAGCCTAGAAATTGAAGGAACTACTGTTACTGCAATTCGAGAAATTGATGGTGGTAAAGAAACAGTTACAACAAGTCTACCTCTTGTTATTGGCGGCCAAAAAGGATTGGTTGAAGAAAGTGATCTTCGTATTCCTAACATGAGAGGAATTATGATGGCTCGTAAAAAACCATTATCTATCGTTGAACCTACGAATGCTCCTGCCGAAACTAACTCAATAAAGTTTGAGAAACCGGAACCAAAAGGTGCCGTTACTTTAGTAGATGCAGATAATTTAGACGAATTAATTAATTTACTTCACAACGAAGCTAAAGCGATTTAATTAACCCTTAAAAGAAAAAAACATGTCAGTTTTAGTATATACAGAATCAGAACAAGGAAAATTTAAAAAAACAGCTTTTGAGGTCGCATCTTATGCCAAAGCAATTGCAGACCAAATGGAAACGACTGTGACTGCAATTACAGTAAATGCAGGAGATGTTTCAGAGTTGGGAAACTACGGTGTAGATAAAGTATTAAACGTTAGTAATGGTGATTTAGATAAATTCAATGCCAATGCTTACGCAAGTGCCATAGCTCAAGCCGCTAAGAAAGAAGGCGCGAAAGTAGTAGTTGTTAGCGCTAGTGCAGATAGTAAATATTTAGCGCCAATTCTAGCCATTAATTTAGATGCTGGTTACGCGTCAAATGTTGTAGAAGCACCTTCTAGTATTTCACCTTTTACAGTGAAACGAACAGCCTTTACAAATAAAGCCTTTAATATGACTACCATAGATACCGACATTAAAGTCGTTGGAGTCTCTCAAAACTCATATGGATTAGTAGAATCTAGCGGAAATGCGTCTTCGGAAGATTTCTCTCCGTCATTACCAAGTGTAGGAGTGAACGTACAATCTGTAGATAAAGCAAAAGATAAAGTGACTATTGCAGACGCTGAAATTGTGGTTTCTGCGGGTCGCGGACTAAAAGGTCCAGAAAACTGGGGAATGATAGAAGAACTAGCAGAAGTTCTTGGAGCAGCGACAGCTTGTTCTAAACCAGTATCAGATCTAGGATGGAGACCTCATGGCGAACACGTTGGTCAAACAGGAAAACCTGTAGCATCAAACCTGTATATTGCTATTGGAATTTCAGGAGCAATACAACATTTAGCCGGTATTAACGCTTCAAAAATAAAAGTAGTCATCAATACAGATCCTGAAGCACCTTTCTTTAAAGCTGCAGACTATGGAGTTATTGGTGACGCCTTTGTAGTTGTGCCTGCACTGATTGAAAAACTAAAAGCTTTTAAGGCTCAAAACGCATAATTTTTTCTAAATTATAATTGGAAAGGGCTGTTTTGATTTGGTTCTTTAAACATAAATCTGCATTTTGCAGTTGTTAAAGTCCAAATTAAAACAGTTCTTTACGTTTTCCTCACCCGTAGTTCAAAAATTAGAATTACGACCTCTACACACAAGAGGCATGTTGGGCCACCTCACCAAAATATGTTGAGGAATTCTTAGATTAAAAATATGAGTCTAGTTAGATTAAATATTAAAGGAATATCATATAGCCAAACTCAAAATGGTGCATATGCTCTAATTCTGAATGAAGTAGATGGTGACCGTAAACTACCAATCGTTATTGGCGCTTTTGAAGCGCAATCCATTGCGATTGCTCTCGAGAAAGAAATTAGACCTCCAAGACCACTTACCCACGACTTATTTAAAAATTTCGCAGATCGTTTTGATATTGTTGTCAAGCAAGTTATTATTCATAAATTAGTTGACGGTGTGTTTTACTCCAGCTTAATTTGTGAACGTGATAAAATAGAAGAAATCATAGATGCAAGAACCAGTGATGCTATTGCTTTAGCGTTGCGTTTTAAAGCACCTATATTTACATATAAAAACATTTTAGACAAGGCTGGCATTTATCTCAAAGTCAATCCTAAAAAAGATGGTGAAGAACAAGATCAAGATTCTATTCTTGTAGATGACATGGTCGTTGAAGAAATAGAAGCAAGTATCCAAGATAATTATTTGGATAAAACACTTCAAGAGCTCAACGCGCTCTTAGACGAAGCTGTCAATAATGAAGATTATGAGAAAGCAGCTAAAATACGAGACGAAATTGATAAACGATAATAAGTTTTTATGAGACATTTTCTACTAGCTATTGCGGCTATTTTTTTTGGAATTACATTGACTTTCGGACAAGAATTAGAAAAAAAATGGCAATTTGAAACTGTAAAAAATGATTCTGGAGTTTCGTTGTACGACATTCAAGCATCAGATGAATTTCAATTAAAAGATGGTGAATTCGACTATGCCATAGAAGCAATTGACACGATAGGAGATTTTTCTGGAAACTATATGTTTCAGAATAACCTATTAGTGCTCTACTACGATATTCCCTCAGAAAAAATTGAGCGTTATAAAATTTCAGAATTAACAGACTCCACACTAATATTCTCTAATAAATTGAAGAGTTTTAGTTTTAAAACAGCTTCAGAAGCTACTGCAATAGCTCCAACTAACGAAGATGTTACTGGCAGTATCGTTCCCAGCCAAGGCTTCTCTTTTAATAGTTTGTGGCGAGGAGTTCTAGGGATGCTAACCTTATTATGTATCGCGTTTTTATTTAGTAGTAATCGCAAAGGTATCAACTGGAAAACAGTTGGATTAGGCTTAATATTTCAATTAATAATTGCTGTTGGTGTTTTAAAAGTAGATTTTATCAAATCGGCATTTGAAATCATAGGAAAAGGATTTATAGCTATTCTTGGATTTACACAAGCTGGAAGTGAGTTTTTATTTGGAGGAATGCTAGATGTTAATTCCTTCGGGTTTATTTTCGCATTTCAAGTACTTCCAACAATCATATTCTTTTCGGCACTAACCTCTGTCCTGTTTTACTTAGGATTAATTCAAAAAGTCGTGAAAGGTATGGGGTGGTTGCTTTCTAAGGTTTTAGGGATTTCTGGAGCAGAAAGTTTAAGTGTTGCAGGTAATATTTTCTTAGGGCAAACCGAAGCACCTTTATTGATTAAGGCCTATCTAGAAAAAATGAATAAGTCTGAAATCCTTTTAGTCATGATTGGAGGAATGGCGACTGTCGCTGGTGCTGTTCTTGCTGCATATATTGGGTTTCTTGGTGGAGAAGATGAAGCTTTACAATTATTCTATGCAAAACACTTACTAGCAGCTTCTGTTATGGCAGCGCCAGGAGCTATCGTGATTTCTAAAATATTATTCCCACAAACTGAAGACATCAATACAGACGTTAATGTCTCTCAAGAAAAAATTGGTTCAAACATATTAGAAGCTATTGCCAATGGAACCACCGAAGGTTTAAGACTTGCTGTTAATGTAGGAGCTATGCTTTTGGTTTTTGTAGCATTTATTGCCATGGCGAATGGTATTCTAGGTGGAATTGCAAGTTTTGATGGATTCACAATAGAAGCGTTAAGTGTGAACTGGCACTTTACGTCCTTAAATGAAATCATTGCCCAAAACACGCCTTACGATTCATTATCATTAGAGTTTATATTGGGTTACATTTTTGCTCCTTTGATGTGGCTCATTGGTATTGCTACCGAAGACATGGCGCTTATGGGGCAACTATTGGGTATTAAATTAGCAGCTAGTGAATTTATTGGATATATTCAATTAGCAGATCTTAAAAATGCCGCTAATGCAACACACTTAAAATACGAAAAATCGATAATAATGGCAACCTACATGCTTTGTGGTTTTGCGAATTTTGCGTCTATTGGTATTCAAATTGGAGGTATTGGCTCTTTAGCTCCAGGACAGCGTAAGCAACTCTCAAAATTTGGAATGAAAGCTTTAATTGGAGGAACTTTGGCGTCATTAATTTCTGCCACGATTGCTGGGATGATCATCGGGTAATCCACTCCTGCAAAGGCAGAAGTCTCTGACTAAAGAAACAATAACAAAATATTAAAAACGCTCATGACAAAGAATTACAATGAGCGTTTTTTATGCAATGACATCTGCTCTTAACGTTAATAACTTTTAATATTTATATCCTGGTCCTTTCAAAGAAAACTCTTCTTTTTATTTAAATTCGTAATCACATTTAATTACTTGTCACATTTAGCAGTATTGATATCAAAATATTTGATTAAAAATAGCTTATAAAATAAGTCAAAGTGTCCTATAATGATTAATTGAAGTTTAATTTAAAGAGATTTCCGCTTTCGCGGAAAGTGAACATGAAACAATATCACGACTTAGTAAAACACGTTTTAGAACAAGGAAACGAAAAAGGAGATCGCACAGGAACAGGAACTAAAAGTGTCTTTGGTTATCAAATGCGATTTGATTTGAGTGAAGGTTTCCCCATGGTAACTACAAAAAAATTACACTTAAAATCTATCATTTATGAATTACTTTGGTTCTTAAAAGGGGATACAAATATTAATTATTTAACCGAAAATGGTGTTAAAATCTGGAATTCTTGGGCCGATAAAAATGGTGATTTAGGCCCCGTATATGGCCACCAATGGCGCAATTGGAACAATGATGATATTGATCAAATAAAAGAGGTTATACAAACACTTAAAAACAACCCTAATAGTCGTCGTATGATGGTATCTGCGTGGAATCCATCAGTAATGCCAGATACATCAAAATCATTTGATGAAAATGTAGCCAATGGTAAAGCAGCCTTACCACCCTGTCATGCGTTTTTTCAATTTTATGTTGCTGACGGAAAATTATCCTGCCAGTTATATCAACGTAGCGCAGATATCTTTCTAGGCGTACCTTTTAATATTGGTTCTTATGCCTTGTTTACTATGATGATGGCCCAAGTTTGTGGTTATGAAGCTGGGGAATTTATTCACACCTTTGGTGATGCTCATATTTACAGCAATCACTTTGAGCAGTTAGAATTGCAATTATCTAGAGAAATTAGACCGTTACCTACAATGACGCTCAATCCTGAAGTAACTGATATTTTCGATTTTAAATTTGAAGATTTTACGCTGGAGAATTATAATCCGCATCCACACATTAAAGGTGCTGTCGCTGTTTAAAATAATACTTTGAAAATACTTTTCACACTTATTTTCACTGTGTCTTACGTTCAAAAAAAACAATTGAACCTCAAGAACTGATAACATTAGTCGAGCAAGATGAAAAAATTAAAATAGTATCTTTTAATCTCATAGAAAGAGTGCCTGTGTATGACGGATGTGATGAACAACTCTCGAATGATATGCTCAAAAAAATGTGGGAATGATAAAATCTCATCCTTTGTTTTAAATAAATTCAATACCAGAATGGCAGGCTACTGTGAGCCAGAAGTAAAGGAAGTAAGAATTACAGTGCTTTTCAAAATTAAAGAACATGGAAAAATAGGAAATATCATGGCTAGAGCTCCACATCCAAAGTTAGAACAAGAAACCATACGAATTGCAGAATTTACAACAGATATGACCAAACCAGGAATGCCAGATGAAACCAACAATTGTACCGCATATGCTTCCAATTCGTTTTGCTATGGAAAAACGATCTAAACATCAAAGAATTCAAAATTAACAGGAAATTATTATCTGATTTTAGAGACCTATTTTATTTCTTAATCATAGAAAGAAAGTGCTTTTTCTTTACGCTAAAAACGAGTAACTTTACATTTAGAAATTTTGTTAGCTATGTTCGGAAAAAAGAAAACCATACCTCAAATAGATCAAGAGCAATTGGCTTTAATTAAATATGCTGAAAAACGCATCAAACAAAAGCAACGCGTTTATGTTCATTTCGTTGTTTTTTTAATTGGAGCTGTATTTTTAATCTTAGCAAATACTATTTTAGGCATTGGTAAGGATTTTACCATTGCTGGACTCAACTGGTTTGTAATTACCATAATTATATGGCTAGCCTTTTTTATATACCATTTTGTGAACGTATTTATAACTCATAAATTTATGGGTAAGGACTGGGTAGAACAACAACGAAATACACTCGTAGCGAAACAGCAAGAACGTATAGAGAAATTAAAACAAGAATTCTTAAAAGAAGAAACTGAAATTGCAAAGTCTCTAGCTTTTGATGATACTGTAAACAAAAGTGCTTTAACTCAAAAAAAAAGATCTGAGTTCACGATCATTGTAGCTGCCGATGAAGACAATGCTATTGGTAAAGACAATGATTTAATTTGGCATTTAAGTGATGACCTAAAGCGATTTAAATCTTTAACAAATGGGCATTGTATTATAATGGGGCGCAAAACGTTTGAAAGTTTCCCTAAACCACTCCCTAATCGCACGCACATTGTTGTCACTCGTCAAGACCATTATATGGTACCAGATGGTGTTATTGTTGTCAATAATATGGACGATGCTATTGATGCTGCTCGCAAAGACAAGCAGCCATTCATTATTGGTGGAGGAGAAATCTATAAACAAGCAATGGGTTTTGCTCATAAAATAGAAATCACTCGTGTACATCACAAGTTTGGAGGTGCTGACACCTTTTTCCCTGAGATTGATGCATCCATTTGGAAGGAAACGAACAGAAAAGAACATCTTAAGGATGAAAAGCATGAGTTTTCTTTTACTTTTTTAACTTATGAGAGAACCATTTAATTAGTTCCAAAGAAAGATTAGGTTAGACATAATGGATATACTCTTAAACAAATCTTTAGCAGAAGATATTTCCGTAGCAAAAACACTTCAAAACTATTAATTTTAGTTCAACCTTTTATTCAAATTTAATAGTTAAAATTATTAGTTTGGAAGAGTGAGATTATTAATAAACTAAAAAACACCTCATCTATTAAAATCAACTACAGTGTTTTTTATTTTATTAATTACTAATTTTGCAGCATGATATCATCCTTACAATTACGAATTAATTTACATGAAGAAGGAAAACCAGATGGACTGCTTAATAAAGCAGCTCATGATTTGGGTGTAAAATCTTCAGAAATTTCTGGAATTAAAATTCTAAGAAAATCAATTGATGCACGTAAGTCCCGCATCATGTTTAATTATAAAATTGAAGTATATAGTAATGAGCCAATGCCTGAAACTTCAGCTCATAATTTTGATTACAAAGATGTTTCCGAAGGAAAACCCATCCACATTATTGGTTTTGGTCCTGCAGGAATGTGGGCCGCTTTGCGGTGTATAGAGCTTGGATTTAAACCCATTGTTTTAGAACGCGGAAAAAATGTACAAGACAGACGACGAGATATAAAAGCCATAAATCAAGATCATATCGTCAACGACGACTCTAACTATTGTTTTGGAGAAGGTGGTGCTGGCACGTATAGCGACGGAAAATTGTATACGAGAAGTCTCAAGCGTGGTGATGTAAGAAAAATATTTGAAAGTCTTGTTTTTCATGGTGCTACAGATCAAATTTTGATTGACGCACATCCACACATCGGAACAAATAAGCTTCCAAAAGTGGTTACGAACATTCGTGAAACTATTTTAAAATTTGGTGGTGAAATACACTTCGAAACACGTGTGATAGATTTCAATATTAAAGACAACCAAATTAAATCTATAATTCTTCACAATGGGAATGAGTTAGATGTTGAAAAGATAATTTTAGCAACTGGACATTCTGCTCGTGATATTTATTATTTACTGAATGAAAAAAATATTCAGTTACAAGCAAAATCATTCGCAATGGGAGTTCGAGTAGAGCATCCACAACAAATCATTGATGGAATTCAATACCATTGCAAAGGAGAAGATCGCGATGCGTTGTTACCCGCTGCATCTTATAGCCTGGTAAATCAAGTTAACGACAGAGGTGTCTATTCCTTTTGCATGTGTCCTGGCGGATTTATAGTGCCTGCAGCAACCACAGACGGTGAAGTCGTAGTTAACGGTATGTCTCCTTCAAAACGAAATAATGCCTTCGCTAATTCGGGAATCGTAGTGGAAATAAACGCAGACAAAGACCTTTATAAATATGAGCGTCATGGAGCTCTCAAAGGTTTAGAGTACCAAAAAGACTTAGAGCGTTTGGCATTTACATCTGGAGGAAGAACACAAACAGCTCCTGCACAGCGACTTACAGACTTCGTAGAAGGTAAACTATCTACTGATTTAAATCCTACATCATATCAACCAGGATTAAAGTCTGCTCCTATGCACTCCTTATTACCAAAATTGATTGGTAGTTCTCTTCGTAAGGGTTTTAAAGCGTTCGGAGAAAAAATGCACGGCTATTATACTTCAGAAGCCAATATAATAGGTGTAGAATCTAGAACGTCATCACCAGTGAATATTCCAAGAAATGACAATTTAGCCCATCCCGAAATAGCCAATCTTTTTCCTTGTGGAGAAGGCGGTGGTTATGCTGGTGGAATCGTTTCTGCTGCTATGGATGGTGAAAGATGTGCAGAAGCTGCATGTGTTTAATTTTTCCACGGAAATAGACCATTTTCAGTAAAAAAATTATTCCTATTTTTGTCGCTTAAATTTGTTTACAATGAACGCATATATATTTCCAGGTCAAGGTGCTCAGTTCTCAGGAATGGGACTTGATTTATACGAAAACTCACCGTTAGCACAGGAGTTATTTGAAAAAGCTAATGATATTTTAGGTTTCCACATCACAGACATCATGTTTGAAGGTTCTGCAGAAGACTTAAAAGAAACAAAGGTCACACAACCTGCTATCTTTTTACACTCTGTTATATTGGCCAAAACTTTAGGCGACAGTTTTAAACCAGATATGGTTGCTGGTCACTCTTTAGGTGAATTTTCTGCATTGGTTGCTGCTGGCGCATTAACTTTTGAAGACGGTTTGAAACTCGTTTCTCAACGTGCCCAAGCGATGCAAAAAGCTTGCGAATTGCAACCAAGTACTATGGCAGCTGTTTTGGGGCTGGCTGATGATATCGTAGAAAATATTTGCGCTGACACAGAGGGTATCGTTGTAGCTGCGAATTATAATTGCCCCGGACAATTAGTGATCTCTGGAGACGTCGAAGCCATTAATAAAGCCTGTGAAGCTTTGAAAGACGCAGGTGCACGTCGTGCTTTAGTACTTCCTGTTGGAGGTGCATTTCATTCGCCATTAATGGAGCCAGCGAGAGAAGAATTAGCTGCTGCAATTGAGAATACAACATTTAGTAAGCCTAACTGTCCAATATATCAAAACGTGACCGCTTCTGCGATTACTGATGAAAATGAAATTAAGGCCAATTTAATATTACAATTAACCGCTCCCGTACGTTGGACACAATCTGTACAACAAATGATTACGGATGGCGCATCTCATTTTACTGAAGTTGGCCCGGGAAAAGTCTTGCAAGGATTAGTTAAAAAAATTCACAGAGACGCAAAAACTGCGTCAGCTACTTTAGAATCTAATGCTTAGTTTTTTATGAACTACTGATGTTAAGAGTGCTATCACTCTAAAAAAATGATTATTAGCGAACATCATTTGATCCCAAAAATAATAAAAATAAATACATGAAATTATCTAGAAATGTAGGTGTCATTCTGCTCATTATTTTCAATATAGCTATTGACCAAATTTCAAAAATTATTGTAAGAGATACTATTGATCCAAATGAACGTATACATGTTATTGGTGATTTTTTTCAAATGATGAATGTCGAAAATACTGGTGCCTTTTTAGGCATGGGGAGTGATATGAATCCTACTTTAAAATTAATATTCCTTTTAATTTTACCCATAGCTGTATTAGGCTATTTAGTCTATTATATTATTACAAATAAAGCTTTAGACAAACTTAGTCTAATAGCATTAGCTTGTATCGCTGGGGGAGGAATTGCAAATGTTTATGATAGAATAGTATATGGATCTGTAACAGATTTCTTTTATTTATATATAAATGATACTTTACGAACTGGTATTTTCAATGTTGCGGATATGTCGGTAACCTTTGGAATGCTCGCTCTACTATTCACCACAATATTCAATAATAAAAAGAAAAAAATAGCATAAAAAAACCTCTTCAAAGATGAAGAGGTTTTTTTGCTATTTTGCTAAACTTATATTTTCACAATCTTTGATTTTGCCATAGTAAGTCTGACGATATTTGTGAATCGTTTTGTAAGGAATACTCAAGAATTGTTTCTTAATATAAGTCACATTAGTTGTCAATTCTCCCATTTTTTTTGTGAACCTAAGTTCAGCTCTTGTTTCTCTTTTAATGCTTATCAGTTTCATTGGATTTCATTTACATTGGCTGTAAAGAAACAAAGACCTACTGCAAATACCAAATTTATAATGTTAAATCATTGTTTATCAATTTGTTAAATGCAAAACATTTAAAGAAAAGTATTAAACATTATCAAATCTATAATTACGAGGGATGATTATTACGAGATCTACAATTCACTATTATAGATTTTCTATTCTTTGATTACGAAAATCGCTAGTTACATTGTAGAATTGTTTTTTGTAGGATTTCATTCTAATGCACTAATATCTACTATAAACCCATTCCTAGATTTGATCTAGTTAATTGTCCATATCTAATTATAAGGGATTTATTATTGTGGCACTTTGCAAAAAAAATATTGGTAACAATCCAGCGCCAAACACTTTTTCGCATTCAACATAAAAGAATACACAAGCATCAGTTATATTTACAATTTACGCAGTACTAACATTGGATTATCCAGTTACTAAAATTATCAGTAGCTAGATAATAAGTTATCAACTCATCTCACTACATACCGTTTATAAATTTCTAATTTTTTGTTCCCATTTCCAAGCAGAATCTATAGCGTCTTCAAGAGAGGATTTAGCCTTCCAGCCTAAAACATTATTCGCTTTTGTAGTATCTGCATAAGCAGAAATCACATCACCTTCGCGTCTTGGAGCAAATTTATAATTAAGCGATTTATTAGAAACGCCTTCAAAAGCAGTGATGACCTCTAATACAGAACTACCTACTCCTGTTCCTACATTGAAAGTTTCAAAATTTGAGTCATTTTTTTTGTCCAGCAAACGTTGTAAAGCTACAACATGAGCTTTCGCTAAATCTACTACGTGAATATAGTCTCTAACACATGTTCCATCTGGCGTTGGATAATCATTTCCAAAAACAGATAAACACTCTCGCAATCCAAATCCAGTTTGTGTAATATAGGGTACTAAATTTTGAGGTATTCCCATTGGTAATTCTCCTATTAGAGCACTTGAATGTGCTCCTATAGGATTAAAATAACGCAATGCAATAGCATTTAAATTCAGATTGACTTTACACGTATCTGTGATGATTTCTTCACCAATTTGCTTGGTGTTGCCATAAGGAGATTCTGCTAGTTTTATAGGAGCATTTTCTGTAATAGGCATTTTATCTGCTTGACCGTAAACTGTACATGAAGAACTGAAAATAAAGTTTGATTCCTGTAAACCAAGAACGTCTTTGAGCATGTAAATAAGTGTATGCAAATTATTTTCGTAATAAAGCAAGGGGTTCTCAACACTTTCACCAACCGCTTTACTTGCCGCAAAATGAATGACACCAGAAATATCGTTATGCGTCTTAAAGAAATTTTCCACGGAAGCTTTTTCCTTTAAATCTAAGTTCTCAAACGTTGGCTTTTTATGAGTAATGCCTATAATCCCGTCAAGAACGCTTTCCGAAGAATTTGATAAATCATCAATTATTACGACCTCAAAACCATTGTTTTGAAGCTCAACAACTGTATGAGAACCTATAAAACCAAGTCCTCCAGTAACAAGAATTTTTCTCATATTAAGTGTTAATAAAACTTATAACAGTTGACGTTATAAACTTAATCTGTTCATCATCCAGTTCGGTATGCATAGGCAACGATATGACCTCTTTGACCAATTGATTGGTGACTTTAAAATCGGCTTCATTATAGCGTTCATCTAGATACGCTTTTTGACGATGTAAAGGAATTGGGTAATAGACTCCACAAGGGACACCATTATCATTTAAGTGCTTTACTAAAGCATCTCGATCACTATTTAATAATCGTAAGGTATATTGATGAAATACATGACAATCACAAGTGTCACAAATACCAGAACAGCCATTATTACCTGTTGGCGTTATTATCTTTGCTTGTCCTTCGAAGGCCTTATTATAAGCTCTTGCGGCATTTTGTCTCGCACTATTATAACTATCTAATCGCTTTAATTTAATATCTAAAACAGCAGCTTGTACAGAATCGAGCCTAGAATTAACACCTACAACATCATGATGATAGCGTTCGTACATACCATGGTTAACGATACCTCTTATTATATGCGCTAGTTTATCATCGTTAGTGAAAATTGCGCCTCCATCACCATAACATCCTAAATTTTTAGATGGAAAAAATGATGTAGATGCTACATGACCTATGACACCGGCTTTAGTTTTTGTTCCATTTTTATATGTGTCTGTTGCACCAATAGCTTGGGCATTATCTTCAATAATAAACAAATTATGGTCGCTTGCAATTTGCATTATAGCTTCCATATTGGCACACATACCAAATAAATGTACTGGTACAATGGCTTTTGTTTTAGGTGTAATTGCGTTTTTAATAGCCTCAATATCGATATTGAAACTCACAGGATCTACATCTACCAAAACTGGAGTTAACTGCAAAAGTGCAATGACCTCAACGGTAGCTGCAAATGTAAAGTCTGCAGTAATAACTTCATCTCCTGGCTTAAGACCTAAACCCATCATTGCTATTTGCAACGCATCAGTTCCGTTTGCACAAGGAATCACATGTTTTACGCCTAAATAGGATTCTAAATTTTTCTGAAACTCATGAACTTTAGGTCCATTAATGTACGCTGTAGAATCCAAAACCTCTAAAACAGAGTTATCTACCTCTTCCTTTATTTTGCTATATTGACCTTTAAGGTCAACCATTTGAATTTTTTTCATATCTAACGAAATTACGAAATTCATTGACATTAAGCAATGAATTTATTTTAAAGAACAGTATTTTAGCAGGAACAATAGAAATTAAGTTTTGTACAATTTAGGCATATATCTACTTTCATTAATTCTGAAGATTCTCGCACTCTTTAATTCCAAAATTAAATTAGGTGTTGATGGTCGTAAGCAAACCTTCGATATTCTTAAGAAATATATTGATAAAAATGATAGCACGATTTGGTTTCATTGTTCATCCTTAGGCGAATATGAGCAAGGACTCCCTGTTTTTGAAAAATTAAGAGACCAGTATCCTCTTCATAAAATAATACTGAGTTTTTTCTCACCATCAGGATATGAAATTAGAAAAAATACTACAGTTGCAGATGTGGTTGTTTATCTTCCAATAGACACAAAATTTAATGCAAAACGATTTATAGATCTTATACATCCAGAGTTTACAGTTTTCGTGAAATATGATATTTGGGCAAATCTACTTTTTGAGCTAAAAAATCAAAATAGACGAACGATTTTGATTTCCGCACTTTTCAGAAAAAATCAGTCGTATTTTAAGTTCTACGGAAATAGGCTGCGCAAAGCATTATTTACTTTTGAGCATATTTTCGTACAAGATAACAACTCTAAAATATTGCTTAATAATATTAGCTATACTGCTGTAACAGTATCTGGAGACACAAGATATGATCGGGTTTCAAATCAATTAGAACAAAATAATCAGCTTGATTTTATTTCAGAATTTAAAAGCAACAGCACTTGTATCGTTATAGGAAGTTCATGGGAAGCCGATGAAGCGCTACTAATTCCTTATATAAATAAAACTGCTACAAAAAATTTAAAATTCATTATAGCACCGCATGAAGTGAATACTCATCATATCAATTCTATTAGTTCAAAATTATCCGCTTCTACGATTCTATTCTCTAAAAAAAACAGTAAAAATTTAGAAGATTTTAATGTTTTGATTATTGATACTATTGGACTACTCTCTAAAATTTATAGTTATGCAGATATTGCTTATGTAGGAGGAGCTATGGGTAAAACCGGTTTACATAATATACTAGAACCTTCAACTTTTGGTATCCCTGTAATTATTGGTAAAAATTATAAAAAATTCCCAGAAGCGTTTGCGATGATAAAAGACGCAGGTGTCATTTCGATAACCAATGATAAGGATTTACATCAAACATTGAACACACTCATAACTTCTAATGCAAAGCGTGATTCTTTAGGAAATAAAAATCTAGAATTCATAAAAGAAAGCAAAGGTGCAGTAGTCCAAATTATGGATTACATACGTATATAGTCCATTGGTTGAAGATTATCCCTATTTATAAACGTTAAAATTTTAACTGCATAATTAATTTTGACTAGTAACAACAATTAACACTAAAACTATTAAAATGAAAAAATTGATTTTAAACATCGCATTAGTATTGGCACTTGTCGTGTCTGTTACATCGTGCAGAGAAACTAAAGAAGGTGCAGAAGATGCTGCTGATGCAGTAGAAAACACAGCTGAAGATGCTGCTGATGCAGCTGAAGGTGCATTAGAGAAAGCTGGAAAAGCTATTGATACTGCTGTTGAAGAAACAAAAGAAGCTGGCGAAGCCGCAAAGGAAGCTGTAGAAGAAGTTACTAATGATAATGACTAGGTCATTAAGTAAATATAAAAAAAAAGCCTGATTTTCATCAGGCTCTTTTTTATTTGAAATAAATAGGGTTAAAGGAATTCAAAGAGCAGTACAAATATATTTGTCATCACAGAATACTGCCACTTAAACTTTCAAAGAACAAGATATCTACCTTTTAACGATCTTAAGAGTTTGAACCTTTGTACCTGTTTTTATTTTTAAAAAATACACTCCAAAACTAAGAAAAGAGGTGTCAATTGTAGTATTGTCATTTACTTTAATAGGTATCATTTTCCCCAAACAATCATAAAGCTTTAGGTCTATTAAGTCGGCTTGAGAACTTATTTGTATCTGATCTAAAAAAGGATTTGGAAATACTTCTATTTTTGCAAAGTTATAGTCTTCTACTGATAATGAGCTACACATTGGATTAGTCCCTGCTGCAGAAGTAAAAACACCATTATCGATAGACCAATTTCTCCATTCGCCTCCACTTCCTGTTTCCCAATCTGATAAATCGAAATAATTAACACCACTCTCAGTTCCCGGAACTTTATAAACTTTAATGGCTTCACTATTTCTGTTCCATGTTAATGGAGATCCTGAAACACAAGTTTCTGGTTCAAAATCTGGAGTACAATTAGATTGCAAAAAATAAGCAAACTCATCATAAGCTGGATATTCTCCATATACATAAGCTTGACCATCTGCACCAACACAAACTGCTGTGTATTCATTACAAGCTATACCGAAAGAACGTGTTGAATTATCTTTTGTAATTCTAGCTAACATTACACTATGTCTTGCTCTTCTATCTGGATCATCGTAATGAGAATCTGTGATGACATTATTTAAATAAGGAATATCTAAAAAATCGTCATGCCCTATTGTCACTCTTGGATGATAAGGATTGCTTAAAGCTACTGCATTAGTGAGTGTGCCGTACTGAGCAGAAAAATAATGACCTCCTAAAATTGCTAACCCAGCACTTGTACCGCCAATAACACCTTGTTTGGTATTAACGAAATAATTAAGTGCATCTTCCATAGCATTATCTTTAAAATAGCTCACATAATCGTATTGATCGCCTCCTGCAAACCAAATGGCCTCTGCATTTGCCACTCTTTGCAGTACGTAAGGATCTATAGCACCAGTGGCATTATCTATTACAAATGTCGTCACAGAATTAATGGTAACACCCAAATCGGTATAAAAATAGTTGTTATAACCATCACTTCCTGATGCTCTCAAGACTACAACATCCCCGCCATTTGCTTTGTTTAAAAACCAAATCATAGCATCTTCCTGTTCTGATGCTCCTCCCATTAAACACACACCCTGTTCATGATTAGTGGACACATCTGTTGTACTCCCTGTTTGGTATTCTGTATAATTTTGAGCGAAACTGATTTGTATACTCAAAAATAATAGTAGTGTAATTTTTTTCATAGCTTTCATTTTTTATAATTTGGAATTAACTAATCGGTACATTAATACTGCGGTAATTTTAGCCTGTGTTGCCACCGTATTCAAATTTCCTGTTTCATTTATTGTATGATCTCCACCTCCTCCTGTGAGACCTAGTCCGTCCATTGCCATATCTACATATTCTGAAGTAAACGAAATATCTGCAGCGCCAGCATTTCTAGGATTGACCGCAGAAACGGATCCAAACCCTAAATCCTGGCTTACAGAATTAAAATATTCCAATAACTTTAAATTCCCCTCTGTTAAGGTTAACGGCGGATAAGCACCTTCTCCAAAAACAAGTTGAGCATTGGTTTTTGGATAGTTGCCTGAAACAATTTTTCTCATTGTCGCTTTTGCTTTCTTTAATTGCTCTAAAGAAACAGCCCTTAAATCTCCTCGCACAATCGTTTCTTGAGCCACGACATTAGATTTCCCAAAAGAATGACCTCCTGTTTCATCCGCATCGGGCTTTAAGGTTGTACCACCAATAATAAACCCTGGATTAAACGTTAAATCTTTTTCTTTTGCGAGTTGCAAGTAGAATTCATTCAAAATTCTTGAGGATTCATAGATCGCTCCTGCTCCAATATCTTTAGTGAAAATTTGAGAGGAATGTGCTGGTTCACCTGTCACTTTTAGCTCCCAATCTGCAGAACCTCTTCGAGACACTACAATTGTTTTAGGATTATTATCTCCATTTTCAAAACCTAAAGCGATATCTGCGCGCTTAGCCGCATCAATCAAATCTTTTTTAGACAACTCAATTGGATTTCCACTTTTTTCTTCGTCGCCAGTCATTACTATTTCAATGGACATGTCGTCTAAAACACCAGCATCTTTGAGTGCTTGCATTGCTAAAATGATGATGACATCACCACCTTTCATATCTGCAACTCCAGGACCTTTCATTATAGAATCATTAAGCATGGTGTATTCTTGTAACGGACTTTCCAACTCAAAAACGGTATCTAAATGACCAATTAAAAGAAATTTTGGACCTTTTTCACCTTTTCTCGTGGCTATTAAATGACCTGCTCTACCATAAGCTTCACCATTAGTCAGTGCTGTTTTAAAACCCAATTTATCGAGTTCCTTTTGAAAAAGGCTTCCTACAGCTCTAACCCCTTCAAAATTCATAGTACCACTATTCATATTGACTACTGTTTTAATGAGTTCAATGGCACTTTTTGCATGCTTGTCTACCGCTTTCACAATGTTGCTCTCCTCTGTATTGTTTTGCGAAAAACCTAAAAGCGAAAGGAAAAAGAACACTGGAAGAACGACACTTTTATAATTGAATTTTAAAATCATCATATTAATTTATTATAAAGGTTTCACCTGGCAAGTAAATATTCAATAGTACCCCATGAGCACCAAGTTTATCATTAACTATATTTTTTGACTGTTTTGGATTTTCAAAAACAATCACTTGAGATTCGCCGACGACTTCCATCTGTCTGCCAATTACTAAAACTGCTGTAGACTCATCTATACCAATACCGACTAATTCAGGGTATTCAATAATAGCAGTTAATAAACGATTGTATCTGCTTCGTTTTACAAAATGCTGATCTACAATAATAGTCGTTATAAGTCCTAAGCCTGTTTTAGTTTCAATATTTTCAGATTCTAAATATCTAAAAGTTGAAGCATATTCTGGGTGTTTTAACTCACTTCCTGTAATCATCATTTTGCTCATAACTGCGGCTCCTGCGCTTGTTCCTGCGATTAAAGACCCATTTTTATAAGCGTCGTGAATGGCTTTTTCAATGTCTGTTCCTCCTACAATATCCATAAATCTATTTTGATCCCCTCCAGAAATATAGATCAATTTTGCATTTCTAATAGAATCTAGCTTTGAAGCTTTTAATTTTTCAAGTTTAACAAAATTTAAACCATAGACGTTAGTAACACCTTGTCTATAGAATTGACTAGTTGCATAATAGGCCGAAGAATCAGGCTCTGAACTTGACATTGGCAAAACAACTCCGTAACCTTCCTTATCAATTCCCGATTCTTTAACCATACGATCTATCATAGATGCTGGTCTTGAACCACCACCTATAATAAATAGTTTTCCTTTTATGTCAAAATTTTGAGCCGAACTTTGAAATGCAAGCCCAAAAAACAAACTAAATATAACTAACCTTCTCAATATCATACTATTCTAATTCACCGATAACAATCCCTCTAGTATCGGCTGAATGTGTAAACCACGCTTCTGGACTAGAACCGTCTAAATTTGCTCTCATCATCACATCTGTGCTGCGATCTCCCCAATAAATTTTATTCTCATTGGCATCATAACCTATGCCATAGACCACTCTTCCAATATTCACTGCAATTGTAGAAATATTAGTCCCGTCTAAATCTGCAGATTTTAATCGTACATCTCCAGAAGCGACATACTCATCGTAAAAGATTCGATCACCAATAACCAAGATACTTCCTCCTTCAATAACTGGGATCAATTCAGATTCGCCAGTACCATCTAAATTCTTTACCCAAACGCCTCCATTATAGTTCACCCAATAGAGCTTTCTATTTACTAAATCTATAGAAAGTCCGTCTGGATCATTAGATTGTCCAGTCACAAAATCTTCGACTTGACTCACATCGCTATCATCAATATTTCCTCGTTGAATTCCTGAGCTGGTATCCCAGTAAATTTGATTTTCTTCATAATCAATAGTCATCCCATTAGGTTGATCAACACCTGTTCTAAAATCCTCAAAATTGCTACCATCTAAATTAGATCTGTAAATCTTATCTGCACCATAATCACTAATATAAAGTTTGCTATTTACATTATCAATTACCATCCCGTAGGACGATTGTGCTACGACTCCATTTACCGTTGTAAAAATTGGTGCTTGCGTATTTATAAGTCCTTGATACACTTGTGCGCCATCAGTAAAATAAATAGGGACTCCTGTTGCATTAGGGTCTTTAATAACCACTGTTTTTGTGATCTCATTTATTTCTAGAGACTCAGATGTTGTCACTACCAAATTCACGGAGTAAGCCCCTGACTCAGTATATAAATAAGTTGGGTTTTCTTCTGAGGTGGATTCTCCATCACCAAAATTCCAGTAATACGTGGCAGTACCTACATTACCTGGCACAATAGAATTGTTTGTAAACGTAACGGTTGCTGGCGCAAACTCATCATTATCTATTACAAAAGCAAATTCGGGCACTGTACTGGCTGGTGGCACTGTAAAATCATCATCGGAACACGACTGAAACATTCCAACCGTTAACAATATCGCAATTATATAAATTAAATTCTTCATTGTTCTAAACGTTTATTTTATTAAAGCAATTCCCCTTGGGCTTGCTATTCCTGTTCTTAACACTTGTCTGTCTGTACCATCTAAATTAGCACTGTATAATTCTCCCGAGTCACGACCAGACCAATATAATTTGCCAGCTTCATGATCTATTTGCATCCCGTAAATCCGAGTCCCTTCGGCATCAATAGTTTGAATATTAGTACCATCAAGATTAGCAACTTTTAGTAAATCATCATTTTGGTCGTCAAAATAAATTTTGTCATTTACAGTATCCACCAAAAGTGCGTATCCATAATTTCCTGTAATAATAACATTAGGGTTTGTACCGTCTAAATTCACTTCATACACCTCTTCAATATTAACATCATAAACGTACATTTTACCATTTTCAACATCTAAAGAAATCGCTCTCCAATTCACACCAGACACTGAGAAAAATCCTATCTCTGGATTAGAACCATCTAAATTTGCTTTTGATACATTTCCATCATCATCAACCCAGTAAACTTTGTTTCCGTCAACATCTAGAGCAATCGCATAAGGATCACCAATATTTGTTGCAATTGCTTCAATTCCTGTTCCGTCCAGGTTCATTCTCCAGATATTCCCGAAGGGATACGTATCAAAATCACTAAAATATAATTTCTCATTAACGTCGTCATAAGCCATACCAACACCACCTTTACCAACAGCGTTATAAACATCGCTTACAGCTCCTGTCCCGTCTAAAATTAGTTTTCTCACATACTCGTCACCTATGGCCATGTAATATAAATTAGCTGGCGCTTCGGGTGCTTCACCGATAATGACCTCTTTTGTAAATGTTTGTGAACCAAAAGCACTACTTGCGGTTAAACTTACCGTAAATGTTCCTGCAGTTGCATAAGTAAACATTGGACTTTCCTGTGTTGATGTCGAGTTATCTGCATCTCCAAATTCCCAAGAATACGTGTTTGCACCTACAGATGTATTGACAAACTGAACTGGAATCGTCGCCATAAGATCTTCTTCGTTTTCTACGAAAAACGAACTTGATGGAGTTACCGTAACTTCTAAGTTAGAAATTGTGGACCCTCCAGAACCGGTAGAAACCAAACTCACTAAAAAGACATTACTCGTTGCATATGTTTTTCTTGGTGAGACTTGATTTGACGTTGTACCGTCTCCAAAACTCCATGCATAAGCAGTAGCGTTTTCAGAATTATTAATAAACTGAATCTCTTCACCAACAGCAACTTGAGTTGCACTTGCAGTAAATTCTGCTTGAGATTGTGGTGGTAATACCTCATCTTCTTCACATGTGAAAAATGTGAAAGACAAAATCGCTATAAAAATATAACTGAAAAATTTAGTATTCATAAGATGTGTTTTAATCATGATATTTATTTTTAGTATCCTGGATTTTGAACCATTCCTGGACTGTTGTTAGTTTGTATTTCATCTAAAGGAATTGGGAAAAGCGTTTGATTAGGGCTATTGACATTTGGCAACAGGACTATGGCACGATCTGTTCTTACTAAATCAAACCAACGTTGGCCTTCAAACGCAAATTCTAGTCGTCTTTCGTCTTCAATAATTCTGATTAATTGCGGAATAGATGATTCCATGGTTGGTTGCAAGCCTGCTCGCCCTCTAATTTGGTTGATATCAAATTGAACCGATACTACGTTTGGCGCAGCCAAACTAGCTTCAGCTTCGGCTCTAATAAGATATAGATCTGCTAATCTCAAAATGATATAATTATCAGCTCCAAGACTTAAATCATCGTATTTAATGGCATAGGCTTTATCACCTTCAAAAGCAATACTGCCATCAAATCTTTCGTCGTCAGCCCCATAAGCATCCAATAAATCTTGTGAAGGTTCTACTTCACGTCGTCCATTTAATGACTGCGGAAAATTATACTCTGCAATACGGTTTCTTTCCAATTGCGTAAATGCAATTTCGAAAATAGATTCTGAAGATTCGTCATCTGCAAATACATCACTATAATTTGGCGGCAATGTATATCCGCCATTTGTGATCACATCTGAAGCCAATTCAATCGCTAAGGCATAATCTTGTTTGTACAAATATACTTTTGCTAACAATCCCTTAGCAGCAGCATTAGAGGCTCTAATTTTTACTCCTGACACAGGAAGAAATTCTACAGCGAAGTTTAAATCGTTTATGATTTGGCTGTACACCTCTTCAACTGAATTTCGAGGCGCATCTAAATTTGTAACGCCCACAGTGGGTACCACCTTAATAGGAACACCTCCAAAATAGTTTAACAGATTAAAATGATTTAAAGCTCTAATAAAATACAATTCTGCTAAGGCTTCATTTCTTTCTTGTTCTGTCATATCTGCAATGGTTGGCACTTTATCAATGACATTATTAGCGACATTAATTCCGTCATACGCTAAACTCCAAATACCATCTACAGACCCATTTTCTGGCAAGATATTGTTGTTATTAACTTCTGCATAAGAGCTTGCTGTTGCAGCGAGAGGATGCGATAGATTATCTGCAGCCAAATCTGAAAACAATCCAAACGTTCTTCCGTAGTAACTTAAACTCTGAAACGATGCATAAGCGCCCAAGATACCTTTGTCAATATCTTCTTTCGTCTTAAACGCTTCTTCCGCAGAAATAGAATTTTGAGGTTCTACATCTAAAACGTCGCACGATAATGCCGTGCATAATATGACCATTATAAAAATTATCTTCTTCATCTTTTTAAAATTTTAAATTAGCACCTAAGGTGATCGTTTGCGCTTGTGGATATGTAAAAAAGTCTGTACCAATAACAGAATTATCGTCACCTCTATAATTCACTTCTGGATCCAAGCCTGTGTACTTTGTAAACGTGAGTAAGTTTTGTGCACTCACATACACACGCACACTAGAAAACATTGTTTTCTCGAGCGTATTGTTACCGATTGTGTAACCTAATGTTACGTTTTTAACCCTCATGTAAGAACCATCTTCTATAAATCGAGACGATACACGTTTATTTTGTGCAGATGCAATTGGATCTGTGGTTGCTCTAGGGATATCTGTAATATCTCCAGGTTGTTGCCAACGTCTTGTTACTGCTGTCAATTGATTATCTCCGCCTTGCAAGGATTCTAAGAACAATCTAGAACCATTGAATACATCGTTACCATAAGACCCTTGTAAAAAGACGGTTAAATCAATCCCTTTATAAGTAAAATTATTTGTTAAACCGAATATAAAATCAGGATGCGGATTCCCTACAATCGTTCTATCTGCCGATGTTATTTGTCCGTCAAAATTAGTATCTGCATACACAATATCACCCGTTGATGGATCCACTCCTAAAGATTCATAGCTGTAGAAAATCCCAATAGGCTGACCTTCCATAATTCTGTTTCCACCGCGTCCAATATCATCTATTGGTTGTCCGTTATACAATTCTAAAACCTCATTACGGTTACCAGAAATATTGAACTGTGTATTCCAAGTAAAATTATCCCCAATAAAATTTTGTGTTTCTAAAGAGATCTCAATTCCTTTATTTTCAACTTTCCCTACATTTTCGGTAATTGATGAAAAACCAGAACTAGAAGGCAATGGTCTTCTCAGTAATAAATCGTTGGTTTGCTTGTTGTAGTAATCTGCAGTAAGTGTTATACGATCATTAAATAACCCTACGTTAAGCCCAATATTGAGTTGCGTTGTGCTTTCCCATTTTAAGTCTGGGTTAGGAATATTACTTGGGAAAATTGCTGGTTGCCCACCGTAAGATCCATTTCCGTAGAGTTCTGAGAATAAAAACGGACTAATATCATCATTACCTGTAATACCATAACTCACTCTCACTTTAAGATCTGAAATGGTTTTTTGATTCTTTAAAAAGTTTTCTTCGGAAACGCGCCATGCCACAGATGCTGCTGGAAAAAATCCAGTTTGGTTATTGGATCCAAATTTTGAAGACGTATCAAAACGACCTGTAATTGACGCGATATACTTATCGTCAAAATTATAATTTAAACGACCTAAATACGAACGTATCCCTTCGTCTGAAGCACTTGCACTAGCTGAAACTATTGTTGCTGCAGAGTTGATATACTCTAAATCGTCATCTGCAAAATCCTGACCTCTAATAAAGGACGACCTAAATTGGTATTTTTCAAAGGTGTAACCTACCAATGCATCAATCTTGTGTTTGTTGAATTTCTTTTTGTAATTCAATAAGTTATTAGAAACGATATTAGAAATATTAGAGTAGGTTTCAAATCCTAAACCATTGAATTTCGCACCTTGAACAGTTTTAGTAGATTCATAAGCATGTTCTCTAAAATTCAAGAAATCTACTCCCCATTTTGAGGTAAAACTTAGATCCTCTATAATATCCCACTCCAAATAAACATTAGAATTAGTTCTATATGAAAAATTTTCATTGATAGTTTCATTTGCTATCGACACTGCATTAGAATAAGGACCGTCTTGATTGTAAGACCCATCTTCATTAAAAACCGGGAAAATTGCAGGAGTCGAAATACCATTTGGCAACGGTCCTTGCAGCGTTTGATCGCCTTCAACGCGATTCGTTTTAGCGTAGGTTAAACCTATACTTGCTCCAATTTTAACCTTGTCAGATAATTGATGATCCAAATTTAACCGAGTACTCATTCTTTCGTAATCGGTACCAATCAAAATACCTTCTTGTTTAAAAAACGTTCCGCTCGCAAAAAACTGTGTTTTTTCAGATCCTCCTCTTGCAGACACTTCATAGCTACTTATTGGAGCTGTTCTAAAAATAACATCTTGCCAATTGGTATCGATTGTGATATTATTCATTTGTTCTTCGGTAAAAACAGTACTATTAGTAAGGTCGTTTCTATAATCCATCCATTCCCTTGCGTTCAACATATCTAACTTATTCCAAGCACGTTGCATCCCAGAATAGACGTTAACACTTACCACAGATTTTTGCTGCTTACCACGTTTGGTTGTTATTAATACAATACCATTAGAACCTCTCGCTCCATAAATAGCAGTTGCAGAGGCATCTTTTAATATACTTATAGATTCTATATCACTTGGGTTTAAATCTGAAAGTGCACTTGAGCCTTGACCCGAATAGCCTATCTGTGCAAAATCACCTGTTGTCACAGGAATACCATCAATAATATAAAGTGGTTGATTAGAGCCACTAATGGAACTCAAACCACGAATTCTCACTGACATTTCACCACCAGGAGTTCCCGAATTTTGCTGTACTTGCACACCAGCTGCCTGACCTTGAAGAATACCATCTACAGATGACACGGGTAAATCCTTAACTTGATTAGATTTAATAGAAGTTACAGCGTCGCTCAATAAAGCTTTTTTTTCTGTACCATAGCCAATAACTATAATTTCATCTAAGGCAGCATTATCTGTAACCATTTGCACATCTATTGACGTACCAGTTATTTCAACTTCTTGAGGCAAAAAACCTAAATACGAAATGATTAGCGTCGTTGCATCACCAGGAACCGATAATTTATAATTACCCTCAAAATCTGTAATAACACCTGTATTAGCTCCTTTAACCATGACTGTTGCCCCTACCAATGCCATGCCTGTATCGTCCACAACTTTACCGGTAATTATTTTATTCTGCGGAGTACTTTTAGACTTATCAGCTGGTACTTTAGGATTAATATTCTCCTTAATAACAACTTGCCTTTCATCTACTTTATAAGTTAAATTAGTACCTTCTAATGCCGTATCTAAAATTGTACTAAGTGTTGCGTTTTTAAGATTTAAAGACACGTTATACTTTAACACATTATCTTTGTAAAAAAATATAAATTCGCTTTTACTCTGTATATCTTTAAATAATTCTTCTAAAGTTACATTGTTTACGTTTATATCTATTTTGGTCTGAGCATTTGAAGTATTTGCAAAAGCAGAACTTAAACCAATGGTTATTAATAATAGAAAGATTCTCATAATATTTACCAAATAGTATCTTAAAGACTTTACACTTTTAAAAACGTAAAGATTCTCATATTTATTCATAATTTTGTTTTAGTGGTTAATATTGCTGTTAAATGCAGTTATGTTAATTTTTTAAGCTAGAAGGTGTTCGCGCATCTTCTAGTTTTTTATTACAATTTATTTTGTTTCATATTAGAGCGTTTTATTAATTAATGATTAGCTGATTGTTATCTATCATTTTATATGTAAACGGAGACGTTTCAGCCTGATTAATGATTTTCAAAACATGATCTAAATCTTCGTTTACGTCTAAATATCCTGAAAACATTTGGTTAGATAAATTTTCATCATTGATAATAATATCTACATTATAATACCTTGATAGTTTTTTCATTATAGTTTTTAAAGCATCATTTTTAAAAACAAAAACACCATCTCGCCATGAAAAATAAGTTTCGACATTGACCGTACTTGTGTCGATACGTTTAGCCTTTTTGTTATAAGTAGCTAACGTATTTGGAGCTATTTTTAAATGCTTTTTAGAAGAAATCAGGTTGTCATTCTTATAATGTATTTGAACACTTCCACTTTTAAGCACTGTGAATATAGAGTCGTCATCAGAATAATTACTCACATTAAATATTGTACCTAATACTTCAATATCCTGGTTTTTTGATTTAACTATAAATGATTTTTTCTCATTATGAGTCACTTCAAAAATGGCTTCACCCTCCAGATATACTTCTCTTTTATCGTTTGAAAATATGGCAGGGAATATTAATTTTGAACCAGAATTTAGCCATACTTTACTGCCATCGGATAATACAACTTCCGAACGCTTACCATAAGGAACAATGAGCGTATTATAGACCGCTTTTTTTTGTTTTGAAAGCTCTTGACTTATAGACTTTAAGTTCCCTATGGACACCGTTTGTCCATTGTTAGAGTACGTTATAGCTGAGTCATTTTCTGATATTTCCACATCCTTTGCATCACTTAAAATCAGTTTCACTTTATTTGATGAACCTCGGTCTTTCATAGTATTAACAAAAGCCTCTATTGGCGAAACATCTGGTGTCATATAATTAAAAACACCCACTGAAAACAATAGTACTATTGATGCTGCTGCAAAACTCATCGCATACTTAATACGACGTTTTTTTTGCATATAGGTATAAACTGAGTTTGTAATTTTCTGTTTTAATTGAGCTTTCTCTTCTTTAGAGATCTCATCAAAATTCATTTTATGCGAAGAATTATCTTTCATCTATTTCTAAAACTATGTATTAAGAAGTATTGATTTAAAATATAAAAGACTTTAGGTCTTTTTTATAGTAAGTCAAACATGTTGGAGGTATAGACAAAAAAATATGAGGAATTTTAATAAAAAAAATGAACCAGAAAGAACATATGTAATAACATGCTGTTTCTAAGTGACTTAATCGCCCTATAAATAATAGTTCTTGAGGTTTGCACAGTGACATTCATAATTATAGCAATGTCTTCGTAATCCTTTTCTTCATTAAATCTTAAAAACAAACCTTGCCTTTGCTTTTTACTTAACAAGTTTATTGATTTAGATAATAGATAAGCCCGTTCATTTTTAAGCTCATTAACAATAATCTCTTCTTCCGCAGAAGCACTAAAATCTTTTAAAAAAAGATTATTATCATCAATAGCTTGTATTTGCAACTTCCCTTTACCCTTTTTAAGAATTTGATTTTTCACTGATCGAAGTAAGTAATACTTGACATTATTCGTATCTGCCAGTTTATTTCTATACTTATAAAGGTTTAGGAATACATCATGAATACTATCCATAACTTCTGTTTTATTGGAACAAAATTGAATACCATATCTAAATAAATCGTCAATATAAAGGTCATATAGCTTACCTAAAGCCTCAATATTTCCGTCTTTGAGTTTTGCCCATAAAAGAAAATCGATACCTTTTTTAGCTTTCAAAGTTATATACGCTTTAGATTAATTAATTAAAAATAGTAATATGAAGACACCTAATTACTTCCAAATATATAAATTACTATAATGATATGGAACAAAAGAGAGAAATGAAACCAAGATACTTTGAATATTGATATGTCGTCTTGATTTAGAAAGTATTAAATTTTAAAAAGTCGGCTGAATTGACTGCGTCGAGTCCTATATCAAAATGTTGATAAAAGTCGATTCAACAAAATGGATCCCTTTTTTGGTTTTAAAAAGCACCTTTGAATGCGGAACATTCGGGAACTTTTTAAAACCAGAAAAGTCGAAACTTTCGTTTCGACTTTTCATGTGTACTGAAGACGGGACTTGAACCCGTACGTCCCAGGGGACATTGGATTTTAAGTCCAACGTGTCTACCAATTCCACCACTTCAGCATTTTAGTCCGCTGACTAAAAGTTAATATATATCTTCTC
>NZ_JBLIET010000006.1:0-118741 GCF_047633235.1 Psychroserpens sp. | reverse complement strand
TGAAACGTAAAACGGTAAAAGCGAAATATATTTTAGTTGGTATTGGTGAATTAGAAGATGAGATCAAGCAATACGTATCAAATAAAAATTTAAATGAACACATCATCTTTGCTGGTTTTAGAAAAGATATCCCTGAGTTACTTCCAGAATTTAATCTATTTATGTTTACCTCTAACAACGAACCAACAGGCGGAGTTTTACTAGAGTCTTATGCCTGTAAGGTACCCATTGTTGCTGCCAATGCTGGAGGAATACCAGAAGTAATCGTAGATAAAAAAACGGGATTATTAGCCGAAGTAGGCAATCCAATAGATTTTGCAGATAAAGTTGAATTACTAATTAACGACGAGAGTCTTCAAAAAGAACTCGTTGAAAATGGCTATCAGCATTTAAAAGATAATTTCACAAAGAAAGTGATTTCAGGAAAATTTTATGAAGCTTTAAAAGAGGTCGCAACAAATTATAAGCGTTAAGCAAACGAATGAAACGAGCATGCTAAAAACTTCATCACCTAAGGAGATTATTAATAGCGAACCGCATGTATCCATAAAAAAAACAGAGATATAACACATGAAAATAGTCTTTTTTACAAATGAATATGCGCATCCAAAACTACCTTCAAGTGGTGGTGTGGGATCATTTTTAAAAACCATGGCAGAGACAATGACCATATTAGGTCACGAGGTTCATGTATATGGGTTTTCTAAGAGAACTATTTATTTTAAAGATCAAAATATTGCGTTTAGTTTTTTTAAAAAATATTCAAAACAATTTCCAATTTCAGATTTTTTAAGATCATTAAGTCGCACGCTAAATATCAAAAATACTGAGCGTTATTTTCTTAAAAAAGAACGTCTTTATTTAGCAAAGCAACTCAAACACTATTGCGCAAAAAACAATATTGATATTATAGAATCTTTTGTATTTAACGGCTTTACCGCATATTGGGATCATTCTACACCATTAGTTATTCGCTTTCACGGTTCAAGAGGGTTTTGGCATCATTATTTGGGCGCAAAAAAGGAAGAACATAAAATTTATATGGAGCAACTGGCTCTTGAAAACACAAAACATACCGTTGCTGTATCTCAGTTTTCTGCAGATGTAGTTAAAAACATATACAATGTTGACATTGAAATGGTGATACATAATGGCATTGATGCTCATTTGTTTTCTCCAAACTCTAAAGTCAAAGAAATAGGACAATCTATATTCTATTTTGGAACACTTTCTAAAGCTAAAGGTGTTGATATTTTATGTAACGTTTTTAATACTGTAATTAAAAATCACCCTAAGGCAACTTTGCATTTAATTGGAAGAGGAACTGATTTTTTAGACTATTTAAAAAATGATGTTCTCTCTAAAAATGCATTAAAAAATATGACGTATTATGGAGTTAAACAAATGAACGAGCTACCAGATATCTTATCTCAGGCTACAGTTTGTATATTCCCTTCTTTAAATGAAAATTTCAGTTTAGCCATTGAAGAAGCTATGGCATTACAAAAACCTGTGATCGCCTCAGACATTCCTTCATTTAATGAAATCATAACTCACGGTGAGAATGGTTGGATTTCTAAAAACGAATCAGAGTACTTCGATTATATAGATATCATTTTTAATAATTCCGAAGAAAAAAAACGTATTGCTATTAATGCTCGTCAGCATGTTCTAAATTTGTTCACTAAAGATATCATGGTACAAAAATCAATTGCGTATTATGAAAACATATTAAAAAATAAATGACACCTGAAGAATTTCAAATAGAACTAGACAAGGCACTAACCGTAGTAAAAAATGGAGGTATTATACTTTACCCTACAGATACGGTTTGGGGTATTGGTTGTGATGCTACAAACTACGAAGCCGTAAAGCGAATTTATAAACTCAAAAAACGCAAAGATTCTAAAGCATTAATTTGTTTGGTTAATAATTATTCTATGCTAGAGAGACACGTAGATAACGTCCCTTCTATGGCCTATACAATTCTAGATATAGCTGTAAAACCAACAACCATTATTTATGACCATCCTGCAGGAGTCGCAGAGAATTTAATAGCAGACGATAATTCTTTAGCTATTCGAGTGATTAAGAATAAATTCTGCGAAAAGTTAATCAGATACTTAAAAAAACCATTGGTGTCTACATCAGCCAATATTAGTGGTCAACCCACTCCTAAATCATTCAAAGAAATAAGTGAGGAGATTTTAAAAGGTGTGGACTATGTCGTAAATTTGCAAAACGAAAAAAGTCAGTCACAACTATCTACAATTATTAAATTAAGTAATGTTGGTATGGTGAAGATTATACGAGAGTAATATCTCGTTACCACGAATACATGAATACAAATGTCTAAGACAAATTATAAAGAAGCCTTACAGAACGATCTATTCAAAATCATCTCTAAATCCGCAAAAGAAATAGGGCTTGATAGTTATGTTATTGGTGGTTTTGTTCGTGATTATATTTTAAATCGTGGAGAACACAAAGATATTGATATTGTTGCGATTGGCAGTGGAATAGCACTCGCCAAACAAGTGGCAAAAAGTTTACCAAATCGTCCAAAAGTTCAAGTATTTAAAACTTATGGAACTGCAATGTTAGTGTATCAGGACATGGACATTGAGTTTGTTGGTGCTCGTAAAGAATCCTATAGTGAAAGCAGTAGAAATCCTGTTGTAGAAAACGGAACCTTACAAGACGATCAAAACCGTAGAGATTTTACGATCAATGCCATGGCTTTACATCTTGATGAGAATTCCTTCGGAAATTTGTTAGACCCATTCAATGGTATAAAAGATTTAGAAACTAAAATAATACGCACACCTTTAGATCCAGATATCACCTATAGTGACGATCCATTAAGAATGATGCGCGCCATACGTTTTGCAACACAACTTCATTTCACCATTGAAGATGACTCTTTAGAAGCGATTTCTAGAAATAGCGAACGCATAAAGATTATCACTAACGAGCGTATTGTTGTAGAACTCAACAAGATTCTAGAAAGTGACAAACCGTCAATAGGCTTTTTACATTTAGAAAAAACAGGGCTTTTAAAACACATTTTACCTGAGCTCACTGCTCTAAAAGGCATTGATGAAGTTGAAGGTCAAACCCATAAAGATAATTTTTATCACACCTTAGAGGTCGTAGATAATATTTCTAAAAACACAGATAACCTCTGGTTACGTTGGGCGGCTTTATTACATGATATTGGAAAAGCACCAACCAAAAAATTTAGTAAAAAAGTAGGTTGGACATTTCATGCACACGAATTTGAAGGCGCAAAAATGGTTTATCATTTATTTAAGCGACTAAAAATGCCTTTGAATGATAAAATGAAATTCGTCCAAAAAATGGTATTTATGAGTTCTCGACCAATTGTTTTAGCTCAAGATTTGGTGACAGATTCTGCCGTGCGACGTTTGGTTTTTGATGCCGGAGATTTTGTGGAAGATTTGATGGTATTGTGTGAAGCAGATATCACGACTAAAAATTCTAAGAAATTTAATAAGTATCATAACAATTTTAAAATAGTGCGTCAAAAAATTGATGAAGTTGAAGCTAGAGATCATGTTCGTAATTTTCAACCACCAATTTCTGGAGAGGAAATTATGACCACTTTTAGTTTGAAACCATCTCGAGAGATTGGACAAATTAAAGAATTGATTAAAGAAGCAATTTTGGAAGGCGATATTCCAAATGAATATGATGCTGCTTATGAATTGATGCTGAAGGAGGGAAAACGCTTAGGATTAAAAGTAAACGTATAATTATGATTAAAATCATACGAACAGATTCAAAAAATAGAGATTTTAACAAGTTGGTTAAAGAATTAGATGCGTATCTAAAAATAACAGATGGCGACGAACACGACTTCTACAACCAATTTAACGGTATTGATATTTCAAATAATGTCCTCGTTGCCTATGTCAATGACGTACCAGCAGGTTGTGGTGCTTTTAAAGAATTTGAGAGCTTAAATGTTGAAATAAAGCGCATGTTTACCAAGTCTGAAATGAGAGGCAACGGAATAGCTTCGGAAATTTTAAAAGCATTAGAACTTTGGGCTTCAGAATTAAACTATAAGGCTTGTGTTCTCGAAACAGGTATTCGTCAAAAGGAAGCAGTTGCTTTTTATAAAAAGAATAACTATAAGAGTATTACAAACTATGGTCAATATGTAGATATGGAAAATAGTTTATGTTTTAAAAAGATAATTTAAAGTATGCAAAAACCGTTTATAAAATCCGCAAAAATAGCATTAGTTCTGGTTTACTTAGTAATCATTGCTGGAGCAGTTGTTCGCATGACAGGTTCTGGAATGGGTTGTCCAGACTGGCCAAAATGTTTTGGCTATTATATTCCGCCAACAGAAATTTCAGAATTACAATTCAAACCCAATCACGCTTACGATAAAGGTATAATCATCATTAAAGATGAGGCCTTGTTAGTGGCTACTGAGCATTTCAATTCTTCGGAAATTCTAAATCTAAATAATTGGGAATCTTACACAGCACACGATTACGCCCAATTTAATGCCACACATACTTGGGTTGAATATATCAACAGATTGCTAGGTGCATTATCTGGAATTCCGATTTTAATATTTACTATTTTATCATTTTGGTTATGGCGAAAAAACAAATGGTTGACCATCTTATCAATCGCCACAGTTTTTGGAATGGCATTTCAAGCGTGGTTGGGAAAAACAGTTGTTGATTCTAATTTAGCGCCTTTTAAAATAACTATTCACATGGTCATGGCAATGGTTATTGTTGCCATTATTTTATACTTGATTTACGCATCAAAACTCACCTATAGAAATCAGGTATTTGATATGGCCTTTAGAAATGTAATCTTAGTAGCTCTTACCTTATCGTTAGTTCAAATCGTGTTAGGTACTCAAGTGAGACAGCATATCGACGAACGTGTTAAAGATATTGGTTATATAAAATCCCTATGGATGGAGAATCCAACCTTGCAATTTTATGTGCATCGTAGTTTTTCTGTTGTAATCCTTGTGATCAATGGCTGGCTCTTTTTTAGAAGTAAAAAATTAAATTTAGGCTACGTGAAGACCTATCTTTTGATGTTGTGTATCCTTGCTGAAATCATTTCAGGAATTGCCATGTTCTACTTTGATTTCCCGTTTTTATCACAACCTTTACATTTAGTTATTGCGCTGATAATGTTTGGAATACAGTTTTATATTTATTTAGAAAGCAAGCGTAAAAAAGCGCTTCTAACATAAAACTTATTTGTACATTAACAGTACCTTTGTAATCTAATTAATGAACATGATTTACAGATTTAGAGCCATACTTGACAACGATACAGAAGACGATATTTTTAGAGATATTGAAATTCGGGAAACCGACTCTTTAGAAGATTTACATAATGCTATTACACAATCTTTTGGTTTTGAAGGATTAGAAATGGCCTCTTTTTATATAAGCAATGAAGATTGGGAACAAGGTGAGGAAATCTCGATGTATGATGTTAGTGAAGGTCATAATGACACGAGAACGATGAGCGAAACGATCCTCAATACTGTTCTTGACCAATCACAAACCAAACTTATTTATGTGTATGACTTTCTAAGCATGTGGACGTTTCTCGTCGAACTTGCTGAAATTGTTGAAGAAACAGAAGGCACAGACTATCCTAATCTCATGTTTGTTCATGGCCAAATACCAGACTCAGCTCCAGAAAAAACTTTTGAAGCCGAAAATTTTGATGACGATTTAAACGAATTTAATGACGACGAGCTAGATGTCGACGATTATAGCGATCTCGATTTTGATGAGAATTGGAATTAAGTATTTCTAATCTATGACTGATTTTTGGTTTTACTTAAAAGAGGGCATCATTCATATTTTAGACCTTGATGGCCTTGACCATTTCTATTTCATACTTTCATTTTGTATTCTTTTCTCATTTAAAGACTGGAAGAAAATTATAGGTTTAATTACTGCGTTTACCTTTGGTCATTGCATCACTTTATTTCTTTCTGGATTAGAATTGATGACCATTAATGCAGATACAATAGAACTCCTCATTCCTATTACCATTCTACTGAGTTGTATTAATAATTTTTATATACTGCTGAAAGACAAGCAGTCTAAACAACAATTAGTCGTTACTTATATCATTTTGTTAATCTTTGGATTAATCCATGGTTTAGGATTTTCAAACTATATCAAAATGATGCTGTTTGACGGTGAGTCTATTGTATTACCCCTTTTAGGTTTTAATGTTGGGATCGAATTAGCACAATTACTAATTGTGACTGGTTTATTGATTGTATTATCTGTATTTCAACTGCTTTTGAAATCTAAAATGAGATGGGTAAGATTGGTAATTAATACGATTATTTTTGTTTTAGTGGTTATGATGACGCTTTAATTGTGACATCTAATTTAAAGGTTGCTTATTTTTTCTGTAACAATTCCTGCATATGCTCGTCGTATTGATATAATCAACCACTGCTGAAAACTTTTCCGTAGAAAAATCAATCAAATTTTGGAACCAATTTTAACCATTACTAATCTCACCAAAAAATTTGGCTACCTCACTGCTGTCAAAGATTTATCATTTACCATTAATAAAGGCAATGTATACGGAATTCTAGGACCAAATGGAAGTGGAAAATCAACAACTCTAGGAATCGTTTTAAACGTTGTCAATAAAACCGAAGGGAGTTTCCATTGGTTTGATGGTAATACCACAACTCATGATGCGCTTAAAAAAGTAGGTGCCATTATTGAACGACCAAACTTTTATCCTTACATGACAGCTGAGCAAAACTTAAGGTTAGTTTGTAGGATAAAAGGTGTTGATAGAAGTAAAATAATAGAAAAGCTAGAGGTTGTAGGACTTTTAGACAGAAAAGACCATAAGTTTAGCACCTACTCGTTAGGTATGAAACAGCGTTTGGCAATTGCTTCGGCGTTGCTAAATGAGCCAGAGATCTTAATTCTTGATGAACCTACAAATGGTCTTGATCCTCAAGGGATTCATCAAATTCGTAAAATCATTAAAGATATAGCAAGCAAAGGCACAACCATACTATTGGCTTCACACCTGCTCGATGAAGTTGAAAAAGTGTGTTCTCATGTTGTTGTATTAAGAAAAGGTGAGAAGTTATATTCTGGTCGTGTGGACGAGATGATATCGAGTCATGGCTTCTTTGAACTTAAAGCAAAAAAGCATGATGAGCTTATCAAATTATTAGAAAATCATACATCCTTCGGAAATATAAAAGTTGAAGACCAGCTAATCACTGCGTTTTTAAATATTCCTATGGATGCTCCAGAATTTAACACGCTCATGTTTGAAAAGGGCATTATCCTTTCTCACCTTGTTAAACGCAAAGAAAGCTTAGAAGAACAATTCTTGCAATTAACAGACCACACAGAATTATAATCGTCAACCATAAAGCGTTCTGAATATTTTTTACTTCAGAATAAAAAAATCAACCACCATGTTAAGATTACTGCAACTAGAACTTCAAAAATTACTGCTTAATAGAGCTAGTAAGGTTCTCATTTTTATATCGTTTGTACTGCCGTTTTTTATTATTCTACTATCCTCTATACGATTTAATGTATTTAATTATTTCACTCTAGAAGTAGGACATTATGGCGTTTTTAATTTCCCTATTGTATGGCATATTGTAACCTTTTTTGCATCACAATTTAAACTCTTCTTTGCCATTGTCGTTGTAAGTATGGTTGGTAACGAATACAGCAACAAAACCATTAAGCAAAATTTAATTGACGGCTTGAGCAAAAAAGAATTCATACTCTCTAAATTTTATACCATTATTTTCTTTTCTGCATTGGCAACGCTGTTAGTGTTTATCATCTGTTTATTAGTCGGCTTATTTTACTCGAGCATTGACGAAGTACATCTTATTTTTAGAGACACAGAATTTCTTTTCGCCTATTTCATAAAACTAGTCGGCTTTTTCAGTTTATGCTTATTCTTAGGTATGTTAGTAAAACGGTCGGCTTTCGCATTGGCATTCTTATTCGTATTGTTCATTTTAGAGTGGATTATCTACGGGATATTAGCATGGAAAATTGACGAAAGTACTGCAACTAAAATTCAGAATTTCTTTCCATTAAAATCCATGTATAAACTTATTGACCAACCGTTTCAACGTATCGCCATCTCAAAAGCACCAAACGGTCAAGATTTTTTATATGACTTTGGAGTACATTGGTATGAAATAGCCATCGTTATGGCTTGGACTGCTTTATTTATCTTTTTATCGTATAGATTATTAAAGAAGCGAGATTTGTAATACCTTTAGAGGGTTAGTATTTTTGAAAAAGAAACTGTCTTGATTGATTAAAATGTCCGAAGAAAAAGTAGGAATTTTACGTAGTTAACTGTTCTATCAATAGACTTTCTAAGTTAATTGCGACGATTGCATGAAAAAAAAATCCCTCATATTATTAGTAGCACTCCTCTGCATTGCCTATACCTTTGCACAACAAGAAGCCTCCTACTGGTATTTTGGGCAAAATGCTGGATTGCGATTTAATGCAGGTAACGGGACGGTTACTGCAATCACCGACGGACAAATAGATACACTTGAAGGCTGTACTTCAATATCTGATACTACCGGCGAACTTTTATTTTATACTGACGGAAGAACGGTATGGAACCAAAACCACGACATCATGGCGAATGGTGACTACTTTGGTGGTACAGGACTTTTAGGTGACCCATCAAGCACCTCGTCAGGATTGATTGTACCAAAACCACAAGACCCAACGCAATACTATATTTTTACTGTTGATGAACCTCATCAATTAAATGCAGGTGCTTTTCCTAATCAATATACAGGAACATATCAAGGAGGAACTACTGCACCTGAAGCGGATGATGGTTTTAATAATGGTTTTGCTTACTCATTAGTCGATATTACTTTGGATGGTGGTTTGGGAGATGCAGTTGATACAGAAAAAAACATTCCGCTCATAACTTATGACATCACAAATCCTCTCGAAGAAGCCTACAAATGTTCAGAAAAAATCACTGCAGTAAAGGCTGATGACTGCTCTTCGTTTTGGGTAATTACACATTTTGTAGATAAATTTTATGCCTTTAAAGTAGATACCGCAGGAGTAGACACAACTCCAGTAGTGTCTACTGTTGGACCAGAAGTCCCAATTTCTGGATATCGTAGAAATGCTTTAGGATATCTTAAAGCATCGCCAGATGGATCAAAATTAGCAGTGGCTCATTTTGGTTTTGCTACAGTAGAAGGCGGCAATGCTGCAGGTGGTGTCTATTTATTAGATTTTGATAATGATACTGGTGTTGTTTCAAATTCTGTTGAATTATATAGCCCTACTGAAGACGATAGTCCTTATGGAGTTGAGTTTTCGTCGGAAAACAGAAAAGTTTATGCTAGCGTTAATGAAGGTATTGCAGGTAATGGAGCTAGCAGTATACATCAATGGGACCTCGAAAGTGCAGATATTCCTGGTTCTAAAATGCCAATTAATAGTTCTCCTACTCCTACTGCTGGAGCTTTACAACTAGGATTAGATAAACGTATTTATAGAGCACAATTTAGTTTTAGTAATGCTGAAACTTCTAAGTACATTGGTATCATCGAAAACCCAGAAGCTGCAGCAAATGAAGTTATTTATGATAGTCAGGGCATCTTGTTAGATGTGGATGATAACTTTACACATTTAAGTCAAATAGGTTTACCACCTTTTATACAGTCTTTATTCAATTCGCAAATTGATATCATCCAAAATGGGATTAGCACAACAGAACTTAAATTATGTGAAGGTGACAGTTATACTCTAACTGCTGAAGAAGTTGCTGGAGGTGATTATACATGGACAAAAGACGGTTTAGAATTAACCGAAACCACCTTTGAATTAGATATTAGTGGTCCAGGATTTTATGAGGTCTTTATAGAGCCCAATAATGGGGAATGTCCTATAGAGGGTGAAGCTTTTGTAGGTATATTTGATATCCCAACTGCAACACAACCTCAAGACATGGTCAATTGTGATGCTACCGTAGTTTCAGTTTTTGATCTTACCACCCAAGATACAGATATTTTAGATTCACAAGATCCCTTGCAATATGCTGTTCATTATTTTACTTCACAGGAAGATGCAGATAATAATACCAATGAAATTATTGGTGATTTTACAACGACTGAGAATCTGCAAACCATTTACGCTCGTGTAGATAATAATGATAACGCTAATTGTTACGCAACGACATCTTTTACACTGACAGTTTCTATTACACCAGTAATAAGTGCCCTTGATGACATAACAGTTTGTGATACCGATTTTAATGGGAATAATATGGACGGTTTTACGACCTTAACTTTAGATGAACTCAATGCAGGAATTCTATTTACACAAGACCCCTTGTTATACGCGATAACATTTCATCCATCGCAGCAAGATGCAGATGATAACACCAATATTTTTCTAAATTCTTATACAAATACAACAGCTTATACAGAAGAAATATTTGTGAGAATAGAGAATAATGCAAATACAGATTGTTTCTCTACAGGTTCATTTATTCTGACTATAAACGATGCTCCCGACGCTATTGACACCACATTAATACAATGTGATGAAGATGGGATTCCAGAAGGCTTCACAACCTTTGATCTCAATCAAGTATTTGATGATATTACTGGTGGTGGTGCTAATAGAACGATTCAGTTTTATGTGTCGCTAACAGATTTAGAAAATAACGAAGATGAACTCAATGCAGATGCTTTTGAGAATTATTTTAATCCGCATATTATTTATGCCTTAGTGACTAATACAGATACGGGTTGTACTAACATTGCTGAGCTTAGCTTGCAGGCGAGTTCTACATCTTCATATAGTACCACAATTGAAGTTTGTGATGATGATGGTACTGAAGATGGGTTCTATAATTTTAATCTCACCAATGCTTTAGACGCTATTCTTTTCGGAATTTCTTCAGATTTAGAGGTAACGTTCTATGACACCTATCAGGATGCGTTATTAGAAGATAATCCTTTGGGTAACAATTTCACAAATACAATAGCTTACAACCAAACTATCTATGCTCGCGTTGAAAACATGAATGCTTGCTTTGGAATAAGTAATATAGAACTCACTGTTTTTGAATTGCCTAATATCATCATCCAAGAAGATCTATATTATTGTTTAAATACATTCCCACAAACCATAATATTGACAGGAGGGTTAATTGATGATACGCCTAATAATTACTATTACGATTGGTCAACTGGTGAAGATGAATTTGAAATTGAAGTCAATGAGCCTGGAACTTACACAGTGAGAGTGACCTCTACAGAGGGTTGTTTTAAAGATAGAACGATTAATGTATTGGCATCAGATATAGCAACATTCGCAGAAATACAAGTGACAGACGCGACCTCAAATAACACCATTTCAGTCTTTGTAACTGGTGAAGGTGTTTATGACTATGCATTGGATAACCCTGCAGGTCCTTACCAAGAAAGTAATATTTTTGAGAATGTAAGTTTTGGATTTCATACTGTTTTTGTTCGCGATATAGAAAATGATTGCGGAACCGTTAACGAGATTATTTCAGTAATAGGGTTTCCTAAGTTTTTTACACCAAATGGAGATACTTTTAATCCTACTTGGCAAGTCAAAGGGATTTCTAGCAATTTTCAACCTAACTCCCAAGTTCTAATTTTTGATCGTTATGGAAAATTATTAGCTGAGATTGACCCACTCGGTCCCGGATGGGATGGTACATTTAATGGTTTCAATATGCCTGCAAGTGACTATTGGTTTGTTGTATCCTTAGAGGATGGTCGTACTTTTAAAAGCCATTTTGCATTAAAACGATGAACCCATCATGAACAAACTATTTTCAATTTTACTTTTATTTTTATTTTTTTCAACTACAGTTTTTTCTCAAACTCCTAACGATTGTATAAATGCAATTCAAATTTGCGGAAATTCTAATATTGATTTAGATGTTGCTGGTGTGGGGATTCAAGAATCTTTTTCTAATGCCTGCGGAATGGTTGAAAATAACACCATTTGGTTTAGATTAACGTTTGAACAAGCTGGTAATTTTGGTTTCATTTTGACTCCAAATAGTACTGCAATAACGGAAGATTATGACTTTTCTCTATTTGGTCCAACAGACTCCTGCTCTAATTTAGGTGCTGCTATTCGTTGCTCAACAACAAACCCACAAGCCGCTAACCAAGGTAATAATCTTACTGGCATGAATACGACTGAAACTGACGTATCTGAGGGTCCTGGAGTAGATGGAGATAGTTTTGTAAACGAAATTGAAGTACTAAATGGTGAAACGTATTATCTACTTATTGATAGACCAGTTGGAAATAGTCCGTTTAGTCTAGAATGGACTGGTTCTTCGCAGTTTCCAAATCCGCCAGAAAATCAATTGTCATTTGATGATGTCATCAATTTAAACGCATGTGACACCATAGCTCCCTTTGGAGATGGGATCACACAATTTGATTTAGAAATTAATACATTAGCGCTTGCTGGAAATCAAACTAATATTGTGGTTTCTTATCATGACTCAGAAGAAAATGCTGTTTTAGGTCTCAATCCCTTAGCAAGCCCATACACGAATACCAGTAACTCGCAAGCCATCTATGCAAGAATTCTAAACACCATTTCTTTGTGTTTTATTACTTCTAGAATAAATTTAAATGTCACTGAAATAGGTATCGTAACCCCTTCTGATTTTGAGCTTTGCGATAATGCTAATTTACCTAGTGGTATCTCAGAATTTAACTTAGCACTAAAAATTCCAGAAATATTAAACGGATTAAATCCTGATGAATATACATTTTCATTTCATGTAACTGAGGATAATGCCGCAACTAACTCTAACCCTATTCCATCAAATTTTCAAAACACAGCTCCTGAGATACAAGAAGTCTTCGCTCGAGTAGAAGAAATTACGACGCAATGTTTTGGATACGTAGCTATAAATTTAATTATAATCCCTCCTCCAGATGCTTTTGACACCACAATAATACAATGTGATGAAGATGGCATACCAGAAGGATTTACAACTTTTGACCTCAACCAGATCTTTGACGATATCACTGATGGTGCTTCAAATAGGACAGTCCAATTCTACGTATCGCTTGCCGATTTAGAAAATAACGAAGATGAACTCAATGCCGATGCTTTTGAGAATTATTTTAATCCGCATATTATTTACGCACTCGTTACAAATACGATTACAGATTGCTCTAATATTGCTGAGATCACACTTCAAGCCATTTCTACATCTTCAAATAGTACCACAATTGAAGTTTGTGATGATGATGGTACTGAAGATGGATTCTATAATTTCAACTTAAACGACACACTAAATGATATTCTCTTCGGCATTTCTCCAGGTCTAGAGGTTACTTTTTATGACAGCTATGAAGGTGCTTTAATTGAAGATAATCCATTAGAAAACAACTTTACCAATACCGTACCTTATCAACAAACCATTTATGCTCGTATAGAAAACATGAATGCTTGCTTTGGTATAAGTAATATAGAACTCACTGTTTTTAAATTGCCTAATATCGTCATTCAAGAAGATCTATATTATTGTTTAAATACATTCCCACAAACTATAATATTGACAGGAGGATTAATTGATGATACGCCTAACAATTACTATTACGATTGGTCTACAGGTGAAGATGAATTTGAAATCGAAGTTAATGAGCCAGGAACTTATACTGTGAGAGTCACTTCAACACAGGGTTGTTTTAAGGACAGAACGATTAATGTATTCGCATCAGACATCGCAACAGTCACAGAAATACAAGTCACAGATGCGACTTCAAATAACACCATTTCAGTATTTGTAACTGGAGAAGGTGTTTATGACTATGCATTGGATAATCCAGAAGGTCCTTATCAAGAAAGTAATATTTTTCAAAATGTAAGTTTTGGATTCCATACTGTTTATGTTCGCGATATAGAAAATGACTGCGGTACCGTTAGCGAGATTGTTTCGGTTATAGGGTTTCCGAAGTTTTTTACACCAAATGGAGATACTTTTAATCCCAGATGGCAAGTTCGAGGGGTTTCTAATGATTTTCAACCGAACTCTCAAGTTTTAATTTTTGATCGCTTTGGTAAATTAATAGCCGAAGTTGATCCATTAGGTCCTGGATGGGATGGCACCTTTAATGGTTTTACGATGCCTGCTAGTGATTATTGGTTCGTCATATCGTTACAAGATGGTAGAAGATTCACAGGCCATTTTGCACTTAAACGTTAAGAGTATTAGTGTAAAATAATTTATGTACTTTTAAAAATATCAATTACTTTCAATGAGGTTTATCAAATTTATACAAATCGTATTCCTATTTGTTTTTACAATACCCTCTTATGCGCAAGACATTGAATTATTCGAGCAGTTTAATGGTCGTTATGATTACACTGCTATTGGCAATACACTGAATCCTTTTGAGAATAATTTAGATGATAGTTTTTGCTTTCCATTAGAATCTTCGAGTGCTGATTTAGAGTTATCAGACTCGACAGTAATTACAGCTGCCTATTTATATTGGGCTGGTTCTGGGACTGGTGATACTAATGTAATGCTTAACGGATTTTCAGTTGATGCCGATGACACTTATACTGTTGACTATGTAGAAGTAGGTGGAACATTAACTTATTTTTCTTGTTACGCTGACATTACGAGTTTTATAATTTCCGAAGGAAATACAACCTACGAATTATCTAATCTTGACATCACAGAAGCCCTAACAACCAATGACCGTTACTGCAGCAATCGTACAAATTTTGCAGGTTGGAGTATTTATATCGTATATGAAAATGCTTCGCTACCATTAAACCAGGTGAACTTATATCAAGGTTTAGAAATCATCAATAGAAATAATCAGGAAAAAATTATCAATATTGATAATCTCAATGTTATTGACAATGTTGGAGCTAAAATCGGATTCCTGGCCTGGGAAGGTGACAACAGTTTGAATTTTGGAGAAAGTCTATCTATAAATAATAATATTATTGCCAATCCTCCTTTAAATTTAAGTGATAACGCTTTTAATGGTACTAATACGTTTACGAACTCTAACACTTTCTATAATTGTGATTTAGATGTTTATGATATTCAGGATAATATCGCTATTGGAGATACTAGTGCCTCTATTAAATTAACTACTGGTGATTTTGATGACAACGGTCAATTTAGAGCTGACTTGATTATTATTAATAATATAATCACGGTTTTAAATAGTCAGCTACCAGATGCCACAATTGTTTTAGAGGATTACAATGTTGATTGTGGTGATAGAACTATTTTGGCGGATTACATTGTATTTAACGTGAACAGCACAGAACTATTACCTGCAAACACACCAATTGCCTTTTATGCTGAAGGCACAATCATTGGGCAATCACAAACTCAAAATGACATTGCTATCGGTGGTTCCGAAAGTGGTACCATTTCATTAACACTACCAGATGAAATAGGTGACATTATCTTATTAACATTAGCTGTAGATGACGATGGATCAGGAAATGGTATTGTTGCTGAAATCACAGAAACAAATAATATTGATGATGTTATTTTAGAATTGTTAGTCCTACCTCCTGTACAAATTTTACCCAACCAAATTGGTTGTAATGAAGGTTTTAATAGCGCTACTTTTAATTTAATTGACATTTTTTTGATTTCAGAAAGCTCATTAACTGATATTATATTTTATGAATCATTTGAAGATTTGCAAGCAAATACAAACGAAATTATTAACCCAGAAAGTTATTCTAACGTTAACAACCCACAAACCCTATTTGTAAAAGTTGATAACTCACCTTGTTATGATATTTATGAGTTTCAAGTTTCTGTAGACAATTGTCCGCCTTTTGTTCCTCAGGGTTTTTCACCTAACGATGATGGCTCCAACGACTGGTTTAATATTCAAGGACTTTATGATATTTTTGAACATCATGAACTTAAAATTTTTAATCGCTACGGAACTTTAATTTTTGAAGGTAATAATGATAATAAATGGTATGGACGCGTCAATAGAGGATTAAATAATGATGGTAAGATAGTTCCTGTTGGGACATATTTCTATATTCTTAATCCTAATGAGACTAACTTTAGACCTCAAATGGGTTGGGTTTATGTAAATTATTAGGAGTTTAAAGTATTACCGTATTCTTTACTATTTATTGACCTCGCCAAATAAGAAACCATATATGTAGCAGTTTTCTTCTAATTTATCATACATATTTATTGCTCCAAAATGTCCTGTTCTTTTTTGTGTCCATAATAAAATAGGATGTTCTTGAGATGGATTATTTTGAAGTCTAGCAGCGAACTTAAATGAATGTAGAGGAGGTACTCGATTGTCATAAAGTCCAGTAGTAATTAACATTGATGGATAATTCACGTTGTTGTCAATATTATGATAGGGAGAATATGAATAGAGATTATCAAAATCTTGTTGATTTTCGACATCTCCGAATTCTAAAATATTTGTGAGACTAGCTCCAACGGTAAAATTTGAAAGTCTGAGCATGTCTAAAGCTCCAACATTAACTTCTACTGCTCCAAAAAGATCTGGTCGCTTTACGGCAGAGGCAGCAATTATGAGTCCTCCATGAGAGCTACCACGAATGGCTATCTTTTTTGCTGCTGTATATTTCTGTTGTATTAAAAACTCTGCTGCTGATATAAAATCTTGAATTCCGTTTTGTTTGTTTAGCCCTTTACCCTTTTCCCACCATTGCTTACCGAGCGTTCCACTTCCTCTAATATCAACATATGCAAAAGCACCGCCATTTTCAATAAAATATACAATACCTGGATCATATGATGATGAACTCACACTGCCATATCCACCATAGGTACTCATTAAAAAGGGTGTTACAGAATTTTGGGAGAGACTATCCTTATACACAATAGTGATGGGAACCTCTGCTCCATCTTTAGACGTAAAAGTTTTTTTCATAAACTTATATCCTTTAGGATCAAAGCCGACTTTAGTTTGATTAACAAGGTCGTAATTAAAAGTATCTAAATCTAGTTTATATAATACACTTGGGATGGTAAAAGATTGTAAATAAAAGAAGAACTCTTTAAAGGTGGTATTATAACTCATCCCATCAACAGATAAACCATTTGGTGTTTTTGTTTCTTTTATAACGCGCCCATCACGATCTACCAATGAAAAAAGATTACCCTCTTTAGTTAGGTACAACGACAAGATATTATCCTCGAGAACTCTAAACTCTAAAAAAATGGCGTCATCGTAGACTGCAGAGATCACTTTAAACTTAGTCGGTTCATTTTTAGGTATGGAAATAACTTGCTTTTTATCGCCAAGATATGTCGTTGCATAAATTTGATTCCCTTTAAAATTAAACCCTTCTAAATCATACTTAATATTCATTAAAAAGGGTTTGAAATTCAAATCATTATCAATAGCATCAAGGTAGAAATAACTAAAAATATGAGTCTCGATATTTTCCTTTTTAATAATGAAGAAGGACTCGTCTGGAGCTCCATACATACTAATATAATCGCTCTCTCTCCTTGATTTAAAAATGAGAACATCATCAGAAGGGTTTGAATCAATCTTATGATACATTATTGCTGGTTTTTGTGTCTTCGCTCTCAACGAATCAAATGGGAATTTCTCATAAAAAAAACCATTTCTTAACCAATGTAAATTAGATGATTTTGTGTGTTTTATAATTTCAGAATAAGAACGTCTTTTTTTTACTTTGACAATTCTAATCTCTTTCCAGTCACTACCATTGCGATTGTATTGAAATGCCACATGACCATTGGTCCTAGAAGGCTTATAATACGAAATATCTATGTCGCCTTTGGAAGGTATAGAAGAGGATTTCACCAAAACATCATAATCATCATCTAAGCCATATTTATAACATAGCGATCTTGTTGAGCCTGTACTTGTATAGCATGTCGAAAAATAAATTCGATCCTTAGAAGATTCGTCGAAATTTTGACCAGAATACCCTCCTGTTCTCTTAAACATTAATTTATTCATTTGAGGTTCAATCTCTGCTTGTCTAGATATTTTTCTCAAAAATCTTAGTGACAACTTATTTTGCGCCTTTATCCAATCTTTCACCTCATCAGTTTCTTGTGATTCTAACCATTGATAATCATCAATGACCTCAAGATTATGATATGTATTAATAACTGGTTGTTTCGGTGATTCTGGATATTCTATCTGAGAAATCACAAATTGTGGCAATAAAAAAATCAAAAATAATAAGGAATGTCTCATCAGTAGTTTGGAATAAAAATTCGAAAAACAAATATCAAAAAAATAATAAGCAATTAACTAATTGTTTCTAAATTGTATTCTAAATCTTCTAAAAATTACATAAATGTTAAAGTTTAATGCATTTCACCGTGTTAATTAGTATTTCGTCTTAAATAATGCTATTTTCACACTCGAATAGAAATGTTGTATAACACCCCAAATTATAATAGCGATAATGCTATAATTTAACCGCTTACAGATGATATTTTTAAAAAGATCCCTCAGTACTATCTTGTGCTTATTATGTTACGTAGTAAGTTCTCAACAGATTAGTGTCGATAATTCATTTACAGAGCAACAACTTGTAGAAAACAGTCTTTCTCTAGGATGTGTTGAAACGTCCAATATTCAATCATTAGTTAACGGCCAAGTCAACGGGTTTCAAAGTTTTGCATATTTTGAACGTGCTGGTTCCAACTTTCCTTTTGAGAACGGAATCATGCTGTCCACAGGAAATGCAACTTCTGGAGGAAACACTCAAAATACGGCTGTACTAAATGAAGGACAACCAGATTGGGCTACCGATCCAGATCTTGAAACTGCTTTAGGTATTACGGGAACTCTTAATGCAACATCAATAGAATTTGATTTTGCTTCTGTATCTAACCAAATACAATTTAATTACATACTAGCTTCTGAAGAGTACTTTGGAGATTTCCCTTGTAACTACTCTGATGGTTTTGCATTTCTAATTAAAGAGGCTGGCACTAGCGATCCTTATATAAATATTGCTATAATTCCAGGTACAACTACTCCTGTTAACACAAGTACCATTCATGACGAAATTGTAGGATTTTGTAGTGCTTCAAACGAGGATTTTTTTGAAGGTTATAATATTGGCGACACCAATTATAACGGTCGTACTAGTGTAATGACAGCCACAGCTAGTATTACGCCTAATGTAACCTACCATATTAAATTAGTTATCGCAGATCAAACAGATAAAAATTATGATTCTACAGTATTCATTGAAGGTAATAGCTTTAATGCTAGTGTTGATTTAGGCACCGATATTCAAACCTGTGCAGATACAGTTACACTTGATGGTAATATTGAAAATCCTTTAGCAACCTACTCATGGTTTCTAAACAATACTTTAATTACTGCAGAAACACAAGCTACTATTAATACAGCACAATCTGGTACTTATCGCGTTGAAATACAAATTCCGTTAGCAGGTTCTAATTGTCTTATAGAAGATGAGATTATAGTCACCTTAAGTTCTACGCAAGCGGCTCTACCTATTTCAAATTATGAATTATGTGATGACGCAAGTGGAGATGGTATTGAAATGTTCGATTTATCTACCAAAGATGCAGATGTATTAGCGTCAGTCCCCGCTTCTAGTTATAATATGTCTTATCATTTATCAGCAATAGATGCTCAAACTGGAACGAGTGCTGTGTCTGGCTCATTTCAGAATACATCAAACCCACAAACAATATTTGTTAGAATTGAAGACATTATAAATGGTTGTTTAGCGTTTCAAAACTTTGATTTAGTCGTCAATCCATTACCAGTTATTACGGCACCAACTATTTTAATTGAATGTGATGATATCACAGCAGACGGATTTACAACTATTGATTTATCTCAAAAAGATGATGAAATTACAAACGGAAATTTAGACTTAGTAGTTACGTATCACTTTACGCAAAACGATGCAGACGATGGAATGAATGCGATCCCATTACCCTATGTAAATACAAATCCCAATGAAACACTTTTTGTAAATGTTACTAATAGCATTACCGGTTGCTCTATAACGACAACATTAAATATTGAAGTACTTAATAATCCCGTTATTAATACAGACGAACACTATATTGATGCTTGTGACGCAGATCTAGACGGTTTTGCTATTTTTGATTTAACATCGATTATTGATGATGTTCTAGAAGGTTTAACTGGCGTAAATGTTACGTTTCATGACACACAAGAAGATGCTGATTTAGGAGTTAACCCTATTGCAGATGACACTAATTATACCAATATAATTATTAATGAACAACTCCTTTACATACGGGTTGAAAATGCGACTACGGGCTGTGCTTCTATAACACCTATTGAAATACACACTAATTTATTACTAACAGCTACAGATATTAAAGATTTCCGTGCCTGCGATGAGGACAATGATGGTCAAGAAGAATTTTATCTCCTTGATATCACTGAAGATATTCTTGATAATTTAGAAGGTATTATGGATTACGATATTGATATCGATTTTTATTTAACGGAAGACGATAGAGACAATCAAACCAATCCAATTGATACATCGGTTTCTTTTGAACCCACATCAAACCCACAAATTTTATACATTACATTAACAAGTCCTACTTGTCAAGAAGTATCGCAAATTGAACTTTATATCGATCCCATTCAAGTTTTTGATCCTATTGGTCCTCAGAACGATTGTGATACAGATCAAGACGGTTTTACGAGTATAAATTTAAGTCAGTTTGATAGTTTAATCACTAATGATCTGACAGATTTTACGGTTACTTATTTTTCTTCGGAAGCTGACGCAGAGGCAAATACAAACGCATTACCTACATTCTATACGAACATCTCTAATCCAGAAACATTTTATGCGAGAATTACTTTTGGAGAAACAGGTTGCTCAGATATTAATAGCTTTGACATTGAAGTGTTGCCTGCTCCGTTATCTAATGAGCCATCAAGTATTATCATTTGCGATGATAACCAAGACGGGGTTTCTAATATAGACTTAGACATCAAAGTTTCAGAAATTGTTAATGATACAACCAATAGGAGTATCACATTCCATAATACTATATCTGACGCACAAACAGCATCCAATCCAATTGCGACAACCTCATCTTATCCAGCAGTAACCGAAACAGTTTTTATAAGAATTGAAAATACAATTACAGGATGTTACTCAAATGAAAGTTTTGAAGTTATTGTAAATACACTTCCAAATTTTATACCGATCTCTAACTACAAAATCTGTGAAGATTCGAGTGATGACATTGGTGATTTTGTATTTTCCACTAAAGATATTGAAATTTTAAATGGTCAAACTGGTAAAGACGTATTTTACTTTTTAAATCAAACAGATGCAGATACTCATACAAATGCAATCGATAAAAATACAGCTTTTCAAAACACTTCAAATCCACAAACAATTTTTGTTCGTGTAGAAAACACTTCAGATTCAGACTGCTATGGTACTTCATCTCTCACGATAGAAGTTGGAACTAATCCCGTTATCAATGAACCTACAAACTGGTTTGTTTGTGATGATATTTTAAATGATGGTAGTGAATTATTTGATCTTAATGTTAAGGTAGAAGAAATTTCAGAAGGCATAAGTGAAGATTTAGACGTGACATTCTACGCTACATTAGCAAATGCAGAAAATTTAACAAATGCGCTTCCACTTCAATATGCTAATACGCTTAATCCACAACGTATTTTTGTCGTTGTAGACAATGGGACCATTTGTAATTCCATAACAAGTTTTGAACTCAATGTGATACAAGTGCCCGAAGTAAATCTTGCCCAGCCTATTGTGATGTGTGATGATAACTACGACGGTATTGTAGTATTCAATCTTACACAATCTGAGTTTGAAATTCTAGATGTGAGACACGATAATATTACAGTAACTTATTTTGAAACTATGGCCAATTTGGCTGCCGATACGAACCCTATTCAAAATCCAAGTACCTATAGCAATACTGCAAACCCACAAACGGTATTCATAAAAATTACCAATACAATTTCAAATTGCTTTGCCGTGGTTCCTTTGGAACTTATTGTTAATTTACCACCAGTAATTAATGATTTTCAAACCTTTGAAATTTGTGATAACGATTCCAATAGTTTTAATTTAAATACTATCCAACCTGAATTAGTAGATGATTCAACAGATAAGAATTTTAGCTATTACAGTAATTTAGCAGATGCTCAAGCCATGACAAATGCTTTAGATGCTAATTACACGTACGTAACAACAAGTGATTCTATATTTATTCGTGTATCCTTTATTTCTACGTCTTGTTTTGCTATTTATAATTTTAATTTAATGATTAATCCTTTACCAGTAGCTAATCACCCTGCAGACTTGCAAGCCTGTGATGATCAGTTAAATGACAATGTAGAAGGGTTTAATTTATACTCACAAAATAATGAAATTCTAGGTGCTCAAAACGCCTCTAACTTTACAGTGAGCTATTATTTAAATACAACCGAAGCCAATAACGCCTCCAATGCATTACCAAATAGTTTTACTGGACAAGCTGGACAAACAATTTTTGCTAGAGTAGAAAATAATATTACAGGATGTTACAGTATAACTCAATTTGATTTGATTGTTAATAGGTATCCTAACCAACCTAATGCATTACAAATGTGTGATGCAAACTTTGATGGATTTACAAGTTTTGATTTGACACAATCTGAAGTCGATTTATTTACCACAATAAATCCAGATATTATTATTACCTATTTTGAAACACAAGACGAATTGGATGCAAATAGTAATGCTATTTCAAATCCAAGTGATTATACAAACACTTCTAACCCACAAACAGTATTTATAAAAGTTTATAACCAAGCAGCAGATTGTACTACCTCTGTAAGTTTCGATTTAGATGTCAATTTGCCACCTGCTATTAATGCCTTTGAGGTTTACCAAGCTTGTGAAAACAATTCTAATACTACTGATTTAACCAACATTAATACTACGTTACTCGAGCAAACAGCAAATGTATTAGTTAGTTATTTTTCTTCTGAAAATGATGCTCGAAATCAAGAAAATATTTTAAACACAGATTACACATATCTTAGTAATAATGACACGCTTTTTGCTAGAGTTGAGTTTTCTACCACACATTGCTTCGTCATTCATCAATTCACATTACAAATCAACCCATCACCAATTGCAAACCAACCTAATGATATAGAAGCTTGTGATGATGATTTTGATGGTTTCTTTGAATTTAATTTAGCACAACAAAACGCTCAAATTTTAGGTAGTCAAAACCCAAATAACTTCACATTAACATTTTATCTGGATGCTATTTTAGCAGAAGAAGGAACAGATGATTTAGGAGTTACATACGAGGCTTTAACTGGTGAAACTATTCATACAAGAGTAGAAAATAATACGACTGGTTGTTTTAGTATAACCTCCTTTATGACAGTTGTATTTCAAAAACCTTTGGTAGAGGTTGGTGATCAAGTCATTTGCTTAGAAAACCTACCACTTATGGTAAGTGCGAATACAAATAATACTGGAGATTCGTACCAATGGTCAACTAATGAGGCAACATCAGAAATTGAAATAACAGAAATAGGTACCTACTCTGTGACGGTAACCACACCAAACGGTTGCGAAACAACAGAAGTTTTTACAGTTACAGAGTCTGAAGCTGCAACAATTGAAATAACAGAAACTATTGATTTCTCAGACCCAAACAATATTACAGTTACGGTTAGTGGAATTGGAAGCTATCTATATCAATTAGATAATGATCCACCTCAAGAATCTAATATTTTTGAAAATGTAAGCTTAGGGTATCATACGTTGAGAATTATAGATTTAAACGGTTGTGCAGAAGTCACCAAAGAAATTGTTGTTATTGATGCACCTAAATTTTTTACACCAAATAACGATTCATACTTTGATACATGGCATATTACAGGCGTAGAAACCTTAACTGGGACCATAATCTATATCTATAATCGTTATGGTAAATTATTGACTACATTAGATTCTAATTCTAGAGGTTGGGACGGCTTATATAACGGAAATCTAATGCCTGCTTCAGATTACTGGTTTGTTGCAGACGTTAAAAAAGGCAATATTGCTTTCCAAGTGAAAGGTCATTTCTCTTTACGTTTATAATCTTAACATTTTTTAAAGCATAACATTTCAATCTATACCTATCTTTACAATTGGAAAATTGTAAATGAATACAACCATTAAAATCTTATGCTTTCTATCTACTATATTGACTTTTGGTCAAAATATGATAGTAGACAGTCAATCTTTTACAGCACAAGAGTTAATTGAAAACATTCTAATTGATAGTAACTGTATTGATAATGTGACTGTTACCAATGTCGTAGGCGGTAATTTTTCTTCATCAGATCAAAGCTATGGTTATTTTGACGCTACAGGAACAACGTTCCCGTTTGATACTGGTATCGTTATGAGTACTGGGCGATTATCAAATGTACCAGGACCTAATACAACACTTAGTGACGACGATGCACCAAATTGGACCGGCGATACTGAGTTAGAAACTATCCTAAACGAAACCAATACAACCAACGCAACCATTTTGGAGTTTGATTTCACATCTGTCGCAACAGAAATTAGTTTTCGCTATATTTTTGCTTCTGAAGAATATCAAGAAGGCAACCCAAATACCTGCAATTTCTCAGATTTATTTGGCTTTTTAATTCGTCCTATTACCAGCACTCAGTATACGAATATAGCCTTAGTTCCAGGCACTAATACACCTGTAAAAGTAACCACCGTGCATCCTGAGATCCCTGGTGGTTGTCCTGCAGAAAATGAAGCTTACTTTGAAAGCTTTAACCCTTCTGACGCTCCAATAAATTTTAACGGACAAACAAAAATATTAACTGCTACCGCTCAAACGATGCCTAATGAAACCTACCATGTAAAATTAGTAATTGCAGACGAGCAGAATTTTAGATATGACTCTGCAGTATTTTTAGAAGCTGGAAGCTTTAGACTCTCAACAGATTTAGGTCCAAATTTATTAATAGAAAGTGGAAATGCTATTTGCGGTGATGTCACCTTCACTATTCAAACAAATGAACCAGGAACAAATAATACCTTCAAATGGTTTAAAGATGGTGTTGAACTTATTGGTGAAATTAATGACAACTTAGAGGTTTCTGAAACTGGAATATATTCTGTAGAACTCACAAAAGACACCTGTGTTTTATTTGGTGAAGTTACTATCGAGTATGCAGAGAATCCTATAGTTTTCGATTCGATTTTAGTTGAATGTGCTCTAAACCTAAACGGATTAGCATTTTATAACCTATTTGATAGCAATGATGAGGTCACTAATAATGATTCTTCAATTTTTATTTCAGATTTTTTCTTAACGGTAGGTGACGCAGAACAAGACATCAATGCGATTGTTGGCGCTAATAATTTTGAAAATTCGAATACGTTTCAAACGGTTTATGCACGTGTTGAAAATCAAGCTAATTGTTATAGTATTGCAGAAGTAGAACTTCAGGTCACCAACAACACTAATTTTATTCCAGCTCTAGAAGCTTGTGATGGTGCTATTGTAGATGGTTTCGCAGATTTCAATTTAAATGATATTACGAGCGCTATTGCAGATCAACTTCCGGCAGATGCCACAGTTACTTTTTATGCTAGCGAAATGGATCTTTCTACAGAAATCAATAACATCTCTGGCACATTTCAGAATACAATACCAAACACACAAACTCTATTTGTAAAAATAGAAAGCAACAATCAATGTAACTCTATTTCTACTGTAGAATTAATTGTTTTATATACACCTGTTTTATTAGAAGATGAATCCTTTATATACTGCTTAAACAGTTTTCCAGAAACCATTACTTTAATTGGAGGTGTTCTTAATGATGCGCCTAACAACTATTATTACGAATGGTTATTTAACGATACGACTACAGAAGTAAACACGACTTTCAATGACATCAACGAAGTTGGGAATTACACCGTCATCGTAACAGATCCAAATGGGTGTTCGTCTAGTAGAACGTTAACCGTTTTACCCTCTAGTAATCCAATGATTGAAGATGTGATTATAACGGAAGGCACACAAAATAGCACAGTTACTATTATCGCTTCTGGTGATGGTGATTTTGAATATGCCTTAGATGATCCAGATGGTGCTTTTCAAACTGAAAACACGTTTACCAGTGTCACTGCTGGTTTTCATACCATTTTTGTTCGCGATACTAATAGTTGCGGAATGACAGAACAAGTGATTTCTGTATTAGGATTCCCTAAGTATTTTACGCCTAATGGTGATACTTATAATGAGAGATGGCAAGTCAAGGGCGTGAATGCAGACTTTAATCAAGGTACCGCTATTACCATTTTTAATCGCTACGGAAAATTGCTTACGCAGTTCACCAACGAAAGTGCTGGATGGAATGGCACTTTAAATGGGCAACCTCTACCAAGTGATGATTACTGGTTTGTCGTAACACTTTTAGATGGAAGAACATTTACGGGTCACTTTGCGTTGAGACGATAATTAACTAACTTTACATATCCTTTTTTAACAGTATTATTTATTAAAAAAGTCATTCCTTAAAAGCACTTAACGTAGTCTAGGAACGATAAGGAATCGACATAAACATTTTTAAATTCTGCATAGAGAAGCAGAATGAATAACTATATGAAATTTAAAGTACAATCAGAATTCAAACCTACAGGAGATCAACCAGAAGCCATCAAACAATTAGTTAATGGTATAAACTCCAAAGAAAAGTTTCAAACCTTACTTGGTGTGACAGGTTCTGGTAAAACATTTACAGTAGCGAATGTTATCGAAGAAGTACAGCGCCCTACTTTAGTTTTGGCACATAATAAAACATTGGCTGCTCAATTATATTCTGAGTTTAAACAGTTCTTTCCAGAAAATGCTGTCGAGTATTTTGTGTCTTATTATGATTATTATCAACCTGAAGCTTACATCCCTACTTCTGGTGTGTATATAGAAAAAGATTTATCTATTAACGAAGAAATTGAGAAGATGCGTTTAAGTACAACCTCTTCACTACTCTCTGGTCGTCGTGATGTAATCGTCGTGGCTTCGGTATCGTGTTTATATGGTATTGGAAACCCTGTAGAATTTCAAAAGAATGTGATTTCGTTGGAAACGAATCAAGAAATTTCGAGAACAGATTTACTACATAAACTCGTACAAAGCTTATATTCTAGAACAGAAGCAGACTTCAAGCATGGAAATTTCAGAATAAAAGGAGACACCGTTGATATTTTTCCCAGTTATGCAGACGACGCGTTTCGCATTCACTTTTTTGGAGATGAGATTGAGGATATTGAGCAGTTTAATATTCAAACCAATGAGGTTATTGAACATTATGATCGACTCACCATCTATCCTGCAAATATGTTTGTCACGTCACCTGATATTTTGCAAGGTGCCATTCGCGGAATTCAAGATGACTTAGTAGAACAACACGACTATTTTAAAGAAATAGGTAAACACTTAGAAGCCAAACGCTTAAAAGAACGTACAGAATTTGATCTAGAAATGATTCGTGAATTAGGATATTGCTCTGGGATTGAGAACTACTCTCGTTATCTCGACGGTAGACAACCAGGTACGAGGCCATTCTGTTTATTAGACTATTTTCCAGAAGATTTTTTGATGGTTGTTGACGAAAGTCACGTCACCCTTTCTCAAGTACACGCCATGTATGGAGGTGATAGAAGCAGAAAAGTGAATTTGGTAGATTACGGATTTAGATTGCCCGCAGCCATGGACAACAGGCCTCTAAAATTTGAGGAATTTGAAGCGTTACAAAACCAAGTCATTTATGTAAGTGCAACGCCTGCTGATTACGAATTACAAAAAACAGATGGTGTCTTTGTAGAGCAAGTGATTAGACCTACGGGATTATTAGATCCAATTATTGAAGTTCGTCCAAGTTTAAATCAAATAGATGATTTAGTTGAAGAAATACACCAACGCATAGAAAAAGATGAGCGTACCTTAGTGACTACGTTGACTAAACGTATGGCTGAGGAATTAGCCAAATACCTAGACCGTGTTCAAATTAGATGTCGTTATATTCATAGTGATGTAGATACTTTAGAGCGTGTAGAAATTATGCAAGATTTGAGAAAAGGCGTGTTTGATGTTCTTGTTGGTGTTAATTTACTACGTGAAGGTTTAGATCTCCCTGAAGTATCCTTGGTTGCTATTTTAGATGCCGATAAAGAAGGGTTTTTACGCTCTAATCGCTCACTTACTCAAACTGTAGGTAGAGCCGCTAGAAACCTTAATGGTAAAGCCATTATGTATGCAGATAAAATCACCAATAGTATGCAAAAAACAATGGATGAAACCGAATACAGACGTGGGAAACAAATCGCCTATAATACAAAGCATAATCTCGTTCCAACTGCCTTGAAGAAAAGTCTAGCTAGTGCATTATCCAAAAACTCTGTGAGTACTTACAGTTACGAACTGGAAGCTGCTAGAGCTGCTGAACCTGAAAGTGAATACTTAACTAAGGGTGAATTGGAAAAAAAAATTCGTGAAAAACGTAAACTAATGGAGCAAGCGGCTAAAGCCTTAGATTTTATTATTGCTGCAAAATTGAGAGATGAACTAAAAGGCTATCAAGATAAACTGGAGAAGTTGAAGGTTAGTTAGCCTTTTTGACAAACACACGACGTGAATTTGGTTGCTGCCATTATAATGTATACTCCTTAAATTGACAAATTGAATAACTTCCTCTCTTTATAAGACATAAAATGCTCTATAATTAAAATTATAGAGCATTTTATTGCAGTTCTTAAGATTCTTTGAGACTCTATGAGATACAATCTGGAAAACTAATTATACTGAACTTTAAATATATCAATCAAGAAATCTGGCGGAACCATTCTGTTAGGAAAACTTTCCATTAAATCTAAAACACGATTAATAGAGTCATGACTTAAACCCATTCGTAATCCGAAATTATGTAGTTTAACTAATTTTTTTCTTGAGATATCACTATCAAGATTTGTAAGTAACACTAATCTATGAAACTGCACAATACGCTCACTGTGCGATTTTAAATTTACGTTTGTTACTGGGTGCTGACATAAATAGTCAAAGTCATCTTTTGAGATTTCTAATTGTTTGGCAATACTAAACAAAAATTTATATTCAAAGGATTTTATAGGATCGTCAGCTTTTGCAAAGGCTATCATTTCAGACAGCAGGCTTAATTTTTCAACGCGATTTATCATATTCGAGGGATTCTTCTTATTTTCTTTTATAAATTTACTTTGTTTGTTTCGATTATAATCATGTATAAATAGTCGCTTGTCGAAAAAAAGCACGCCATTCGTCGTGTTTTTCTTACATTTCTACTAAATTACAGCTTAAACAACTGATTTACAGCATTATAAAAACATTCTACCGTTCGTCGATTTTTAAACTTTCAAAATTAATTATCGATGAACTGCACCGTTAGTAATTATTAAAATTTATGTACTTTCGTTTTAATTACAAATTATGATCCACAGAGGCTCTAAAAAGAAAATATAAAGAGCTTTAAATTTCACATCAACAACACAATAGAGACCTTTTTAAAGGGCATATAAATCAAAATTGAGATGACAAACAACGATATATTCAAAAAATTAAGAGTCGCACATAAACTTCGTGATGATGATATTGTAAAAATATTAGAACTCGTTGATTTTAGAATTACTAAAAGTGAGCTTAATGCTATGTTTAGGCGTGAAGACCATCCTAATTATATGGAGTGTGGTGATCAAGTACTAAGAAATTTTCTTAATGCATTGATCATTCATTTACGCGGTCCAATGCCAAAACCTCAAAAAAAGAAGCCTTAAGTCATCAAAAGCATAAAAATTTTACACCACTACATAGTCTTCGGAAATGTATCGTAACTTCCCATATTATATTGAATCCCTATGTTCGAAACAACCTCAGTAAAAAAAGTCATTCCTAATATTTCAGAAGCAGAAATTAAAGCACTTAACAAAACGTACAAACGGTTATCTGCGACGGATCGTATAATACAATTATATAAAGATTTTGAGGTTTCTGAAGTGATGCTCACCAGTTCTTTTGCAGCAACATCTGCTTTCTTATTGAAGCTGTTTTCCGAAGTAAATAAAAATCAAACTGTCTTTTTTATTGATACGGGCTATCATTTTGAAGAGACACTGAAATACAAAGAAGAACTGACACAACGTTACGGATTAAAAGTAGCGTCTATTAGTGCTTTAAAAGAAGAGCACGAATTTACAACCAAAGACGAAACCTGGACAAAGCATCCAGATTTTTGTTGCTCTATAAACAAAGTAAAACCTTTAGACATAATTAAAAACCAATACAAAGTATGGGTTTCTGGTTTAATGGAATGGCAAAGTGATCATCGTTCTACACTTGATGTTTTTGAATTACGTGGTGATATTTTAAAGTTTTATCCTTTGCTGGATATTTCAAAACAACAACGTGACGCTTACATAGCAGCACATGATTTACCCTTTCATCCTTTAGTTGCAAAGGGATATAATTCTATTGGTTGTAAGCATTGTACAGTTCCTGGTGATGATCGTAATGGTCGTTGGAATAATAATCCTAAGACGGAGTGTGGATTACATTTATAATTAAAAACGAATCTAAAAAAGAACCATTTGGTCACATCTACAAACTAGTTAAACAGAAAATAAACGACTAGAATTCTTATTTAAAACTAGTTTAGGAGACTTAATAAAAAAAACACTTCATTAGGAACTGCTTCTATTTTAAAGTTTCTCATACTTTTCTTGGCAAGCCTCAATACATGCATAAGACAAAACGAAGTTTGAGCCTGTAATTTCAAAAAACAGTGTTGGTGGTATCATATCACAACCAGAAACTGAAATTATCATATCAGTTTCAAAGAAAGTCCCTGTTGACGAATCACCGATTTCTGAAAACATAAAGCATAAATCAGCATTTGAATTTATTGTTCCGCTAGATAAAAAAGTAAGTGTTTTTTCGCTATCGATACTTGTAAAATCTCCACTTCCATCACCTGGATCTGAGTAAACTTCTGAGAGTTTCCAAGTTCCTAATAATTCGATTTCTATACGTTTTGTCTTGTCATCATCTGAGCACGCCAATAAAGAGAATACATGACAATCCATACGCTACTATTTATCATGACTTGATTATTTTACTATAGATACAGAAAGATAAAAAAGGTTCCGTAAAAAAAACCTGTTACGTTAAAAACGTAACAGGTCAATATTATAAGATGCTTAGCTTTCGCACTTTAACTATGCTCAGTGCGACACTAGGAATGATAATAGTTTTAAGCTAAAACTTGCTGTACTTTATCTGCTGCTTCTTGAAATTCTGTAGCACTCATGACATCTAATCCAGAATCATCAATCAATTTTTTAGCGATGTCTGCATTTGTCCCTTGTAAACGAACAATAATTGGTACAGTAATGTTACCCATGTTTTTATAAGCATCAATAACACCTTGAGCAACGCGATCACAACGAACGATACCTCCAAAGATATTAATCAATATGGCTTTTACTGCTGGATCTCTTAAAATAAGCTCAAATGCAATTTCTACTCTTGCAGCATCTGCAGTACCTCCAACATCTAAAAAATTAGCGGGTTCTCCACCTGCTTGCTTAATTAAATCCATAGTAGCCATTGCTAAACCCGCACCATTAACCATGCAACCAACATTGCCGTCGAGGTCTACATAATTTAATCCATGTTCTCCAGCTTCTACTTCAATAGGATTCTCTTCACGTAAATCACGTAAATCTGCTAAATCTTTATGTCTAAACAAAGCATTGTCATCTATAGACACTTTTGCATCTACTGCCATAATTTTATCATCACTTGTCTTTAACACTGGGTTAATTTCAAATAATGACGAATCAGATTTGTCATAGGCGGTATATAACGCCGTAACAAATTTTGTCATGTCTTTAAATGCTGCTCCAGATAATCCTAAATTAAAAGCAATTTTACGTGCTTGAAATGGTAATATTCCCGTTGAAGGATCTATTTCTTCATGGAAAATTAAATGAGGAGTTTCCTCGGCAACAGTTTCAATATCCATACCTCCTTCTGTAGAATACATGATCATATTACGACCTGTTGCTCTATTTAAAAGAACAGACATATAATATTCTTCGGGCTCAGAATCTCCAGGATAATAAACATCTTCTGTAACCAATACTTGGTGTACACGTTTACCTTCGGCAGATGTTTGAGGTGTCACTAAGTCCATCCCAATAATCTGCTCTGTTATTGTTTTTACTTCATCAAGGCTTTTTGCTAGCTTAACTCCGCCACCTTTCCCACGTCCACCTGCATGAACTTGTGCTTTAATCACGTGCCAACCTGTACCTGTATCTTCGGTTAATTTCTTTGCCGCAGCCACTGCTTCATCAGCATTTTGTGCAACAATACCACGTTGAATACGTACGCCGAAGCTGCTTAATAATTCTTTTCCTTGATATTCGTGTAAATTCATAATAAATAATCAATTTATGTTATCCCTGAAATAGGAAATATTTTAAAATTTATGTTTTGGCTTCGCTAAAATTTCCGAAGTCAATATATTCATTGTTTTGGCTACAAAAATAAACATACTTAAGGTTTTTACCAATAGTTTTTATAGTGAAGTGATTTAAACTTTTTATTTTGCTTTAAATTCATCTTATTTACTCTGATTTGGGCATTTTCTCGTAACTTAACTAAGGCTTTGCTATTACAAAAAGGCTAAGTCAAAATAAAAGTTCTATAATTTTGGCTACCCTACAAAAAGTCTAAATCACCTTAAAGCCCTTAACTTTTATAATTTGAATAAAGAGAACACAGTAAGTATTGAATTTTATTTCACCAAAAGCAGGTTATTCCTTTAATCTTTTAATTACTGAAAATGCTTTATCAACCAAGTCGTCTTCGACCACAATTGTGAACTCATTCGTCGTAGAGACGACCTCATATAAGGTAATATTCTCCCATGCTAAACGCTTAAAAATTTGGTAATACAAACCGGCAATCCTTGAATTACCACTTGGCAAATAAAGACTAATAGCAGATAGTTTTTCCTGAAATCCTATTTGTGTTTCATTTTTGAACGCATTGAAAACACTCTCTTTTTCAGACGTTGATATAATTATATTGCTCTCAAACATACCTCTAGTAAACGCATAAAAAACTTGATGATTTGTGCTGATATGGTTCAAAACTTGAGAATGACTATCTATTAAAGTTTTAGAATTTTGAAATGTAAAATCACTTAAATTTGAACGTACAGTAATATCTCCTAATTGATTAAAAGTCTTTCTTAAACGCTTCGAATTTTCAAGATGAGATGGTTGCTGATAGCGTCTTAATGCCATCATTATCGCTCCATCTTTTACAGGTTTGCGTAGCATCTCAGAAATAGGCTGATTCAAGTCTTTTGCTAAGGCAGAAAAATTAATGATTTGCCTAGATAATCCTTCTTCTAAAAAAGGACTCGATACGATGATGTCTTGCACGCAAGAAGCTATTGTTCTCAATTTGTTAATTATTTAACATTTTGTGCAAAAATAGTAATTTTCTTTTATTTTTTATGTTTTGAGTAAGGATTACTTTTATTTTGACTCCTTAAACACCTTGAATATTAAGACTAAAAATCATGGAACACAACACCTTATTACAAATTGCTAAAGACTATGGAAGTCCGCTTTATGTTTATGACGCTGAAAAAATAAAATTTCAGTACAAACGTTTAACATCTGCATTTGGGAAGGTAAAACAGTTAAAGCTAAACTATGCTATGAAGGCATTGTCTAATATTTCGGTTTTAAAATTATTTAATCAATTGGGATCTGGGTTGGATACCGTTTCTATACAGGAAGTTCAATTAGGTTTAAAAGCAGGTTTTAAGCCTGAGCAAATTATTTTCACTCCAAATGGTGTTTCCCTAGCCGAAATAGAAAAAGCGGCAAGTTTTGGCGTTCAAATTAATATTGATAATTTATCAGTCTTAGAGCAATTTGGAACGAAACATCCAGAAACTCCGGTTTGTATAAGGATTAACCCACATGTAATGGCTGGTGGCAACACGAATATTTCCGTAGGACATATTGACAGTAAATTTGGGATTTCTATTCATCAAATTCCGCATTTATTAAGGATCGTTGAGAATACAAAAATGAATATCAACGGAATTCACATGCACACAGGAAGCGATATATTAGATATTGATGTTTTTTTATATGCTAGTGAAATACTCTTTGATACTGCTAAAAACTTCAAGAATTTAGAATTTATCGATTTTGGATCTGGCTTTAAAGTCCCTTATAAATTAGGAGATATTGAAACTAATATTGAAGAATTAGGAGAAAAACTCTCCATACGTTTTAATGAATTTTGTAAAGACTATGGGAAACCATTAACCCTAGCTTTTGAACCTGGAAAATTCTTAGTGAGCGAAGCTGGTTATTTTTTAACAAAAGTGAATGTGGTAAAACAAACCACCTCAACGGTTTTTGCTCAAGTAGATTCTGGTTTCAATCATTTAATTAGACCAATGCTTTATGGGTCACAACATGAAATTATTAATATTTCTAACCCAAATGGTCGCGAACGGTTCTACTCTGTTGTAGGCTACATCTGTGAGACAGATACATTTGCGAATAATAGACGAATTAATGAAATCACCGAAGATGATATCTTGGCGTTTAAAAATGCAGGAGCCTATTGCTACTCGATGGCTTCAAATTATAATTCACGTTATCGTCCTGCCGAAGTATTATGGTATGATAAAAAAGCGCATCTTATTAGAAAGCAAGAGACCTTTGATGATATCTTACACAATCAAATTGAAATAGATTTATAATCTAAAACGCAAGACGTACATCTTGCGTTTTTTAGTATCAAAATAGGATATGTAATTAAAACTTAATCCCTGAAAATCTTCTGTTTTAAGACTACCATAACACTACATATTTCTCCAACAAGTTAAGCTATTTCTGACGATCAATAAAATTAGTTCCCAAATTATATCTAAATAAGATCTTTTTAAAAACCGAAAATAACTTATTGTTTAACAGTTCCTTTAAAGTGGTTTACATTGGGATTGATAGGGTTTCCTGAAGCTCTTCTAAAAGATGCCAACTGCCCACAATGCCATATTGCGTCTGCTATAGGACCATTAATTTGATTCCAAAAAGGAATCTCATTCTCGCCAAAAATGATTTTATACTGCGAAACATCATCACTAGCTCTTAAAATATCTGCAGCAGTTTTTAAATTGATTAGAGCCTGTTCACGTTTATCTTCATAAGTCATTTTTGATTTATCGATGTCACCGTTAGTCTTTTTTAATGTCGAATTTACGATCACATAAGATAGATCTAAAATATGATCTATAGTTTCATCAGCAGAACGCACGTCATCATTTGGCTGATAGACTAAATCTTTTTCTACTAAGCCTTCACTAGACCAATAAAATCTAAAGCCTAGGGCATCCACCATGCGAGCAGCCATAGTTCCCGCTGTGAATTCATTGGCATATTCTGGAACTTCATAATAAGGGATTTCCTTATGTTTTGAATCTTGTGAAGACATCATCGTTGTTATTAAAATTGTTATTACTAAGCAAATATATTTCATTCAAATTGTGTTTTATTTCCTATTGTAATGTCGTCTTTCGTATTTGGAGTTTTATCTTTTCCGAAGGAAAACAAAGGACAACTCATGCGATCATCTGATAATTGATAGTTAATCTCATTATTCCAGTAGTCTTTAGTTACCTCTTTTAATAAAGGATTATTCCTAATAATAGTTTTCAATACTATGGGATATCCTCCTATATCTTTTTTCTCTTTTTCTAATAACCTTGCTATTTTTAAAAGTTGTTTTTCTGTTCTATTGTGAGGACTATCGGCAGATTTAAAGATCACAAAAGCAGAAGCAAAAAACAAAATCACAATAGCATAAATAAGAGACAACTTCTGAGAAGGATATCGCATTGTTTTCTTCGGAAGATGATACTCCTTATCGAGTTTTCGTCGTTTTCGTCGTTTTCGTCGTTTTCGTTTCTTAAACCAGTGCTTAATGTCAAGAAACCACAACCATAATTCGGCTAATATTTCAGCAAAAAAACTATGTAAATTTTGATATTAATTTTTTAATTCAACGTTGTTAGAAAGAGTCTCAGTTCCATATGTATCTATCAAATAAATTAAGGCTGTCATAGAGGCAGCTCCTAATTCTAATTCACGTTTATTCACGTGTTCAAACGTGTCGTTGGCTGCATGATGATGATCAAAATAACGCTGTGAATCTGGTCGCAAACCAGCTAAGACGATATTGTCATCTTTTAAAGGACCTATATCTGCTCCACTTCCACCTTTTTCAAAATAGTGGATTAAATACGGTTTGAATAACGGCTTCCAACTTTCAATTTTTGCAAACATAATATCACTACAATCAAAACTAAAGCCTCTAGGTGTAAATCCTCCAGAATCACTCTCTAGAGCAAATACATGCTTTTCTTTTTTTGATTTTGCAACCTCAGCATATTTTTTACCGCCTCTTAATCCATTTTCTTCATTCATGAACAAAACAGCTCTTATAGTGCGTTTTGGACGAATCCCACTTGCCTTTAACAATCGTAAAACATCCATAGATTGCACTACTCCTGCGCCATCATCATGAGAGCCATCACCTAAATCCCAAGAGTCTAAATGTCCACCAACAACCATGATTTCGTTAGGGAATTCACTTCCAGTAAGTTCACCTATGACGTTATAGGATTGTACATCTTCTAGTTGTTTACAATTCTGACTAAAAAAGAAATTAATATTGCCATTTAGTGCTAAAATTCCGCTTAATAATTCGGCATCATTAGTACTAATTGCAGCCGAAGGAATTCGTTTACTATTTGGTAAATCGCCGTAGCCCATACTTCCAGTATGCGGAAAATCATCCAGTCTTAAATTTAAAGATCTCACAATGGTCCCAACAGCTCCATACTTTGCAGCTTCTGCAGCACCAGCGTACCGCTCAACAGAACAACCACCATAAGCTTCAAAAGTATTTATCAAATCAGCTTGCATTGGTCTATTGATAAATACAATTTTCCCTTTTACTTTATCGGCTCCCAAAGCCTCTATTTCTGTATAACTTCCAACTTCAATGATTTTAGCTTTCAAACCGCCAGCAGGTGTTGCAACAGAACCACCAAGCGCACAAATATTCACATTTGTAGTGACTCCTGGTGAGGTTTCAAAGTATGCAAACTCAGGAGCACCTCTTACCCAACGAGGCACCATAACGGGTTGCAACCAAACCTTGTCCAAGCCTAACTTATCAAACTCTTCTTTGGTATATTGTACTGCTAATTCTGCATTTAATGAGCCTGACAACCGTCCACCAATTTGGTTTGACAAATGATCTAACCATTGATAACTCATTCCATCTGTTAGAGAATTTGTATAGATTTTTTTAAGATTCTCAGCATCTGTTTGTGCAGAGAATTGAACCGTTGTAAAAAGAAATACAACAATGAGTATATGCTTCATAAGATCGTTTTTTTCATTGAAGCTGAAAGATACTATTTTAAATATTTAGTAATTAAAAAGAAAACTTAAAAATGAACTAGTCGTTTTCTAATTGTTCTCTATAGAGATGTAAATTGGCTTTCACAGCGTCATCCATTTCTGGCTCCTTAATATCCTTATACATTTTTAAAGTATCTAATAAGGTTTTTGCCAAAATATATCTCGCCGTTGGTTTATCATCTGCAGGAATGGCATACCATGGCGCATGCGCCTTTGATGTTCTATTTAAAGCCTCTTCATAACAGTCTTGATAGCGGTCCCAAAGTTCGCGTTCTTTTAAATCTCCTGGTGAGAACTTCCAGTTTTTTTCTGGTTTATCTAAACGTCTTAATAGCCTACTTTTTTGTTCGTCTTTAGATAAGTGTAAAAAGAATTTAAAGATGATAGTTCCGTTTTCTGCAATATGTTTTTCAAAGTTATTAATCTGCTTAAAACGTTTATCCCAAAAAGAATCGTTTACGTCACTAACAGCGTTAACATCGGGTAAATTCTCGCCCATAATATATTCTGGATGTACACGTGTTACTAATACGTTTTCATAATGTGTGCGATTAAAAACACCAAATTTTCCGCGCGCTGGTAGTGCTAAATAGTGACGCCATAAGTAGTCGTGTTTGAGTTCTATTTCCGTAGGAACCTTAAAACTATGAACCACGACACCTCTTGCATTTAGGGCTTTAAAGACTTCACGAATTAAACTGTCCTTTCCCGCTGTATCCATTCCTTGAATACAAATAAGAACCGCGTACTTACCATGAGCATACATGGCATTTTGAATTTTTGCCAAATCTTTACAAACACCTTCTAATTCGTCTTCAATTTCATCTTTATCAGCGTCGAGATGATAGGTTGTGGCTATATCCTTTAACTGAATTGGTGTCCTTATTTTAAACTCATTTGTATTGATATTTTTTTTCATGATAGGACTATTTAGATGCAAATAATTTCACATCATTTTCACTCACTTCTTTTTCCCCTAAAATAATTAAACGTTCCACAACATTTCGCAATTCACGAATATTGCCAGTCCAATCATAATCTTGAAGTAATCTTATAGCTTTATCAGAAAATTCTTTTTTTGCTGTGCCCTGTTCTTCCGAAATTTTACCCAAAAAATGATTAATCAACAACGGAATATCCTCGCGTCTATCATTTAAAGCTGGCACTTTAATTAATATAACAGCAAGTCTATGGTACAAATCTTCTCTAAACCGACCTTCGGCAATTTCCTTTTTTAAATCTTTATTGGTCGCTGCGACAACACGAACATCAACTTTAATATCTTTATCGTTACCTACACGTTGGATGCGACTTTCTTGTAAGGCTCTTAATACTTTAGCTTGCGCCGAAAGACTCATATCTCCAATTTCATCTAGAAAAATCGTGCCACCATTAGCAGCTTCAAACTTTCCAGCTCTATCTTTAACTGCACTCGTAAAAGCACCTTTAACGTGACCAAATAACTCACTTTCAATTAACTCAGACGGTATCGCGGCACAATTAACCTCTATTAAAGGACCTTTAGCGCGATCACTTTTCTCATGCAGCCAATGCGCTACTAGCTCTTTACCTGTGCCATTTGGACCAGTAATCAAGACTCTTGCATCTGTAGCTGATACTTTTTCAATCATATCTTTAATTTGAGCAATGGCATCACTTTCACCTATCATCTCATACTTTTTGCTGACTTTCTTTTTAAGCATTTTATTTTCAACAACTAAAACTTTAGTATCGAGTGCTATTCTAACAGTATTGAGTAATCTATTTAAATCTGGTGGTTTAGAAATATAATCAAATGCGCCTAAACGCATCGTATTAACTGCAGTATCTAAATCACCATGTCCAGAAATCATCACCATGGGTATTTCTGGCTTTATTTTTTTTACAGCTTCTAAAACTTCAACACCATCCATTTTTGGCATCTTAATATCACAAAGGACTAAATCAAAATCTTCTTTTTTAATTTTTTCTATGCCGACTAATCCATCCTCTGCTTCATAAACTTCATAAGCGTCATTTTCTTCAGAAAGTATTTTAACCAATACTCTTCTGATCGCTGCTTCGTCTTCAATAACTAAAATCTTCGCCATTTTTATATTTTAAATTTTATACCTGTTCTTAGATAAAATGCATTTACATCATCTAATTTAAAAACTTCATCTTTATTTCCATCACGTAATACATTATTTAATCTAAATGTATAACCAGCGTACATGTATGCCACTAAATTCTTAGTGAAACAATATTCGTATCCAAGTCCACCTACCGCAACTGATAAGGAAATATTCTCCACTTGGCGCCCCTGAATAGCCAATGGCTCTTGTACATGTGCAAAATACCCGTCTAGACCTATAAACGTTTGTAACATGCTACTTTCAGTAAAAAAATACTTTATATTAGATTTTGGCACACCTGCTGAAAATGACCACCTTTCGTTAACTCGTCTAAAATAGCTAACAAATGGCAACGGGAAAGGAACTCCTGTAGTAGCATTGAATGTTAGTCCTAGAATTAGACGATAAGGTCTTTTGGAACTCTCATCTTTTGTTCTATCACTGATAGCAAATGCACCGCCATTAATAAAAAAATCATCAGATGTTATTTTTGTCGTCAGTGTTGAAGCTATTCTAGGATTAAATTTAAAACCTAAACGCCATTTTTCACTAGTCTTAAATGTATAGCCAAAATTTAAATCTATTATATTAATAGTTTTTAAACGAGACTTATCAAAAGGATAATCATCCTCTAAATTTAATATAATACGGTTATATTCTGCACCAATTATCAAATAGGAATCCTCTTTTGTTTGGATAGGATAATTAACCAATGCTCTTAACCTGGTGTATTGATCTTCTGAATTACTCTTAGGAATAAATGAATATTCTAATCTAGCTAAATCTGTAAGTTGTGCATTAGCGAGCTGTGATAAAAAACAGAATACCATTACAGATAATAACCTACTTGATTTATTACTCATATTTTTTATTCGTTCTAATTTAACCTTATTTCAACTCCGGTTTTTGAATGATATGAATATCTCTCTGAGGAAAAGGAATAGAAACGTTATGCTCTCTAAACAATCTATCAATTTCAAAACGTATATCACTCTTGGGAAATTGTGCTTTAAAACTATCTCCTAATGAAAAGATAAGTTTAAAGTCTAAAGAGCTCTCTCCAAAGTTCGTAAAAACGACAATAGGCTCAGGAGAACTAATGACATCTGGATGCGTGCTAGCCGCTTGTAATAATATTTTTTTCACCAACTGAATATCACTTCCATACGCCACTCCTACTTGTACATTTTCTCTTGTTACAGTTCCGTTTTGTGTCCAATTGTATAAACTGTTTTCTAAGTACAAATGATTTGGTATTACCAATACTTTATTATCAATAGTTACGGCCCTTGTAGTTCTCAATTTTATTTCTTCAACACGTCCAACCTTACCATCAATCTCAATAATATCTCCAACATGTACCGTCTGGTCTATTAAAATAAACACACCCGAAATAATGTCTTGAAATAAGGTTTGTAATGCTAAACCAACACCAATTAATAGTGCTGCAGAGGCAGCAAAAACAGCTGTAACATTAATACCTACCGTATGCAAGGTAACTAGTAAAATCACGACATAGATTAACCATCTAAAATAACTAAAAACAACATTAAATTTCCCTTTGTCAATTGGCGGAAGATTTCTTGTAATAATTCTCAAAACGAGTCTAAGAATTAGAGTTGTTATAAAAATGACAGTTATAACAATCACAACATCAAAAATAGAAATACTTATATCTTTTCCAAATTCGACATGCTGTTTCATAAATGCTTGAGTATTTCCCCAAACAGAGCTATCAGTTATCGCTTCTTCTATTGTAGAAAAGTCTTGAATCATATTTAATATTTAATCCATTTATACAATTCTTTATAACTAGGCTTCTTACCATACATCAAAATACCTACTCTATATATTTTAGCGGCGAACCATACTGTAAACACGAATGTACAAACCAATATAGCAAACGATAAGACTTGTTGCCAAATGGGAACACCAAAGGGGATACGCATTAACATGACAACTGGAGAGGTAAATGGTATAAAGGAAAACACAGTAGACACTGTGCCATGAGGATCTTCAATTACAGTAAAAATTCCAACATAAACTGCTAGAATTAATGGCATTAAAATTGGCATCATAAATTGTTGCGTATCTGTTTCATTATCCACTGCTGCTCCAACTGCTGCATACAAAGAACTATACAATAAATATCCACCTATAAAAAAGAACATAAAAGCAACAACTAAATTACCAATTGGTAAATTAAAGAAAGACTGCAACCCTAGTTGTATCTCATTAGCAATTTTAGGATTTTGCATTGCTTCGTTCATGATGTCTTGCTGCGGTGTTTGTAATTCCGTTATACTTACCCCAAGAATAGCAGACAATACGAGCATCAATACACTTCCCAAGAGAACCCAAATCGCAAATTGTGTAATTCCTGCTAGAGAGGTTCCTATAATTTTACCCATCATCAATTGTATTGGTTTTACCGATGAAATGATGACTTCAATTATTCTACTCGTCTTTTCTTCGATAACACTTCGCATGATCATGTTTCCGTAGATAATAATAAACATAAACAACAAGTATCCTGCTGCTCCACCAAAAGCGAGTTTCAAATAGCTATCAATTTTAGATGTTTTTTCGCCCGTGAATGTTTCTTGCGCAATAGTTATACTTGTTTTGGAAGCGGCTATCTTTTCTAAATCAACACCATCATTAAACAATTTATTATCTGATAATTTCTTTTCTATTTTCTCTTCCAAACTGGACATGATACCCAATGAAGGTGACTCATCTGAAAAAAACTGCACACGAGATAATACATTTGTAGGATCACTACTTTTTTCAATATAAAGTAAGCCAAAATCTTCTTTAGACTTTGTGAGTTCTTTAGCTATTTCCAAACTTGTATCGGTTAAGATTGTATACGTAGTATGCTCGGTATTTGCAAAAACATCACTTAAAACTCCTGTTTCGTCCAATACAGCGATAGTACGCTCTTTATCATTATTTAATTGAGATAAATATGCGACAACCGCAATTAAAGCGACCATAACTAAGGGACTTACAAACGTCATGATAATGAACGACTTGTTCTTCACCTTTGTGAGATACTCTCTTTTAATAATGAGTGGTAAATGGTTCATATTAGTTGTTCTTTACAGTTTGAATAAAAATATCACTTGCACTCGGAATCACTTCTACAAAATGATGTACCTGTGCTCTAGACGTAAGAAATGACAATAAATCATTAGAGGTATCTGTCCCATTAAGTTTAATATTAAGCTTTACATCATCATTGAGGTTTCTAAATGTTGCTGGTAATACTTCAAACTTTTCTTTTATAGTGTTAGTTACCATTTCAACCGTATCTGTTTGCAATCCTACCTCAAACGTATTGGTTTTAAATTGACGTTTAATATCTGTTAATTTGCCATCCAATACTTTATTAGATTTATGAATTAAGGCAATATGATCACATAATTCTTCTACTGATTCCATGCGATGTGTTGAAAAAATAACAGTAGCTCCTTCTTCTCTTAACTGGAGAATTTCATCTTTAATCAAATTGGCATTTATAGGATCAAACCCTGAAAACGGTTCGTCAAAAATCAATAGCTTAGGTTGGTGTAAAACCGTTACAATAAATTGAATTTTTTGCGCCTGACCTTTACTCAATTCCTGTATTTTTTTATTCCACCAACCTCCAATTTCTAATTTATCAAACCAATATTTTAAACGTTCTTTTGCTTCTGTTTTTGACAAGCCTTTGAGCTGTGCAAGATATAAAGCTTGCTCACCGACTTTCATAGACTTATAAAGCCCACGTTCTTCTGGTAGATATCCTATATTTCTAACATGCTCAGGTTTTAAAAGCTCACCATCTAATAAAACGCGACCTGTATCAGGCATCATAATTTGATTAATAATTCTAATAAGTGTCGTTTTACCTGCACCGTTAGGCCCCAATAATCCAAAAATACTTCCTTTTGGAACTGAAATAGAAACGTCGTTAAGCGCTCTAAAATCTCCAAAGTTTTTAGATACTGAATCAGCAACTAATAGGTCATTCATATATTATTTTAAATTGATTGATTGTAATAGCCGTAAAGATAAAAATGTTAATGACGTAAAGTATCCTTATTAACTTAATTTTTTTGACTGTATTAGTATTATGCCAGAGAAAAAATATGAATCTAAGGTCTCACACTTACAGCCATTTATACCTAAAAACAAAACCCACCCTCAAAACAAATTAAGGATGGGAAAAAAATTGCTATGAAAAAGAAAAATTACCACTAATCGAAATTAGTAGTGAATCAAATATAGTGTTTTTTATTAAAAATTGTCTTTTTTATGAAAACATATCTTTTACTTTTTCAAAAAATGATTTATCTGTACTTTCTGGCTTTGGGTCAAAATGCTCATCATTTTTCATACTTTCAAAAAAATCTTTTTGCTCTTTATTCAATGTTTTTGGTGTCCAGACATTAACGTGAACTAATAAATCTCCACTTCCATAACCATTAATACTCGGGATTCCTTTACCACGTAAGCGTAAAATTTTACCCGATTGCACTCCAGCATCTACCTTAATTCTAACTTTACCAGTAACAGTATCAATTTCTTTAGATGTTCCAAGCACAGCATCTGGTAGGCTCACATACATATCGTAGTGTAAGTTGTCACCTTCGCGTTTTAATGTTTCATGTTCTTTCTCTTCTATGACAACCAAAAGATCGCCAGAGATTCCATTTCCGGGTGCTTCATTACCTTTTCCAGTAACCTTAAGCTGCATAGAATCTACAACTCCAGCAGGTATTTTGACAGATACCGTTTCTTCTTGAACTTTTAAACCTTGACCATCAGCATCAGATGGTTTTTTATCTATACTCTGTCCTGCGCCTCCGCATGTAGGACAAGCAGCAGCCGTTTGCATACGACCTAAAATAGTATTGGTGACTCTAGTTACTTGGCCTTGCCCATTACATGTTGAACAGGTTTTATATGTTGTTCCTGGTGCTTGAACTTTACGTTTTACTTTTATTTTCTTCTCAACTCCATTAGCGATTTCCTCTAAAGTTAAAGACACTCTAATTCTTAGGTTACTTCCTTTAACACGTCTTTGACCTCCGCCAAAACCGCCTCCAAAGCCAGAGAATCCGCCTCCACCCCCAAAGCCTCCACCTCCAAAAATATCACCAAACTGGCTGAATATATCATCCATATTCATACCAGCTCCACCACCACCACCAAAACCACCAGAACCATCAAAGGCTTGGTGACCAAACTGGTCATAGCGTGCTTTTTTATCGGCATTACTTAAAACTTCGTAAGCTTCTGCAGCTTCTTTAAATTTTGCTTCTGCATCTGCGTTATCAGGGTTTTTATCCGGATGATATTTGATTGCCATCTTACGATAACCTTTTTTTACTTCTGCAGTAGATGCGCTTTTATCAACTCCTAATATTTCGTAATAATCTCTTTTTGCCATACTTGTATGCTTAACCTTTTCCGCAGAAAAGATTTTTAATTTTTATTATTAATTATTGTCCTATTACAACTTTAGGAAAACGAATTATTTTCTCTCCAAGTTTGTATCCTTTTTCAACAATATCAATAATTTTTCCTTTTAAATCATCTGTTGGTGCAGGGATTTGCGTTATTGCCTCGTGATCGTCTGCATTAAAAATATCACCTGGGTTCACTTCTATTTTAGCTAATCCTTTGTACTCTAAAGTTGCAATTAACTTACTGTAAATCAATAAAACACCTTTACGTAACTCCTCAGCTTCTTTATCGTCTTCAATATGTAATAAAGCACGCTCAAAATCATCAAGAACTGGCAATATGGAGACTATAACCTCTTCATTTGCAGTCTTAAATAGATCTATACGCTCTTTAGTTGTACGTTTTTTATAATTTTCAAATTCTGCAAAAAGACGCATAAACTTGTCTTTCTCCTTTACTAAGTCTTCTTTAAGCTGTTCTTCAACTGTCAACTCTTCGACTAAAGAACCTTCAATAATCTCATTTATATAGTCTTGAGTTTGCGATTCTTCTATATCTTGATTTTTATCTTTTTTACTCATTTTCCTGATTTTTTTCTCAATCTTTGATTACCATATGGCAAAAGTACTGCCATTATTATTAAAATGTCAAAATGTCACCAAAATATTTTATTCGGAATTGCAGAAGCTACGAGCAATACTTATTTTTGCTATCAGTAAACATCTAAAACAGAATATGACGACAAAATTTTTTAAAGTTCTCAATACTTTTGACCATTGCCATTGCCTTTACAAGTTGTAAAGATAAAACAACAGAAGCCACTACTAGTGATGCAGAAGCTGCGGCTGTGAGTGCAAGTACATCTCAAAAATACACAGCAAATGTTGTAGAATCTTCAATAGAATGAAGAGGTTTTAAACCTACAGGAGCACATAATGGAACTATTAATTTAGACAATGGAATTTTTAAAACAGACGATGGTAAATTACAAAGTGGTACTTTTCTAATTGATATGACATCTATCACTGTAACAGATCTTGAGTCTGGTGATGGTAAAGAAAGTTTAGAGTCGCATTTAAAAGGCACTATAGAAGGTAAATAAAATCACTTTTTTGATACCGTAAAATTCCCTAGTGCAGAATTTGAAATTACAGGAACTGAAGCTTTAGCTGTAGGACAATCAAGACTTTCTAGCAACTTATCATTAAAGGGTCAAAAGCATAACATTTCATTCCCTGCTACTATTACTAACAATCGAGACCTGATGACTATTGAAAGTGAAGCATTCACAATTGACAAAACGAAATGGGGAGTTAACTACGAATCAAAATCTATATTTGATGATCTTGGTGACAAATTCGTCAATGATGATATGGAATTGAAAATTATGATACTAGCCAAAAAATCTTAGATCGCTAGCCAACTCTTAAATGGCATATAATGATAAAAGCATCCACGTTTGTGGATGCTTTTTTTATTGACTTCGGAAATTTTAAAACTTAAAAATTTCTAATACAATAATTCAAAATGATTCATTGAGAATCAGATATGCTTCAACACCCATAGCTCTACCTCTTCCAATGCTCGCCAATGCTGATCTCTTTTAGTTTTACTAGAGGCGGGTTTTACTAGTTTTTTAAAATATCGCTCCAGTTGAAATCGATTACCGTTCATCAGTTCTGTTTTTATAGGATGCGCTGCAGTTACATTTGTTATTTGTGCTAAATTTGAAAATATGACCACCAGTTGACCTTCTGGTAATAATATCTTTTTCGCCTCGGCAAAGAAGTTTTCAAATAAAGTTTTATCATAAAAAATCGCTTGATCAATACGCTCCAATTCTCGAGTCTCTGGCAACCATGGTGGATTAAAAACTATTAATTCAGTCTGTTTTATCCATTTACCAAAAAGGTGTGCACAATCTAGTTCTATCTTTCTAGAAAGTTTTGTATTCCCCATGTATTCTTGAAGTCCAAAAATCGCATTGGGGTTGATGTCTGTTGCAAATACCTTTTGAAACTGGTGATTTACCATTTGCATAGACAATACACCACAACCAACTCCAACATCTATTGCTGTCTTTTTTTGACCTTTATAATGTTTTAAAAAATTATCAAAAAGAACTAAATGTTCAAAACGTGTAGGAAAATATGTGCCATAATAAGGTTTTAATTTATTTCGCAAAACAGGTAAAGAAACTCCTTTTTCATGCCACTGCCAAGCGCTATTTAAACCTTGAACTTGAGGAAATGTTAATAAAAAGTGTTCATTGTCTGGATAAAACTCACTTAACCAACCAATATTAGGAGATTTCTTTGGACTTAGTTTTTGATCCACAATTTCTAAAACAACTAAATTTGAAAGTTTGTGATATTCTGCACGATAAGCCTGCTGATCCTTAAAAGAAAAATTTGGCAACTTTAATTTGAGATCCTTATGCAATTCAGCAAGAAGACTAATTCCATCACTATAAAACGTTTGAATTAATATAAACTCACCTCGCCTCAGGCATTCAATAGTTCCTGCAACAGCATCTCCTTTTTGAAAGGTTTTTAGTTGTTCATCAACCTTAATCGGCTCTGGTTTGTTTATGTCTTGAACAGTAATCATGGTTGGTTTAATTTTGCGATAAGATAAACAATACTCTTTCGCAATTACCGTGTTTATCGTTTTATGTTAAAATGAATTATTTAAATAAATAAGTACTTTAGAATCAGGTTATTTTAAAACTTTACTTTAAAAAAAATAGTCTAACTTGAGTCTTTCAAGGTTACAACTGTCAATATTTTAACATTGCACCAAGCGCTAAAAACAACTGAGAAATGAAAAAGATAATATTAATACTACTAGTCTTAAGTTTGATTTTAAATGGCCATGCTCAAGATGACACCAACAAACTCAAACTTCACAGTATTTCACTCGCTCCTTTAAACCTATACTTTGCAAACAGGGATGGTGGTTTTGTTGTAAATTTAGATGTTGGTTTCAATCACGGGAAACATATATTTAAAGTGTATGCTGGTCAAGGATCTCAATTCAAAATAAATTTTATTGGAGAAGCAATACAGGATAGTTTTGACGAATACAATATTATGTATGGTCGAGAATTACAAATAAAAGAATGGCTTCATATTGACTTTTTTGGAGGACTTGGCTTTTTCAATTTTAAATATGATGAAAATTCTCGACGCGAATACACAAAAGGAAGCGTTGGACTTCCTTTACAAAGTAAAATTAGATTTAATATTAACAAGGATGTTGCTCTAGGACTACAATTACATAGCAATATAAATAGTGCTACTTCTATTTATCAACCTGGAATATTTGTGCAATGGAGGCTATAAACTCATTCTTCTAAAATTTAAAAGATTTCAACACTTGACGTTTAAGATAAATTGCAGAACTTCGTATCCTTGCAGCCATTGACCATAGTATAACAACACCACTATAAAAAAAACCGAAACTCATATTGTTCCTAAATTATTTGCCCCTATTCGGTTACAAGAGTATGGCGTAGGTGTTTTCGATGTAGCTTTAACAAAATCTGCATTAAAAAAAGCACTTAAGAAACGCTATATTAAGGTTAATGATGTTGTTGCAACCTCAGCTACTTTTATCAACGGTGGAGAACGCATTAGTTTATCCATTTCAGAAGAAATCAGTTTAAAAAAAAAATTAATCCTTCAACTCAAGGTGTTATTTGAAGACGATCATTTAGCCGTAATTCATAAACCCGCTGGCATTTTAGTTAGTGGCAATAGTTTTAAAACCATTACCAATGCATTGGTAAGAAATATAAAAAGAAGCACACTTCCTGACGCTACAAAACCTCAACCTGTTCATCGTTTAGATTTTGAGACGACAGGGGTTTTATTAGTTGGAAAAACGAGCAGTAGCATTCGAGCTTTAAATAAGTTGTTTGAAGATAAGGATATCAAGAAAACCTACTATGCAACTACTATTGGTGAAATAGACTCTGAAGGAGAAATCACTACCAACATTGATGGTAAGGCCTCAAAATCTAATTATACGCTTTGTAAAACTGTCCTTTCCAAAAGATTTGGAACACTCAACCTAGTACGATTAGAACCTCAAACAGGGAGACGACACCAGCTACGCAAACATCTATCACATATTGGCCATCCTATATTGGGAGATAAAGTGTATGGAGTTGAACCTTTAATTTTAAATGGTAAAGGCTTGTATTTACATGCGTATTCATTACAATTCACACATCCTTTCACACATGAACAACTATTTTTAAAAGAGGAGTTACCTGAACGGTTTAAAAAGATATTTGATTCATTATCTTCGGTACTTGAATAGCCTCAAACCAAAGTAAAATTACTATTTTTTTTGTTTAACACACAGACGTAAATACACGTATTGACTTTCTTAAAAAAAAGCCATTAACTTCGTTTTGAATTGAATTTTAACAATTGAAAGAATCGACATCCTAGTGCAACTTAGGTGTCATTATGAGCTTTGGATACATTTAAAAAAGGCCACCAGAAATTGGATTCTTGGTGTATACTATTTTTTTTATATCTGTTAGTTTTATTATATTACTATTAGTGAATGGATTTTTTAAATTTGAGTGGGTTGAACATTAAAAAATAACGATACCTAATACTAGACATCATTAATGGGTTGCTATGCATGTACTCTCACAATACTGTGCGTTCCTTTCTGTTTCTTTTTCTTTCTATCATTTAAAATTTAAGAAATTTCAAAGTTTGACTTTCTAAAAAAAAAAGTCGAACTTCGTTTAACTTTGGTTTTCACAATTGAAATAGCGGATATTACAATATAATGTGACCTATTAAAGTCAAAGGTGATATAAGTACGTATAAGACTTATCTCAACTCTAATATATTCCATAAATAAATTATTAATATTATGAAATTAAACTTATTGTCTTGTGATGCTCAACGTCCAGATAGAAGAGCCATAGCCAAATGCATTGTAGAGATTTCATCTAATGTTAGTGCCTCTTTATCCAATGAACTCACAGATATACTCTTAGAAGGAGACGCTGTAGATATTGAGATGGAAGACAAAAACTCTGGTTCTGCTTTAAGAGCTTTGCGAAAATTAAGTATTGATTATGAAATTGTAGAATAAACAAAACTACTAGTCAAAATCATTTCTTAGCCTTTCCATATAGTTTTCTCTTACACTGGTATCAACGTCATTAATTAAGTCTACCAATGTATGTGACCATGTTACTACAATTCTATTGGATCGTATTTAAAACTGATGACTACTATATTATTTTCTACTGCATAAAACAAAAACCTAACCAAATGAAACTGTTAATAGTCTTATGAATTATTGCATTCATTGCTTTTTCGGTTTGTTATGGCAAACGAAATGGCCTTACAGCAAACTACAAAACTCAATCAAAAGAAATTTTGACTAAACAAGACAAACCTATTGACTTTGGCTATAAAACTGTTTGGATTGCGGTGAAAACATCTGATAAGCAGCAAATAGCTAAAATTCTTAATATCAAAAATACCCGACCTTCAAACTGGAAAAGTGACATTAATCATGCTTATGAAAATAGTATTTTTATTACACCTCAAATAGGAGAATGGACTTTAGTCGTTGGAATGAAATTAGCAACTGAAGATCGTATAGAGAGTATAGAGAGTATAGAGAGTATAGAGAAACTAGAAAAAATATTAAATAAATTAAGTGCAAAATTCGGAGAAGCCCAGTCAGACGATTATTGGGAACGTGAAGACTTAGATTATGCAAATGAGGAGTTGGTCATGAAAATTGCTGAAAACTGGAGCATTAATCCCACAAAGTTAAAAGAGCGCAGTGATATCATTAATGAGTTAGGAATCATCGGAGAATAGAGATATTTATTTTAAACCTAAAAGAATTTAAAACTTGACTATCTTCAACAAATAGTCCAACTTTAAATATCCATAATTGAGACCATTGGTGGCTAAACGTCTGGCCAACATATTTAACATCTGGCCTATTCAATTAATTCTGACAATCTTCAAAACCCCATTTATCCATAAGTCTTAAAATACTCTCAAGTGATTTTCCTCTATTGCTTAACCTGTATTCAACTTTAGGAGGAACTACAGGAAAAACTTTTCTAAAAATAAGCCCATCTTTTTCTAACTGTCTTACTGTCTGAGTAAACATTTTATTTGAAATACCTGGAATTTTATTTTGCAGTATTCCTGATCGCAAATCACCTCCTAATAAATGAAATAAAATTAAAGGCTTCCATTTTGTTCCTATTAAATTCATTGTATAATTTAACGGACAAATATTATCTTTATTCAAAATCTATATAATTGATAATCATTATTTTACTCGTTTTAGTAAGTATCGTACTTTTTAGTAAGTTATTGCTTATAATACAAATATAAACTAATTTTATAATCTAAATTATAACGTATGTCAACGACTCAAAATTATCCTAAATCATTTTCACATATTGGACTAACAGTTCCAGATATAAAAGAAGCCCTAAAATTCTATTCAGAAGTAATGGGTTGGTACGTAATTATGGAACCATCAAAAGTCAAAAAGGAAAAGGAGACCGCTATTGGTAAAATGTGCATTGACGTTTTCGGAAACGATTGGACTGAATTTGAGATTGCTCATTTAGCAACTTCAGATGGCATTGGAATTGAATTATTTTCCTTTGCGAATGGAATTAAAGAAGCACCTGAATTTAGTCCTTTTAATACTGGTCTCTTTCATTTTTGTGTACAAGACCCAAATATTGAGGAACTCATTGATAAAATTATAGCTTATGGGGGAAAGCAAAGAATGCCCATTAGAGCATACTACCCTAATGACAAACCATTCAAAATGTGCTACGTTGAAGACCCATTCGGTATTGTTTTTGAAATCTATACACATAGTTATGAATTGACATATTCTTCAGGTGCTTATTCAAAATAAAAACCGGTTGACAACACTAAGTAAAATTCATTGCTAATGTTGTGTGTGCTCTCAAAATCCTAGAGATTTCTATCTGGATCGTTTTCTTTTACTTCTTTAGTTGCTAGATAATACAACTAATAGACATATTAGGCAGTGCTTATTTATGACCAACCCATAAGATTAAAGCTTTCTCGGAAAACACATATGATAAAAAATTTTAGAAAAAATCGTCAAAACACACTTACAGAGTGCAAAACTGAAAAGTATTTGAAGTATGCATTAGGAGAAATAATTTTAGTAATGATTGTGACTCTTTTGGCGCTACAAGTAAATAACTGAAATATAGAGCACAGAGAATGCACAAGAGACAAAGTATCAAGCGAATATAGTTCTCGACTTAAAGAAAGATTTATTAAGATTGGATTTCTTAATTGAATTTATAAAAAACAGACTGCGTGGTGACCAAAGATTGATACAACAAATCAATGTTACGGCTACTAACAGCTTAACTTAATTAACAAAAAAAGTTGTCAATACATTAATGGAATAAAATTTCTCACCAAAGAATACTACTTTTTAGAGCTATCAAATTCTGGAAACCTTAATCTCATCTCAAATGATTCTATAAAATTGCTTTTACTCGAATTAGAAGAACTTTATAAAAAAACACATTAGACATCGCTCATGAAACATTTGACTGCAGAGAGTACATTTCAAAACCTGCATCCAAACACTTAGATATAGACCAGCAATTCCCCGTATTTATAAAAACAAAAACCGTTGAAGAACAGAACATAACCTTAGATAGTTATAACGGTTTATTAGACAGTAGAGCGTATAAAAACGTTTTAGTTATCATGTCTTTTATGTCAAATCCTTATATCTCAGCATATGAAAATATAAAAGCAAAATCAGAAACCATAATTGAAAAAATACAACTTAAACAATAACGAAAACAAAATACCACTTATTATCTACACTAGTTTAGAGCTATTTATTTCATTGAAAAACGATCTCTTTTTAATTTAAAAAAGAAATTATTACTCTTTTAGCACAAAGCTAATAGAAATACTATAAGGTACACTTACAGCTATACCACGTTGTTTACCAGGTATCATTTTTAGTAAGGAGTTTATAATGCGTTCTGCTTCTTTTTCTAATATTTTATCTGAACCTCTGCTCTTAATCTTGGCTACATATCCAGTATTAGCTATAATGAATAGCACATATACCTTACCATATATCCCCAACTCTAAAGCTGCATCTAGATATTTAAAATTTTTTATAACATGAGCTTTTATAGCGTTTTCAAAACATTTTATTTGCTTTGCTTTTACCCTATTTTCACAACCTGGAAATACTGGAATATTTTCGATAACTGAAAAAGGCACTTCAATATCTTCTTCGACTTCTTCAACTTCTACATCTTCAACTCTCCCTATCTTAGCGATAATATCTGTTTGATTCATTTCACTACTTTCAATAACAGTTTCTTGAATATCAACAATATCTTCAATAACTTTAATATCTTCAGGAACGACGGCTAGAGTCGTTGTTGGTGGAGGTGTCGGTATACTTAGATTTATGTTTTCTATATCTTCGTCAAGATAATCATCAAGATCAAGTGCCTCTAAAATGACATCCTCTTTTTTATAGGATTTATACTCTCATATCAAATAGGTTGATAATAACGTTAAGTTTAAACCAATAGCAAAATACAGACTACTATTTCTACTCACATTGACCTCTGGGTTTTTTTTGACTTCCATAACTTTGAGAGTTATTACGAACTCTAAGTTACCCTGCAACAGGCTAAAAAAAAATGACAATTATCATGTTGGGCATCTCTAACGATAATACATTAAAGATCATTTAACTGGTTATCACTGCCATCTTCACTAATTGTCCAAAAGAAACCGATAAAGAAGAATTGATCTGCTGCTGGTTTTAAAGAGCGTCTTGCGAAATCACCATTGATATCTGGTGTATTTGCATATTGATATCCGTTGATGTTTTTAAACCCTAAAGCATTGTTTACAGAAAGGTATAGAATCTTTTGTGGTGATATTAAATATGCCCAATTAAGACTAATACTATTAAAACTCTGTGTCATGTCTCCTAAGAAATCCTCAGTATTTTGATTTGTAAACGGTCGTCCAGAGGCATACGTATAACTAAAACCTACTTGACTTTTCCAATCTTCAATCCAGTACTTAGCCACAGCAGAGAAGTTATGTGTATTTGCAAAGTTAGGTTGAGCTTGTGTTGGGAAATTACGATAATCACGTTCTGTATCTAAATACGAATAGCTCAACCAATAATCTACATTCTTGATGCTCTTATTATCTCTCCAAAAGATATCTAAACCTTGTGCAAAACCAGATCCAGAATTATCAAAATTACTTTCAAAACTTTCAAAATCGGTATCAAATTTCACTAAGTTATCATACTCTTTTCTGTAGAGTTCTGCCCGAAATAAGCGTCCGTCGTTTACAAATTGATAATTCATAATGTAATGCTTTGTACTTTGTGATTTTATATCTTGATCAAACTTCAAAGCACTACTATTTGCATTTTGGTAGAAACTACCGTAAGCCATTGATAACTGTCCATTTTTAGATGTTTTATAAGCAAATGATACTCTTGGCGCCACTTGAAACTCATCAGACAGCTCATATCTATCTCCTCTTACTCCTACTTTTGCTGCGAATTTTTTACTACATATGATATCTGACTCGACAAAAAGTGCAGAGTTATTACTATTAAAGCCATAGCTTACGGGTGAGACGATTTCCGAAGAAAAACGCTCATCAAACTTAGTTGTAAAATGCTCTACTCCAAAATACAATTTAAACCTGCTGTTGAATCGTTTTTTAAATTTCAATTTTACATGAGCAGAATTTTCAGTATCCTTAATATCATTATCAATAAACGAGAAATCTGTCTTAGCAATAGTATAACTCAATCCTGTGTTTATGGACCAACCTTTACCCAAAATACCTTGATATGAGGTGTTCCCATAAAAGTTTCTATTATTGAGTTTGAACCTCACACCTTCGGGAGTATTAATATTTTCTTGTATTACATCGAAACTAGCCGTGTCAAAAGCTGCGTAGAACTTTAGGATTCCGTTATTAAATCTCTGCCGAAAGACCGCTTCACCTTGAGCACCTTGATAGGGCTTTTTCCACTCGTTACGATCTGGAAACAAAGCAACATAAGGTCCTAAATTAGTGTAAGACGCTTTAACACTCACTGATGTTTTATCCCATTTCTCGGTACGACCAAGACTAGCTCCAACGGTCATAATCCCAATTTCAGTTTTTTCTTGATCTGGCTCATCAACGGTATTTAATAATAGAACGCTGGAGAGTGCATTACCATACTCTGCAGAGTAACCACCTGTTGAAAATGTGATCCCATCGAACAGAAAAGGCGAGTAACGACCGCGTGTTGGAATATTATTTGGAACTGGAGAATAGGGAGTAAACACACGAATACCATCAATAAAAATTTGAGTTTCATCGGCATCTCCTCCTCTCACAAACAGTCTACCATCCTCTGCCACAGTAGATGTTCCAGGCAATGTTTGTAAGGCTCCAACAAAATCACCTAATGCACTTGCTGTTGTTACGACGTCTAATGGTTTTAAAACCGAAACTTTGCTATTATCACTAGCTTCAAAAGTTCCTGCCGAAATGATAACGGCATCCAAAGACTCCATATCTTCTTGCAATACAATTTTAAGATCTTTAAAGGCTGACACGTCTCTTATCATGGTTTTTGTTTCGTATGATAAAAACGAAATGATTAAGCCTTGTGTTCCCGTTTCTTGCGTAGTAAACTTAAAGTTTCCGTTTTCGTCTGTTGTAGCTCCGTCATAGGTACCATCTAAGTAGACATTAGCTCCAAAAACGGGTAGATTTTTGGTGTCTATCACTTTTCCTTTAATAATGGTTTGTGCACATGTCATTGATGAGATGAAGATTGCGATAAGAGTGATTAATTTACTCATGGTTGATTATTTTAACTATTCGTTTCTTGTACTAAACTATTTTCAGTGTTAATTGATAGGTCAAAAATGAATAACAATCGCAACTAATAAAATTCTATATGACTCAATTGTCAAAAATCAATACTGAATTGCATATTTTTGAGAAATTCAATAGTGTATGCTTACATTTTCAGAAAAAAAATTCAGCGTTATTTATGGCTTCATTGTACTTGCAGAATTAATTACAGAGTCTTCAGAAGACTTCGCATCCTTTCATTATGGTTTTAAACCCGCAATCGTAATATCCTTGTTGATTTTCTTTTGGATGCACAGCAAAACGCTCAATAAAAACTTAAGATTAATTACAGTTGCTGCATTATTATTTTCACTAGTTGGAGATGTCCTTCTCATGTTTGTAGAGTCTTCTGCAACATACTTCTTATTTGGTTTGGTTGCATTTCTAATAGCACATGTGATGTATGTCATCGCATTCTTAAAGCATAGAAACAAAACCTTAAATCCATTTGGTTTTATAATGCTTTTAATACTGTATGCTTTGGGCTTGTTTTATCTATTAAATAAGGGTTTACATGAGATGTTTATACCTGTAATAATTTATATGCTCGTTATTTTAAGCATGTCAACATCTGCTTTTTTGAGACAAGGAAATGCGCCAAGACTGAGTTATATTTTGGTACTCTTAGGTGCCTTATTTTTCATGATTTCTGATAGTATATTGGCACTAAATAAATTTCATGAGCCACTAGCCTATTCAAATATAAGTATCATATGTACTTATGCTTTAGCTCAATATTTAATCATTATAGGGCTTCTGAAATTAGCCAAAGCCGGGCGTTAAACCTGACTTCCTGAAGACAAGGGCGGGAAGACCCCCTTTTTATGGCAACTGTGCGTCGTTAAAGTTTACAAATAATGTCGTGTAGAGCTTAAGCGTAGTTTATAAAAAAAGCCTGCCCAAAGGAAAGCTCAAAACATCTACTTCTTATAAGGCCTAATAATAAGTCGTGCCGCTTTATCAAAATTAATATAGTTATACGTCCAATTAAAGAATACAATAACGCGGTTTCGAAAACCTACAAGTGATATTAAATGAATAAACATCCAAATAAACCAAGCAAAGAAACCTCCAAATTTATAGTGTTTTAAATCTACCACAGCTTTATTACGACCAACTGTTGCCATAGAGCCTTTATCGTTATAGACAAAAGGTTTTGGTGATTGCTTGTTAATAATTCGCATTATATTTTTTCCAAGAAGTTTACCTTGCTGAATTGCAGGCTGAGCCACTTGTGGATGTCCATTAGGGTAATCAACTGTGCTCATAGAAGCGATATCGCCTAAAGCAAAAATAGTATCGTAACCCTCAATTTGATTAAAACGATTGACTACATATCGATTTGCTTTTTCTAACATAGACTCCACTTTAAGTCCATGTACCAGAGAACCTGTTACTCCTGCTGCCCAAATTAAAGTTTCAGTCTGTAATTTTAAATCAGAATTAGTGGTTACCTGTTTTCCATCATAATCTTTCACAAACACATTCGTATGCACACGAACACCTAACCTTTTTAGAAACCCTTCTGATTTCTTTGAAGCCGTCATACTCATTGAAGGCAATACTCTCTCTGTTCCCTCTAATAAATGAATTTGCATAATACTACTATCTAAGTCACGATAATCTCTTGGGAGAATATGGTTTTTAAGTTCGGCTATTGCTCCTGCCAGTTCGACTCCTGTTGGACCTCCTCCAACAATAACAAAATTTAAATAGGCTTGGCGGTCTTTTATAGAGCTTGTAACAGCTGCTTTTTCAAAATTTTGGAGAATCAAACTTCTAATATTGAGCGCCTGAGGTATGCTTTTCATTGGCATGCTATTAGCTTCGATTGTTTTACTACCAAAATAATTAGTTTTAGTTCCAGTAGCGATGACTAAAAAGTCATAGCTAAGCGTTCCAATACTTGTATTAATTTCATTTATTTTTGCATTCACATTGTCCACTTCAGCAAGTCTAAAAAATGTATTGCTATTTTTTTTAATGATTTTTCTCAGCGGATATGCGATAGAGTCGGGTTCTAATCCTGAACTAGATACTTGGTATAATAATGGCTGAAACGTATGATAGTTATGCTTGTCTAAAAGAACGACCTGCACCTCTTTTTTTGCTAATGACTTTACTAAATTTACGCCGGCGAAACCACCACCTATTATTACAATTCTGGGGAACTTTGATTCAGGGATATTCATATAAAAAACGACTTAAAATGTCAGGATCAAAGATACAGTTTATCCCATTTAAAATCCTATTTTTAATTTAATGTTGAACGAAATGTAACATTTTAAATTTAAATACTACTTATAAGTAACTAACTAATCAAATTTGAATAAAGAACTCGAACATAGTTTTGTAGAATTGCTTGAGAAACATCAGAACATTGTGCATAAAGTATGTAGATTATATACCAATAATCAAGATGCTCACAATGATTTGTTTCAAGAGATAACAATACAGTTATGGAAAGCATATCCAAAATTTCGAGGCGATGCGAAGTTTAGTACTTGGATGTATCGGGTAGGATTAAATACCGCAATTACATTATATAGAAAATCAAAGCGTACAATCAAAACGCAAGAGTTTGAAACTGTATCTTTTAAAATAAAATCTGTAGAATATGACGATACCGAAGAGCAGCAACTAAAATTATTATACGAAGCAGTACACCAATTAAATGATATTGAAAAAGCACTAGTGTTATTGTATTTAGAAGATAAAAATTATAAAGAAATAAGTGAAACCCTAGGTATTAGCGAAGTTAATGCTCGCGTAAAAATGAATAGGGTAAAGAAAAAATTAAGAACAATATTAAATCCGTGATATTATGGATGAGTTAGACTTATTAAAAAAAGATTGGCAAGCCAATACAACGCAAGTTAATCAACAACTATTGGGCAAAGATATCTACCCGATGCTGCATAAAAAATCATCATCGATTGTAAAAACACTATTCTATATAAGCATCGCAGAACTTCTATTTTGGATCATAGCTAATAGTTACCCTTTGTTTGCTTCAGAACAATACCGGGAAGAATTGGTTGCCATGTATGGCGGTTATACCATGCTAATAGGGCTTACTACATTTGGTAGTCTTGTAGTCATACTATTTGTCTATTTACTTTTTAAGTCTTATAAGTCAATCTCTGCAACTGATAGCGCAAAAAAACTTATGGAAACTATTCTGAAGACTAGAAAAGTAATAAAGTATTACGTGATATACAATCTCGTTATGGGGTTTTTATCACTATCAATTGGTTTATATTATACTATTAATTACAATCCAGAAGTGGCGGAACAATTTGCTCAATATTCTAGTAAGCAAATGTTTATTGTAACTGTTGTCATGATACTATTTATTGCTTTTTTCTTACTCGTATTTTGGTTATTCTATCGTCTTATCTATGGCATTTTATTGAAACGACTTAACAGTAATTACAAGGAGCTTAAGAAGTTGGAAGTGTAATAATGAAACAGATAAAACTCCATATTGAAGATTACGAAATCGGTTACAAATTAAATTGTCTAGGCGTAGATAAAGCAGGTTCTAAACACTAGTTAATACTAAGCTAAAATGGAAATTCTAGCGCGTATTTCATATGTCCCTATTGGTTGACTTTATTTAAGGATAAGATATCGCAACAAAAAAACCATAGTATACTTGAAGGAGAATACGAGAATAGTCATTATGTTGCTGGAGCAAGGTTAATCCTGAAAGCCTTTGGGATATTACTTTTTTCAGCATTATTAATATTCTTGCTGGTAGTCATTGGACGTTCACTATATGATGCTTTTGCTTAAAACAATAAGACAATTACCAATCGCGTAACTCTCGGTTAAGACGCTCCTTTTCTTCTAATTCATCTTGTGGAATCACCTTTAAAAATGATGGATGTTGCTCAATAGCATATTCGATTTTTTCAACAATAGAATCGATAGACTCATTGTCGTAATCAATCTCTAGAGGCTCTTTGATTTCAAAAGATTGATAGACATTTTTCTTCTTCACACGCAACCCTTTCTTATCAAATGACCGTCTAAACCCATCTATTACAATAGGAACAACTATTGGTTTATACTTCTTTATAATATGAGCGGTACCTTTACGAATAGGCTTAAAAGGCGTCGTAGTTCCTTGCGGAAAGGTTATAACCCAACCGTCATCTAAAGCCTTTCCTATACTAGAAATATCACTCATTTTAACCTGCCGATTTACATTTTGACCTTCAGCTCGCCATGTACGCTCGATACTAATTGAACCAACATATGCTAAAACCTTTGGTAATAAGCCAGATTTCATGGTTTCTTTAGCTGCAACGTAATAAATATTCAATTTAGGATTCCAGAGATAGCCTATATTTTTTAACGAATCTCCACGATTGCTTAAACTCGCATTAAATACATGAAACATTGAAATTACATCTGCAAAATAGGTCTGGTGATTTGATATAAAAAGAACATTGTTATCGGGTAGATTTTTAATGATTTCAGAGCCCTCTATTTGAAGCTCATTAAACCCTCTAAACCTGCGGTGTGTAAGAGCTCCTAAAATTCTAATCAACCATTTCTTCACAAAAAGTATATGCCCAAAAGGGTTTCTTTTAAATAATCCCATTAATTATTTTTGATTAGTAATCCAATTGAAATCATGCATTCATTCATTTCAATTAGTTAAAAAATTACTATTTAAATTTAATTTTCACTGCAAATAAAAATTACTAAAAATTTCAAAAGCAAAATTACAAAAAACTATATTTTATAGGACCTTTTTTAACAAGTCTTTTAATTCACTGAGCATCATAGCTGTTGCTCCCCAAACGATATGACCGTTGAGTGTAAATGCAGGAACTTCTAATTCTTTATTCATTGAGGTCATCACATTTACGTCACTCCTATTATCATCATCCAAAAAATGAGACAAAGAGACTTCTATCAAATCCTCAACCTCTTCATCTTGCTTAATAAACTGTGGTGTTTGTTTTGTAATTGCTATGTAAGGAGACACTGTGAAATTGCTTGGCGGAATATACAGCTTAGTCAGCGCCTTCAGTACTTTCATATCTATAATTGGCACGCCAACCTCCTCGTAAGTTTCACGTAACGCAGTATATTCTAAATCTGGATCATCGTCTTCATATTTTCCTCCTGGAAAACCTACTTGAGAAGAATGCACCCCTTTATACGTCTTTCTTAAAATAAGTATAAGATACGTTTCTCCAATGTCATCTGGATAAAATAATGCCATAACTCCTGCTTTTCTGGCATGTTTCATCTTCTCTCTATTTTCATCTATAAGATCTCTTCTAAAAGGAGGTGACATTTTAAATTGAGAGTCTTCTCCTGGAAGATTTAGATTTTTTATTTTTGAAGCAGATTTTATGAACGTTTCAAAATTCATTCCCTTATGAGGTTTTTTATAATGATAGTATTGTGTTTGGTGATTTTCAATTGTGAAGATAAACAATCTCAAAAGAAAATGCCTACCCAAGTAATAGATTCTACGCAGATAAAAAAGGAAACTATAGCATTAAAAACAGATACAATCACTGAGGGAAATCAAAAAGAATTTCTATTGAATAAAGACAACGCCATGGAGTTCTTTTTAGAATATGACAAAAAACATAAAGAGAATAAAGTTCGTATTGTGACTGATTATGGCAATATAGACATCCTACTTTTTAACGAAACAAAGTTTCACCGTTCTAACTTTATTTACCTAGCCAAAAAAGGTTATTTCAATGATACTCAATTTTACAGAGTGATAGAAAATTATATCATTCAAGGTGGTAGTACAGATAACAGGGAGGTGATGCGCAAGCGTCGCTATATTGGCAAATACTTATTACCAACAGACACAAAACGTGGTTTTCATCACGATCGAGGTGTCATTTCTATGCCTAGTAGTGATATTGAAAATCCTTATAAATTGGCGTCACCCTATGAGTTTTTTATCATGCTAAGAGATGTGCATGAGCTGGATGGAGATTATACCATCTTCGGAAAAGTAACCAGCGGTTTAGAAGTTGCTGATAAAATTGCAAATGTAGATACAGACGGTTCAGACTGGCCTCTTAAAAACATATACATACGACGTGTTGAAGTTTTGGATTGATTTTTCTCGCAAAGGTGCAGAGACGCAAAGCTTACTCTTATGACTTACTCGTTTTTTATGATGTATAATTAAATGTTTTTTTTCTTCGGAAGCACTTAATGTCTCACTGTTGTCCTAAAAACCCTCGTATTCAGCTTCGCTGAATTGTCCTCCCTTCCAACCGAAGGAAGGAGCACTATTCTGCTTATAATTTGACTTTGCCTTCTTTAAAAAATCAAAAGTAGCGATTGAACCAGCTCCTCCCTTCTTTTGGAAGGGAGAACAGATATACCGCAGATAAATACGAATCTAAATGAAAATGAGACTGCATATTCTACCCTATTAAGTGTGCTTAAATACTATAAAAATATCGTTGAGTTAGATTCTAGCTATAACAATTCTACTTTAGAAGAATATCTTGAATTATCAGAAAAGGAGTTTAGAAAAAAATTAGACGCTTATAAATTCTTTGAATTAACGCTCTCTATTTAAAACATGAAATTGACTCTTCTCACTTTAATTGTATCAATTGCCATATTACAGTCATGCCAATCAAACCTCGAGGTTAATTTTACTGAAGCATTACAAGATTGTTTATCCACAGAAGATATTAATCAATTAAACAAAGCTACTGCTCAATTTGAACGTAAACTTACGGAAACCTACAGTTCAAAAAACACGAACCAAAACTATTTAAGATTTCTGGAGGATTTTAGTGCCATGAACCTCAACCCAGATTTCATATTAGATTCTGATTCAAAAACCATTTTGGATGATTTGAAAGCCTCAGGAACTTTTGATAAAATTTGGATATCAAAATTGAATAATTATAAGGAACGAAATACAGAAAGTTTGATCATTGAATTTGAACCTAAAAAAAACGAGGACTACTATTGATATTCCTAAAGTAGATTATCTGTGTATAAACCCGACAGGCAATTTCAGAAAATGCCTCTCATTAAACAATACCATTCATAATAGCTTGAAGGACGTTATAGACATACAAATCAAAGGACCTAGCTTAAGTTACGGACTGACTTCAAAATCTGTAGCGAATAGCATCACAGTTAAAGACCTAGAAAATAATTTAAACAAAGTTGTTATTGCTATGCTTTTCTATTATGAAATAGTTCATTTGACCAATCAAAATCTATAAATTAATGTCACTATGATTAAAACACGACTACTCGTCATAATGTTGACCATTTCATTACCAGTGATTTCACAAAGTAAAACTGATGATTTCACACTTATATCGACTACCATTCAAAATTATTACAATGGCTATATAGAACGAGATATCGATAAACTCAGTACAGCTTTTGATACCGAATATGGAACTATGGAAGTGCCTGTTGATGACAAAAACAGTTCTAAAGGATATAAGAATGTTTACTTTAAGGATTTAATCCCAAAATGGGGAAACAGAGAAAAATTACCTGAGAGTGAGTTAAATAACTGTGTGCTTCATATCTTAAATATAGATATCGAAGCTGGCAACATCGCCAGTGCTAAAATGAGTATGAAGGTTGGAGATGTCACGTATATTGATATGTTATCTCTACATAACATTAATGGAGCATGGAAAATAACGAATACGATTTATTACGTCAAGTAATTAGACCTGTTCCTTTTTATACAAACTAGGTAAACTCACCTTAAACTTAACCGCAATAAGTCGTATTACAATCACAACTATTATGGCAATTATAAATATCAAGTTAGTATTTGCCATAAATAGACGAAGTGAAAAGTACGTTAGACCTCCGAGAATACAAGCGGTTGCATAGACTTCTTTTCTAAAAATCACTGGAATTTCATTACATAAAATATCACGAATCACACCACCAAAGCAAGCTGTCATTGTTCCAAGTGCAATACAAATAATGGGATGTAAACCTGCAACTAATCCTTTTTCTATGCCAACAACCGTGTATAATCCAATCCCAATAGTATCAAACAAAAAGAGAGACGTTCTTAGGTAGTTGATTTTATTCCGAAGTAAAATTGCAAATACGGTTGAACCAAAAATCACATACACGTAGGTCATATTAGTCATCCATGACACAGGATTAATCCCAATCATAACATCACGTAACGTCCCACCTCCTACCGCAGTTACAAAGGCAATAATGAGGACACCAAAAGGATCCATTTTTTTATCAAGAGCCACCAATACTCCCGAAATAGCAAAGGCAATAGTTCCTAAAATATCTATGACTTGAAAAAACATTACTATTTGAAATTTTGAAGTTAGCTATTTGAATTTGCAGTTACTTTTATAGAACTGTTCAATTCTAATATATTGCGCACAAAAGTATCATTTGTTTTAGGACTTATATAAATTTCATTGTATTTCCTGTATTTTATAATTAAACCGTTTCTAGCTGTAGCGGGTTTAAATCCAGACCAAAGGGTTTTGCCTTTAATAATTTCTAAAATATCTTTTATTGGGATGGCACCTCGTATTGGTCCGCATTTGTATTTTAATTCGATTGGAGTCAGTTCGTAAGTTGTATCTAAATACATCCATAATAATAATCCAGCCACAGCTAATAAAAGAACGCTACTACAAAAGGATATACTATTATTAAATCCATATTGAACAAATTGAAATAAAGCGACGCCAATAAAAAGGATACTAAACCCAAAAGTGGTTAGTTGGAATAAGATATCTTTTCTACTTTTAAATGTCATGTGTTATGTTGAAAGGATAAAATTAAAACGTCTACGAAACAAAACTCCCTTGCGTATAATAATTATAATCTTTTAAGATGGTGCCCACAAATTCCATATCGCTACCATTAAAATCTTTAATCTCTACAACCTGTATAATTTTAGTCCGTAATTTTACTAAAGTCTCATAGTCTCGAGCAGCTTTTGCTCGCACAAATGTTTCTTTAATGATTCGAGCATCATTATCTGATAATTTAATCACATTAGGATAGGTTGGCACATAACTATCGTCTAATTCTTCAAGAATAGTATGACTAATATTCACATTATTTTTCAGGGTAATCACAGAAGTTCCCGCAGTCATATCTCCTAAACGCTGACTCTTTTTACTGGTTACAATGGCAATTAATGCAATAATACCAGACATCATATTTAAATCTATAATTCTAAAAAACCAACGTACTAGATAATCAGCTAAAGAGGCTTGATAGCCATCTATTTTTACGACTTTTATTTTCATAATACGCTTACCAATTGTTTGTCCGTCAAGAAAAGTTTCAAAAAGTAACGAGTAAAATACAACAGGTAAATAAAAAGATACTAGTATGGCAATTCTAGACCAATCATCCATACCATTCACAATATCATCAATATGAAATAAATTAAAAGTTATTTGATAGACGACTACCACATAGGCAATCTTTATAATAAAATCGATTATATATGCCAATATACGCTCACCAACACTTGCTGCGATGAAATTTATATTGACGTTTTGTGTCGTATTTATTTGTAACTCTACCATTAATTTCTTTAACTTTGAATGCGTATGAGAGAAGTGGCATTTATTAAACAAAATAAAGAAAAATGGCTCAATTTTGAAGAGGGTATTTTTGGGAAAACCCTAAAAAACCCTGATGAATTGGCATCACTTTATATTCAGTTAGTAAATGATTTGTCTTACGCCCAAACTTACTATCCCAAAAGTAAAACAATTCTTTATTTAAACAACCTAGCTGCTAAAGCTTTTCAAAAAATTTATAAAACAAAACGCGAAGACACCAACAGGTTCGTACATTTCTGGAAGATTGAAGTCCCTTTAATTGTATACGAATATAGACGCTATGTCCTTTATGCTTTCGTTATATTTTTAAGTTTTGTTGGTATAGGAGCCTTATCCGCAGCACATGACGATTCGTTTGTGAGATTAATTTTAGGTGACGAGTATGTTAATATGAGTCTAGAAAACATCGAAGCAGGAGATCCTGTAGCAGTTTATAAAAGCGGAAGTAATTGGGGCAGTTTTATTGGGATTACGCTTAACAACCTATACGTAGGTATTAAATCATTTATTTACGGAATTTTCGGCGGATTAGGAACAGGATTAGTAATGTTATATAATGGTATTATGATTGGAGCATTCCAATATTTTTTCTACCAAGAAGGCGTCCTTTGGGAAAGCGTTCGTGGCATTTGGATTCATGGCTCTATGGAAATTTTCGCCATCGTTATTGAAGGCGCAGCAGGGTTAATCTTAGGTGCTAGTATTCTATTTCCTAAAACATATTCTAGAATGACCTCTTTTAAAATGGGTGTGAAAAATGGTGTGAAAATTTTAATAAGCACCTTCCCTTTCACTATTGCCGCAGGGTTTCTAGAAGGTTATGTAACAAGATATTCAAACACGATGCCCAATTGGTTATCTGTTGGTATTATTTTAATAACCTTAAGTTTAATTTCATATTACTATTTAATTTACCCTTTTATATTGAGCAAAAAACTAAAAAACCTACATGCAGTTATATAAATCTAGAGGCTTTGGCGAGTACTTTCAAGACACCTTTGCGTTTTTAAAACAAAACGGAAAACACCTATTTAAGCACTTCTTTATTATCAACGGAATTTTCTTGTTGATCCTTATGGTCATAGGATATTTCTTTAGTAAATTTTATACCGATGTTATTTTTGGAGGACTGATAAATGGCAATAGTTCCGGTATAGACGAATACATAAACCAAAACTCTGGTATATTTATAGCACTCATTTTAATATTTATAATCGTTGGTTTATTGGCTGCAATGATTTCCTACTCCTATATTCCTATTTATCTAAAACTATATAGCAAGCACGACGGCAAAAATTTCACAGCAACAGATATTATAAACACATACAAGGCTAATATTGGTAAAATATTCATCTTTTTACTCTGCGGAATACTAATCGTAATCCCATTGATGCTCGGCGTTGGCATTTTACTTTTTATTCTCGCCATTACTATAATAGGTATTTTTGCAATGCCTTTAGTTATAGGCGCTGTAAGTTTATTCTATCAAGGCGCACTTATGGAATATCTTGACGAAAAACGGAGTATTTGGGATAGTTTTGGATATTCTTGGAGAATGATGAGCTCAAAATTTTGGGCAGCTATAGCCTGTGTAGGTATCTTTTATTTAATAAGCTATGTGGCACAAAATGTCATTGCACTTATTCCTTATATTTTTGGTATGGTCAATCTGTTTACAGACATAGAGACGAATACTGTACCAGAGCCCATGGCCATTCAAAAAACCATGACGGTAATGATGCTCGCTATTTTTCTATTGACATTCTTAGTGAGTAGTATTTTAAATGTCGTTGTACAACTCAATCAAGGTATCGTGTATTATAGTCTTAAAGAAGACAATGAAAATATCAATACCAAAAGTGATATTGATCTAATTGGATCTGGTGAGTAGAATATTGTTCTTACATATCGTCCTTCTTTTCTTCGGAATTTCCTTGCATGCAAACGCGGTAACTATAGATACAACTGCACCATTGCAAACCATGCAAGACTCCGTATATGTAGACACAGCACCTATTGATAAACGCGAATTTGACAACCTCAAAGAGATCTATGAGGGCAATGAATTTATCTATGAGCGTACTGTAGACAATTCTGGAATATGGACACGATTTAAACAATGGCTATCAGATTTTTTTAAAAATTTGTTTGATATCAATAGTGATGCTAAAGCTGCAGATATTACTGACATCATCTTAAAGGTTTTTTATGTCGTTATTTTTCTATTGGTCGTATTCTTTATCGTGAAGGCTATTATTAACAAAGAAGGGAGTTGGATCTTCGGAAAGTCTAGTGATAAGACTATTATTCCTGTTACAGATATCGAGAATAACATCTACGAAACCGACTTTAAATCACTCATTATAGAAGCCGAAAAAGAAGACAATTACAGACTTGCTATTCGGTACTACCACTTATGGTTGTTAAAGTCACTTTCTGAAGCAGAAATCATAGACTATGATGTAGAAAAAACGAATAGTGATTACTATCTCGAAATAGAAAATAAAGATACAAAAGAAGAATTCTCATATACCTCCTACCTATATAATTACATTTGGTATGGCGAGTTTGATATTGATAACGCTCAATTTGAAAAGGCTAAAAAAGCATTTACTCAATTTTTAAGAACCCTTTGGAAATGAGTAAAACACTAAAAATATACATCGGCCTTTTAATACTACTATTCGTTGGAATTATAGCGATTGAATTCTCAACACCTGCCCCTATTAATTGGCAAAAAACATATAATGAGACTCAAAAAACACCTTACGGAACATTTGTTTTTTACGAAGAGCTCACAAATTTGTTTCCAGAGAGTAAAGTACAAGATATTAAAGTTACACCATATGAGTATTTTGACGACTATTACAATTGGGAAGATAGCACCTACTTAACCACTGGAACATACATTATCATTGATGAATATCCTGACTTAGATAATATATCTGCTCAAGAATTATTAGATTTTGCGTCTCATGGTAATGATATTTTTATATCGAGTAATTACTTTCCTGATCGTCTTTTGGACTCTTTAGGATTTGATACAAAAAATGAATTCACATTTAAAGGTAAAGCAGAATTCACATTTACAAATCCAGTTTTTGAAAGTGATTCCATTTCCGTAGAAAAAGGATTAAACAATATTTATTTCTCTAAAATTGACACGCTCAACACGACCGTTTTAGGACATCAAAAATTTGATGATGTGACCTATACCAATTTCATAGAAGTCCCTTGGGGAAGTGGTTATTTTTACTTGCATGTGCAACCTGTAGTGTTCACCAATTATCATTTGCTTAAAAAAGATAATCGCAAATATGCATCTAGCGTACTATCTTATCTTAATGATGATACCATCTATTTTGATTCTAGAAATAAATTCCGAAAAGAACTAGGAAGTTCACCAATGCGATTTGTTTTAAGTCGGGCAGCACTCCGTTGGGCTTGGTATATAGCATTACTGACGACTATACTGTTTATAATTTTTAATGCTAAACGAAGACAGCGTATTGTAAACGTTAAAGAACCCTTAAAAAACACAACTGTTGATTTCACTAAAACGATTGGTAATTTATATTACGAAACAAAAGATCATGATAATTTAATAGAGAAAAAAATCACTTATTTTTTAGAATTTATTAGACGTGTCTATTATTTAGACACTCAAATTCTCGATGATAAGTTTGTAAAGAATTTGTCTTTAAAATCTGGCAAAGACAAAGAAGATATTAAAAAATTAATTAATCAGATTGTATATTTAAAAGCTAAGAGCAATTGTAATGAAGCCAATTTATTACAATTAAACAAGGCTATAGAAGATTTTTATACCACATAAATTATGGAACATTTAGACGACAACCAAAACGAAGATACAACACCAAATACCGACCAATTTGACGAGTCGTTATTAGGAGATTCTAAAGCTACAGAATCTATTCAGCCTAAGGAAAACCTAGAAACAAATCTCAGTGACATCAGTTTTACAAACCGAATTGACTTAAGTGAACTTCAAGATGGTATTGCTTTAATAAAAGGTGAAATCAGCAAAGTAATTGTTGGCCAAAAAGGAATGATAGATATGCTCATCGCGTCTATTCTTGCGAATGGCCATTCGCTTATTGAAGGTGTTCCTGGAGTAGCAAAAACCATATCTGCTAAGCTCTTAGCAAAATCACTAGACGTAGGGTTTAGCAGGATTCAATTTACACCAGATTTGATGCCTAGTGATATTTTAGGAACCTCTGTCTTTAATATGAAAAACTCTGAGTTTGATTTTAAAAAAGGGCCTATTTTTTCTAATATGATTCTTATTGACGAAATCAACAGAGCACCAGCAAAAACACAAGCCGCTCTATTTGAGGTGATGGAAGAGCGTCAGGTTACTATTGATGGTAATAGATATCAAATGGATTTACCTTTTATAGTTCTCGCTACTCAAAACCCAGTAGAGCAAGAAGGAACGTACCGTTTACCAGAAGCGCAATTAGACCGTTTCTTGTTTAAAATAGATATTGATTATCCCAATATAGAGGAAGAAGTAGAAATCTTAAATCGTGAACATAATTTACAAGGTAAGGGTAAAACCGATCAAGTTACTGCGCATTTAAGTGCTGCTAAAATCATTAAATTTCAAGGTTTAGTAGAGCAAATCAAAATAGAATCACATCTCATTAAATACATTGCAGATATGATTGTGAACACACGTAACAATCCGTTTTTATACTTAGGAGCGTCACCAAGAGCCTCTATCGCTATATTAAAAGCCAGTAAAGCGTTCGCTGCTATGGATGGTAGAGATTTTGTAACACCAGAAGATATTAAGCGCTCAGCAATACCAGTATTGCAACATCGTGTGATTGTAACACCAGAACGCGAAATGGAAGGCGTAACAACGAAACAAATTATAAAGCAGATTATTGAAGCCGTAGAAATTCCTAGATAAATTTAGCAGTCACTGATTAATCCTCAGTATTCAAGGGGTTTAGCAGACTAAATTATTAGATAGATTGAATTAGAAATAACTAAATAAAAAAGTTAACAGCCTCAGCAACTGTTTCCTGTATATTTTTAATACTAGATATGTTAACAGATAAAATTGTATTAACAAAATGGATTTAACGCTACATTGCAAGTTATGTGATCATAAAATCATAGATTTTAAGACAGGTACGCTTTGCGGTTTAACGAATAGAAAACCTGATTTTAAAAATAAATGTAGTGTTATTAAAATACAAGATGATTTCAAAGAGCAAATTGAAACTGTCAATATAGAACATGATGCTATTTTAAAAACTAAGACAGATACTTACGGTCACTTAATAATGTATGTCTTACTTGCAATTGCTTTAGTTTTAGCTGCGTTTTTATTAGGTAAATTCATTTTAGATAAAGGTTTTATCTCCACAATTCCAATAATTATTGTAACCCTAGGATTTAGTGTTTTAGGGGTTGCTTTGGCACCTCTAAACGCCTATAATTCCAATCTAAAAAGAGCTGAGCGAAATAAAGAAGCGCTGGACACAATAGGTAATATGTATGGTTATAAATACGATATTGACATAACTCATTTAAAAGATAGTCTAGGTAATAAATCATACGAGACCGATTTAAAAATTAGAAAATCAAATAACTCACTTTAATATCTCAAGAACAATTTGAAACGTATAAAACCATTTTTTCTCCAAAATAGATTTTTCTATGCGTGCATTGCCATTATGGTATTGTTTGTTTTGAGTTTTATTTTTCCAAGAGGTTTTGTGATTGTTAAATTGCTCGTTCTTTTACTAGTAACGCTCTCTGTTTTAGATACGATCATACTATTTGTAGCTAAAAAAGGAGTTAAAGGTGAGCGCATATTGCCAGAGAAGTTCTCTAATGGTGATGAAAACCCGGTGAATTTAGTAATCAATAACTACTACACATTTAATATTAACACGACAATTATTGATGAAATCCCAGAGCAATTTCAAGTTAGAGATTTTAGTATTCTTCGGAAATTGGAAGCCTCAAGTACTTCTCGAATTGAATATAAATTACGTCCTATAGAACGCGGTGAATATCACTTCGGAAAATTAAATATCTATGTCACTTCGGTCTTTGGCTTAATAGCACGTCGCTTTACTACAGATGACAATGAAATGGTACCAACCTACCCTAGTTTTATGCAATTGCGTAAGTACGATTTGATGGCTATAAGTAATAATTTACATCAATACGGAATTAAAAAAATCCGTAAGATTGGTCATACTATGGAGTTTGAACAAATCAAAGATTATGTATTAGGTGATGATTTACGCACGATTAACTGGAAAGCTACCGCCAAGCGAAACCAATTCATGGTCAACCAGTTTCAGGACGAAAAATCACAACCTGTGTATTCGGTTATTGACAAAGGGCGTGTCATGAAAATGCCTTTTGATGGATTAACACTCCTAGATTATGCCATCAATGCATCCTTAGTGATTTCTAATGTAGCCTTAAAAAAACAAGATAAAGCAGGGATTTTAGCCTTCTCAAAAAAAGTAGAAAACATTGTTGTTGCAGAGCGCCGTACATCTCAAATGAACCTCATTCTAGAAACGCTGTATAATGTAAGTACAGATTTCTATGAGAGTGATTACAGCAGGCTCTACGCAGACGTTAAACGAAATATCAACCAACGAAGTTTAATGCTCTTATACACCAATTTTGAAACCTTAGACAGCTTACATAGGCAACTCCCTTACCTAAAAGGAATTGCTAAAAGTCATTTACTAGTTGTCATCTTCTTTAAAAACACAGAGCTTAATACGATTATTACAGAAAAAGCCGAAACCGTACAGCAAGCCTATGATAAAGTCATTGCTGAAAAATTTGCTTTTGAAAAGCGTTTGATTGTCAATGAACTTCAAAAATATGGTATCCAGTCTATCTTAACATCTCCTCAAGATTTAACTATTGATACTATAAATAAGTATTTAGAGATTAAGGCTCGAGGTTTGTTATAATTCTAAATAGATTGGATTGTATATTTAAAAATCACATAGGCAGACGCCATTAGGGCCAACCGCTCCCTAAATAATGAAATTTCTTATCACAATACGTCAAATCCAACTTATGGAACACAGGAACGTTTTAAATAAATAATTGGAATCAAAATCAAGAAATAAGTAAACAATGAAAAACTTACAGAACAAGTTCATTGTTGAAGACCAATAAAGGTTCGACCGAGTTGTAAAGATGATATTGTTTAAATTTTTCTTCTTCAAATAAAACAACACTTTTATTTCTATGACTCTCATGCGGCTGGGATTCATTCTCTGATTTAAAAAATCATTTACCTTTTATTCAGTTGGAATAACTTCCAATCAAATATTTACTCTGTTGATGAGCATATCGCAAGTGGTAATATTTCTTTTTTCACCCAAAAGGAAAAACTTGCTATTACTACATTAAAAAAGTAAATTGAGCTTTATACTTTTTACTTAAAGCGAGAGAAGCTAGCAAGCAATAAGACATAAAGTAACAAAAGGCTAATAACGTGTAAAAATAAGCGATCGGTTTTTCCCTATTTTGAAAATCTTATGGATTTCCTTATGGTTTGTTTTCTTTCACTAATTTAGTTGAGAGCAAGGGCAATTAACTCTGCCCTGCGCAAAACCTTATCCCTAATTTCTATAAATACGCATTCTAAAAGATAATATAAATGAAAAATATGAAAAGTAAAAAAGCAATAATTACTGGAGGTAGCAGAGGTCTAGGAAAAGCTACTGCTATGGCATTTGCAAAAGAAGGAATTGACATCGCTATAACGGGAAGAAATGAAACAGTTTTGAAAGAAACAGTTACTGAATTGGAAGCGTTTGGCATTAAAGCTATTTATTCAGTATTTGATGTAGGTAACTATGAGGATGTCAAAAAAGGCATCAAGACTATTGTAAAGAACTTAGGCTCTGTCGATATTTTAGTAAACAATGCAGGAATTGCTGCATTTGGGTCTTTTAATGAAATGGATGTTAGCCAATGGAGTCAAATTATCCAAACCAATCTTATGGGCATGTATTATGTAACTAAAGAAGTATTACCTTACTTAATAGATAAAAATGAAGGTGATATAATTAACATAGCTTCTACAGCTGGATTAAATGGAAATGCAAATACATCTGCCTATTCAGCATCAAAATTTGCAGTTATTGGAATGTCTGAGTCCTTAATGAAGGAAGTTCGAAAGAATAATATTAGAGTGTGTACATTAACTCCGAGTACTATAGCATCTGATATGTCTATTGAACTCGGCATTGCAAATAAAGATTCTCATGATAGTATGTTACAACCAGAAGATTTTGCAGAATTAATAGTTGCTAGTTTAAAATTACCAAGAAGAGCAATGCTTAAAGGTGCGTCTTTATGGTCTACAAATCCTTAAGTAATAAATGTGAAAAAAGTTTCCAAAATAATATGTTTATTGGTGATTTAGTAGATCTACTTATTTTATATATTCTTTATATAGACTCACTCATTACATGGGTATAGATCTTTCCAAACGCAGTAGCTATATACAATCACAGCATATAAAAATAATTATAGATCTATAGATTCAAAAATTAGGAATAATTTACTTAACCTTTATCAGTATAATTATAACTAAAAACCTTATTTTTCAAAAATAACACACTCAATTAGAGAATCGCAATTTGTGATGCTATGTAGCAAAGATTCTCAAAAAAATCTCAAAAAAACATAATGTTCACCATATGAAAGAAAATCCTTTAACTATGGAAATGCTGTTAGACCAACTTGTAGGGTTTGACATTATCCAAGTTGCGGCAATTCCAATGATTTTACTTGTAGTATTGGAATGGGTCCTCACAATTATTCAAAAAAAAGATTATTATGATGGCTTAGACACCCTATCAGCGACATGTATTGGGCTTGTTAATGTTAGTATCTCTGCTTTATTAAAAATAGGTATCTATGGAATAATTCTATTTTTCTATAATTTAGTTCCTTGGAGTATTCCAAGAGCGTGGTGGGCCTATATTCTTTGTATTATTTCTATTGATTTTTGTAGATACTGGTCACATAGATTAACGCATGTTAATCGTTTTTGGTGGGCAACTCATGTTACACATCACAATTCTGAAAAATATAATTGGTCTGTGTCTTTTAGGTTAGGCTGGACACAACATATTAAAATCATCTTTTTTATCCCTATAGTTTTGATGGGATTTGACCCTGTTCTTTTTTTTATATGTCATCAAATTGAAGTACTCTATCAGTTTTGGATTCACACTGAATATATTAGGAAATTACCTGCTCCAATAGAATATATATTTGTCACACCATCTCATCACAGAGTTCATCATTCAAGAAACGAAAAATACTTAGACAAAAACTTTGGATCGACATTTATCATTTGGGACAGGATATTTGGGACCTTTCAAGCTGAAGAAGAACAAGCAGTGTACGGCCTTACTAAACCTGTTAATTCATATAATCCCATTACTTTGAATTTTCATGAATGGAAAGACATCTGCATAGATGTAATAAAAAGTCGCTCATTAAAAGAAGCTTACGCAATGATGTTTACAAGCCCGTCTAAATTAGAGATGGTTAAATCTGAATTTAATTCCATTCACGTAGAAGAATATGAACAATTAAATAAAACTGACGCCGATTTCATAAACAATAATAACCGAGAAAAAAAAGGTTAAATAATAATCAACGGTAGATTTTTAAACAGAAAAAGCGATTTCTAAAAACGTGTATAAGCGATTACTGAGTTTGTGTTTATCTAGAAAATATTCGTGGATTTTATAACCGAGTTTTATATTTTTAATAGCTAATGTCAAGAGAAACAATGGCTCATAAGCATATACATTGCTAGTAATTATAAACAGATCATATTCAATGAAAATAAAAAAAATATCATTCGGACTTTTTTTGATTGTATTGGTTTCCTGTAACCAAAATACTAAATCGACTAACTTAGAACTAGAAAGATACTCTGATATTAAAATTACAGGAACTATGAAAAATGTGATGTGGAAAGGAGACTTGGAAGGTATTGTAAATCTTGATTCTATTACAAACAAAAAAGGTCTTTATGGCATTGGACCTGAGAGTTACTTGACAGGAGAAATTCTGATCAATGACGGACAGGCCTATGTATCAAAAGTATTAACAGATTCCACAATGAAAGTCGAAAAAAACTTTGAGGTATCTGCACCGTTTTTTGTTTATGGAAATGTAACTGAATGGAACAAAATTGATTTACCTCCTAGTATTAAATCAACACAAGACTTGGAAAAATTCATTGACGAAAAAACAATTGAATATAAACGACCATTTGCGTTTAAATTAAAAGGAGACGTATCAAAAGCAGTTATACATATCCAAAACTTACCGAAAGGAACTCACGTGTCCTCACCAGAGGATGCGCACAAAGGGCAAACAAATTATAATTTAAAAAACGAAGAGGTTGTAATTATAGGTTTCTTTTCAACCGAACATAAAGGCGTTTTTACTCATCATGACTCTTTTTTGCATCTACATCTAATTACAAAAGATGAACGTAAAATGGGTCATTTAGACATGGCTGAATTTAATGAAATGGAATTATACCTTCCGAAGAAATAAAAACTATAATCAGAAAACTATATAATTAATATCGCATTATTTGTGTACTATAAAAACCTTTTAGGTGTCCTTCTAGTTCATTTTCTTTTGCTAACTTAGTCCTAGTTAACGTAACTAACAATTTACAAATACGTTAGTTGCGCAGTATAGAGAAACAAAATGATACATTTAATAACAGGAAATACCGGTTCAGGAAAAACAACATACTCAGCGGAATTAAAGAGTAAAACGAACGGAATTATTTTTTCAATTGACCAGTGGAATAAGTCACTATTTCTTGCTGACAAAAAACCAAACGACGGACTGGAATGGTTTCTTGAAAGAATTGATAGAGCAGAAAAAATAATAATGGAGTTAGTTCAACAATTGGAAAACTCAAAAACTGATTCCATTCTAGACTTAGGGTTATCAAAATTTGAGCATAGAGAAAAATTTAGAAAATTTTCTAAATCTAATGGTTACGACACAAAAATTCACTTTTTGGATATTTCAAAAGAAACTCGGCTTAAAAGAATATTGAAAAGAAATAATGAAAAAGGAGCCACATTCGAATTTGAAGTAAGTCAAGAAAATTTTGACTTTATGGAAAGTTGGTTTGAGAAACCAACTGAAAAAGAAATTACTAATGGTATAATAATCACCGAGTAAATACACCTCACAAAGTCGCATACACCAAATTACTAGATTTTACTTAAATCCCAAAGCTGCCTATAGATTTCTCTCTCGTTAATTTCATTTAACTAATGTATCTCAAGCTTACCATTATCAAACAGTTTGTACTATTTTATAAGTAGACCAATAGAAATATATTTTATTACTAAATTTAATAAGCATTCATCTATAATTAAGAAGACAATAAGTAAAGTCTCAAATAGAATGGGTTAAACAAATATGAGTTCTATAATGTAAAAACACTAACAATAGTATTAGTTACTCACTAATACAATGTCACCATTTAAGGCTGTCTAAATTGTGATTTTTTAAGCTTTTCCTTAAACATAATTGCAGCACTTGTATAACCACCTTCTGTACCATCTACAAAGTGAATGTGTTTTTCTTCTCTATCTTCTATATAACAAGACATAATAGAAGCATGAGTGACATGCAAACCATATATAATTGTTTTATTAAACTCTAAATCATCGAGGAAACTTTTCAAACTAGCTACTTGTTTATCTGTTCCTGAAATCACAGTATTTAAAGAACCATCGAGCATTATAGTATCTGACAATTGGGCAACTCTATATTTATATAATTTACCCGCTTTAAAAAATTTAAAATAAAACGCTCCAATCTTAGTAATTAACCAGCTACTTGCTAAATAAGTAAGTTGATGTTTTCCAATTTTGGTATACATTTCTTTTCTGATTTTCGCCAAAGAGGTATTTAGTTTCAATTTAATTGTAGAAATTGGATTACGTTTTTCTAAATCACCGAAAATTACATCTATTTCTTTCATAATGGCGCCATATATCTGGGCTTGTTGTTTTTCCATATCACAATCTACCAGAAGACATATCACCTTTTTATCTATTTGATTAGGATAAATTTCATCCCATCGGCATTCCATTCCTTCCAAATTAAGTTTTATATTTTCTTTAGTACTTATCAAAGTAGGTCTAAAACTGTCCTTAATTATTCGTTCTGCATATTTCAATCCATTACCTAAAACTACAGGAGTAGTAAGATATTTATTATGTCTAATCTTAGTTATTTTTAATGTAACGTTCTTCTTATAAACTTTGCCAACCTCTAATTGTCCCACTCGCAAATTTAACTGCAAGGTTTTTTTAATATGCTGACTGTAATTATTCAAGGCCAATAAGACTGGCTCTAATACAGCAGTTGGGACAAGAAATATAGAACCATCCCCTCCAAAAAAATAAGGAATTTTAATTGTATTGTCTATAGTTTTTAAAGTGTTTAAAACTGTAACTATACTGCCTGTCGCACTTAGATTAACATCGTTATGTAAGCCCTTAGCAACAGCAACTGTAGAATTCTCTATATCTGTTATGACTATAGACCAATTTTCAGGGACATTGTAAAATAAACTATCATTTTTTAAAAGTTCTGTAAGAGGTAAATTATTTTTAGAAATATCTTTGTAAAAATTTAAATCATTTTCCATAGTAACGACATATCTCTTATTTAATAAGTCTTTTTAAAGATAATACTTAAGCTCAAGATAAAACTAGTTCTTAAAAATAATTATGAATTATTAAAAATAAATCTTCATCTTGGCAATACATCATAATTAGATATTAGCTGATGAGTATCAATACCCTTTTCTTTACCACTGTATTCTGAAATAGATAATTAGTGGTTTTGTAAAGTATGTAAACTTAATGTGTATATAATTAAGCCCCTATTACGAGCCTATTCATGAAAATCAACGCTCCAAATAATTTTGGATATAAACAAAGTTCTCCACAGTACGTTTGACTTCCATTTCTTTTTACTCAAATAAAGTTATATGACTTAGAGTGATTGCTATTTTTTTTTGATTCTGTAAAAATTAATAAGAGAAAAGTTATTGGTAAATAATTAGTGCCAAAACAAATACAAAAAGAGAATATAAATTTTCACTTATATGCTTCTTTTTTACAGCTCATCTATAAAAAATCACAGTTGGGTCAGCCTCTTTTAGTAATTATCTAGTGAAGTAATATATTTGGACCATCAATAACAAACAATTCTGCTAAATATAGCTTAAGCTAACCATTTAAAACAACCTATTATGAAATCAACAATTCACAAACTAATTAACAACGACCGAACTCTTGTAAGTAAAACTTTAGTCTTATCTATCGCATTAATACTAGTATCAACTTTAGGCTTTGCTCAAGAAACAAAAGGACAAACTATAACTGTAACTATAGAAAATGCGAAAAGTGATGAAGGTAAAATACTAGTATCACTAAATACAAAAGACAACTTTATGAAAGGTGCTGGAGTTCAAAATGCAGTATCTGAAATTAAAAACGGAACAGCAACTATTACTTTTGAAAACGTCCAGCCAGGAGAATATGCCATTATGGTAATGCACGACGCAAACGGAAACAATAAATTAGATTTTGAAGCTAACGGTATGCCCAAAGAATCTTACGGAACATCAAATAACCCAAGAAGTTTTGGACCTCCAAACTATGACGATGCCAAATTCAATGTGGAAAAAGAAGATTTAAAATTATCAATTAGATTCTAAAACAAATAGCATCATCAATAAATCCATTATTTAGTCAAAGAAAGAGCCTCGTTAAGAGGCTCTTTCTGTTATCAATTAGTTACCAGTTCAACCTGAACATTAGATTAGGTGTAAAACCTAATGAAAACTTATCAATTGTTTCGATATCTCCGTTAAAATCATTGTTTCCGCGATATTCTCGACTAATGAAATTAGTTTTATTATAGATGTTTCGAATAGATAAACCCACTTCAGCTCTCAGCTTACTAGTTTTTAAAAACTTAAAACTATAGGTACTAGAAAAGTCAAGTCTATGATAATTTGGCAATCGTTTTGTATTTATACCACTATTAAATTCCAAACCATCTTCTCCCGCTACGGCCACAGTATAGGGCTTTCCTGTTTGCCATCTCCAGCCAAGTGCTATTTGAAAATTAGACAATTTATAACTTACCGATGTTGAAAACGCATGTCTTACATTAGATCTAGAGTTGAAATAATTATTACCATTAAGAGCATTAAATTTACTTTTAGAATTATTAAATGAATAACTCACCCAAGTATTAAACCCATTAAACCGTTTTTTTAAAAACAAATCAACACCATATATATTTTGCTCACCTAAATTAAACGTACTATTTTCAGGATTCAAAAAGCCTAACGACAGCGCTGTTATATGGTCTAATGCCTTGTAGTAATTATCGATATCAATGGTCCAACCATTAGTTGTGTATATAAATCCTGCGGAAACCTGCCTACTATTAATAATAGGAAATTCATTACCATTTGCCAACCTCCAAACTCTATTCTCTAATGATAAGTCACTAATAATAGTTTCATCAATTTCACTAATAATCTGATTTTTTATTTCTGCAGAAATTTGAAGTTTCACATTTTTAAAGAGATTTTTATAAAGTAATAATCGAGGTTCAAACTTGAAGGCCTCTAATTCTTTAAAATAAGTGGCCCTTGCTCCTACCCTAATGTCAAATAGTTTCGGGTTTTTGTAATCATAGTTTCCATATACACTATGAGTTTGTACTACGGTTTTATCTTCGTCGAGAATAAACGCCAAATTAGTAGTGTTTAAAAACGCATAACCAACATCTTTTAAAACATACTGATAGCCAAATGTCGCTCTGTTATTCGAGTTAATTTCCCAATCTATTTCCGAAGATATACCAGAATCAAAAATGACATTGCGTTTTTCAAAATCTGACGTTTGCTCATCAGCTTCCGAAGTAATAAAATTATAATTGAGTTTATATTCTGAAAAATAGGCAGAGGTATGTTGCTTTAAATTAGCACGCCATAATTTTGTCCAACCTAGACCATAACCAGAGTTTTTTATCGACATCCGATCATTAAAGGTTTCATTACTTTGAGTTTCACTAACCGTATAATCTAATTGGTTATCAATAGAAATCACACTAGCATAGAAGTTATTCTGTGCGTTAGGTTTATAGTTTAGTTTGATATTATAATCTAAAAAATCAAAGCTATTATTAGGATTATCTCCATTTTTAATCTTCGTACTTTCAAATACCTTGTCTGCAAGTTTCTCAAAGGTATAAGATTGATATGTATTTGTATAGCTAGAGCGAACAGAAGCTTGAATAGCCAGTTTATCTTTGATAATAGGCACTTCAATATAAGCATCACCATTAATACCATTAAAGCCTAATTGAGCATTAAATTTGTTCTCAATTTTTGTTGTGGTGGTCATCGAGATCACACTTGATGCACGTTCACCATACCTAGGATGTGTTCCTTTATTTATAAAAGTGATATTTTTTGTTGCATTAGGATTAAATGGAGATATCATACCGAAAAGATGTCCTTTATGGTACATATTAATACCATCCCAGACTAACCTATTTTGGTCCATTTTACCACCTCTAACTAAAAAACCAGAGGCTGTTTCATTTGGACTAACAACACCTGGTAATAACTGAATACTTTCTAAAACATCTGGCTCTGTAAGTCCAGGTAAACCCCCTAAACTAGAAGGAATTAGTTGATAGGCCCCATTTTTATTTTTAGATATGCCTTTAGTGAGGTAGCTGGTAATAAGAATTCTATCCAGCTTCTCGATATTTGTATTATTTTTTAATTTATACACTATAATATAGCGTTGCCCAATAATCTCAAAAGTGAGCTTAGTTTGAACTTCAAGTTCAAACAATACCTGATTCAAGGTGCGTTGTTCTCGTTTTAGGGTAATTTTAAAATCATTTATGATGTCATCTTGATACGAAAACCTCACGTCATATACATCTTCAATTTTATCAAAAGCATCATCTAAACTACGGCTATTCATATAAATGAAAAATTTGGCCTCTTCTTGTGAAAAGCCCAAAAACGGTAGAATTAACAAAATTTTGATAATCAATTTCTTCACTTCGTGCTCAAATAGATGTTTCTTTTTTCTTTTTCAATATATCCTATTTGTAAGGGTTTAAACACAGTTTTTAATGCAGTATCTAAATCGTTATGAGTAAAACTACCTGTATAAATTATGTTGTAATTAATATCCTTTGAATTGATCTCTATATCGTATTGTGCCTCTAAACTCTTTATTACATATTTCAAAGGGACACTCTCAAATGAACTTTCTCCATGAATCCAAGAAGGATTTAAAACAATAGTAGCCCCTTTTTCTATCACACTACCATTTATTCGTCTTACAAACTTGGTAGGTAATAAAATATAGTCTTCATCTTTCGTGGTAACACTTACTTTACCTTCAAAACAAGTGACTTCAAATAGATTGCCCAAAGAATTCACATTAAATTGGGTGCCTAATACTTTGACATCTCCATTGTCTGTAAGGACAGTAAAAGTGCTTCCTTTTTTTACTTTGAAGTAGGCTTCACCTATTAAATTTAGTGTCCTATTATTTTTCCAATCATTTTCATTATAAGTCAAGGTAGATTTAGAGTTTAAGATAACTTCAGATCCGTCTAAAAGCACAATTGCTTTTTGTTCTCCAAAATTGGTCTCTATACTTATTATATCATCACCAAGAATAAAAAATAATCCAAATAACAAGATAACAGATGCAGCGATACCTAGTAACCAATTATTAGAATTTAAATTTCGCACCTTAGTGCTTTTGTTAGATATATGATTTTGAATTTTCACAAAAGAGGTATCTGTTGAGGATTCTAAGGCATCATAGGTCTGAATTCCTTTTCTAAGTTTTAAAAAAGAATTGTAATCTGCTCTAGAAACCATAGTTTTTAGCTTCTCGTCCGAGAGTTCTCCCGCTAACCATTTGGCTAGAAATGTATCTTTTTCGCTATGTAAATTTTGTTCTTTCATGATATTCTAATCCTAAGACAACTTTATTAAATAAAACCCTACCTCTACAGTTGACTAATTTAAATATTACCTATTTTTTCTCTCATTACTACTAAGGCTAAATGCATTCGCTTTTCTACTGCTTTAACTGAAATCTCTAAATGCTCTGCAATCTCTTTGTATTTCTTTTTTTCTATTCTATTCAATAAAAAAACTTCTTTTTGCTTTTCTGGCAGACCATTTATTGTGCGCTCTAGTTTTTCCATAAACTCCTTTTCTAACATGATAAACTCTGGAGATTCATTTGTACTGTGACTCACTAAAGTTTCGTGATGTTTTTTGACCACCTTGTCATGCTTTATTGTATTTAGAAAGGTATTTGTGGCAACTGTATATAAATAGCTCTTGACACTATTGTAGTCTACTTTACTACAATTATCCCACAACTTAATAAAGGTCTCTTGTAAAAGATCTTCAGCCTTATCAATATTTTGAGTTTTAAAAAATATAAAACGTCTTAAATCTTTTGAATACTGTTTGTAAATAGTTTCAAAAGTTTTAGTTTCACATATTTTCTGCAGATCTTTTCGCATGTGTTGGTTTGCATAATTATACGTCAAAATTAAACAAAAACTAATTATAGAAAAAAGTAGGGTTTTTTTAAAGTGTGTTGTCTTAGTAATGATTGATCACTAAAAAATTAAATCCAAATTTAAAAATTGAAACTATGAAAATTTTAAAATCAGCTTTTTTAAGCATCTTATTTGTCGCTTTTTGCTTGACCTCGTGTACGAACGATGAACCGGTAATAGAGCAACAGAGCATTGAGGAAAGTCTAGCTATCACGACCTCTTTATCTCAACTGAGTCTGCAGTTTAATAGTCAAGGTGATATAGAGACATCAGCAAACCCAGCAGGAAATATTGTATTCGATTTCTGTTTTGATTTTGTCTATCCATTAAATCTATCCTATAATACAGGAACAACAGTAACTGTAAATAGTCTTGAAGGTCTAGTTCAAATTCTAATCAATTCAAACCAAGATTTATTTATTAACGGTATCGCATTTCCTTTTGATGTTGAGGCTTATGATGATGACTCAGATTCTATAGTCATCGTGACCATCAATAATGAAGACGAGTTTATTAATCTTTTAGAAGATTGTGATTTTGATAATGAATTTGAATGTGAGTGTACTGAAGAGTACAGCCCTGTATGTGTCGAAATAACAGCACCAAATGGAGAAACATTCTTGATGACGTATCCAAATGCTTGTTCTGCAGAATGTGACGGTTTTACCGAAGCTGATTTTTCTAACACCTGTGAAGGAGATTATAACTGGTCTGGAGGAAACGAGTGTTTTACATATAACTTCCCTTTGACTATTATTACAGATAATGACGAAACCATAACTGTAAATTCGCAGGAAGAGCTAAACACTGCACTCTATAACTCATACTATTTTGATTTTGCATATTCATTTGACGTGACCTTAGCTGATGGAACATTACTTACAATTGGCAACGAAGAGGCCCTTATTGAGCTATTAGAAGGTTGTTTTGGAGATGATGATGATGATGATGATGATGATGATGATGATTGTAATTGCGATGAAGAATTTGCCCCAGTATGTGTTCAAGTTATTGAAGATGGTGTGACAGTAATTTCTGTATTCACTAATGCCTGTGTAGCGCTCTGCGAAGGATTCACTGAGGCAGACTTTGTAACATGTGAGGACAATAACAATCCTAACAATTGTAGTGAACAAGAAGTACTTGCTTATTTAGTGGAATGCGAATGGTATATAAACACTAGTCTGTATGAAAATGCAGCTTTGGAATATATAGAATTTAATCAAGATGGCACATTAGAAGTTTATAATGAAGGAACTGATGTTACTGTCCAAGGCTCATGGAATTTAGCTTCCAATCCTAATGCAGGAGATGTATTTATGTTCTTTAATATTGGAGCGCCTTATGCAACGGTATCTCAATTAGATTGGACTGTAACTCAATGTAGCGAAGGATTTATTATACTTGAATCTGGTAATGAGTTTATTCAACTAGTACGCGACTGTGATGATAATAATAATAATAATCCGGATGATTGCAGTGAGGAAGATGTTGCTGGTTTACTAGTAGTATGTCAATACTGGTCGGTAATCATAAATAATCAAGAATATGAATATGTATTTGGTAGCGATGGTACTGTGACTGTTAGTATAAATAACGCCTCTATTGCGTCAGGAACATGGTCAACCTCTACAAACGGAGATGGTGATGCAGTCGTTAGTATTAATACAAACTCAGATAACTTCAATAGTGACTGGACATTCTTAAGTTGCTCAGATGACAATATTATTGTTAGTAGTTCTGCAAATTGGATGTCTAATATAGAATCTGGTTGCCCATAAGAAAATAAAATTGATTTTTTTATAATTGAAAAGCCCTTCAGATATCATTTTTCTGAAGGGCTTTTTTTTATCTCTATTTTCCTTTAAATATTAGATACTTTCGCCTAACCAAGCTTTCATCATCCAAACTGTTTTCTCTTGTTCGGTAATAAAATCGCTCATCATTGAGTTTGTTCCTTCATCATTAGCTTCAGCAGAATCATCTAAAATTTGACGCTCTATCTTTAATAATTCATAAAGTGAACCCACGATGAGTTGTACTGCTTTTTCATCTTCGGAAATGTTCTTACCCACAGGTACTTTGGCTGCTTTAGAATAATCTTCAAACGTATGCAAGGGTGTTACACCAAGTGTTAAAATACGTTCTGCAATTTCATCTACTTTAAGATTGGCATCTGTATACAATTCCTCAAACTTAGGATGTAAATCAAAAAACCTTTTACCTCTAATATTCCAATGAATTCCTCTTAAATTTTGGTAATATATTTGAAAATTTGCTAAGAGCGAATTTAACTCATCAGCAATTTCTTTTGTCTTCTTGGTATCTAAACCTATACTATTAGTTTTCATAATCTTTATGTTTTGTTCTACGAAGTTAATATTACTTTAGCTTAACATATCATAGTTTTCATGAATGGTTGTTATATCTTTATAGCCTAAATCAATAACAATGACAATCACACAGTTAAAATACGTATTAGCAATTGCCGAACATAAGAATTTTACTAAAGCTGCAGAAAAATGTTTTGTTACACAGCCTACTTTAAGTACTCAGATACAAAAATTAGAAGATGAGTTAGACGTTCTAATTTTTGATAGAGGTAAAAAACCCATAGAACTTACAGATGTGGGACGCAAAATTGTACAACAAGCAAAAAATATTGTTGACGAATCTGAACGTATACAAGATATCGTAGATCAACAAAAAGGATTTATAGGCGGCGAATTTAGAATTGGTATCATACCAACGGTTATGCCGACCCTTTTGCCTATGTTTCTTAAAAACTTCATTAAAAAATATCCAAAAGTGCACCTTAAAATAGAAGAACTCACTACCGAAGAGATCATAACGCGTCTTATGGATGGTCACCTAGATGCTGCAATTGCAGCAACACCATTAGAAAATGACACTATAAAAGAACGTGTTCTCTATTATGAACCCTTTGTAGCTTACATCCCTAATGATCATAGATTAAAAGACAAGAAAAAAATTGATGTTACTGATTTAGATTTAAATGACATGCTTCTTCTAGAAGATGGACATTGCTTTAGAGACGGTGTCATCAACCTCTGTAAAGTATTTAAAAGTCACGAAGATGATAAATTTCAATTAGAAAGCGGAAGTATTGAAACACTAGTCAAATTATCTAATGAAGGCTTAGGCATGACGCTTCTACCTTATTTAAATACACTTGATCTCAATGAGAAAATGTCTGAAAAATTACGTCATTTTAAGGAACCTTCTCCAGCGAGAGAAGTCAGCATTATCTATCATAAAAACGAGCTTAAAATGCAAATTATAGAGGCTCTTCACAATGTGATATCTGGCGTTATTCGTGGTGCAATTGCGTTTCAAAATGTAGAAATTATTAGTCCGTTGCCAAATAACACGAAACCTTAATTATTTGAGATTTACACATTTCCGAATACCTCAATCGCAGTTATCATATAATATTATAACTGCGCTTTTTTATTGACCTTTTTGGGACATAAAAAAAAGCGACAATAAAGTCGCTTTTTTTTATGCTTTTAATAAGATTAAACATCGATCTAACTCTGGGTTTTGTAAAATTAAAGATTTAATATAAATCTTAAGCTCTTCAATTTCATAAGGTAATAATCGCTGAAGTGCTTTTTGTAATTCTTTACAAAACAATGTACTGTCAAAACTGACTTTACTGAGTACTGTTTTAGTGTACTCAAACATTGCTCTTGCCATTTTTTTTTAGTTTTTAGGTTAATTAAGAGTAGTCGTGCTATATAGGCTTTGTTTTAATTATTACACTCTAAATGTAATGAAAAAAAAGATCGAATTGACTAAGAGTAATAATTTTAACAGCCAATGAAAAGTTAAAACCTATTATCACCATCCAAAATATTACCCAAACCACCTAAAATACTTCCTTCACCTTTACTATTGCCTCCTTTTGGTAATGAAGCTATGACACGACCAGCTAATCTACTAAATGGTAACGATTGTATATATACAACTCCTGGACCTTGCAATTTCGCGTAGAATAAACCTTCCCCTCCAAAAACGGTGTTCTTGATACCTCCAATAAATTCAATATCATAATCTACATCTTGTGTAAACCCAATAAGACATCCAGTATCCACCCTCAACGTCTCCCCTGATGCTAATATTTTTCTTGCTGTGGTTCCACCTGCATGCACAAAAGCCATACCGTCACCTTCGAGCTTTTGCATGATAAAACCTTCACCTCCAAAAAGGCCGCGACCTAATTTTTTAGAAAATTCAATGCCTATGCTTACGCCTTTTGCTGCGCATAGAAAAGCATCTTTCTGGCAAATAAATTTCCCATTATATGCCGTAAGGTCAATTGGGATAATTTTTCCGGGATAGGGAGATGCAAATGATACATTACGTTTTCCATTGAGGTTATTATAAAAAGCGGTCATAAATAAGTTTTCTCCCGTGAGAATACGTTTTCCTGCTCCTAATATTTTTCCGAAGAAACCTGTATCTTTTTGAGAACCATCTCCAAATATAGTTTCCATTTCAATACCATCATCCATCATCATAAAGCTACCAGCTTCTGCAATGACCCCTTCCTCAGGATCGAGTTCTATCTCGACATATTGCATTTCTTCTCCGTAAATTCTGTAGTCTATTTCGTGTGAGTTCATAATGTTCTATGATGTTTAGGTATCTGCTGTTAAGTTGTGACCACTATATAAGTGGTCATACTTTACTATTTGTTACAAATAAATAAAAAAGCACTATTTTTTTGCACTAAAAACTGCAATTGCCATTATATACTGACAGTAAGCATTACGCTTTTACTTTAAGTGTCCACTCAAAGTTAAAATCTGAAACTTGTACACCTTCTTTATTAATCCCTTTAGCATTTAACCAAACGGTTTGTCCTTCTCCAGTTTGTATCGCCTGGGTAATAGCCTCATCAACCTTTTGTCCTTCATCACAAGAAAAAGTAATTCTGCCAGTAGCCTTTTTTGTAAAGGAGGCATTGTTAGTGGCCACTAATATCGACACTCTTTTACCACTTTCTTTAGCTTTAGACATCACCAGAGCTCCTGTTGTTAACTCTGCAGCCATACCTTGAACTGCCCAAAACATAGAGTTAAAAGGGTTTTGATTAATCCATCTGTGTTTTACAGATACGATACATGTTGTATCATTTAAAGACTTTGTACGCACGCCACAAAAATATGCAGCGGGTAGTTTAAATAATAAAAATGTATTGAGTTTACTTGGCGAAACGTTCATATATACTGGATATTTTAGCTAAAATATCAAAAATAATCGGAATTCCAATTTGTTAATATTGTGTTAAATTTAAGTACTATGCGTAACATAATACCTTTTTAAAGACATATATTTGTATAAGAAATTACTATATGCTTTTTCATCATGACAACTAATCATCAAAAAAACATCGCAACTTTTATTCATTTATCAACCTTTAGTAGGTTTATAATTCCGTTAGGAAATTATCTTGGGCCCATTATATTGTGGATAATAAACAAAGATAAATCTGAATTTATAGATACACATGGCAAACAAGCCATCAATTTTCAAATTAGTATTTTGTTGTATACGTTAATTATGGGTACACTTACTATTCCGTTTTTTGTTTTCAAGTTTTTTAACGGTTTAGACTTTATAGATTTTCATGGGTTTCATGATTTTCACATCAATATAGGAGAACCCTCTCCACTACTGTATGTAACAGGTGGTTTAGGTTTTATAGCCATTATTGGATTTATTCTAGAACTCGTATTTATAGTTATTGCTAGTTTAAAAGCTAGAGATGGTGAGTTGTATAAATACCCTTTAACTATTAATTTTTTAAAATAAAATCATGCGAATTAATCACTCGCTATCTATATATAAAAATCAATCAATCAAAAAATGAACAGTTTATTTAAATTTAATCTCATCCTGATATGACACGAGCATTATCTAAGTTATTGTTGAACTATCAAATCGTCAAAAATGCACACTGCAGAAGACCTTTGAAAAACATTAGAAAAATTTTATGAAAATAGAAAACACAAAAGCACAAATGCGGAAAGGTGTATTAGAATACTGTATTTTATCAGTATTAAAAGATGATGATGCCTATGTCGCAGAAATCTTAGGCACACTTAAAGATGCAAAACTGCTCGTTGTAGAGGGGACTATCTATCCACTTCTCACAAGGCTAAAAAATGCAGGATTACTCAATTATCGTTGGGAAGAATCCACCTCTGGACCACCAAGAAAATATTATGGTCTTACAGAGACAGGTCAGTTATTTTTAAAAGAATTAACAACAACCTGGACCGAATTACAAAACGCAGTTAATATAGTAACAAGACAAAAAAACACGAAATAATGAATAAAACAGTCAACATAAATTTAGCAGGTATATTCTTCCACATTGATGAAGATGCATACTTAAAATTACAACGCTATCTTGAGGCTATAAAACGTTCATTTACAGACTCTCAAGGTCGTTCTGAAATTATTTCAGATATAGAAGCGCGTATTGCAGAACTTTTTACTGAGCGTGTACAAAACACAAAGCAAGTTATTGGAAATAAAGAAGTTGAAGACGTAATCACCATCATGGGACAACCTGAAGATTACCTTGTTGACGATGAAATTTTTGAAGATGAACCTCAGCAACAAACCTATTCTAGTAAACGTAATGCAACATCAAAGAAACTATATAGAGATTCAGACAATTCTTATGTTGGAGGTGTTTCTTCGGGATTAGCTCATTATTTTGGTATTGATGCCCTTTGGATTCGTTTAATTTGGATATTACTCATATTTGGAGCAGGAACTGGAGTGTTACTTTATATATTACTTTGGATTTTTGTTCCTCAAGCAGTTACAACATCAGAAAAATTACAGATGAAGGGAGAGCAAGTAAATATCTCCAACATTGAAAAAAAAATCAAGGACGGATTTGATAGCGTCTCAAGCGCAGTTCAAAATGTAGATTTAAAAAAACATGGTGATAAAATCAAGGATAGCTTTGATCATGTGTCTGGTTCTATTTCCGAAGGAGTAAAAAAAGCAGATTTACCACGTCAAGGCGAGCGCATTAAATCAACATCCAGCTCATTTTTTGAAGCCATAGGTAGTATATTCATGTTCTTTATAAAAATTTTCGCGAAGTTTTTTGGTTTAATCTTAATGTTCGTAGGCGCAGTAACCATAATTTCATTAGTCATTAGTCTGTTTAGTGTCAACATAATGGATAATATTCATTTCCCAGGAGTTGATTTCTTTGATGTTACAGATGCCACAAGAATACCTGTTTGGTTGATGTCTTTGATGTTGTTTCTATTCTTCGGAATAATAGCATTCTTTGTTTTCTATTTAGGACTTAAGATTTTAATTACTAATCTAAAATCTATTGGTAAGACTGCGAAATACACATTATTGGGATTGTGGATAATCGCATTTATTACATTAGCTGTAACCCTCGCTAGGTTTGGAATGAGCTACAAAGATGAAGGATCATATATAAAAACCGAAAAAATAGCTTCTCTTACTAAAAAGGATACTATCATAGTAAGAATGAACAAAAATGATTTATTAACCACAAAATACAATAGAAATTACAGATTTAGAACTGCCTATAACGAGAATGATGAAAAAGTATTATTCTCTCAAGGTGTGAGGCTTATTGTAAAAACGACAAGTGATAGTATTGCTAAAATACGAATAGAGCGCGCAGCTAAGGGCTACAACATATCTGATGCTATGTCAAGAGCAGAAAAAATAGATTACACATATGAGATTAAAGGAAAGACGATATTATTAAATAGTTATTTCACGCTTCCTTTAAATGAATCTAGAAAAGATCAAGAGGTAAATATCACATTGTATTTGCCGGAAGGCAGCATCCTTTATGCCGATGAAAACACATTTAATTATCATTACAATGGCTCATATTATGACAATATTTTGGATCAAGACATGGAAGAACATCATCTTAAAATTATCACTAATGGAATTGAGTGTTTGGACTGCCCAATCGAAGAACCGTTTAAAACTGAAGTTAATGTGGAAGAAGAAAATGGATTAGAAATTAACGAGAATGGCATCAAAGCAACGTCAAATAACGGTAGTCTTCAAATTGATAACAAAGGCATAAAGGCAAAAACTGGCGAGGTCGAATACGAAATTGACGAGGATGGTATAAAAATAACAACAGATAATGACAATAATTAACACTTCATCGCAATTAATCAACGGTTCAAGTAATTAAAATTTAACTAACCAACTATTTTTCAAATATTTGAACCATCACAATCAATCAAAAAATGAAACAGTATTTATTTTTATTTTTCTTCGGAATAGGATTTAGTATCAATGCACAGACCTATTCCGAAGTTTATAAAACTTTAAAAGCTAATGATAGTTTAATATTTGAGCGCTCATTTAACAAGTGTGAATTGCAATACCTAGATCAACTCATCTCTGATGATTTTGAATTTTACCATGATACTGCAGGTATTACCAATTCAAAAGAACTATTTATTCAAACCATGAAAGACGGTGTCTGTAAATCTAACAGCGCAACAAAGCCAACTCGAGAATTAGTTGAGGGAAGCATAGAAGTCTTCCTATTAAAACACAATGGAAAAATTTATGGCGCCTTACAAAACGGGATTCACCACTTTTTTGAAACAACCAACGGACATAAAGTTGCTGGTAGTGCTGCAAAATTTTCTCACTTATGGCTTTTAGAAAACGATAAATGGTTTTTAAAGCGTGTCATAAGCTTTGATCATCAAATGAAATAATAATCATCATCAACAAAAAAAAATCAATCATGACAACACTTACAAAATTCACAATCGGAATCTTATTAAGTTTATTATTCGTCTCTTGCAATTTTGACATCAACTTAGATTCGGGTGTTAGGGGAAATGGTATTGTATCAACAGTAGAGAGAACTCTGGATGCAGACTTTAACCAAATAGAAGTTAGCAGAGGCTTAGACGTATATCTCACACAAAGTGACACGCCATCTTTAAAGGTACAAGCAGATGAAAATTTACATGAAATTATCATTACCAAAATTGAAAATGGCATATTAAAAATCTATGCTGAAGACAATATTAGAAAATCTGAATCAAAAAAAATAATGGTAAACATTACAACTCTAAATTCTCTAAGCGCTACTAGCGGTAGTGACGTGTTTTCTACAAATACAATTAAAGCAGAAACTATAAAACTAATCACGACGAGTGGAGCAGATATCGAGATAAATCTTGATGCACAACACGCAATACTCGCGTCAACTAGTGGAAGCGATATTAAAGTAAAAGGTGCTACCAATACATTAAGCGCGTCTGCAACAAGTGGAAGTGACATAGATGCTGAAGATCTTATTTCTCAAATATGTACAGCTTCTGTAACTAGTGGTGCCGATATTTCGGTATACGTTAAAGAAAAAATTACTGCTAGTGCAACGAGTGGCGGGGACATCAAGTATTATGGTAATCCTAAAAACACGAGTATCTCTGATGCTGTTTCTGGTAGTGTTAGAAAGCAGTAAATACATGTAAACAACCAGCAAATACGACGTTATTTTAAAACCATTTCAAACTCAAATCAAGTTTGGGATGGTTTTTGTTTTATATTTGTTCTAATAATGATCTGGTATTGACTTTTGTTTTAAACTAAATTATTTCTAAAAGCATAGCTTGAGCTATCGTTTTAAAATAATGATGTTAGGTTTCAAAATTTAGGCTTTAGAGATGAAAGAAAAAGCAAACACGAGTTCAACAAACAAATTATAATGAAAAATAGTACTTTAATTCTACTACTCGTTTTCGGTTTTGGCACATACAGTTTTGCCCAAGAGCTAGAAAAAATAAAAGGGGATAGAAATTTAACGATTGAACAAACTTACATCGATGGTTTTAAAACAATCGTTGTAGGAGAGGATTTTAATATTGAGTTATTTTATAGTAAAAAACCTTCTGTACAGATTGAAACAGATAGTAATCTCCACGAGTATATAAAAATTAATGTTATAGACAGTGTTCTTACGATTACAACCTCTCGTGAAATAAGCGCTAGAAGCCTAAATATCAAAGTAAATTACAGTAACGCTTTCTCTAATATTGAAGTTAAAGATGATGCCGAAGTACGCTCACTAACATCCTTAGAATTAACTGATGCGTCTCTAAAAACCAGTGGTTCTGCAAGAGCATATCTTAACATTAAAGCCAATTCTTTTAGTTTTGTAAGTACAGAAAAAGCCAAAGTAAAACTTAATGTTACTGCAACTGATGTTGCTTTAGAAATTAGTGATAATACTAAAATGGATGCACTCATAAATGCCACTGATATGAAAATGGATTTATATCAACGATCTAGTGCAACTTTAGAAGGAACTGTTACGAATCTTAATCTTAGAGCAGATAATAACTCTCAATTAAACGGAAAGAATTTCACAACCAAAACTTGCGCTATTCTTACTGAAATGAATAGCAACATTTATATAGACGTTATAGATGCTATTACAATTGACGCTTCTGGATCTAGTGAAATTTACCTCTTCGGAAATCCAAAAATCACACTTAATACCTTTATCGGAACAGTTAAACTACAAAAGAAAGAAAAGTAGAGTTTACACATTTCCGAAGTGCATATGATAAGAAACCCGAAGCTTTAAAAGTTTCGGGTTTTTTATTTATAGATGTTACTAAGTTTAGTAAACTGGAGTAGATATCTCAAAATCAGAGTCCTTAGCTGCCAAATAACGCTCTGCATCTAAGGCTGCCATACAACCCGTTCCTGCCGCTGTGACTGCTTGACGATACACATGATCTGCTGCATCACCAGAGACAAATACACCCTCTACATTTGTTTTAGATGTTCCTGGTGTATTGATGATATAACCCGTCTTATCTAGTGTCAAGAAATTCTTAAAAATATCTGTATTTGGTTTGTGACCAATCGCTACAAAAAATCCAGTTCCTGGAATATCAAACGTCTCATTCGTTTTATTATTTATAGCTCTCACACCTGTTACTACTTGTCCGTCACCTAAAACCTCGTCAGTTTCTGTATTGAAAAGTATCTCGATGTTTTTAGTGTTTTTCACTCTGGTTGCCATGATTTTAGAAGCTCTGAATTCATCCTTTCTTACCAACATGGTTACCTTGCTACAGAGCTTTGATAAATAATGTGCTTCTTCACAAGCACTATCTCCTGCTCCAACAATAACAACTTCTTGATTTCTATAAAAGAAGCCATCACAAACTGCACAAGCAGAAACACCCCCACCAAGTTTAAGATACTTTTGCTCTGAGTCTAAACCTAAATATTTAGCAGATGCTCCGGTTGAAATAATGATGGTTTGACAGTGAATTTCTTTAGTTTCATTAACCCAAATTTTATGAGTATCTCCAGAAAAATCAACTTTGGTCACCCAACCATCACGAATATCTGTACCAAAACGAGCTGCTTGGTTTTGTAACTCTATCATCATTGCTGGACCTGTGATACCATCTGGATATCCTGGGAAATTTTCTACATCATTGGTAGTTGTTAATTGACCTCCTGGTTGTGTGCCTTGATATAATACTGGCTCCATATTAGCTCTTGCAGCATATATAGCCGCTGTATAGCCTGCAGGACCAGATCCTATGATTAGACATTTTAATTTTTCTATTGTATCTGACATGTTATTTTAATTCAGTTTATTCTAAACAAAAGTAGGATTATTGATAGAATACTTACATTAAAAGTATTAAAAGTTATTATCACATCATAAGTAATTTATATCATAATAATTCATGTCATTATTTTTTTGTAAATTAATGGAACCATAAAAACTAACTTCATGAAAACACGTGTTACTTTTATTATCTTATTTGCGTTACTTTTCTCCTGTAAAGAGAACACAACTATAGTTGAAGAAGCTGTCGAAGTAGCAATCGTTGAGAAGCCTTCTCTTGAAGGTGCTTGGGAAATGATTGGACTTTATAATTATAAAAACAATGAAGTCGTAGACTCTTTCAAAACTAGAGAAGGTAATCGGCAAATAAAAATGTACACTAAGAGTAGAGTTATGTGGAGTAAACTTGTACCCGCTGATTCTACTGAATATTTTGCATATGGCGCCTATTCACTGAATGATTCAATATTAAAAGAAACCTTAGACTATGGTTCTACAACCATGAATCTTGTCATTGGTGAGCGGAGAGATTATATTTTTAAAATTGTTTTGGAACAAGATAAGTTCAGTCAAATCGAAATTGATGAAGATGGAGATAAAATTTATTCTGAAAACTACAAACGTGTAGATTAAAAAAAATCAAACTAACAATTGAGCTTCGATTATTAGATTAAGAGGGTTAATTAAGCTTACCCTAAAGTATTGGGCAATCCGATTATTCTTTTAAATTCTATTTAGATGTAAATAAAATAGGGTTTTTGAACAAAACCTTGTTTTAAAATCACTTACAGTTGTAGCAATACTATTGGGTTTTTTATATCTATGATTAATCAATTGCGTCAATCATTGTAGAGTATGAGCTAAGATCAAAACAAATTTAAAATTATTTTACTGTAGAAATAAAAAACAATGGGAATCATATCAAAACATTATAAAATGATAAAAATATATTATAGTTCAAAATCTAATGTAGGAAAGCAAACACTTGGTTACTTGCAAGCCTCATTAAAAGATTTATTAGATATTGATATCACGAAGACGAATGTTACAGGTACGCAATGGAAAGAACTGGCAGAGAACTTAGGGGTAACAATTGGAGAACTTATAGATTGTGAGCATCCTGCATTTACGACAAAGTATGATACAAAAACAAATCTTGACGAGCATGGCTGGATAAAAGTTTTAGATAACAGTCCTGAGGTTTTAAATTACCCTATTGTTATTATAGGTAAGGATTTTTACCAAATAACTAATCCTTCGGAAATTGAAAAACTATTAGAACCGAACAGTAAAGGAATAGACGAAAAGAAAACGATATAAAGCACCCTTATATGTTAACTATGTAGCAATTTTATAACTGTTAATTACAAATCACCAATTAGAATGATTAAGACTATATATATTGTTACGTAAAAATGCATGGGATAATATGATCACTATCTGAGCAATGAAGTATTGATTATACTAATGATGGCGATGACCACTGGATAGATGTTGATGATGCGTTTGGTAAGGGTTATATTAGAGGTATTCAATTCTCACATGGATTATCTGTTATTGAAGCTGGATTAACATCTCGCAATAAAATAAGACCTTACATAAAAAAGCTAGTGATGAAGGTGCAACTTCAACTCTTCAATTACAAAGCAGGTATCAACTAATCTTATCACAATATGTTGAGCATTTGTATACAGAGACCTTCAATAAAGAAGATTATTATAACATTTCACAATCGCAAATTCAAAAAATTTGAATAACTACAAATCACATTATTGATAACTTAGGGTTAGACCATTCTTAAGATAAGCTTTGCTCACAATTTTTTATTTCACAGTCAAAGTTACAGTTTGGATTTAAAGAATTTCATAAAACTACCACCTCGAACTCTACAAGAAATGTAAGATTAGAAAAATCTGAAGAATTGTTGTGTAACTCAGAATTAACTATGTTTAAAATTGCATATACTGTAGGGTTTACAAGTAGAAGTTATTTTAGTAAAAATTTTAAACTAAAGTAAAGTATGGTTGTAACACAACAGCATATAAACAAAGACTTCAAACTCACACTCCCCACCAAAAATTTATTGGTATAGCTCTAATTAATCTACTGCATCTGCGACATCTTCTACTACTAATTTCGTGACACTTTCATCATGGTATAAAAATTATCACTATTCACAATACGTTTAAAAATTATGGTATTATCATAAAAATTTTCCTTTATTGGATGTGATAAAAAATCATAGCGATCATGAGTTTTAATGAGACATCTCAAATCCTTTAATTCTAAATCAGAATTTAACCAAGATCGATAATCCTTCTTCTTTAAAATTAAAGGTTTTTGTTTACCAAAGTTTGGCACCTTTGAATACTCTAAACCAGAATTGGTTACTAACAGAGAACAAGTTAAAAACCCGTCACTAATTCTATTGTAAATTCCAGCTATGCAAAATGGTTTATGATTGCTCAAGTGAACATGATGAGTATATAGTTTTCCATTAATTAATTTAGATGTAAAGAAACCATTAACCACAATTAAACACCTTCTTTCGTTAAGGGATTGCGAATAAATTTCTTCATTCAAATGGTCATCATCAATATTGGTATTCAATGTATTCGTGAAGTTTTGAAATGCATCCCAGCTATCATCATAAGCCTCTGGGAGCAAGCCCCAAATCGCAAAATTTAATTCAGGATATGTTACAGACGTTATTATAGGTAAATTTGATTCTTTTAGACCATCAACTATTGCTTTCGGTTCATATAAATTAGGGTATTCAAATTTCGCATTGAGTTCATTTTCAATATCTGATAACTGACAAGTACTGGATAATTTATAAAACATTTTTTACTTTCAAGTAAGTAAAAATAGGAACAGCCCTTTAACTCAAATCATGTAAAAACGTCTTCAAATGAAAAAGACACCGTGAAGATGTCTTTTTCATATCAAAAAATAATTTTGATTATCTCAAATCTTCTAAAGATTTAATATTGGATAGTCCGTTTATAATGGTGTTCTTTTGAATAGTTAATATTGATTTTGTTGAAGTAGGTAAACTTGTCTCATTTAAAACTTCGTTATACTCTTCTATTGATGCTTTTTCGCCTCTAATTGCTTCTTCTAACATAGACTCTTCATTGTCTTTAGAAAATAATGATTTTACATCCATCCATGCTCTATGTACTGTACCGGTAACGCTTCCGCCTTTATCAATATCTTGGTTAAAAGCTTTAATCTCGGTCTTTAACTCATGACCAAAGTTATAACGTTCTTGTGCTTTTTGATTAAAGTAAGATTTTAACGATGCGTTTTCTATGTTTTGAGCAGCTGTTTTGAAACCTTTCTCAGCATCATATGTTTTTTTTAATAAATCGTTTAATCTTTCTCCAACCTCTTTTGTGTAAGTGCTCATTTTCATGTGTTTTAAATTGTATGACAATTTTCTTTATTGATGCTTATCGCTTAGCATCAGAGTTTAATAGATTTAATTATAAACTTTACCATAAATTTATAATATCTCTAGAAGTTGTATTAATTGATATGCTTGAAATTTTAACGCAATCCCATCGTTAATAAAAGTATTTTTAGCTCAAAAGTACTCTATGTCTGCAGATATTAACAACAACAAAAACTCAGTAATTTAACCAATTACTGAGTTCTACCTAACTAATCAACTTCATTAAGATTGAAGTGTGTACTGCCGATACAAAAGTATTTCAAGCAAGAGACATTAGAGTGCTTTTTTACATTTTATTTTAACTTTTTCTTTTAAACTAAGGTTAAATGTTTTTAATAATCAAGGGGATAAAATATTTAATATTAAATTTGGAGATATATTTATCAACTAACATTTTTTACATAAAATAGCCATGTTCGAAATTGATATCGTTGCTGCGAGCCAAAAAGATTCTTTACGTCAAATACAAGATGTACTTGGAGGAAAACTAGTAGAGACATCAAATGAGTTTAATCTTATTTTTGACAATGAGCATGTCAAAGGAACAATTAAGTATATCCCATTTGATTGGGGAGTTAACTTATTAGATTTTGATATTGAGTTTTCAAAAGATGTTATTCTAAAAATTGAAGCGTTCGAATTTAATCCAATTCGTTTTATCTATACTCATAACGGTGATTTCAAACATAGATTTGGGATTAATAATGACGAAAAACTGGTAGAACAATTTCATTCGTTAATTTTCACTAATAAGACAGGGGGATATAACTATGTTCATTTTCCGAAGAACAAAAAATTGGAAATAAGTATTATTCAAATTGTTAGAAAAAAATTTCTACAAAAAAGAACAACTAACGTCTCATTATTAAATGATCGATTATATGATGTTTTTGTAGATACAGACCATGACAATCGCTTCTCTCATTATGGTGCATTAAATTTGAGAATGTCTGACTACATAAAAAAACTGAAAAAGATAAAGTCTAAAGGGATGGTACGAATCCTAAAAATTGAGTCTATTGTTTACGATATGTTATCGTTGCATATAGAGCAACATAATAAATTTTTAAAAGGCGTACAGTTACCCGTATCACTATCTAAAACAGAATTAAAAGTTGTTAGAAAATTGGGTAATAAGATTATAAAAAATCCATCATTTAGCTATTCGCTAAAGCAATTATCACTTGAATCCGCTTTATCGCAGGCGAAATTACAAGATGGCTTTAGATTTTTGTATCATAGAACTGTCACAGAGTATGTTAGACATATAAGGCTAGAAGCCGCTCGTGAGCTGATGAGAAGTGCCGACCTAAATATTTCTCAAGTTGTTTATAGTATTGGGTTTACAAGTAGAAGTTACTTTTCTAAAATTTTTAAAGAAAAGTACAGTATCACCCCAAACGAATATAGAAAGAACACTCTCAATAATTTGATTGCAGAAGAATCTGCAGCATAAAATAAGGCTATTTCAATCTTTTAATTAATTATAGAAAACAAAAAGAACCTCAAAAGAAAGCTTGAGATTCAAACAAAAGTAATATCAACCTTTCACCTAATTATTTTTTTCAATAACATAATTGCCCCATACTTATAAGCATACTTCCAAATAGTTTGTAACCAAACAGAGGGTTTTAAATCTTCTTTGATTTCTCCTTTTACGCCTTTGAGCTCTTCAATAGCTATCTGTCTCTCAAGGCTCAGTCTCTTAAGATCAAGTTCAATCTCTTCAAATGTTTTATAATTATTCATAATTATTTATCAAAAAATTCATCAGCCATTGAGCTTATAATTTTACTGTTTATATGACTTCTTATTAGATAAACAATAAATGAAAAGAGTAAAAATAGAACTCCCATAATCAAATAACCTAATGACATATTCCCTAAGTACTCTCCTATCGCTATAGCTCCTGCTACAGCCATGAAGATTAAAGAAAAAGCGATCAAACCTCCTATGACTGCAAATTTCGTAACTAAACTTAAAGTCAAAGTTAATTGTTGAAAAACTTTTAACTTAAAATATTCCTTCGAGGTTTTTACATACTTTTCTGCAGTATCCGTAGCCCTATCTGTAGCTTTGTTTAAGGATTCAAAAACAGTCATTTATTATGAGGTTTTTTTGTGAATTCTTATTTTTAGCTTTAAGAATAGCTAATTTTTTTTCTAAAGTACTAATGATATCATCTGCTTTATAACTGGCATCTGTAACAATTGTCTCTAATTGAATATCAAATGTATCTTTTTTATTACCTACAGTCGAAGTCACTCGGTCTTTTAAATCTGTAGCTCCTTCAGCAACTCGATCTTTCAAATCACTAGCGGTATGCGCTAACCGATCTTTTTGTAATTGCGCTTCATCAGCTATCTTTTGTCTGGTAATAATACCCTTATCTGGAGCAAATAAAATTCCTAATGTTGCCCCAATTGCTGTTCCCGCTAGAATCCCTATAATTGTATTACTTTCTTTTCCCATGATATTAAATTTTTATTATTTATTGATTCCATACAAATATCACAAAAAACTAAAGCCTTGGTTAACGCTATAGATTTAAATATTAACTGGAATCGAAATGTATAACGATCAATACTTTTTTCTTATGAGTTAAGCTAAACTCTTATAAAACAATAACTTTATGAACACAATTTTATTTATAAATATGAAATGTCAAAAATAGAAACTACAAATCCGTACACTAATTTAAAAATAGACAGTTATAATACGTTCTCTATAGAAAAAGTGACTGCAATCCTCGAAACTAGTAAAGATGCTTTCAACAAGTGGAAATTAGTCGAGGTAAAAAAAAGAGTACAATTACTTGATAATTTGGCAGATGTGTTGTACAAAAACAGTAACATCTATAGTCAACTTATCACAGATGAAATGGGGAAACCTATTTCTGAAAGCAAGGCTGAAATAGAAAAATGTATTTTCCTCTGTGATTTCTACAAGAAAAACGCAAACGTACTACTTGCAGATGAACTAATAGAAACAGAAGCAAATGAAAGCTTTATTAGTTATGATCCTTTAGGTGTAATATTAGCGATAATGCCTTGGAATTATCCATTTTGGCAGGTTATGAGATTTGCCATTCCTGCGTTAACCTCTGGTAATACAGCTCTTTTAAAACATGCTACAAATGTCACTGGTTGTGCTTTAGTCATCCAAGATATTTTTGAAAAAGCAAAATACCCAAAAGGTTGTTTTCAAACACTTATTGTAGATCATGACCAAATTGAAAAAATTATTGAAAATGACCTTATAAAGGCTGTATCGCTAACAGGTAGTGAAAAGGCTGGAAGAAAAATTGCAGCAATAGCTGGTAAAAATTTAAAAAAGACAGTATTAGAATTAGGAGGCAATAACGCCTGTATTATTCTAGAAGATGCAGACTTAAACAAACACATGACTACTATTGTAAAGTCTAGGATGCAAAATACTGGCCAAAGCTGTATTGCAGCTAAACGCTTTATAGTAGTTGAAGCTATTTATGATAAATTTCTCAAAACCTTCACTTCAAAAGTAAAAGCTCTTAATTGTGGGAATCCCTCTAAAGAGAGTACAGATATCGGAGTTCTAGCAAGAGAAGATCTTGCCGATATTTTAGAAGAACAGGTTCAAAAATCTATCGAAAAAGGAGCAAATATTCACTTTGGAAATAAAAGAAATCAAACGTATTACCAACCTACCATTTTAACAAAAGTAGAACCAGGTATGCCTGTATTTGACGAAGAAACCTTTGGTCCAGTGGCCTCTATTATAAAAGTTAAAGATAAAAATGAGGCCTATGAAATGGCTTCAAATTCAAAATTCGGACTTGGTACTATGATTTTTACTAAGGATAGTGAAGATGCTAAGAAACATGTTTCAGATATAGAAGATGGATCATTCTTTATAAATGAATTAATTAAATCAGATCCAAGACTCCCCTTTGGAGGAACTAAAGCTTCTGGTTACGGCAGGGAACTGTCTAGGGAAGGCTTATTAGAATTCATAAATATAAAAACAGTTTACATTAATAAATAAAATTAAAAAAATGAAATTCATAAAAGAAAAAAACAAAAAAAACAGAGATTATATTTTACAAAAGGATGACACGACAAAAACAATGTCAACATTTGTAATCGTTGTATTAATTGTACTTGTAATCGCAGTAGTAGCATCTGGAGTATACTTTTTAAATAATTAATTTTAATATGCTAGAACGCACACATGCCTCATTTATCATAACTTTAGTATCATTACTCATAGGAACTAATTCATTATGAAAACGACTATGTCGTAAATAATAAGTAGGATTTTTATTTTACTCGTAAATAAAATCCTAAAACAGAAATTAAATAGATTACAATAAAAATTTCTTTTCTCATAGCTTCAAAGTTACCATGAGATATTTTTGGAGTAAAGGCCTTCTAAACATAAAGATGACACGTGATTTACACCCTTAAAGTATCGTAAGGACTTACTCATGATACCATGCACATGCCTAATAATATGTTGCGAAATAAATAAGTGTTTTGAGATTCAATAGAAGGGTTTGGTTGTAAAAAACTATCAATGAATTAAAACTTAAGGAGGCTCTAGAATATGGATTATCAAGGATAAAGATTGGAATAAAATTTAGGCAGCAAATTTAAAAATAGATAACAAAAAAAAGCCTAACTATAAAAGTTAGGCTAGAAGTCGGGGTGGCAGGATTCGAACCTGCGGCCTCCACGTCCCAAACGTGGCGCGATAACCGGGCTACGCTACACCCCGAATTGGTTATACTTTAAATTACTAATAAAATTTGCGGAGAGACAGGGATTCGAACCCTGGGTACCTATTTCTAAGTACGACGATTTAGCAAACCGTTCCTTTCGGCCACTCAGGCACCTCTCCGTTAAATTTATGAACTTAGCATTCTATCTCAAATGCGGTTGCAAAGGTAACTTATCATTATAAAGAACACAACAATTTTTAATTTTTTTTTTAATATTATTCAGGATATTCAATTCTTAAATGAAATATGTTTGCCAACTTCGTTTTCAGTACTTTCTTGATAGATTGTATCTCCTTAAATGTGATATTTGCGTTTAAAAATTGACCGTCTTCCATTTGTTTATCTATAATAGTTTCTACTAACTTATCTATCTTAGTACTGGTAGGCTCTTTTAAACTTTTCGATGCTGCTTCTACGCTGTCACACATCATTAATATAGCTGTTTCCTTACTATATGGTTGTGTTCCTGGATATCTAAAATCATCTTGATTGGTATCCTCAATTAAATCTTTTTCCTTTCTATAGAAATAATAAACTAAACTCGTTCCATGATGGGTTCTTATAAAATCAATTACGCGATCTGGTAAATTATTTTTTTTGGCAATCTCTATTCCATCTAAAACATGGTCAATGATAATCTTCGCACTTTCGCGTGGTGATAATTCATCGTGAGGATTAATCCCTGTTGCTTGGTTCTCTGTGAAATAAGTTGGATTTTTCATTTTCCCCACATCATGATACAAAGCTCCTACTCTAATCAACATGGCGTTTGCTCCCACTTCATTTGCAGACGCTTCAGCTAAATTAGCAACATTTAATGAATGATGAAATGTACCTGGCGCCTTATTAGACAGTTCTTTTAAAAGCTTTGTATTCGTGTCAGAAAGCTCTAATAGAGATACATCAGAGACTAGACCAAATACTTTCTCATAGATATATATTAATGGTTGCACAAACAAGGTAGCAAGTCCACATAAAACAAATAACCCAAAAGTAGAGGGGTCTAAATTTGATATATCGCCTTCTTGTATCACGAAAAAAGCAAAATAAGCAATGATATAAATCAGAGTGATTTGACCTACAGAAATAAACAAATTTGCTCGTTTATATAATTCTGAAACCGTTAATATGGTCACAATACCTGCTATTATTTGGAGAAACATATATTCATAGCTATTAGGCACTATGAACCCTAATAAAAGTACTGTCAAAACATGAGCAAACAAACCTAAACGCGCATCAAAAAACGCTTTCAAAACTAATGGAAGAATACATAATGGCACTACATAAACATATATTGAATTATAATTGATGACCAATGTCGTCAACAAAATCATGAGAAGAATGTTGAAAAAGATAAAAGTAACTTTAGTATTATCAAGAAATACTTCCATTCTATATTTCCGAAGAAATAATAAAAGCATTAATAATGCTAAGGACACAAGCAATGAATAAGCGAATATGATAAGGTTATAGTTAGACTCATTCCAAACTTGTGATTCATATTCTGTTTCGAGTGATTTTAAAACATCGTACTTATTACCCTCAACAATTTCTCCTTTAGAGATAATGAGTGTTCCTTTTTCAATACTACCTCTAACACTTGATATACTTTCAAGTTTTTCATCTAAAGCATTTTGTGTTAGTGACAAATTGAGTTTTAAATTCGGTTTAATGATATCAAAGAAAACAGATACAAATGCAGCTTCAAATTTCGATAATCCATTAATGTTCAACTCATTCTCAATGACAAGTCTAAAGCCATCTAATTTAGTGAGATTAGAGAATTGTGTTTCTCCATACTGGGTTTGATCGTCTAATAAAATAATAGTCGTACTCGCAGAATATTCATAATTTTCGTCTAAAACTCCAAATTCATAAATGGCATTGATGGCCGATTCTCCAGCATTAAATAAATTTATGTTGTTGGCAACAATGCTGTCTGCAAATGAGGATTTAAAGTTCTCAGAATACAAATCAATAACGTTTGATTGGACCGATTTATCGATATCGAAATACACAGCACTACTCTCTGACACCTCGATTTGTTCTTGTTCAATTTCTTCTGAAGATTTTTTTATCGCAAAATCAAAAGGCGCAAGGAGACTTTCAGATTGCCAAGGCTTGCCCTTATCAAAATCATATCTAAATTTTCCGCTCTTCGGAAATAAATAAACGATCAAAAACGTCGTACTAAAGAACAAAAGCACTTTATACAAAAGTGCGTGATTACGATACCATTTATTAATTAAATCATTCATTTTTAAAAAATTTAAGCATTCGAAGTAAACAAAATGCTTTCAAGTAGAGAGCTTCCGATTTCAAAAGTAAGAAAATATAATAGAACTGATGTTATTGGTTCTAAGCTACTCATTAATTAAAAAATGTTTAATTTTACAGCCTGAAAGTAAACAAGATTTAAAATGAGTAGAGAGGTCGTCATCGTATCAACTGCAAGAACTCCAATTGGAAGTTTTTTAGGATCATTATCAACAATTCCTGCGCCAAGACTTGGTGCTATAGCTATTAAAGGTGCTTTAGATAAAATACATCTAAATCCAGAACTAGTTGAAGAGGTATTAATGGGCAATGTCGTACAAGCTGGAACTGGCCAAGCTCCTGCTCGACAAGCAGCAATTTATGCTGGCATACCTAATACTGTTCCTTGTACAACAATTAATAAAGTTTGTGCTTCTGGCATGAAAGCCGTTATGCAAGCTGCACAATCTATTGCCCTTGGCGATACAGATATTGTTGTCGCTGGAGGGATGGAAAATATGAGTTTGATTCCTCACTATTTACAGGCAAGGTCTGCTACCAAATTTGGGCCAGCGACTTTAATTGACGGAATGCAAAAAGACGGATTAGTAGATGCCTACGATCAAAATGCTATGGGCGTTTGTGCAGATGCCTGTGCTACAGAATATAAATTCTCGAGAGAAGATCAAGATAATTTTGCTATTCAATCTTATAATCGTTCTGCGGCCGCTTGGGACGCTGGAAAATATGACGACGAAGTCGTACCTGTAGAAGTACCACAACGTCGTGGTGAACCCGTTTTTGTAACTAAAGATGAAGAATACAGTAATGTAAAATTAGATAAGATTCCAGGACTAAGGCCGGCTTTCTCTAAAGATGGCACAGTTACAGCTGCTAATGCCTCTACAATTAATGATGGTGCTGGAGCAATGGTTTTAATGAGTAGAGAAAAGGCAGAAGAATTAGGTTTAACTCCTCTAGCAACAATAAAAGGTTTCGCAGATGCTGCTCATGATCCAAAATGGTTCACAACAGCACCAGCAAAGGCATTACCTAAAGCTCTTAAAAAGGCAGGAGTATCTTTAAGTGATGTAGACTATTTTGAATTTAATGAAGCATTTTCAGTCGTTGGTTTAGCTAATATGAAAATTCTTGGATTAAATGATAGCAATGTTAATGTAAATGGTGGTGCAGTTTCTTTAGGTCATCCACTAGGATGCTCTGGTGTAAGAATCATTATTACCTTGTTAAGCGTTCTTCAACAAAATAATGCAAAAATTGGAGCTGCTGCTATTTGTAATGGTGGTGGTGGAGCTTCTGCAGTCATAATTGAACGTAATTAACATAATGTAATGCTATACGGAATTTGTAATCTGAGCATTGTACCTCTTAGAATTGAACCCAGTGATTCAACAGAGCTTGTGTCACAAGTGCTTTATGGTGAAATTTTTAAAGTTTTAGAGCACCGTAAATCTTGGAGTAGAATTCGATTAGCTTATGATAAATATGAAGGCTGGATAGATAACAAACAGTTTTTAGAAATTAATGAAAACGACTATAAGACTATTAAAAGTCAAGATCATAAATTGTCTTTAGATTTAATTGAATTCATTCAGGATACAGACGATAAATTATATACAATTCCTATAGGTTCTTCCTTAAATGGTCTTGAGTTATTACAGCATACTTTTGATGGTAACTCAATACATTCAAAACAAAAAAAATCAAATCTTATAACTACTGCATTTACGTATTTAAATGCACCCTATCTTTGGGGCGGAAAAACGCCTTTTGGTATAGATTGTTCTGGTTTTACACAAATGGTCTATAAATTAAATGGCTACTCCATTTTAAGAGATGCCTCTCAGCAAGCTACCCAAGGCCAAGCATTAAGTTTTATTGAAGAAAGTGAGCCTGGAGATTTAGCTTTTTTTGATAACGCAGAAGGAAACATCATTCATGTTGGTATCATTATGGAAGATAATTATATCATTCATGCACATGGAAAAGTTAGAATTGACAGATTAGATCACTCTGGAATTTATAATGCAGATAGAAAAATTCACACTCATAAATTAAGGGTGATTAAAAAAATCATATAAAAAAAGCGATTAGAATTTCTAATCGCTTTTTTTATAAAGTTACTATTTTTAGTTAATTCCCAGCTTGTAGAGTTTCCAATTTAGCCTTCATTTCCTTATACTTATCTGTTTGCCCACTACCTCTATAAATATTCATTAAGGTTTGAACTGCCTGAACATCTTTTGGCTTCAACTTTAAAGTCGTCTCAAGATAAGGAATCGCAGACTCAAGTATCTCAGTTCTTTTCAATCTTAGCTCATCATAACGTTTATTATCTTTACTTGAATTACCAAGAGAATTCATTTCTTCAACGATTGAACCTTCTTCAGATAAAATTAAAACAGCGATATTGTTATAGGCATCTGTATATGATGGATCTAATGCAATTGCCTTTTCATAATAGGTCATCGCATCCTCTTTTTGTCCTGCTTCTGCAGCAATAACTCCTAAGTTATATCGCAATTCAGCATTTTCAGGGTCTTTTAAAGTCGCTTCTTCCATAAGCTCTTTAAAACGCTCTTTATTCCCCATTTTTAATTGGACATTCGCTTCAGAAATCAACAACCCTAAATCATCAGGATTTTGCGCTCTGGCTAACTTCATTGCCTCTATAGCTTTTTCATCATTACCTTGACTTAAATGAATTAATGCTATATTTTTTACAATTTCAGCAGACTTAGATTCCGTTTTCTTTTCTTTTGGAACTATATGTGTTCCCGCTCTTAAAGATAAATCTCTTAGGGATTTGTTATCAAAAGTTTCTTCCACTCCAGTCTCCTTATCTACAGCTGTAAACTCCATAACAACACCTTCGTACTTTAAGTCTCTAAGCTCTTCATAGAATTTTAAGGAGGTTGTATAATCTTGTCCTGTAACTGCAGTCGATGCTGCATAATACAAGTAAGTTGTATCGCTAGGTGACATGCGGTAAGCGTTATCAAAACCTGCAGATGAAGACGCATAATCTTTACTTTGCAAGGCTGCATTAGCTTTAGTTAAAAAGTTATTAAGCATTTGACCTTTTAAGTCTTCAATCGTTGAACCATATTTCCCTTTGGAAGATCCTTCAACTTTTTGAACCATATTGAAGCTCTCAATTGCCTGGTCAATATCTGTATCAGAACCTGCACCATTAGCATATAATGCCTGGCCTTTTAAAAAATAAAATTTAGCCTTTAATTTGTCATCTGCAGTAGCTATTAAGGATTCTGCAGATTGAATTGCAGATTTAGCATCTGCAAAATTACCTGATTTAATCGCTTTTCCTGCTGTTTTAAGTTCACTCTTTTGTGCAAAAGAAAGCGTACTTACCAACAGTGCCAGTGCAACTATAAATTGTTTTTTCATTATTAGTTATTTTTAGGGTTTATTTATTCTTCTTCGTTAGAATCAAGAGTTGTGCCATTTTCATTCTCATCTTGAATGTCCATGTTTTCATCCTCTATTTCTTCAACCTCATCTTCCTTCATCACTTTAGCTACTGCAGCGATTGAATCATTTCCTTTTAAGTTAATGAGTTTTACGCCTTGTGTTGCTCTACCCATAACACGTAGATCTGCAACGGCCATTCTTATAGCTATTCCTGATCTATTTATAATCATTAAATCATCTTCATCAGTTACTGATTTAATAGCTACTAAATGACCGGTTTTTTCAGTTACAGAAATTGTTTTAACCCCTTTACCTCCGCGATTCGTAATTCTATAGATAGCTTCTCCATCTTCTGGATCATCGATATAGCTTCGTTTTCCGTAGCCTTTTTCAGAAACAACTAAAACAGATTCTTCTTGAGGATTTTCAATGGCGATCATACCAATAACCTCATCAGTATCACTAGCTAGCCTAATCCCTCTAACACCAGATGCATTTCGACCCATTGGTCTTGTTTTCTCTTCTTCAAAACGAATTGCTTTACCAGATTTCAATGCGAGCATCACTTGACTATTACCTGTAGTTAACTTTGCTTCTAGTAATTCATCGCCTTCTTTAATAGTAATAGCATTAATACCATTAGAACGAGGTCTAGAATACTGCTCTAAAGATGTTTTCTTTACCTGTCCCTTTTTAGTCGCCATAATAACATAGTGACTATTGATATACGCGTCATCTTTTAAATCTTGAGTACAGATAAAAGCCATTACTTTATCGTCTTGTTCAATATTGATTAGATTTTGAATTGCTCTACCTTTTGAAGTCTTACTTCCTTCTGGAATTTCATAAACACGCATCCAGAAACATTTTCCTTTTTGAGTGAAAAACAACATGTATTGGTGATTCGTACCAACAAATAAATGTTCTAAGAAATCCTCATTACGAGTGGTTGATGCTTTTTGACCAACACCTCCTCTATGTTGTGTTTTATATTCTGTAAGTGATGTTCTTTTAATATAACCAGCATGAGAAATCGTAATTACGACTTGCTCATCAGGAATCATATCTTCAATACTTAAATCACCACCGGCATATTCAATGACCGAACGACGTTCATCACCATATTTTTCTTTAATGAGATGCAGTTCTTCTTTGATGATTTCATAACGACGCTCTTTTTTATCAAGAATATCTTTTAAATCCTCAATGGTTTGCATCAACTCGTTATACTCATTACGTAATTTGTCTTGTTCTAGACCTGTAAGCTGACGTAATCGCATTTCTACGATGGCTTTAGCTTGTATTTCTGACAATTCAAAACGCTCAATTAATTTAGCTTTTGCTTCATCGGCATTTGATGATGCTCGAATGAGCGCAATAACTTCATCAATATTATCTGAAGCTATAATTAAACCTTCTAAGATATGTGCTCTTTCTTCTGCTTTACGCAATTCGTATTTGGTTCGTCTAACAACAACTTCATGTCTATGCTCAACGAAATAATGAATCATTTCTTTTAGATTCAATAACTGCGGGCGACCCTTAACTAATGCAATATTATTAACACTAAATGACGACTGTAATGCTGTATATTTATACAACATGTTCAGCACTATATTTGGAATTGAGTCACGTTTTAAAACGTAAACAATACGCATACCATTTCTATCAGATTCATCTCTAATAAGAGTGATACCTTCAATTTTTTTATCATTAACTAAGTCGGCCGTTTTTTTAATCATGTCTGCCTTATTGACTTGATAAGGAATTTCGGTCACAATAATACTCTCTTTTCCGTGTACTTCTTCTATTCTTGCTTTACCACGAATAACAATACGTCCACGTCCTGTCTTAAAAGCTTCACGAACACCGTCATATCCATAGATAGTTCCACCTGTTGGAAAATCTGGCGCTTTGACATGTTGAATTAATTCATCAATCTCAATGTCATTGTTTTCTATATAAGCGATTGTACCGTCAATAACTTCAGATAAGTTGTGAGGTGGCATATTGGTAGCCATACCTACTGCAATACCAGAAGCACCATTGATAAGAAGCCCAGGGACTCTTGTAGGAAGTACTGTTGGCTCTTGTAAAGTATCATCAAAATTTAATTTATGATCAACTGTTTCTTTGTCTATATCTGCCAACATTTCTTCAGATATCTTCTTCATTCTAGCCTCCGTATAACGCATTGCTGCTGGACTGTCACCGTCTATAGAACCAAAGTTTCCCTGTCCATCTACAAGCATGTATCGCAAACTCCATTCTTGAGCCATACGTACCATAGCATCATAAACTGAAGTATCACCATGTGGATGGTACTTACCTAAAACTTCACCGACAATTCTTGCTGATTTTTTATGAGCAGTATTTGACCTAACACCAAGTTCATGCATTCCATAAAGTACACGTCTGTGAACGGGTTTTAAACCATCTCTCACATCTGGTAATGCACGTGACACAATGACCGACATTGAATAATCAATGTACGCAGATTTCATTTCATCCTCAATGTTGATAGGGATCAATTTCTCTCCTTCTTCCATATATAATTTAAATTAGATTTTTGTAGGTTTTCAAATCAGGCTAAGGTAACAATTTCCACAGTGTTTATGCGACTTATTTGAGTGAAATTTAGAACTATTTATTAACAAAATTTTATGTAATTTTTAATAAGTCTTTTGTTAAAAACTTTGAATTTTTAAAGATTTTTCACTCTATTAGTGGCAACGCTATATTTAAGGTATAATTTTTGCCCATTTGTATATAGATTTTATTATTTTTAAAGCAGAAAGAGATTACTATGGATGATAATTTTTCCCCAAGAGTTAAAGATGTAATTGCTTATAGCAAAGAAGAAGCATTACGATTAGGTCACGATTTTATAGGTACAGAGCATTTAATGTTAGGCCTGCTTCGTGATGGTAATGGTAAAGCGATAGATATATTAAATGCGCTGGACGCAGACCTAAATCACTTACGCCGAAAGGTTGAAATTTTAAGTCCGGCAAATCCTAATATTACGGTGTCTTCAAATGAAAAGAAGAACCTACATCTTACAAGACAAGCAGAGCGTGCTTTAAAAACCACGTTCTTAGAAGCGAAGTTATTTCAAAGCACCTCTATAAATACCGCACATTTGTTATTGTGTATTTTGAGAAATGAAAATGACCCCACTACAAAACTTTTAAATAAGTTAAAAATAGATTACGATAATGTAAAAGAACAATTCAAATTTATGATTACTAACGATGATGATTATTTAGAACTTCCTAAGGCTGAGTCATTCTCAGATGATGAACCTAATCAGGAAGATGACTCCAAAGAAAATCCTTTTGGACAGCCCACTGGTAAATCCGCAAAAAAATCTAAGACGCCTGTTTTAGATAACTTTGGTAGAGATCTTACCGTAATGGCAGAAGAAGGAAAACTCGACCCTGTTGTTGGACGAGAAAAAGAAATACAACGTGTCTCACAAATTTTAAGTCGACGTAAAAAGAATAACCCGTTACTTATTGGAGAACCAGGTGTTGGTAAATCTGCAATTGCCGAAGGTTTAGCACTTAGAATTATAAAAAGAAAAGTCTCTAGAACACTCTTTAATAAGCGAGTAGTAACTTTAGATTTAGCAAGTTTAGTTGCGGGCACAAAATACAGAGGTCAATTTGAAGAGCGTATGAAAGCCGTCATGAATGAATTAGAGAAGAATGATGACATCATTCTCTTCATTGATGAAATTCACACGATCGTTGGTGCTGGTGGCGCTACAGGTAGCTTAGATGCCTCAAACATGTTTAAACCTGCACTTGCCAGAGGAGAAATACAATGTATTGGAGCTACTACTCTAGATGAATACAGACAATACATAGAAAAAGATGGCGCCTTGGAAAGACGTTTTCAAAAAGTAATTGTAGAACCAACGACTGTTGAAGAAACTATAGAGATCTTAAATAATATTAAAGGTAAATATGAAGAGCATCACAATGTTGATTATACAGATGAAGCTATTGAGGCTTGTGTAAAACTCACCAATAGATACATGACAGAGCGTTTTTTACCAGACAAAGCTATTGATGCTTTAGATGAAGCGGGTTCTCGCGTTCATATTACTAATATTGAGGTTCCTAAACAAATACTTGATCTAGAACATAAGCTAGAAGAAGTAAAGGAAACAAAAAATACAGTTGTTAAAAAACAAAAATACGAAGAAGCCGCTAAATTAAGAGACGATGAAAAACGCCTCGAAAAAGAATTAGCGATAGCGCAAGAAAAGTGGGAAGAAGATACTAAACAACATAGAGAAATTGTATCTGAAGACAATGTCGCAGACGTCGTTTCTATGATGACTGGTATTCCTGTAAATAGAATTGCTCAAACCGAAAGCAACAAACTCGTACAATTACCAGAACTCATTAAGGGAAAAGTCATAGGACAAGATGCAGCTGTTTCTAAGGTTGTTAAGGCCATTCAACGTAATCGTGCAGGACTTAAAGATCCAAACAAGCCCATAGGCTCATTTATATTTTTAGGACAAACAGGAGTTGGTAAAACGCAATTAGCTAAAGTATTAGCTCGTGAGCTTTTTGATAGTGAAGACGCCTTGATTAGAATTGACATGAGTGAATACATGGAGAAATTTGCTATTTCTAGATTAGTTGGTGCACCTCCAGGATATGTAGGTTATGAAGAAGGTGGACAATTAACAGAGAAAGTACGTCGTAAGCCTTATGCAGTAATTCTTTTAGATGAAATTGAAAAAGCCCATCCAGATGTCTTTAACATGTTATTGCAAGTTTTAGATGATGGGTATTTAACCGATAGTCTTGGTCGTAAAATTGATTTTAGAAATACAATCATTATCATGACCTCTAATATTGGAGCCAGAAAACTTAAAGACTTTGGTCAAGGCGTTGGTTTTGGTACGTCTGCAAAAACTGCTCAAGCCAGTGATAATTCAAAAAGCATTATTGAAAATGCACTTAAAAAAGCATTCGCTCCTGAGTTTTTAAACAGAATTGATGACGTCATGGTTTTTAATGCCTTAGAAAGAAAAGATATCAATAAGATTATTGATATTGAATTGGCAATTCTTATTAAGAGAATTAGAGATTTAGGATATGAACTTAACCTTAGTGATAAGGCTAAAGATTATATCGCAGATAAGGGGTTTGATAAAGAGTATGGTGCTAGACCTTTAAAAAGAGCGATTCAAAAGTATATTGAAGATGCCCTTGCTGAAGAGATCATTAACTCTCAATTACAAGAAGGAGATACCATTCATATGGATTTAGATGCAAAAGCTGATGAATTGACTATCAAAATAGTAAAGGCTGCCAAAGAGACTAAATCTTAAAATAGGAGTCTTATAAAAAAAAAGCCTCTTTAAATAAAGAGGTTTTTTTTTGTTTCATACTTTTTGAATGGTTAAATTGAAACGATGACAGAGCGCTTACGATTAGATTTTTGTGAAGTACATATTTTTGATAACTACATGATTGTTGTCATGGATGCAGGGGTTCACATCACCTTAAAAGAGAATTTAATATTAACCAATACTGCCTATTCTTATTTTAAGAATAAACCCTTTATTTATATCACTCATAGAATTAACTCATACTCTGTAGATCCAGCAATTTATAAAGAAACGTCTAAAATTAAAAACCTTCTTGGGTTTTGTGTCGTCTCTCAAAATTTCATGGCAAAAAGTACTGCCCAAATAGAGAAACTATTCTTAGATAGACCCTTTGAAATTTTTGACACCTTACCAGAAGCCATAGTGTGGGCTCAAAAAACACTCAAGTAAACTTTTTTTCTCTTCGGAAATTGGAGTACTCACCATATCTTATGAGTAATATAATACGTAGTACTCGTCTATTTTTAGATCTCGTGGTGACCTATTAAAAGCACCTCTATTAATTCATTATAAGATCTTTTTTTGCAAGGACTATTACGTATTGAACTAAAAAAGGCAGCTATAAAACTGGCCATTAGTAGAGCGCTTAGAGAAGCGCTATTATTATATCTATATCAATTGCTTATCTACAAAAAAAAGCTACACGCTTCTTAACCATAGTGACGTGACTAATCGTTAAATGAATATAGATCGCGTGACCCTAGTGATTAAATATACTGTTTATATTATTTGACAAATTTCCAGAAGCCATTATTTGGGCTAAAAGCCTCCTTTAGTAAATTTTATTTTCTTCAGAAACTTTACAACTCAACACATGTCATAATTTAATCTCTTGTAGTGCTTATCTATTTCCATGATCTATTCATAAATATGTAAGATACAACACGCATCTGTCTATACGATTACTGCAAAATACAAGGCACATTTCAGACTAAAAAAAGGCACAAAAAAAAAGGCAGCTATAAATAGCTGCCTTTAATATATACCCTTAGGGACTATCCCTAATTATTATGTATCAATTACTTTTTACCAGAAGATACAATCTTCTTAGTAACCGTACCTTGACTAGTCGTTAACTTCACATAGAACATTTGGCTTGAGTATCTAGATAAATCAAATGTTGATGTACCGTTAGATCCTGTAACATAATTCTTGTTAGTGTCACTGAAGACTTGTAAGCCTTTAGTATCAAATAACTCAATAGTTACATTAGTTTCAAACTCAAATGAGTAAGCAATATTTACTACATTATCAAATGGTACTGGATACGCAGTAAAGTCGATTTTAACCGCTTCTTCAGCTTGTCTAAGATCTTCTTCATAACCATCATTTTCTGGAGTCAATACTTCAGTCCAAGTATACACAACATCACAAGTAGACGTGTTATCACAACCATCGTTTGCTGTAAATGTTCTTACTAACGTATAGTCTATAGAAGAACTTCCACCAACTGAGTAAGTAAGGTTATCTAAGCAACCATAGTTGTTACCGAAATTTTGAACTTCAAAGTCTAAACTTGTAATTCCAGTTTCAGTAAGGGTAACTATATTTCCTGCATTTCCGTTTCCATTTATATTGTAAACAGATGAACCTCCATCATGATTAACTGTGATTTCAACTAAAGTATTATCTGCAATTGCAAATGACACACCAAATGCTGGCACTGAAAATGATAAACTTGCATTTGCTGTTGTACTACCACCAGTGTTCCATACCAATGAATTTGGATTAGAGAGCGCGTCACAATTAAATGTTGACGTATCTAATACTTCCCAAGTCCCTCCTGTCATTGACACATAAGGAGAAGTGAAATAATCATTTGTTGGTGTATTTTGACCAGAAAAGAGTGTTCCAGCAAATAGTCCATCAAAATTCTCTGTAAATGTTTCAGATCCATTTTCTTCATCACAACCTTCGAAACGAAGATCATCGATCCATAGAAATGAATTAGCTGATCCGAATCCATCAAAAAGTAACTGATCAAATGACACTGCACTTTCTAATCCAAAGAATTGACTACTTACGCCTGTAATGAATACTTCAGTAGCCATAACAACCCCATTAGAAATACAACTAACAGTAACTTCAACATCATCTGTCGCATTAGTTCCTAAATAGAAACCTACACGATTTATACCTGATTCAAAACTAAGCGTAATATTTCCATATTCATTTTGAGGTGTTCCATCATAAGGAGATAAATTATTTGGACTTGAAATAGGAGTACCAGCACCAATAGAAGCATAAGTATTTATACCAACTTCTTTATCACCAGAAAAAGTAAGACCTAAACTTTGGTATTCATCTCCTAATGTTACATAATCTCCTGCATTCGTTCCAGCATCAATATCATCAAAATTAATGAATGTCTCAGCACCACTAAAGTCAGCTTCACTTGTCAACAATCTATTTTCAAATTGACTAGCACAAGCATTACCTTCAGTTATCACAGACGTTAAAACATCTGTATAATCTAGGGTTAAACCATTAGCTTGACAGTTATCAGTATAAGGTGCCTTATCAGCAAATGCTGTTGGCGCTTCAGTTACAATACCAAAGTCTACATCTTCTGGACACTCAACTACTGGTGCTGTATCATCAATGATCGTATAGTTACATACAAAGTCTTCAGATTCATTTCCACAAGCATCAACTGCAACAAAAGTTATTGTCAATGTCTGGCTACAGTCATCTCCTACTTTAGTTTTGTTTTTTACTCGAATCACTAAATCTTCATCAGATGCACAAGTATCACTTACACAACCAGCTAATGAACCTATTTCTATACCACCTACTGTCCAGCCTGTATATACATCAATTTCTTGATTTATATCTAAACTGATCTCTGCATCATTAGGACATATAGCCCCTTCCATTGTACCAATAACTACATCTATCTGGCACTCTAGATTAAATACAGGAGCTGTAGCGTCACCACCTTGATAGTTCACTTTGATGACATCAGACTTGTTTCCACAAGCATCTTGAGCGATATATTCAAAAACTCTAATCCACTCACAGTCTGTACCGTAAGTTTTTTCGATCTTAGTAACAGTTACTTCACTACAGTTATCTCCGTAAAGTGAAGCGATATATAGTTCAGAAGGCTCTTCTAAATCAGAATCAATACATAAGTTCAATGAATTTGCATCCATTGGTATTTCACCTTCTAATACTGGAGCCATAGTATCAGCACCACTATTTACGATTACGATGTTAGCTGCATAGTTATCACATGCATCAACAACAGTATACCCATAAGTTGCAGTCCAACTACAATCGTCACCAGTAATTACTGGCTCTAAAGGAGTTATTGTTACCGTCCCACAGTTATCTGTGTAAGCCGCGTTAAGGGCATCCAATGATGGAGCACCAGGATTATCGCTTAAACACTGTAAACCTGTACTACCTTCTGGTAATGTTCCTGTTAATAAAGGAGCAGATTGATCTCCACCGTTGTAGAATACTTTTACTGGATTAGCAAAGTTCCCACAATCATCTTGGATGTCATATCTGTACATTACTGCCCAGCTACAATCATCTTCCTGAGGAGCAGATTGTGTTTTAGTAACATTTACGTTACCACAGTCTGTAAATAAAGCCGCTATTTCTGCTTCAGTTGGTCCTTCTGGACGAGTATCAAAACACAAGTCTAAGTTAGACTCACCTTGAGGCAACTCTCCAGTTAATACTGGTGCAGTTTCATCAATAACAGTAATTGTTTGACTTGAAGTAATTGGTCTTCCACAAGCATCAGTAAATGTAAAGTTAACTTCAAACGTACCACAGCTTCCGTCAAAAACATCAGCTACACCTTGAACAGATCCTGAGATCTCACATGCTCCAGTTCCACCATTTGTATATGATAAGAATTCTGGCTCATAAGTTGCTAACTCTTCACAATAAATAGAAGCATCCATGATTGTTGCAAACTCCGCTGTAGGCGCTGGTTCAACAGTAATGACTTTTTGTGCAGTAATTGTTCTACCACAATCATCAGTGTATGACCAGTCAATATATAAAGTACCACCACACTCATCGTATGCTCCACTTAATAATCCTGGTACAGCTC